>NZ_DASYGF010000018.1:0-152473 GCF_036000045.1 Pedococcus sp.
CACGTCGGCCGGGGCGTCCGCGCTGCGAGTCCAGTGCTGGAAGGAGTCCTGGGAGCCCATCTCCAAGTCCCTCGGCGCCCTCCCCGGAATGCCCGAGCTCGACCTGCGGGAAGCCGGGAAGGGGAGGCCATGGGCCGTTACAGGGTCAACCTCAGCGCGGCTGCCGTGCGCAACCCACGCCTGGACATCTAGTGCTTGGCCGGGCGCAATCTCGACCCGTCGGCAAGTGATGTCCCGTTCGCGATCCTCGTGACGCTCATCGACCCGAGCCGGAGAGGGAACTGCACGACGATGCCGCAAGCCGCTCGTTCGAACCAGCGGAGGTGCCGCGTCTTTGCAGCCGCGTTCGACGCAGTTGCCGCGTCCCCGCTCGGGAGCTCTCGGAGGTCTGGTGGTACGTCACGCCGCTGACCTGAAATGGGCTGCCGACCCCCTGCAACCACGACCCGCTGTCCGACGCCCTGCGTCATAGGGCCTTCCCGCAGAGCCGCCCCAGAGTCCCGCAGGACGCATGATAACGCGCTTGCACCGGTCCGCGAGTGCGTAGCGATGTGACCGACGAGCCTGCGATCAGCCAAATTGCGAAGGTGGGACCAGCGGACCCCGGCGGCCCGAATCGGTGGCGTCTCGGCTACGCTGACCGCTGCGTGGCTGGTCCGGATTCCAGCGAGCTTTACAGCGGGGGTTTCAGCCATGCTCCGCCCTCGTAGCTCAGGGGATAGAGCACCGCTCTCCTAAAGCGGGTGTCGGCAGTTCGAATCTGCCCGAGGGCACAACGACGAATGTATTGCTTCGCCTGATGCTTGACGTTTGGCCTTCGGGTGATACCTGACGGTGTTCCGGTTGATGGTTGACACCTGTTCCGGCTGATCCTTGACGCTCTTCCTATGAAGGAGATGAGCGTGGCGGAGCAGAGGTACAAGGCGGTCCTGGCGGTGATCGGCGATGGGCGGGCGATCGGCGAGGTCGCGCAGGCCTGGGGTGTTTCCCGTCAGACCTTGCATGAGTGGTTGGCCCGGTATGAGATCGCGGGGTTGGAGGGGCTGATCGACCGTTCCCACCGGCCGGTGTCGTGTCCGCATCAGATGCCCGCGGTGGTAGAGGTCGCCGTGTTGGAGCTGCGGCGTCAACATCCGGGCTGGGGTGCGCGCCGGATCGTGCACGAGCTGGCTCGGGCGGGCCTGTCACCTGTGCCGAGCGAGTCCGGGGTGTACCGGGCGCTGCACCGTGCGGGGTTGATCGACCCCGGGGCGCGGCGGCGGCGTAAGGAGGCCTGGAGGCGCTGGGAGCGGGCCCGGCCGATGGAGCTGTGGCAGATGGACATCGTGGGCGGGTTCGGGCTGGCGGACGGGTCGAGCCTGAAGTGCCTGACCGGGATCGACGATCATTCCCGGTTCTGTGTGTGCGCCGCGCTGCTGGTCAAGGAGCGCACCCAGCTGGTGTGTGACGCGTTCGCGGCCGCATTGGCCGCCAGCGGGGTTCCCGAGCAGGTGTTGACCGACAACGGCAAGGTGTTCACCGGGCGGTTCAACCACCCCCCGACCGAGGTGTTGTTCGACCGGATCTGTCGAGAGAACGGGATCGAGCACCTGCTCACCGCACCCCGCTCCCCGACCACCACAGGCAAGATCGAACGGTTCCACCGGTCGCTGCGCACCGAGTTCCTCACCGGCCGGATCTTTGCCTCCATGCCCGTCGCGCAGGCCGAGCTCGACGCCTGGGTGCAGTCCTACAACCGGGACAGACCGCACCAGAGCCTGGACATGCACACCCCAGCCGAACGGTTCGGCACCGCACCACGACGTCGACCCGCCCAACAGCCCGACCGCACCGGCCCGGAATGGGTCGCCCGGAAGGTCTCCACCGTCGGCGTGGTGTGCGTGTCCTGGCAACAGATCAGCGTGGGCCGGCACCGTGCCGGCGAACGCTGCGACATCCACGTCGGACCCGAAGTCCTGCAGCTGTGGGTCGGCAACGAACTACTGCGCACCGTCCCCCGCCACAGCGCCGGACCCGTCCGCAACAAACAACCCCTAGGAGGTGCGCTGACCAAGACACCCCGAGCACACTGACAACCAAGAGCGTCAAGGATCAACCGATACACATTCGTCAACCATCAACCGAACCCTTACAGCCCCACCAGTGTATGAATGATGTCCTCCTTGGCCTGTCCAGGTAGGAGCTCCGCCAGTAGGGCTTGGCGCCGGGCGACGGTCTGAACCCGGGGGCGGGTAGGGCATCGCCTCGTTCGACCAGCCGCTGCGAGCGTGCGGCGAGCTTGGCCGGCACGTCGACGACCTTCACACCGGCCTCGAGCAGCCGCCGCGCCAGCGGTCGGCCGACGCCGTTGGCTCCTTCGACCGCCCACACCCGCAGGGGCCAGCCCCTGGCGTACGGACACATGGCGACGAAGCCGGACCTGTCGGTGGTGAACCGACCCTGACCGAGTTTGTGTTCGTGTGGTCGACCACCTCGATCCTCGCCGACAGTTTGTGGGGACCGACCCCGATGATGACGTGATCCACGCTCTTGCTCCCGCGTGGCTCGAACCGATAAGGACGGCGAGGTCGGCAGTGCAACTACGAGCAGGACAGTCCCTAGTAGCCCACTACGACAGCGGTGGCGATATTCGCGGTTGGAAGGTCTTCGCTAGTCGATCGTGAAGGCCAGGGTCGGCGAGGATGACGACCTCGTCCCCCGCTTCCAGCCTGGTGTCATGTCCGACGAGGACAAGCACCCGGTCGCGGACGACGATGCTGACCCATACGTCACCCACCAGGTCCACGACTTCAGCGACCGTCGCGCCGTCGGCCGCTGAACCGGCGGCGAGGTGGAGGTGATGGACTGCGTCGGGCTCTTCGCGCAGTCGCACCCCTAGAGCCCACGGCTCGGGCTGGACCAGCCGCGTCGGCAGTCTCAGCACCCGCACGGCGGTTGGCACCAGACCGCCTTGGACGAGCACCGAGAAGACGACGACCACAACGACAATCCCGTAGAGCCTTTGCGCCTGAGGGACATCGGCGGCGCGCAGCAGCTCGCCGAGCAAGATGGGCACAGCTCCCTTGAGCCCAGCGAACAGCACGAACGCCAGCTCGGTTGGCCGCAGCCGCGCCGGCAGGAGGCACAGACCCGCGAACAACGGTCGGATGAACACCGCCAGGGCCACGCCGAGCGCCAGTCCGGGCACCCATACGTCGGACCGTGCGAGGACCGTCAGGTCGACGGTGAGCCCCAGCACCAGGAAGGCGACGATCTCGCCGAGGCTCGCAAGGGCTGAGTGGAACCGCTCGATCTCACGCTTGAAGGGGGCGCTCGGATTCCCGATGACGATTCCGGCGACGAACACTGCGAGGAACCCCGACCCATGAGCGATGGTCGCAAGGCCGTAGAGCGCTAGGGCGCAGAACACCGTCCGCAGCGGGTAAAGGGCTTCGTTGGGCAGTGCGACGCGGCGCACGAACCAGACCAGCGCCTTCCCACCGATGGCGCCGACAGCCAGGCCGATCGCCATTTGGAGCGCGAACTGGCCCACCACTTGGCCGGCCGCGACCCAGCTGAGTCCGCCCGCAGCCAACAGGCTCGCCATGAGGGCGATACCCACAGGGTCGTTGGCGCCGGACTCCCCTTCCAGGATGGTGCCGCTGCGCCCCCGGATCTCACGCCTACCAAGGACCGAGAAGACGACGGCGGGGTCGGTCGGGGCGACGGCCGTGGCCACTAGCGCTGCCAGGTACCAGTCCAACCCGAACCAGGCGTGCAGCAGCACCGTTCCAGCGCCCGCGGTGAGGAATGTCCCGACCACGCCCACGAACGCAATGGGCGCGGCTGCAGCGCGGAACCGTCGCCAGCCGATGTGCATGCCCCCGTCGAACAGGATCAGTGCCAGCGCGATGGTCACGACATGTTCGACGGTGACAACGTCGGAGATCCCCAGGGCGGGGACGAGCTTCGCCACGGCGGCTGCGCCCACCAGCATCAGCAGTGGAGCAGGGACCCTGATCCGTTCGGTCACTCGGTTCAGCAGGACAGCAGCAAGGGCTGCCCCGCTCGCCAACAGGATCGCAAGTGCGTAGCGCTCGGTCTCGGACACTGGGCTCCTGGATGTGTGCGGCAAGCAAGGGTCGGGAACGTGCCGCCGACCAGACTTCCCGGCACACCGCTGACCACCCTAGCGTCCCGAGTTTCGCGGAACCGGTCGACAGCACGGTTCGAGGCCCAGCCGATCCACGCAAGGACGTCGCCGGGCACGACCCCGGGCGCAGCGATGAGCCACCGGCCAGGGGATGACGTCCGCCGGCGGACCTGGCGTGAACGACCTCGAAGTCAGCGGAAGCGTTGTCCTGTGACGTAGGTCAGGGCTTGCTCGATGTCTTTGACGGTCCAGGTCGGGTCGGTGGGCGACGCAAGGTTCTTCCTGCCTTCTGCGCTGAGGAATCGGAGCATCGTGGAGGGTGGGGCGGACCCCATCGTGTTCGGGGTGCCGTTGTCGAACCAGCGGAGGTGGCCGTGGGGGTCGATCACGTAGACCACATCCTGGTGTTGGATGTCGTAGGTCAGCGGGGCGCCGGTCCACCAGTCCCGGGGGGCTGGTTTGGTGTCCTCGCCGACCTGCTCGTGGTTGACGCCGAGGAAGGCCCAGAGCTTGTCCAAGCCGGTCTGGTCGCCGGTGGCGAAGGTCCAGTGGGGGTTGGCGCCAAACAGCTTCTGGTATGCCGCGAGGCGTGGCACCGTGTCTCGTTTGGGGTCCACGGTGGCTTCGACGACCTGGATCTCGGGGGCTGCGCCGGCCTGTGGGAGGGCTTTGGCGACGTCGCGGAGGTTGACACTGGTCAGGGGGCAGATCTCTTGGCAGAGGGTGAGAAAGTCCGCGAGCACGACGGTCTTGCCGCGCAGGGAGGCCAGGGTGAAGTGCCGCCCGGCCTGGTCGATGAGTGGAACGTTCGCCACCGCTGCGGGGATCGCCTTGTCGAGAACGGTGCCCGACGTGGGTGTGGCAGGCGGCGTAGTCGGTGCCGACGGGTTCCGGCTCGCGCCGCAGCCCAGGAGGGACAAGACGGTGACCGTGGATGCAAGCGCGATCGCGATCCGGCGAGTTCGGTTGGTATCAGGGAACATTGATTAGGGGATCCTCACAGGTTCGTGGAAGGCGTGCAGGGTGATGCGTCTCGGCCAGGTTGGGCGGGCCACTCCCGTGCCCCAAAAAGTGAAAGTGCGATCCTCACCCCCTACCGCCCGGGTTGGCGGGTCGGCTCGGGTCCGGGCGCGACAGGTTTGCCAGCCAGGCGTTGTACTCGCGCAGGGCCTGGTCGCCGTCGCGGGCCGCCGCGCGGTCGCCGCGGCGGGCCTCCCGGTCGCTGCTGCGCGACCACTGAGCGAATACCGCGGCGACGACCAGCAGCGTCGGGATCTCGCTGAACGCCCAGGCGATGCCACCGCCGAGCCGCTGGTCGCTCAGGGGGCTGGTCGACCAGCCTGACGGGGATCGCGCGAACGAGCGCACCAGCAGGGTGGTGCTGGTCATCACCACGACGCCGAAGAAGGCGTGGAACGGCATCGCCAGGAACAGCTCGAGCATCCTTAGGACCGGCGAAGTGGTGCGCGGGCTGGGGTCGATCGCCATGATCGGCCAGAACAGCAGCAGCCCGACGGCTACGAAGTGCAGCAGCATCCAGTCGTGGCCCCACCACGTCCGCATCGCCGCATCGAAGAGGGGGGTGAAGTAGAGCCCGTACAGGCTGGCGATGAACAAGGGAAGGGTCAGCATCGGGGCCGTCAGCACCCGCAGCGCACGACTGTGCAGGATCCGCACGAGCCGGCGCCTGACCCGACCTCCGACCCCGCGGGCGGGCAACGCCCGCAGGCACAACGTGACGGGTGCACCCATGAGCAGGAGCAATGGCGAGAGCATGCTGAGCACCATGTGCTGAACCATGTGGACGCTGAACATCCGCATGCCGTAGCCGTTCACAGCGGTACCGGTGACCGCGACCACCGTCAAGAGACCCACCGTCCAGCTGACCAGCCGTCCCACGGGCCAGCGGTGGCCACGGTGCAGCAGCCGCAGGACGCCGGTGGTGTACGCCAGCCACAGGACCAGGCACAGCACCGGCAGCACGGGGATGGGCTGGGGATGCCATGCCAGCAGCCCGCCCAACCGGGGCGGGCGAAGAGGCATCCACATCAGCGCGCCCATTCCGCCCCTCATGCCGGGCGTCACCTGCGGGCCTTCTGTCTGCTCACGCTACCGGCGCCGCTCAGGCCGGGTGTCGGGCGGTGAGGAGCGTCCGGTAGTCGAGCCACCCCACGACTACGCCTTCGGGGCTGAGAACGGGCAGGGCACTGGTGCCGTTGCGGGACAGTGCCTCCGTGGCGTTCTCGAGGGTGTCGCTCTCCCCGATGGTGCTCGGGATCTCGGTGACCAGCGCGGCGGCCGCTGCCTCATGTCGGCCGTCAGCCAGGGCGTCGGCGACGCCACGGGCGGTGACCACCCCCAGGTAGTCGCCCGTTTCGGCTAGCACGGGCAGGATGCCGAAGGGGGTGCTGGCCAGGGCGGCGGCGACCTCTGCCAGGGTCGCCCGCTCGGAGACGGCCGCAGGAACCGGGCGCATCACGTCCCGAACCTGAGCACGGGGCTGCGGCATGACGATCGCTTCCGGGCGCCCCAAAGCGACTCCCCGGCGGCGCAGCTTGAGCGTGTAGATGGTGTCCGGTGAGAGCCGGTGGCTGATGCCGGTGGCCAGCACGATCGCCGCCATGAGCGGCAGGATGATGGTGTACTCGCCGGTCAGCTCGAACAGGATGATCACGGCCGTGATCGGGGCGCGAGCGGCGCCGGCAAACACGGCGCCCATGCCGATCAGCCCATAGGCACCTACCGGGCCGGCGATGCCCGGCGCCAGCGCGTGGGCGGTCTGGCCGAACCCGGCGCCGAGCATCGCGCCGATGAAGAGGCTCGGGGCGAAGACACCACCGGAACCACCGATGCCGATCGTGAGACTGGTAGCCACCATCTTGCCGACCAGCAGCAGAGCCAGAAACGCGACCGCATACCGGCCGTCCACGGCGTTGCCCAGCACCGGGTACCCGACCCCGTACATCTGGGGCAACACCAGCAGTAGCAGGCCCAGGACGACCCCGCCGACCGCGGGACGCAGCCATTCCGGACCACGCCACAGGCGGTCGCACAGGTCCTCTATCGCATACAGGACCTTGGTGAACCCGACGCCGACACCACCGGCGACCAACCCGAGGACGGCGAACAGCAGATACTCCGCGGGATGGCCCACGCTGAACGGCGGCAGACGAAGAAACGGGGTATCGCCCAGGACTGCGCGGCCGATGACGCTGGCCGCCACCGACGCCAGGACGACCATGCCGAAGGACTGAGCAGTGAAGTCGGCCAGGATCAGCTCCATCGCGAAGAACACTCCCGCCAGCGGAGCATTGAACGTCGCCGCGATCCCCGCCGCGGCGCCGCACGCCACGAGGACACGCAAACGGACCTCCGGCACCTTCAGCAACCGCCCTGCCGTGGAGCCCAGGGCGGAACCGATCTGCACGATCGGACCCTCACGCCCCACCGAACCTCCACCACCGATGCACAGCGCCGAAGCCAACGCCTTGACCGCCGCCACCTGCGGCGCGATACGGCCCCCGCGGTGCGACACCGCGAACATCACCTCGGGCACGCCATGCCCCCGGGCCTCCCGGGCGAAGAAGTGCACCAACGGCCCGTACAGCAGCCCCGCCACGACGGGCACCAGCACCACGAACCACCGCCCCAGGCCAGGCAAGGACGGGTTGCCAGCCCCCGGCACGGCCGCATAGTCCGCATGGCCGGAGAACAGCAGCGTGAAGATTCGGATGAGCCAGCGGAAGAGCACAGCGAACCCGGCGGCCGCGGCCCCCACCGCCAACGAGAGCGCCAGCAGGCCAGAGTTCGACGTCCGCAGGGCCACACCGACACTGCCCGGCATACCGCCTATCCGGCGGGTCGCCCCAGCGGGGGTGGCGCTTTCGTCGATCGGGACTGGCGGACGTGACGTCATGAATTGCATCATGCAATACTTGCTGCAGCCAACACAAGCGGAGGTCAGGACATGGCGGTGACAAGGCGTGCCGGGCAGGCAGCGGACGACGGCGTGGACGAGCTGGTCACGACGATCTTGACCGCGTCGCGGGTGCTGGTCGGCGTGTCCGCGCGGTCGCTGGCCGAGGTCGAGGACACGGTCACCCTCAGCCAGTTCCGCACCCTGGTGGTCTTGCGCGGCCACGGGCAGACGCGCCTCAACCGGCTCGCGGAACGCCTCGGCGTCGGCCCGTCGACCGCGTTGCGCGCCGTCGACCGACTCATCGCGGCAGGGCTGGTGGTCCGCCGGGAGAACGAGGTCGACCGGCGCGAGGTGGTCATCGGCCTGACGCCTCACGGCAAGGACCTGGTCGATACGGTCACGGCCCGGCGTCGGGCGGCGATCACGGACATCGTCAGTGCCATGCCCCCCCGACAGTCACGGACCCTCGTCGACGCACTCGACGCGTTCTCGCAGGCGGCCGACGAGCCGGTGGCCGCCGCCGACCCGGCAACGCTGCTCGGCTGGTAAAGCCATGACCCTCACGACTGCCCCCGACTTGGACCCCGTGTTGAGTCTGAACCGGCTGACCAAGCGCTTTGGGGAGCACCGAGGCATCGAGGACATCAACCTGCAGATCTGCCCGGGCGAGGTGTTCGGGTTCCTAGGCCCCAATGGGGCCGGCAAATCGACCACCATCCGCCTCGCCGTGGGCCTGACCCACCCCACCGCCGGCTCGGTCCGCGCCCTGGGGATGGACCCGGTGCGGGATGGGGCGCGGCTGCGCCGGGACGTGGGCTACCTGCCCGGTGAGCTCGCCCTCTTTGCCAGGTTGACCGGGAAGGAGACGCTTGAGCGGTTCTGCCGGGCTCGCGGCCTGACCGACACGACGTACCGCGATCAGCTCGTGGAGCGGTTCGGGGCAGAGCTCGACCGTCCGGTCAGGATGCTGTCCAAGGGAAACCGTCAGAAGCTCGGTTTGGTGCTCGCCTTCATGCACCGGCCCAGACTGCTCGTCCTGGACGAACCGACGTCGGGGCTGGATCCGCTGCTCCAAGAGGAGTTCACCAGACTCCTGGCGGAGTCGGCCGCGGCAGGGGCCACGGTGTTCCTGTCCTCCCACGACCTGGACGAGGTGCAACGAGCTGTCCAGCGACTGGCCATCATCCGGGACGGGACAATGGTGACGGTCGACAGCGTCGAAGGGCTGCGCGCCCGCGCGCCGCGCACGGTCGAGCTGCGCTTCGCCAACCCCCAGGACGCCTATGGACTCGACCACATACCTGGCGTCAGCCTTGTGCAGGTCGACCCGGGCCGCGTCACCCTCAAGGTCACCGGGCCACTAGGTCCGCTACTGAAAGAAGCCGCCCGGCGCGACGTCCAGGACATGACGGCCACGCCGTCAGATCTCGACGAGCTGTTTCGCACCTTCTATGCGGACGGACGCGACGACCAGGGCGCCGATGTCCACTGACATCACCCGACTGGACCTGCGGATGCGCCGGCGCGGGCTTTGGGGCTACGGCCTGGGCATGGCCGCGTATGCCGGGCTCATCGTCGCGCTGTACCCGACCTTTAAGAACGACACCTCCCTGAATGCCCTGGCCCAGGGCAATACCACGATGGCGGCCCTGTTCGGCGTCAGTGGGTCGCTCACCTCGCCAGCGGGGTGGATGGATGCCAACCTGTACGCGAACTTCGTCCCGCTCGTCGTGCTGCTGATGACGATCGGCTATGGCGCATCCTGCGTGGCTGGGCAGGACGAAGACGCTCAGCTCGGCCTCGTCGCGGCGCTTCCGCTGTCGCGGCGCTCACTCCTGACGCAGAAGGCCGCAGCGTTGGCCGTGCTGGCGATGCCGGTCCCTCTTGTCACCCTGGCCGCTGGGCTGTTGGGCCGAAGGTTCGAGCTGACTCTGGCCGCGGGCCCGCTCCTCGGGGTCACCGCCGGGACCGTGTTGCTCGGCCTCGACCTGGGCCTACTGGCCCTGCTGCTGGGCTGCCTGACCGGCAGCCGACCCTTCGCCCTCGCCGTAAGCGCCAGCACCGCCGCACTCGGGTACCTGATCAGCTCGCTGGCACCAGTCGTCGACTGGGTCCACACGGTCCGCGACGCCTCCCCCTTCTACTGGGCCGTAGGCAACAACCAGGTCAGCCACGGACTGGAGCCGGCACATGCCCTGGCCCTCCTCCTACTCGGAGCGGCTCTGCTCGGGGGGTCCGTCTGGGCATTCGAACGCATGGACATCCAATGACGCAGGTTGCACTACGACCCACCCATCGCACTCGCCCTCGCCCACGACCCGACCTCACCGTCACCTCGCCCCATGTACCTCAGCTGGCCGGCCACACGGCCCCGACCCGAAAGTGCCCTCCGTGCTCTCCATGAAACGCCCCATCCTCACCTTCGTCGGCACCGTGCTGTGCCTGAGCGCCGCGGCGTGCTCCGCCAACCCCCGAACGGCCACCGGTTCCGCTGCGCCAGGAGGGTCCTCGTCCGCCCACCGGCCCACGACGACGACCCGCCCGCCGGCGCCGGTCAACGTCTACGCCGCAGCGGGGGTCGACGCCTTGACCGGCGCTGCACGAAAGGCAAAGCCTCTGGTCTACGTCCCGAACAGCCAGTCCAACACCGTCGACGTCATCGACCCCAGCACCTACCGCATCGTCGACCACTTCCCCACCGGCCGCGAACCCCAACATGTCGTGCCCAGCTGGGACATGAAGACCCTGTGGGTCAACGACGACCACGGCAACGACCTCATCCCGATCGACCCCACCACAGGCAAGCCGGGACCCAAAGTGCCGGTGATGGACCCCTACAACCTGTACTTCACCCCCGACGGTTCCCACGCCCTCGTCATGGCCGAGCGGCTGCGCCGCATCGACGTCCACGACCCCCACACCATGGCGTTCGAGCGCTCCCTGCCGGTGCCCTGCTACGGCATCAACCACGCCGACTTCTCAGCCGACCTGTCCTACTTCATCGCGAGCTGTGAGTTCAGCGGCAAGCTGATCGTCGTCGATCGCAACGCCACCCGGATCATCAAGACCATCAACCTCAACCCGATCCGCACCCCCGGGGCCACCTCACCAGGCATGGCTCACAGCATGGGAGGACCCAAGAGCGGGCTGCGCCCAGGCGCCTCCTCCATGCCGCAAGACGTGCGTCTCACCCCAGACGGCACGAGGTTCCTGGTGGCCGACATGCTCCGCAACGGAGTCTGGGTCATCAACGCCAAGACCGCGGCATACGAAGGCTTCATCCACACCGGGACCGGAGCCCACGGCATCTATCCCGACCGGGCAGGCAAACGGTTGTTCATCAGCAACCGGGACGCTGGCAGCATCTCGGTGCTCGACGCCAAGACACTGGCACCAGTCGCCCTGTGGACGATCCCCGGTGGCGGCTCGCCCGACATGGGCGGTGTCAGCGCGGATGGCCGAACCCTGTGGCTCTCGGGCCGCTACGACGGGGTCGTCTACGTGTTCGACACCACCACCGGGAAGGTCATCCACCGCATCAAGGTCGGCGCGGGCCCACACGGCCTGGCGGTCTGGCCACAACCGGGCCGATTCTCGCTGGGGCACACCGGCAACATGCGCTGATCCGCCCGCCAGTAGACCTTCACCACACGCAGAAAGGCAACCGACCATGGACCGACGAGCCTCTGACCGGCCACCTCGTCCGTTGCCTCTGCCCCCATTCGGCGCCGCACACGCCAACAACCTAGGAGCAGTGGCGCGTCTCCTCTGCGCGTTCGTCGCTGCCGCCATGGTCATGGGGCTGCTCGCCGCCGGCCTGCTGATCCCCGCCGCGGGAGCAGCGGGCAGCCTCGCGACGTCCGGCGTCACCATGTTCGACAACCTGCCGGGGGACATCAGCACCGCTGTTCTGGCGCAGCGGTCCCGCATCCTGGACGCCACCGGGAAGGTCATCGCCACACCCCAGGACAAGAACCGGATCATCGTCACGCTCAAGGACATCGCGCCCATCATGCAGAAGGCGCAGATCGCCATCGAGGACAACCGCTTCTACGAGCACGGCGGCGTCGACCCAAGGGGCATCGCCAGGGCGCTCGTCTCCAACGCTCAGGGCGGGGCAGTCCAGGGGGCCTCCACCCTGACCCAGCAGTACGTGAAGATGACACTGGAGGCGGAGGCACTTCGCAACAACGACCCGGCCGCCGCCAAAGCGGCGGCAGCCCGGAACTACTCACGCAAGCTCCAAGAGCTCAAGTACGCGGTCACCCTTGAGCAGAAGATGACCAAGGACCAGATCCTGCAGGGCTACTTCAACATCGCCTACTACGGAGACAGGGCCTACGGCATCGAGGCTGCCGCCGAGCACTACTTCAGCACCACGGCCAAGAAGCTCACCCTCGCCCAATCAGCCCTGCTCGCGGGGCTGGTGCAGAACCCGAGCACCACCGACCCGGTTCACTACCCGGCGAAGGCCCAGGCCCGCCGTGACGTCGTCCTGGACCGTATGCACACCCTAGGCATCATCACCGACAAGGACTGGACGGCCGCCAAGGCCATCCCGGTCAAGAAGATGCTCAAGGTCAAGCAACCCCTCAGCAACTGCGCAGCCTCCCCCCACCCGTACTTCTGCAGCTACGTCATGGCCTACCTCAAGACCATGCCCGAACTCGGCAGCTCGGTCCCCGAACGCATCAAGAACATCACCCAAGGCGGCCTGACCATCCGCACGACCCTCGACCCGGCGCTGCAGAAGATGGCGCTTCAGCAGCTGACCGCCAAGGTGCCGATCGGCAACAACGCAGGCATCGGGTCTGCAGCCAGCATCGTCCAGCCCGGAACCGGCAAGGTGCTCGCGATGGTGCAGAACACGACCTACACCACCGGGGCCGGCAGCCAGTCCAGGGGCTTGACCGAGGTCAACTGGAACGTCGACCGCGCCTATGGCGGGGAGAACGGTTTCCAGTTCGGCTCCACCGCCAAGATGTATGCCATCGTCACCGCACTCGAAAGCGGAATCCCGGTCAACGGCACGATCCCCTCCAAGTTCGCCACTCCGACCACCCCGGCGATCTACACCCCCCAAGAGCAAGGCAAGTGCGGCTCGACCAAAGACTGGCCGGTCCGCAACGACGAGGCCATCGGTGGCAAGCCCCTGCCGTTCGCGGTGGCCACGGCCAAGTCGGTCAACACGGCATTCGCCTCGCTCGTACTGCACCTCGGGACGCCCACGGTCCGGGCCACCATGACGAAGATGGGACTGCACTCCGGTGACGGGTCGCCGATCCCGTGCACCCCCGCGTCGGTGACCCTCGGCGCCGGTACGACGACGCCGCTCACCTTGGCCACGTCGTACGCGACACTCGCCGCTGAGGGCAAGTACTGCCCGCCGAACCCGATCGTGTCGATCACGCCTACGGGCAAGAAGCCGCTCACCCTGCGACCCAGGCCGTGCAAGCAGGTCATCGACCCCGACATCGCCAAAGGCGCAACCAAACTGCTCACCAACGTCATCACGTCCGGCACCGGTACCGGCGCATCCCTCGGCCCTCGCCCGGCCGCCGGCAAAACCGGCACCACCGACAACCACTACCAGTCGTGGTTCGTCGGGTTCACTCCACAGCTGGCTACCGCGGTCTGGGTCGGCACCCCCTACAAGCAGTTCCGGATGAAGAACGTCACGCTCGCAGGGACCTACTACGGCGAGGTCTTCGGTGGCACCATCTCGGCACCCATCTGGCAGGCGATCATGACAAGAGCCTCCCAAGGTATGCCCATCCGCAACTTCCACGACCCCAGCACCCAGATCCTTGACGGCAACATGGTCGCGGTGCCGGACGTCAGCGGCCTTTCGGTCTCCGAGGCCACCCAGCGCCTGACGAGCGCCGGATTCTCCTTCCAGATCGGCGGGCACGTCGGCAGCAACGTACCCAAGGGCAACGTCGTCTACACCAGCCCCAGCCATAAGGCAGCGAGCGGGACCACGATCTACCTCTACCTCTCCAGCGGACCATCGCCACAGGCGGCCAAACAACCAAGCTCCGGACCGCCGACACCAACGCCAACCCCAACGCCGACGCCAACCCCAACGCCGACGCCGACGCCGACGCCAGCGAAGATCAAGCCGAGCCACTAGACACATGAAGGGCCCCGGCCGGGCATGAGCGAGGTCGCGCCCGGGTACGGCGTGTCCCGCAGGAGCGTGTAGTCGTGCATGGCCACTTCTGCGTATCGGCCCGGCCCCTCGCACGCGACAGCAACGTCACCTGCGAGGTCCCGGGCGACAGCGTCACCCATGAAGTGGAGCCAGCGGGTAACCCATCAAGCGGAGTCAGACAGTGGTCGCCGCAGCATCGTGAGGACTTTGCTCCCATGGCTCAACCGCGGCTCCGTCGCGAGGCGTGCCGGACCAGTTCCAGGACGCCGCTCTCAACTCAGGCGACCACCACCGACGCGCGGAGACCCCGTCATCGGATGTTCGACACGGGGTGACACCTTGAGACAGATGGGCAACCGCCCCCCGAGGCATCGGGGGGCGGTTGTCGCCTCCGCACGAGGCCACCCGTGTCACGCAACGCTCGGTGAGGTCAGTCGTGGTCCCGGATGTAGGCCTCGGGGTCCTTGTCGGTCTCGTCGACCCCTCTCCCCGCCGGGTGCTCGTAGTAGAACTGCAGCCATTGCATCGCCAGGTCATGGCGCAGCTGCCCGGTCGCGCTCTTGATGAAGTCGGGCAGGCCCTCGCGCTCCTCTTCATCCATGTGCTGGCCGTTCTGCTTCCGGGCTTCCCCGACCGCGGCGAACCACCCGGGTGTGCCGACCGCTTCCGCGCGGGCCGCCTTGACCGCGTCGCGGATCTCGTTGTGGTCGTGGATGGCGTCTTCGGTCTCCTCTTTGGGGTCCCCCGAGTCGCCGCGCTTGAGCAACGCAGGATAGAAGATCGCTTCTTCGGCGTCGGCGTGGGTCTCCAGCCGGGCGGCCAACGGCTCCCAGACGGCCCTCAGCTCAGCCTCGCCAGTGGCGGAGTCCAGGTAGAAGAAGCGCTGCCTGAACCAGTGATGATCCTCAAAGATGAGATCGATGATGTCGGCCATGCCACACCTTAACGCTTGGCACACTAAGTCAGTCGTTGGTCCAGCAGCCCGGGTGGGCGTATGAGGGTCTGAGCCTGAGGGGCATGTCGCTCGGGACACCCGCACTCAACGAGGCAGGACGGCGACGAAGTCCCTCGTGGAGGGGTTGAGGTAGCGGTAGGAGTTGGGACGCATGTCGCTGGTGAGCTTGTGCGGCTGCGCCACCCCCGGACCTGGGTGCGTGTACGTGATGAAGTTCGTCCAGTCGCGGTTGATGTCCAGCTCCATGGCCTCCGTCGCGCCGGCCGCCTGCAGCACACCGGCCAAGGTGGAGACGCTCATGGCCGGGCCGACCACGAACAGGTCGGCACCGTCTGCGCGGGTCGCGACCGCACTGCGCCAGACGTATGCCGCGTTGCCGACCGTCTTGCCCCAAGCCCGAGTGCTTGCGCTGTAGACCAGTGGCGAGACCACCCCGTGGTCGATGAGCAGGCTGAGGTTCTGACGGACCGCGGCCGTGCCTGCGCCCGGCTGACCCCCTGGCCAGCGTTCGACTGTGAACTCGCCGGCGCGCGAGACCACCATCGAGGCGGCGCCCCTCACTAGTGGTGCCACGGTGGTGCCGTTCTGCCAGTAGCCACCCTCGGCGTCGACCATCTGGAACCCGCTGTTGAACGTGGCGAGGACGTTCGACCGCTCCGCCGCGGTGAGCTGGTCCGGCCCGGTGAGAGGGTCGCCCGGCACCTGGTATCCGGGATGCTGGACGAACCGCAGGAGCTTGGGGTTCATCCACACCACGCTGACCACATAGGAGGTGTGCAGGGCGTCCGGACGCAGGAACGTGACCCAGGCGGCCGTCTGACCGTGCGCCTGCAGCAACGGCTGCCACACGCCCTCGCCCGGGATTGAAGGAGCCACGACCGGGCGCAGGTCGGTGGGTCGCACCAGCCCTCGGGTATGGGCGGGTGGCACCACGCCGCGTGAGACCTTGGGTATGCCACCTGCGACGGTGCCACCGACCTTGGGCTTGCTGAGCTGGTACTGCTCGGTCTCGAGGTAGGTGACGACCGCTCCCAGACCGTGGGTCCGCGCCCACTCGGCGAGCCGCGCGGCAGTGGTGTCGGTACCCGGGGCGGTCAGGGCACCTCCGACCGACACTCCGGTGACCAGGAGGAACACCGCCACGACGGCCAGGATGCCGGCCCTGACCCGCCGCCGCCGAGGGGTGAGGCGATGACGCTGCGGTCGGGCGGGAAGCAACGGCGGCTGCGCATGGGGCGACCGTTGGTCAACCGGGGTAGTCACGCAGCTCTCTCCATCTCCGTACTCCTACATGGCGGGTCGCCGAGCCCGGCGCCAAGTAGGGTCCACCCTAAGGTGACGCTCTGAGAACTTGCTTAGTACGTGCCGACACGGTCGCAGCGCGCGCCTGGTCCACGTGGTTCCTACTCCACGGCGCGACCGGAAGACCTGACCAGAAAGAGGAAACCGAAAACCGATGCAGCGGCGACCGCCACGGGTGCCTCACCTCCGTCCCCTCGCGCGGCTGCGAGCCGGGGTTCGGCTCATGCGGCCACGCCAGTGGGTGAAGAACGTTCTGGTGGCTGCGGCCCCCCTGGCGGCGGGCACGCTGACGCAGCCGCGGGTCCTCCTGCACACCGCCACCGCGTTCGTCGCGCTCGCGCTGGCCAGCAGCGCCACCTACTGCCTCAACGACGCGATGGATGCCGAGGCCGACTCGCTACACCCCGTCAAGAGCCGGCGGCCCATACCGTCGGGGCTGCTGACCAGCCGGGTGGCGGTCGTGCTTGCCTCGGTTCTGGCTGCCGCGGCGCTGCTGGTGGCGGGCCTCGCCTCGAGCTGGGGCCCACTGAGCGGTGTGGTGGTCGCCTACCTTGTGGTGACGGCGGCGTACAGCATCGCCCTCAAGCACCAACCGGTCCTGGAGCTGGGACTCATCTCGGCCGGCTTCGTACTCCGCGCCATCGCCGGAGGCGTGGCGACCGGCATACCCCTGTCGCAGTGGTTCCTCATCGTCACGGGTTTCGGCTCGCTGTACATGGTGGCCGGTAAGAGACTGTCTGAGCTGGTCCGGGCCCAGCACGAGAACGGCGCAGTACGTCGTGCCGTGGCCCACTACCCGCTGTCCTACCTGCGCGGCATACTCGCCATCAGCGCCTCGGTGGCCATCGCCGGCTACTGCCTGTGGGCTGCTGACGTGGCGGCACACCACGGCAACTCGATCTGGGTGGGTGTGAGCGTGTTCCCGTTCGTGCTGGCCCTCCTACGCTACGGACTCGACGCAGACGGCGGCCAAGTCGAGGAACCCGAGGAGGTCGTCATCCACGACCGCACCCTGCAGGGTCTCGGCCTGCTCTGGCTCCTGACCTATGCCGCGGGGGTGCTCCTGTGACCAGACAAGCACTGAGCGGGTGGGGCCGTGCGGTCGCGACCACGGCCGAGGTGAGCTACCCGGCGGACGTCGCGGCGGTCCAGCGGGCCGTCCTGGAGGCGCGGGAGGCACCGGCCGGGCGCGGGCTGCTCACCCGAGGGCTCGGGCGCAGCTATGGCGACGCTGCGATGAACGCCGGTGGTCAGGTGCTGCGCCTCTCCGCGTTCGACACGATAGGCATCCCGGCTCGGGACGGGACCATCGAGATCGGCGCGGGCGCGTCGTTGCACGACGTCCTTGCCCGGATCGTGCCGCAAGGCTGGTTCGTCCCGGTGACGCCTGGCACCCGACAGGTGACGATGGGCGGCGCCGTCAGCTCGGACGTCCACGGCAAGAACCACCACCGCGACGGCAGCCTCGGCTCTCACCTCACCTTCGTCGACATCGTCGACGGCACAGGGCAGGCCCGGCGGCTGACACCCGACGACGCGCTGTTCTCGGCCGTGGTCGGGGGCATGGGGCTCGCGGCAGTCATCACGCGCGTGGGTCTGCGGCTTCGGCCGATCCAGACCTCGAGCATGACGGTCCACACTACGCGGACCCGCGATCTCGAGGAGACCATGGCCCAGCTCGTCGCCGACGACGAGGGATACCGCTACACGGTGGCCTGGCTCGACACGCTCGCCCCCGGGGCGTCTCTCGGGCGAGGAGTGGTCACCAGTGGCGAGCATGCCCCGCAGGGCATGCCCGGCAGCAGACCGCTGGCCGACTATCGCGCCAGGGCTCTCGCACCGGCGACTCCCTGGGCACCGCAAGGCCTCCTCACCCCGCGCCTCGTCCGAGCCTTCAACGAGGCCTACTACCGACGCGCACCCGCACAGCCGACCACGGACGTGCAGAGCATCCCGGCCTTCTTCCACCCGCTCGACGTCCTGACCGGGTGGAACCGGCTCTACGGTCGGCGCGGGTTCCTTCAGTACCAGTTCGTGGTGCCCGACCCGGCCGCGGTGGAGCGCTTCGTCGTGACACTCCAGAGACACCGTGTGCCAGGACTGCTCGCGGTCCTGAAGCGCTTCGGGCCGGCGGCGCCCGCCCCTCTGTCGTTCCCGCGGCCGGGGTGGACCTTGGCCGTGGACATGCCGGCGCACCCGTCCCTAGGGGCCCTCCTGGACCGGTTGGACGAGGACGTCGTCAGCGCCGGCGGCCGCCAGTACTTCGCCAAGGACGGCCGGATGCGGCCCGAGCTGGTGCGGGTGATGTACCCGCGACTCGATGAATGGCGCACTTTGCGCGCCCAGTCCGACCCCGACCATGTCTTCACCTCTGATCTTGCAAGGAGACTCGACCTGTGCTGAACGCAGTGGGACAACCCAGCTCCGTCCTCGTTCTCGGCGCCACGTCCGAGATCGCCACGGCCACCGTCGCGCGACTCGCCGCGGCGGGCTCGCTGCGACGGGTCGTACTGGCCGGCAGGCCCGGGCCGTCGCGCGCGGCAGTGGTCGAGCACGTCGCGGCGCTTGCTGGCCCCGACAGTGTGGAGGCGGTCGACTTCGATGCCAGAGACATCGAGGCGACGGCGGACGTCCTTGGTCCCGTCTTCGATGCGGGTGACATCGACGTGGTCATCCTGGCTTTCGGCGTGCTGCCTGCCGATGCACTGCCCGAGGACCCTGCTGCCGCTGCAGAGGTGGTGACCACGAACTTCACGGGTGCGGTGGCTGCTCTGACTGTGGTCGGGCAGCGGTGTCGACGGCAGGGTCACGGAACCATCGTGGTGCTGTCCTCCGTGGCCGCCGAGCGCCCGCGCCGGAGCAACGTCCTCTACGGCGCCACCAAGGCCGGCCTCGACGCGTTCGCGACCGGGCTCGCCGACACACTCCGCGGATCGGGAGTGTCCGTCCTCGTCGTCCGCCCCGGCTTCGTGCGAACTCGGATGACAGCCGGCCTCGACCCCGCACCCCTGGCGGTCGGTCCTGATGACGTGGCGGCTGCAGTCGTCGCCCACCTTCGCGGACCCAGCCGCACGATCTGGGTGCCGGGCGCGATGCGGCCCGTGATGTCGGTACTCAGGCACCTGCCTGGAGCGGTGTTCCGACGGCTGCCCATCTAGGTGCGACAGTCCTGAGCCCGTGCGTGGCATGGGCGTCTGTGTCCTGGGTCGACCCTGGACACGGACGCGCGCTCTGCTTGGATGGGCCGATGGATCCAGTCGTTCGCGTCACCGGGGGTGACGTTCGAGGTTCGACCCGCGACGGCGTCAGCGCCTTCCTCGGCATCCCGTATGCCGCCCCGGCCGTGGGTGCCGACCGCTACCGCGCCCCTGGCCGCGTCGTCCCCTGGGACGGCGAGCGGGACGGGACCTCGCCCGGACCGACGGCCAGCCAGGCGGCATACCCCCCGCCGATGGATGCGCTGCTGCCGAGCTCGGTGGCACCTGGGGACGACTATCTCAACGTCAACGTCTGGGCACCGACCGACGGAGCCGACCGACCGGTGATGGTGTGGATCCACGGCGGGGCGTTCCTCCGGGGCGCGAACTCGTTGGCCGTCTATGACGGCTCCGCGTTCGCCCGCGACGGCGTGGTGCTCGTCGGGGTCAACTACCGGCTGGGGGTCCCGGGGTTCGCGGTGCTGGACGGCGCCCCAACGAACCTCGGGCTGCGCGACCAGATCGCGGCCCTCGAGTGGGTGCGCGACAACATTCGTGCGTTCGGTGGCAACCCCGATGACGTCACCGTCTTCGGGGAGTCCGCAGGCGGCATGAGCGTGGCGACACTGATGGCCTCCCCAGCCGCGCGCGGCCTGTTCCACAGGGCCATCGTCGAGAGCGGCGGCGCGACCGCTGTCTGCTCGCTCGACGACGCCCGCAAGGTGAGCAGCGAGATCGCCGCCCGCCTTTCGGTGCCTGCCACGGCAGAGGCCTTCGCCGCCCTCGACCCCGACCTCGTGACGGCGGCCCAGTCAGCCGTGGGCCTGGCCATGCAGACCGACCCCGACCCGGACCGCTGGGGCCCTTCGGTGCTCAGCGGCGGGCTCGGCATCATGAGCCTGTTCCCCGTCGTCGATGGCGACCTCGTGCCTGACGTCCCTCTGGCCCGTATCGCCGGTGGGTCCGCCGCCGGCATACCCCTGCTCGTAGGCACGACACGCGAGGAGTTCCGCCTCTTCCTTGTGCCCACAGGCGTCGCCGCGTCGGTCACGCGAGAAGCCTTGCCACTGTTGGCGTCTCGCTACGGCTGGCCCCAGCAGGCCATCGAGCTGTATGCCGCGAACCGCCCCGACGCCTCGCCCGGCGACATCGCCTGCGCCATCCTCACGGACGCGGGGTTCCGGGTGCCGGCGCACCGGCTCGCGACCGCCCACCACGACGCGGGAGGGACGGTCCATGCCTACGAGCTCGGGTGGCCCAGCCCGGTCGCCGCCCTGGGAGCCTGCCACGCCCTCGAGCTCGCCTTCGTGTTCGACACCGTGGGTCGTGGCGCGCCCATGGCAGGTGACGCTGCCCCGCAGCAGCTCGCCGACGTGATGCACCACGCCTGGGTCGGGTTCGCGCACGACGGGGCGCCGGGCTGGGAGCCCTGGTCACCGCAGAACCCTGCCGTCATGACGTTCGACGGCTCCTCCGGTGTCGTCCTGGGACCGCGTGCCGACGAGCTGGCCATCTGGGACTGACGGTCCTGCCGGACCGCGATGCCACACACCCCGGCAGGCGTACGCGAAAAGCTTCAAGCGCATCCGGGCCAGGACGACCCCACTGCTGGGCGTCACGCCGCAGGAGACGTCCTGACCTCACGCGAGGCGCTCCGGGCGCACCGCCCGGCGGTGGCTAGCATGCTGGCGTACGTTCCAGGGCGGTCATTCGCCCGATACCGAAAGGGTCTGCGTGAACCAGCTCCGTCGCCTCGACGACCGGGTCCTCCTGGCCATCAACGACTTCGCCCGCCGGACCCCGCTGTTGCACGGGCCCGTCAACGCCTATGCCAAGTACGGCGTGGTTGTCTTCGCGCTGCTGCTGCTCGCGGGGCTGGTCGCTGCTCGCCATCGAAGCTCACGTGACCTCGCGGCGACCGGCTGGGCAGCCATCGCCACACTCGTGGCACTGGCGCTGAACCAGCCTCTCGGTCACGTCTTCGCCGAGCAGCGTCCGTATGTCGCGCACCCGGGCCTGCTGCGACTGGCCAGCGTGACGACCGACTTCTCCTTCCCTTCCGACCACTGCGTGATGGCCGGCGCCGTCGCGGTGGGGTTGCTGCTGGCCCATCGCCGGCTGGGCGTCCTGGCCACCCTGGCGGCGCTGGTGATGGCCTTCGCGCGGGTCTACATCGCGGCGCACTACCCGTGGGACGTCGTGGGTGGGCTGGTGTTCGGCGGGCTCGTCGCAGGTCTCGGCTGGCTCCTGCTGAGGACGCCTCTCACCTGGGTCGTCGACCGGCTCCGGACTGCGCCGGGTCTTCGCTCCGTCTTCGGCGGCCCGGCTACGTCGAACGACGTCCCTCATCGGGCTTAGCCCGTTCTCGGGAACGAGCATCCGGACGGGCCATGGTGGGGCCGGACACGCTCGCGCAGACTGGGGTGGTGGAGATCCTCACGTTCACACCCCGACCGCCCGTGAGTGGGCCGGTCATCGCGTGTGCCGGCACCGTCGAGCTCGTCGACGGCGCGCGCTGCGACTGTCTCCTGCCGGACCACCGCCGCATCTACCGCGTCCGGTCCGTAGAGACGGGGGCCGAGTGCTGGGCCTACATCTTCGAGCTCATGGTGCACGAAGTCGCCTGAGCGTCCCGGCCGAGACGACTGGCACTGACCTGGGCAGACCAGCCTGGCCGTGTAAGTTGCCGACGTGACCGAGCCCCCCGAGCCCCTGGTCGTCCTCCAGAACGTCAACAAGCACTTCGGCGACCTACACGTCCTGCGTGACATCAACCTGACGGTCGGGCGGGGCGAGGTGGTCGTGGTCATCGGGCCCTCTGGCTCCGGCAAGTCGACCCTGTGCCGCACCATCAACCGGCTGGAGACGATCGAGTCCGGCTCCATCACCATCGACGGAAGGTCACTGCCCGAAGACGGCAAGGAGCTCGCTGCGCTGCGCGCGGAGGTGGGCATGGTGTTCCAGTCGTTCAACCTCTTCGCTCACAAGACCATCCTCGAGAACGTCACCTTGGCGCCCATCATGGTTCGCGGGACCCCGGTTGCCGTCGCCGAGAAGCGGGCACTGGAGCTGCTCGAGCGCGTCGGGGTAGCCCCGCAGGCGCAGAAGCTTCCTGGCCAGCTCTCCGGCGGCCAGCAGCAGCGCGTCGCGATCGCCAGGTCCCTCGCGATGGACCCTAAGGTGATGCTCCTGGACGAGCCCACGTCCGCGCTCGACCCGGAGATGACCACCGAGGTGCTCGAGGTGATGGTGCGGCTCGCCGAAGACGGCATGACGATGGTCGTCGTGACCCACGAGATGGGCTTCGCACGCAAGGCTGCCCATCGGGTCGTCTTCATGGCCGACGGTCAGATCGTCGAGCAGGCCGACCCGGCCACGTTCTTCACCGCTCCCTCTTCAGCGCGCGCCAAGGACTTCCTCGGTAGCGTCTTGCGCCACTGAGCCTGAGCCACCACGCACACATCCACCCACGCGCACAGCCACCCACGCGCACAGCCACCACCATCAGAGTAGGAGCAGGATGACCATTCGCCGGCTCGCGGCGCTGGGCGCTGCGCTGGTCCTCACCGTGGGGCTGAGTGCATGCACGGGCGGCGTCTCCCATGCTGGCGGTGGCGCCAAGCTCAAGGTCGGGATCAAGTTCGACGAGCCTGGACTCGGTTTCAAGCGGGGTTCGACCTACGCCGGGCTGGATGTGGACGTGGCCACCTACGTGGCCGAGCAGCTGGGGTATCGGGCGTCCGACATCCAGTGGGTGCAGGCACCCTCGGCGCAGCGCGAGACCCTCATCTCCACCGGTCAGGTGGACCTGGTCGTGGCCACGTACTCGATCACAGACCAGCGCAAGAAGAAGGTGTCCTTCGCGGGGCCCTACTTCGTGGCCGGGCAGGACCTGCTCGTCCGCTCCGACGACACCTCGATCACCGGCCCGGAGTCGCTGACCGGCAAGAAGCTCTGCTCCGCCTCCGGCTCGACCTCGGCACAGAAGGTCAAGGACAAGTACTCCGGCGTCCAGCTGCAGGAGTACCAGACGTACTCGGAGTGCGTCGCGGCCCTGGTCGCCGGGCGCGTGGATGCGGTGACGACCGACAACGCCATCCTTGCCGGGTATGCCGCGGAGCCGGCATACAAGGGCACGCTCAGGGTCGTGGGCAAGGCCTTCTCGCAGGAGCGTTACGGGATCGGCTTCAGGCACGGCGACGTGGCTCTGTGCCAGAAGATCACCACGGCCATCACGTCGATGATCTCGTCGGGAGCCTGGCAGCGGGCGGTCGACGCGAACCTCGGTCCCTCGGGCTTCCGGGTCGACCGGACGACGAACCCTCCGCAACCCGACCCGTGCCCCAGTGAGTCGACGAGCTCCTGACGGGGTTGCCACGAGGCGGACGCTGCCTGGCTCCCCCGGTTGGACGCGAACCAACAGCCTGCCGATGTCTGACCGACTAAGCGGGTACTCAACGTCGACCGCGACGCGGTATTGCCGACGAGGGTTGACCTAACCGGGAGCCGTGGCATGCCTCCGCGCTGTCACACTCGGAATGAGGGGGGCCTGTCCAGTGCAACCCCACCGACCGCAAGGACCGACTCCTCCTGCCCCTCAACGCCCCCGTCACCCCCCACCCCCGGCCTGTTCGGCTTTACAGCTCATCCAGGGTGGAGTCATCGGCGTGTCTGGAGGAGTGCCCCCTCACCGGTGTAGGGCACCATCTGGGTCATGACCACCCCCACCCTCCTCGGCACACGCGTGCGACTCCGGGCCGTGAGCCCGAACGATGCGCAGGCCCGCCAAGAGTGGGGCTGGCACCACGACATCGAGCGCAACTACGGACACGAGTGCGCCACCCGACCCATGACGCCCGACGAAGCCCGGGCGTGGTTCGATGACATTCAGCACCAGAACAGTTCCACGTTCTGGGTCATCGAAGCGCCCGACGGTATGGCCGGTGTTGCGTTCCTGCACTCGCTGAGCGAGCCCGACCGCAAGGCGCGCTACGCCATCGGCATGTTCGACCCACGGTTCCTTGGGCGTGGGCTGGGGACCGAAGCGACGCAGCTGGTGTTGCAGCACGCGTTCGGTGAGCTTGGGCTCCACCGTGTCGACCTTCGCGTGTTGGCGTTCAACACCTCGGCCATCGCGTCCTACAAGCGTGTCGGCTTCGTCGAAGAGGGGCGCGAACGCGACAGCTGCCGGCTGGAGGGTCAATGGCATGACGACGTCATCATGGGCGTTCTGGAGCCAGAGTTCCGGGCGGCCTTCACCCCTCCGACTGAGCGTCTCTCCGGTTCAACGGACGAGCCCCTGGAAGCCAAAGGGCCACGCCAGTGAGGGTCGGCGAGGCAGGTAGGGGTTGCGGTTGACCCGTCCCTCGGGTCGGGCCAGGCGAGGTGAGCGATGGCGCCTCCAGACACGAAACCGACGCACCCAAAACCACACGAGAAGCCGAACAGGGGCCCCCCCGATCGGGGGCGTTGCCCTGTCACAGCCCGGATTCGGGTATCGCTTCGGGCCTCCCCGCAAGGACGGACGCGCTGCTGGACCTCGCGCGGCGGGTCCCTTCGATCGACCATCGCCGAGCCGACTGCACGGCGGAGCCTGTTCGACGACGGCGCTCAGCCGTCTGACGGAGGCCTCCCCGCGCTGCCCGACCTACGATGCCTCATGCCGATCGTCAAGCGTGGTGTGATCTGGCTTGCTTGGGGCCTCGTTCCGGCCGCCTTGGTGCTGGCGGGCCTGCTGCCCGACGGCAAAGGCCCACTCCCGCGGCTCCTGCTGCCGATGTTCATGGCAGCCTTGTTCCTGTGGCTCCTGGCCGGGCTCGTCATGGTTGCCACCTGGCAGGAGCATCGCATCAGCGATCGCTAGCGCCGCTGGCCGCGCTGCCATCCGCCGCTCACCCAGGACGTCTACATGGGTCGGAGCGTGGCGAGCTCTCGGGGGCGCCGAGGTGCTGGCCGGTGAATGAGTGGGTACTCAACGGGTACCGCGCCCAGCCATGGGAGGCTGAGGGCGGCCATCGTGCGTGGTGGCTCCCCCGGTTGGACTCGAACCAACAACCTGCCGATTAACAGTCGGCTGCTCTGCCAATTGAGCTACAGGGGAATGGCCGCGGCGTTCCTGCCCGCGGCGCTGCGCAACGATAGCAAAGGATGCGGGCACTTCTGAAAACGGGGAGGCGCCCGCGCCTGACCACTCAGTCGAGCCCCACCTGCTCGCGAAGCTCCGCCAGCGCACGGGCGCTTGCGGACGCCACCTCCTCGTCGTCACCCCGGACCCCTCGACCTGTCACGACCTGCTCCACCAGCTCCCCAGTCGCGAGGTCCTGCCGGATGACAGCGCGCGCAATGCGGCGAGGACCCAGGTCGACCCGCTGCGCCAGCACGACGCTCGCCTGCACCCGCTCGCGCAGCGTCTCCGGCAGGAGCGTCGAGTCGCCGAGCGTCCACTGTGACGGCCGGGCGCCGCCCACCCAGGTGACCGTCAGCTGGCCGAGCTCGGCGGACCACGTGCCGGCGTCCACCTCATGCCATGGACGGGCGAGCGTGCGCACCCCAGCGGCATCCACGGCATAGAGGCGGTGGTTGCTCAGCACGACGGTGTCGCCCGCCCCCTCCTCACGCGCCCACGTGAGGACGCGCTCTCCGGGGCCCAGCTCGAGCGCGCGGCGGATCGGGCCAGGCAGCTGCTCGCCGCGGCGCAGGGAGAACGCCATCAGCCGGCCCGGTCGCGCAGCTGGGCCAGCTGACGCTGGAGGTCCTGGAGCGCACCGGAGAGGGCACGCGACGCCGCAGGGTCGGCCTGCGGGTCGGTCGCCATCCGGCGCATGGCCGACATCGCGTCGCCGATCTGCCGGGTGAGCGCGACCTCCTTGACGCGGACGAGGAGGGCCTGGATGTAGCGGCGCTCCGGCAGCCCGGTCGCGCGGTCCATGCGGGTCGGCAGCTCGGCCACGGCCAGCTCGGACACGAGCCCGCGCACGGCCAGCGGCGCCGCCTCGGCCACCCGGTCGGCCCAGGCTCGGGCCGACAGTCCCTGCTGCAGGCCACCGATGCTGCGCACCCCGTCGAAGACCGCACGATGAGCGGGCGCGGTGAACGCATCGGGCTCGATCGAGTCGACCTCGGCGGCGGAGAAGCTGCCGGGATACTGCAACAGGCTCTGGAGCAGCTGGCGCTCCGCGAACACCACCGGGTCGCGTAGATCGGGCGCGGGAAGGGCGGCACGCGCCTCCTCCACCGACGGCTCGGGCACGACGTCGGCGTCGGCCCGAGACGGGGCCCCGGCCTCGGCCTTGGCGTCGCGTGCGGCGACGCGGCCGGCGCGGGCGACCTCGGCCTGGACCTGCTCGACCTCCACACCGATCCAGCCGGCCACGGTGCGGATGTACTCGGGCCGCATGGAGCTGTCGCGGATTGAGCTCACGATGGGCGCGGCGGCACGCATGCCCTGGACCCGGCCCTCGGCGGTCGACAGGTCGAACCGGCTGATCGTGGTGCGAACGGCGAACTCGAACATGGGGATCGCGTCGTCGACGAGATGTCGGACGGCGTCGTCGCCGAGCGCCACCCTGAGCTCGCAGGGGTCCATGCCCCCTTCGGCGACGGCAACGAAGGACTGGGACGCCCACCGCTGGTCCTCGCCGAAGGCGCGCATCGCGGCCTTCTGGCCGGCGGCGTCACCATCGAAGGTGAACACGACGCGGGCAGGCGCGAGGTCGGCCTCGTCGCGCATGATCCGTCGCAACATCTTGATGTGGTCCACGCCGAACGCGGTTCCACAGGTGGCCACCGCGCCCTCAATGCCCGCCAGGTGGCAGGCCATCACGTCGGTGTAGCCCTCGACCACGACCGCCTTGCGTTCTGCTGCAATGGATTTCTTCGCGGCATCGAGGCCGTAGAGGACCGTGGACTTCTTGTAGATCGGCGTCTCGGAGGTGTTGAGGTACTTCGCCGCGATCCGGTCGTCATCGAAAAGCCGTCGCGCCCCGAACCCCACCGTGTCGCCGGTGATGTCGCGGATGGGCCAGACCAGACGCCCCCGGAACCGGTCGTAGAGCCCGCGGCTGCCCCGGCCGGAGAGCCCCCCGAGGGTCAGCTCCTCGTCGGTGAAGCCCTTCGCGCGCAGATGCCGCGACAGCTCCTCCCCACCTCGGGGGGCGAAGCCCACCCCGAACCGCTTCGCCGCCTCACTGTCGAACCCCCGCTCGCGCAGGAAGTCGCGGCCGGCCCGCGCCTCGGGCGCGTTGAGCAGGGCGTGGTGGTAGAACTCCTGCGCCACTCGGTGCGCCTCGACCAGCCGCGACCGGCGCCCCAGACTCTCCCCGTCGCGACCGCCCGGACGTCCACCCTCCTCGTAGTGCAGCTCCATTCCGAGCTTCTGGGCGAGCCGCTCGACGGCCTCAGTGAAGGTCAGATGCTCGACCTTCTGGACGAAGGAGATGACGTCACCCCCCTCGCCGCATCCGAAGCAGTGCCAGGCGCCCACCGCGCCCCGGACGGTGAAGGACGGCGTCTTCTCGTCGTGGAACGGGCACAGCCCCTTCATCGAGCCGGGGCCCGCCGAGCGCAGGGTGACGTGCTCGCGCACGACATCCTCGATCGACGAGCGCTCCTTGACGAGCGCGATGTCGTCGGTCTTGATCCGACCCGCCACTGGCCCTCCTGTTCGGCGCCGAGTCTAGGTGCTGGCACCGACTCGCCGACGGCGAGCCCACAGATCGCCTCTGAGGTCCCCCTCAGCGCCAGCGCGCGTACAGCGCCAGAGCGCGCACGTCGGTCAGGGACGCGACCTGGTCGACGACCACCCGGAGCGCGGCAGCGTCCGAGTCGGCCGTCTTCCAGTCCCCCAGCAGGTCCGGGTCGAGCCGCCCCACGGGGTCCTCCTGGTACGCGGCCACCAGATCACGCACCACCTCGCGCTGTCCGGCCAGCACCTCGACGCGCTCCTGGGCGTGCATGACGAAATGCGCGGCCACCGCCTTGAGCACGGCGCACTCCGCGCGCGTCGCGTCGGGCACCACCAGGTGCGCGGCATACCTCGTCAGCGCCCCTCGCCCGTGAGCCTCCCGGGTGGCTCCCTCGACCGCCACCACGAACCGGCCGATCAGGCGCGAGGTCATGTCCTTGAGGGCGGCCCGGTCGGTGCGGGACCCCTCGTATGCCGTCGGTACGGT
This sequence comes from Pedococcus sp., assembly GCF_036000045.1. GTDB lineage: Bacteria > Actinomycetota > Actinomycetes > Actinomycetales > Dermatophilaceae > Pedococcus. Next base: position 28,830 of record NZ_DASYGF010000018.1, read on the forward strand.
CCCCGTGGCCAGCACCCGTTCCAGCGCCGCGCCGAGGGCGTCAGTCCCGAGATCGGGCGCGTAGAGGCCCGAGGCGACGCCAAGCACGGCGTTGACGTCGCTGGGGTCGCGTAGGCGTCGCACGTCGAGCCGGCCCGAGGCGATCGCGTCCTCCACGTCGTGCACCGAGTAGGCCACGTCGTCGGACCAGTCCATGACGTCGGCCTCGATGCAGCGGCGGCCCGGCTGGTGTCCTTGGCGGAACCACTCGAACACCTCGATGTCGTCGTCGTAGACACCGAACTTCTCGCTGGGGCCTCGGCCTTGGCCCGGGGCCTCGGCCCGGGTCCACGGGTACTTGGTCGCGGCGTCCAGACTGGCGCGGGTCAGGTTGAGACCGGCGGGCCGTCCGTCGGGGTGGACACGCTTGGGCTCCAGCCGGGTCAGCAGCCGCAGGGTCTGGGCGTTGCCCTCGAAGCCCCCGATGTCAGCCGCGACCGCATCGAGGGCCTGCTCGCCGTTGTGGCCGAAGGGCGGGTGGCCGAGGTCGTGCGCCAGGCAGGCCGTGTCGACGACATCAGCGCTGCAGCCCAGGGCCGCCCCGAACTCGCGGCCGATCTGGGCGACCTCCAGAGAGTGCGTGAGCCGGTTGCGCACGAAGTCGTCGTCACCCGGTTGGACCACCTGGGTCTTCGCCGACAGCCTGCGTAGGGACGCCGAGTGCACGAGACGAGCGCGGTCGCGGGCGAAGTCGTCGCGGTCAGCGCGCTTGTGCACGGGGTCCTCCGGGACCCAGCGCTCGCGGTCGGCCTCGGCATATCCCACTCCGCGACTCTATGACCCCCGTGCGGACGCGGCGGCCGCGGCTGCCCGCTCCACCCATCGCGGCGCCTCGCCGTAGCGCTGGCTCGGGATGAGACGCCCCGCACCGCTGTCGGCGATGAGCTGAGCCATCCGCTTGTCGCGCGTGGCCTCCTGCTTGGCCGTCATCACCCAGCCGATGGCGATCTTGCGGTACGAGGGGGTGGCCTCGGCCCAGAAGGCAGCCGCCCCTGCGTCGCTCTGCAGCCGCGCGGCATACGAGGGAGGGAAGGCCAGCTCGCCCTGCTCGTAGGTGTAGATGCCCGACCGCTCGGGGCGACGACGGGCAAAGGCCGCCAGTCCGGGCGGTCGCATGCGCCCCTCGGCGGTGAGCCGCTCCACGGCCGCGATGTTGACCGCGCTCCACGTGCTGGTCAGCTTGCGCGGCGTCCAGCGCTGGCGGACCGCATCGTCGTCGATGCGCTGGACGACCGAGTCGATCCACCCCCAGCACAGCGCTTCCAGGACCGCGTCCTCCCAGGTGAGCCCACGGTCGCCGACGTGCTTCTTGTAGAGGCCCATCCACAGCTCGGTCGCCGTGGCGTGGTTGGCCTCGAGCCACGCGGAGAACTCCTGGGCGCCGCTGAAGAACAGCGCCGGCCGCTCGGGGGTGCCCCCCTGCGTCCCGATCATGGCGGCAGCCTGCCACGAGACTGCTCGACTTGCGTTGTCGCCTGAGCCCATTGAGGGTGGAGGTATGAGCCATCTCAGCGGAAAGACCATCGCCTTCCTCGTCGCCAAGGAGGGCATCGAACGCGTCGAGCTGACCGAGCCGTGGCAGGCGGTCACCGAGGCCGGGGCGACGGCCGTGCTCCTCAGCCCCGAGACCGGCGAGGTCCAGACGTTCGACCACCTGGACAAGGCGGAGACCCGGCCGGTCGACAAGGCCGTCGCCGAGGCGTCCGTGGACGACTACGACGCGCTGGTCCTGCCGGGCGGGGTCGCCAACCCCGACGCGCTGCGCACGGACGAGCCGGCCGTGGGCTTCGTGCGCGCCTTCGTGGCCAGCGGCAAGCCTGTCGCTGCGATCTGCCACGCACCGTGGACCCTCATCGAGGCGGACGTCGTCAAGGGCCGCACCGTGACGTCGTGGCCCAGCCTGCAGACGGACCTGCGCAACGCCGGCGCCGAGTGGGTGGACAAGGAGGTCGTCGCCGACGGCAACCTCATCACCAGCCGCAACCCCGGCGACCTGCCCGCCTTCAACGCCCAGCTGCTCGAGTCGGTCGCCCACGGAGCGGCCGCGACCTCCTGACCTCCGGGTCTAGCCGGCCGGGTCAGCCCCCAGAGACCGACAGCTCGGCCTGCGCCACCTCGGCGCGGGCCGAGTCGTCGAGCGACCGGGACTCCAGCCACCCGTCGGGCAGGGCGACCCGCCGCGGTGAGCCGGCGCGCCCGCGCTGGCCTTCGGCGTCCTGACCGGGCCAGGGCGCCGTCGGGTCCAGGCCGGCAGCCAGCCGGTCGAGCGACTCCAGCGAGTCGACCAGCGCGAGCTGGTGCCGAACGCTCGACCCCGCTGGGAAACCCTTGAGATACCAGGCGATGTGCTTGCGGATGTCTCGGCACGCCTTGAGCTCGTCCCCGTAGAAGTCGACGAGGTACTCGGTGTGCCGGCGCATCGTGGCCAGCACCTCGCCGAGCGTGGGCCGCACCCGGGCCGACGTACCGGCGAAGGCCGCCGCCAGGTCCGTGAACAGCCATGGCCGCCCCAGGCACCCCCGGCCGACGACCACGCCGTCGCACCCGGTCTCCTGCACCATGCGCACGGCGTCCTCGGCCGACCAGATGTCGCCGTTACCCAGCACTGGGACGCTGCGCACCGCCTCCTTGAGCCGCGCGATCGCCGACCAGTCGGCCTCGCCGGAGTACGCCTGCGAGGCCGTGCGGCCATGCAGCGCCACCGCCGCGACACCGGCACGCTCGGCGATGCGGCCGGCCTCGAGATAGGTCAGGTGCTCGTCGTCGATGCCCTTGCGCATCTTCACGGTGACGGGCACGGCATACGGGCTCGCCTCGCGCACGGCACTGGTGACGATGGCCTCGAAGAGGTCGCGCTTCCAGGGCAGCGCCGCGCCGCCGCCCTTGCGGGTGACCTTGGGGACCGGGCAGCCGAAGTTGAGGTCGATGTGGTCGGCGCGGTCCTCGGTGACGAGCAGCCGCACCGCGGCGGCCACGGTCGCCGGGTCGACCCCATAGAGCTGGATCGAGCGCGGGCTCTCGTCGGGGTCATGCTCGATCAGCCGCATCGTCTCCGGCGATCGCTCCACGAGCGCGCGGGACGTGATCATCTCGCTGACGTACAACGACGTGGCGCCGCTCGCCCCGCCTGCCTCCAGGCCCAGGTCGCCGTACTCCCGGCACAGCTTGCGGAAGGCTCGGTTGGTGATGCCGGCCATGGGTGCGAGGACGACCGGCGACTCGATGGTGTGCCGGCCGATCTGCAGGGCAGGGACCAGCGCGGTGGGGGCGGCGGTGACGGTGGTGGCAGTCATGGCCGCACCAGTGTCCCATCTGCTGGTTGACTGGCCGAATGCGTGCCCTGCTCAGCGCCGCCGCGCTGCTCCCCCAGCTCTCGGATGTGGTGCTGCTGGACGTCCAGTGGAACCTCACCGGCGCCGGGGGGCCGCCCGGCCACGACCTGTATGCCGCAGCACACCTCCCCGGTGCACATCACGTCGACCTCGACGCTGAGCTCGCCGCAGCGCCCGGGCCTGGCGGGCGGCACCCCCTCCCCACCGCGCAGGACGTCGAGGCGCTGATGCGGCGATGTGGTGCGTCGACCGCCTCCCGCATCGTCGTCTACGACCAGGACCTCTCGTATGCCGCGGCGCGGGCGTGGTGGGTGCTGCGCTACTTCGGGGCGCAAGACGTCCAGGTCCTTGACGGCGGCCTGTCCGCGTGGGTCGCGGCCGGCCTGCCCACGACCGCTGACGTTCCCGCGCCAGGCATGGGCACTTTCGAGGCCCGGCCTGGGCAGCTGCCCCTTCTCGACGCCGACGGTGCCGCCGCGCTGGCCCACGACGGGGTCCTGCTCGACGCGCGAGCGCCGGAGCGGTTCCGGGGCGAGAGCGAGCCCATCGACCCGGTGGCCGGCCACATCCCCGGTGCCGTCAACGCCCCGACCATCGACAACGCCAGGGCCGACGGCCGGTTCCTCGACGTACATTCACTGCGACTGCGATTCGAGTGCCTGGGCATCCAGCCGGGAGATGGACCCGTCGGCGCCTACTGCGGGTCCGGGGTGACCGCCGCCCACGAGGTGCTGGCCCTGCACGAGGCGGGCATCGACGCGGCGCTGTACGTCGGGTCGTGGAGCGACTGGGTCACCGACCCCGCGCGACCCGTGGCGACCGGACGCTAGCCGACACCGCCGTCAGACGTCAGACACGGGCCGTGTCGCGACGGAACCGCCACGCCGCCCCTCCGGCGAAGATCGCCAGCCAGACGAGGACGTTGACGACCGCGGCCGTGCCCGGGGCCGTGCCCGTCAGAGGCGCGTGGACGATCTGGTTGAGCCCGTACATCGGCGTGTAGGTGGCGATCGTCTGGAACGTCGAGCCGAGCTGGTCGAGCGGTACGAACAGCCCGCCGAGGAAGGCCAGCAGCGCGAGTACCGGTCCCAGGATCTGCATGACGTTCTCGCTGGGGAGCAGGTACCCCATGAAGACCCCGAACGCGGCGAACACCAGGGACCCGACCCAGGCGAGGACCGCCGTCTCCGCCCAGACCACACCGTCCATGTGCGCGCCGGACGAGGCCCCCGCGGCATACGTGACGACCACCGCGACGGCGCCGAGCACCATGGCGACGAGCACCTTCACCGCGATGTATGCCGGAGCCGTGAGCGGCGTCAGGCGCAGCTGGCGGCTCCAGCCCTGGCTGCGCTCGACGGCCACCATGGCGCCGCCCCCGGTGGTCGAGAGCATCGCGCCGTAGAGGGCCATGCTGATCATGATGAACCCGGCGACGTTGCCGTGGCCCGCACTCTGGTCGGAGTACCTATGTCCTGACCCGAACATGAAGTAGAAGACGACCGGCATGACGAGCGAGAAGATCACGGTGCGGCGGTTGCGCAGCATGCGGCGCAGCTCGAGGAACAACAGGGTGGGGTTGAAGCCGCCCATCGGCGGCACGCTGCGCTGAGGGGCCGACGGGGTAGCGGTCGTCAGGCTCATCGGTCTGCTCCTGTCGGGGTCGGGTCATCGGAGTCCTGCGACGTCAGCGAGATGAAGGCGTCCTCGAGGCCACGCGAGGTGATCTCCAGGTCGCGGGCTGCGGTCGACGTCAGCAGGTGTCGGGCGACGGCGTCACTGTCCATGCTGGCGACCAGCACCGTGTCACCTCGGAGCTCGACCGACTCCACGCCCGGAAGCGCCTGCAGCGCAGCGGGATCCGCATCGGGCAAAGTCGCGCGTACCACCCGGCCTGACACCAGGGCCTTCACCTCGGCCGCGGTGCCGTCGGCGACGATCTGCCCCTGCCGCACCAGGACGATGCGGTCGGCGTAGGCGTCGGCCTCCTCCAGGTAGTGCGTCGCGAACACGACCGTGCGCCCGCGCTCGGCATCGGAGCGGATGGCGGCCCAGAAGTCGCGCCGCCCGGCGACGTCCATGCCGGTGGTGGGTTCGTCGAGGACGAGGAGCTCGGGGTCGGGCAGCAGCGCCATGGCGAACCGCAGCCGCTGCTGCTGGCCCCCCGAGCACTTGACCACCCGGCGCCCGGCGATGTCGCTGATCCCGGCGCGATCCAGCACCTCGGCTACCGGCCGGGTGTCGGCGAACAGGCTCGCGGTCAGCCGCAGGGTCTCCTGGACGGTGAGGTCACGCAGCAGGCCACCGGTCTGCATCACCGCAGAGACCAAGCCGTGACGTACCGCGGACTGCGGGTCCATGCCGTAGACCCGGGCTGTGCCGCTGTCGGGGCGGGACAGCCCCAACATCATGTCGATCGTCGTCGTCTTGCCGGCTCCGTTCGGCCCCAGGAAGGCGACGATCTCACCTGGGCGCACGGTCAGGTCGACCCCCCGGACGGCGCGAACGGCCCCGAAGCTCTTGGTCAGACCCGCGAGCTCGATGGCCGACACCGCGCCCGCGGCACCACGGCTGACTGTCTGCGTCTGTGTCATGACCTCACAGTGCCACGCCTGCCCCACTCGGCGTGGGCGCTGGCGCGGTCACGTCGCTCCGATGTGGACCGCCAGTGGGACGACAGGCTCGTCGGGCGTCCGGGTGGTCAGGCGGACCGCCTGGTAGACCCGGCCGGTCGCCGTGTTCCAGGCGAGCACCCACCGCCCGTGCCGCCCCACTGCCGTGAACAGCACCGTGCTCGCATCGGCCCAGCCCAGCACGGTGCAGCAGGGGCTGACCCGGCCGGTCAGTCCGTCCGGCGACTCCGGCGCGAGCAGCACCCGGGCTGACCGAGCACCGGCGTCGACGGCCACCAGCCCCTGGTAGATCGGGCCGTTCCCGCGCTGGATGACCGGGTGCGTCAGGTCCTGGTCGAAGTACGCCACGGAGGCGGCACGCTGGTCGGTGCTCACGGTCGCTCCCGAGATCTGGGTGACGGGGGCCGGGAGGCGCTGCCCGGTTTGTCCGCCCGCGCCGTCCGCACGAGCCAGCTGCAGGCCTCCCGGCCCGGTCGACAGGCGGAACTGGCCGACCTCACGGCCCGGCGACAGGAGCGCCTGCGGACGACTCGCCGTCGGGTCGACGGTCCAGGCATGCCCGTCGTCCCGGACGACGATGAGGCCGTCCACACCCCACCCCACCTCGCGGATCCGGTTCGACGGCACGGCAAACGAGGTGGTTGCTCCCGACTGCGCGTCCAGGCGCACCACCCGGCCCGGCTGCGCGAAGACCACGAACCGCCCATGGGCGTCGATGGCCCTGGGACCCAGCACGGACGCGGGGTCCCCCGTCGCGGGGATGACCAGGGTGATGCGGTCGGCGAGCACGGGGCGTCCGCTGACAGGAACGAGCACAGGCTGGTAGCTCGTGGTCCCTGCCGACCGCAGGTACACGGCCGCCAGAGGCGTCCGCACGGCGGTTCGCGGTGACAACGCAACGGGGGCGGCGTCGAGGTCGATAGCGGGCGGCAGCCCCGCAGCGAAGTAGGCGAGCTCGGACTCCTTGCCCTCCAAAGGCAGCTGGGCGTATGCCGTCCCGTCCGCGAGCCTGCCCACCCCCGGCGATGTCGTGGGGCTGGGCCCCGGCATGGGGACGGCCCCGTGGCCGCCCGCGACCTGCACGGCGACGACAGCGAGGACGACGAGACCTGCGGCGCTCGCCGCCCCGCTCCAGCCCCGGCGGCGACGGCGCTGCCTGGCCAGCGCGGTCTCCCATGCCTGTTCGACGAAGTCCCGCTCGGAGAGATGCCCGCTCGCGTCCTCCAAAAGTGCGCCCAGCTCAGGGTGGCTCATGACACGTCACTCCTGGGCTCCTTGGATGCCCGCTCCGGCAGCACCCGGCGCAGGGCCGTGGTCGCTGCCCGGGCCTGAGCCCGCACGGTGCCCGTGGAGAGCCCCAGGATGTCCGCCGTCTCCGGCTCGCTGCGGTCGTCGAAGAAGCGCAGGACGAGGATGGCGCGCTGCCGCGGCGTCAGGGTGTCCAACGCCAGCAGGAGGTCGGTGTGCGGCAGGCCCAACCTGGCGAGCTCACCTGCCACGACGGTGGACTCGCGCTGCCGGCGGCGGCCCGCAGAGACGGCCTCGCGGTACAGGCTGCGGCGCACTGCGAGCTCGGGGTCCTCGCCTCGGACGCGCTCCCAGCGACCGGCCAGCTCGGCCAGCGCTCGGAGCACCGCCTCCTCGGCGAGGCGGGTGTCCCCACAGACCAGCCAGGCGGCCCGAAGCAGACCGTGCTGCCGTGCGCGCACGAACTCGACGAACTCCGCATCGACCTCGCGTCGCATCGCGCCTCCTGTGCGTCAACCCCTAGTAACGCACGAGCGACCCGGATCGGTTCATCTGCCTCAACAGCCGAGCAGGCGACCGCCGAGGTACTCCTCCACCTTGTCGAGCGACACCCGCTCCTGCGCCATGCTGTCGCGCTCGCGGATGGTGACAGCGTGGTCCTCCAGGGTGTCGAAGTCCACGGTCAGGCAGTACGGCGTACCGATCTCGTCCTGGCGGCGGTAGCGCCGCCCGATCGCGCCGGCGTCGTCGAAGTCGATGTTCCAGTGCTTGCGCAGAGTCGCGGCGAGGTCGCGGGCCTTGGGCGAGAGGTCGGCGTTGCGCGACAGCGGGAGCACGGCGGCCTTGACCGGCGCGAGCCGCCGGTCGAGGCGCAGCACGACGCGCTTGTCGACGCCGCCCTTGGTGTTGGGGGCCTCATCCTCGGTGTAGGCGTCGACGAGGAACGTCATCAGCGAGCGCGACAGGCCAGCTGCCGGCTCGATGACGTACGGCGTGTACTTCTCGCCGCTGGCCTGGTCGAAGTAGACGAGATCGGTGCCCGAGTGGGTCGAGTGCGTGGTGAGGTCGAAGTCGGTCCGGTTGGCGATGCCCTCGAGCTCGCCCCACTCGCTGCCCGCGAAGTTGAAGCGGTACTCGATGTCGACGGTGCGTTTGGAGTAGTGGCTGAGCTTGTCGGCCGGGTGCTCGTAGTGGCGCAGGTTGTCGGGGTTGATCCCGAGGTCGGTGTACCAGCGGGTCCGCTCGTCGATCCAGTACTGGTGCCACTCCTCGTCCTCGCCGGGCTTGACGAAGAACTCCATCTCCATCTGCTCGAACTCGCGCGTGCGGAAGATGAAGTTCCCGGGCGTGATCTCGTTGCGGAAGCTCTTGCCGGTCTGGCCGATTCCGAACGGCGGCTTCTTGCGCGAGGCGTTCATGACGTTCAGGAAGTTGATGAAGATGCCCTGGGCCGTCTCCGGTCGCAGGTAGTGCAGCCCGGACTCGTCCTCGATGACGCCGAGGTAGGTCTTGAGCATCATGTTGAACTCGCGCGGCTCGGTCCACGCGCCACGGGTCCCGCAGTTCGGGCAGGCGATCTCGGCCAGGGGGATGGAGTCGGGGTCGACCTGCTTGCCCTTCTTGGCCTCCTTCTCGGCGAGCGCCTCTTGCATGTGGTCAACCCGGAACCGCTTGTGGCAGGACTGGCACTCGGTCAGCGGGTCGGTGAACTCGCCGACGTGGCCGGAGGCCACCCAGGTCTGGCGCGGCAGGATGATGGAGGAGTCGAGGCCGACCACGTCGTCGCGGCCGGTGACGATCGACTTCCACCACTGGCGCTTGATGTTCTCCTTGAGCTCCACGCCGAGGGGGCCGTAGTCCCAGGCCGACCTCGTCCCGCCATAGATCTCCCCACAGGGGAAGACGAACCCGCGGCGCTTGCAGAGGGAGACGACGGTGTCGACGGTGGAAGGTGCAGCCATGCGCAGAAGGCTACTGTGCGGCGGCCTGCCTCCGAGCGGGGCGGGGCCCCACGGCCACCGGCGCCCGCGCCGTAACATGTCGGTCCGTGTCCACCCCGCGCGAACGCATCGAGCACGCCAGCCTGCCCGCTCTGACCTGGCTGAGCCGGCTGCCCCGGGCCATCCCCTTCCTCGCGGTGCTGGCCCTGATGGTCGCCGGCATCCTCGTGCCCGGCTGGGGGTGGGTCCTCTTGGTCCTCGTGCTCCTGTTCCTGGTCTGGGTCGGCTACCTGTCCTGGCCGACACTGGACCGGACCAACCGCATCATGCGCGGGACCATCGTGCTGTTCGTCGCCGCCGTGACCGTCACCCAGGCGTTCCCCCGGCACTGACGCGCCGCCGCGCGGGAGCGGGCCTCCTGCCGGCTCTGTCCCGGTTTTGACAATCATTCTCACTTAGGATGAGAATGATTGTCATGACGATGCACAGCGCCCTCTCGCGGCGCCTCGCCGCACGGGCCGGTCTCCCCCTGGTCTCCCTCGTCGTCGCCGTGGCCCTCACCTCCGCCTGCTCCACCTCACCCGGCGCGGCAGCACCGGGCACAGTGAGCGTGGCGGCCGCCTTCTACCCGCTCCAGTTCGTGGTCGAGCAGGTCGGAGGGAGCCACGTGTCGGTGACGCCCGTGACCAAGCCGGGTGGGGAGCCCCATGACCTCGAGCTCACGCCGCGCGACGTGGTCGCCGTGCGCCAGGCCGACCTCGTCGTCTACGAGCGGGGCTTCCAACCCGCGATGGACGCCGCCGTGAGCCAGGCATCCAGCCACGCCTTCGACATCTCGAACGCCGCGCACCTCGACCTCGCGGCACCAGCCGAGGGGCTGGCTACCCAGGGCGCCGCCCCCCCGGGGGGTGCGGCGGGCGCGCGGGACCCCCACTTCTGGCTCGACCCCACGCGATACGCGAGCGTGGCCCAGGCCATCGGTCAGCGCCTCGCCGCCGTCGACCCCGCCCACGCGGCCGACTACCGCGCCGGCGCCGCGCGGTTCGTGGCCCGGCTCACCCAGCTCGACCACGCCTACCGGGCCGGGCTCGCCTCCTGCGCCCACAAGGAGATCGTCACCGGCCACTCCGCGTTCGGCTACCTCGCACGCCGCTACGGCCTCATCCAGGAGGGCATAGCAGGGGTCACGCCCGACGCCGAGCCCGACGCGTCCACCATGGAGTCGATCGTGCAGCGCATCCGGGCCGACCACATCACCACCGTCTACGCCGAGACCCTCGTGAGCCCGGCGCTGTCCGAGACGATCGCCCGCGAGACGAGCGCGAAGGTGGCCGTCCTCGATCCGATCGAGGGAATCACCTCGGCCTCTCGGGGCAAGGACTACTTTGACGTCATGCGCTCCAACCTCGCGACCCTCCGGGCCGGGCAGGAGTGCGCATGAGCGGCCAGCCGGTCATCGACCTGAGGTCGGCCGCGTTCGGGTATGCCGACCGCGCCGTCATCTCGCAGGTCACCGTGCGCATCGAGCGCGGTGAGGTCGTGGCACTGCTCGGGCCCAACGGCTCGGGCAAGACGACGCTCGTCAAGGGCCTGCTCGGCCTGAGTGACCACCTCGGGGGGCAGGCCCAGCTGTTCGGCGTCGACCTCGACCAATTCACCGACAAGGCGCGGATCGGCTATGTGCCGCAACGGCATTCGCTGTCCGCCTCGGTGCGCGCCACGGTGCGCGAGGTCGTCGAGATCGGCCGGCTCCCCCACCGTCGGTGGTGGGCCCCGTGGCAGCGCGGCGACTCGGCGATCGTGCAGGAGGCGCTCGAGCTCGTCGGCCTGGCCGACCGCTCCCACGAGGACGTCAGCACCCTCTCTGGAGGTCAACAGCGTCGCGTACTCATCGCCCGAGCCCTGGCCGCGCAGCCCGAGGTGCTCGTCATGGACGAGCCCACAGCCGGGGTCGACGCCGCCAGCCAGGCGGTCCTGGCCCAGGTGCTCTCGCGGCTGGCCGCCCGCGGCACGACGATGCTCATCGTCACCCACGAGCTCGACGCCCTCACCGACACCGTCTCGCGGGTGCTGTGCACCACCAGCGGCCGTATCGACTATGACGGCCCGCTGACCGACTACCTCGGTGGGCACGCCCACCCCGCCGAGCCCCACGTCCACCACCACGCCGACGAGCTGACGTCCGCTGTGCCGGCCCTCCCGGCGGCGCCGACGGGACCACTCGACCGAGTCCGCACCGGGAGCTCCGATGACTGACCTGCTGGCACTGGACTTCATGCGCCAGGCGCTGCTGGCCGCGCTCATGGTCGGGGTCGCCGCGCCCCTCGTCGGGGTGTTCCTCGTCCAGCGGCGGCTTTCGCTGATCGGGGACGGCATGGGTCACGTCGCCCTGGCCGGGGTCGCGGTCGGGGTGCTGACCGGCACCGCACCGGTCCTGACCGCCCTCGTCGCCGCCATCGGCGCGGCGGTCGCCGTCGAGGTGATCCGGGCGCGCGGGCGCACCAACGCCGACGTGGCCCTGGCCGTCATGTTCTACGGCGGCATCGCCGCGGGCGTCGTGCTCATCTCGCGCTCGAGCAGCAGCACGCCGGCCAACCTCACGGCATACCTGTTCGGGGCGATCCTCACCACGAGCACCGGTGACCTCTGGGTCTTCGCCACGCTGGCCGTCCTGGTCCTCGCGGTCACGTTCCTGCTGCGGCCATGGTTGTTCGCGGTGGCGAACGACGAGGAGTACGCCCGCGCTACCGGCCTCCCCGTGACAGCGCTCAACGTGGCGCTCTCTGTCCTCACCGCCGTCACCGTCGTCGTCTCGATGCGCGTGGTCGGCCTACTGCTCATCAGTGCCCTGATGATCCTGCCGAACGCCACCGCGCAGCTGCTGGGACGCAGCTTCGCGTCCTCCGTGCGGTGGGCCGTGGTCGTCGGCGTGGTGTGCAGCGTCGCCGGTGTGGTGGCGTCCTTCTACGCGGGCACGCCCTCGGGCGGAACCATCGTGCTGCTCGCGATCGCCGTCTTCGTCGCCGCCGCCACCGTGGTGGCGATCCGCAGCCGGTATGCCGCGCACCGCCACCGCCGCGCTGAGCGTCACGACCACGAGCACGGCACCGGCTGCGGGCACCCCGTCGTCGCGCACGGCGACCACCTCGACTATGTCCACGACGGCCACCGTCATGCGCCGCACCAAGGCCACTACGACGAGCATGACGCCGCGCGACACGAGGCCGAGAAGGAGGCTGCTCCCCGATGACCGGACCCCGTACGCACGAGCGCGTCCAGACCGTCGCTTCGGAGGCCACCGACTCAGGGCGGCGGCCGACCCGCCAGCGCACCGCTGTCGCGGCGGTGCTGGCCGAGACGAGCGAGTTCTGCTCGGCCCAGGAGCTGCACGCCCGGCTGCGGACCATGGGCGACAAGGTCGGGCTGGCCACCGTCTACCGGAACCTGCAGGCCATGGCCGCGGACGGCGAGATCGACATGATCCGCACCGACGAGGGCGAGGCGGTCTACCGAGCCTGCTCGACCGGCCACCACCACCATCTCGTCTGCCGACGGTGCGGGACGACGGTCGAGGTCGAGGGGGCTGCCGTCGAGACCTGGGCAAGGACGGTCAGCGCCGAGCACGGGTTCACCGAGGTCGACCACACCGTGGAGATCGTCGGCCTCTGCAGCGCCTGCTCGACGCCCTCCGCCTAGCCCCGGACCCCGGAACCGTCGCCTTAGCGAGGGCCCCTGTCCGCAGGCAGACTCGCGGCGGCACGGTCGACGGCCCCGCCGTAGCGGCGGTCGCGCTCGGCATACGTCTGGATCGCCTGCCACAGGTGCCGCCGGTCGTAGTCGGGCCACAGCGTGTCCTGGAAGACCATCTCGGCGTAGGCACTCTGCCACAGCAGGAAGTTGCTGGTCCGCTGCTCCCCCGAGCTGCGGACGAACAGGTCGACGTCCGGCATGTCGGGCTCGGGCAGGTGTCGCGCGATCGTCTTCTCGTCGATCGACCCCGGCTTGAGCTTGCCGCGCTGGACCTGCTCGGCGATGCGTGCGACGGCGTCGGCGATCTCGGCGCGCCCACCGTAGTTCACGCAGAAGTACAGGGTCAGCCCCGTGTTGTGGGAGGTGAGCTCCTGGGCGGTCTCCAGCTCCTTGATGACCGACCCCCACAGCCGCGGCCGGCGCCCGACCCACCGCATGCGCACGCCCCACTCGTGCAGCTGGTCGCGGCGCCTGCGGATCACGTCGCGGTTGAACCCCATGAGGAAGCGCACCTCGTCGGGGCTGCGCTTCCAGTTCTCGGTCGAGAACGCGTACGCCGACAGGTGGGTCACGCCGACCTCGATCGCCCCTGCGACGACGTCGAGGAGCGCTGCCTCACCGGCCTCGTGGCCCTGCGTGCGAGGCAGCCCCCGCTGGTTGGCCCACCTGCCGTTGCCGTCCATGACGACCGCCACGTGAACCGGGACGAGCTCGCGAGGGAGGGTCGGCGGGAGCGCGCCGCTCGGGTGGGGAAACGGCTTTGCGTATGCCGCGCTCACGCGGGAGTCGCCGTGGCGCTGGAGTCTCGTCGGTCCACGAGACGCAACGATCGCACACCGCGTTCGAGATGCCACTGCAGGAACGCGCTGGCGAGCGTGCTGCCCTCGCGGCGGTGCCGTGTCTCGGAGGCATCGGCCACCACCCAGTCGCCGGCGAGGAGCGCAGCGAGCAGGGCCAGGGTCTGGGGCGCCGGCGCAGCGGAGCCGGGCGGCCTGCACACGGGGCACACGGTGCCGCCCGCGGCGAGGTTGAACGCGCGGTGAGGACCGACCGCACCACATCGGGCGCAGTCGTGGAAGCTCGGCGCCCACCCCGCGATGGCGAGCGCCCGTAGGAGGTACGCGTCGAGGACCAGCCCCGGGTCGTGGACACCCTCGGCCATCGACCGCAGCGCCCCCTGCAGAAGGAGGTACTGCTGGAGGTTGGGCTCGCGCTCCTCGGTGAGTCGGTCGGCCGTCTCGAGCATCGCGGCAGCGCTCGTGTAAGTCGTGTAGTCGCGGGCCAGCACGTCGCCCCACGACGCGAGCGTCTCGGCCTGGGTCACGGTGTCGAGCGAGCGGCCCTCGTAGCACTGGAGGTCGACCATCATCGCCGGCTCCAACCGCGCCCCGAACCGGCTCTTGGTGCGCCGCACCCCCTTGCCCACGACCCGCACCTTGCCGAGCCCACGCGTGAGCAGCGTGACGATGCGGTCGGCCTCGCCCAGCTTCTGGGTGCGCAGGACGATGCCTTCGTCGCGATAGAGGGGCATGGGTCCATTGTCTCCCGACCTGGCGACATCCACGGGACGCCGCGACGGCCTGTCTTTAGAACGTCTGTTCGAATCGGGGGTATGCTCGTGTCATGAGTACGGCATGGCAGGCCTCGCTCCTCGACGTCGCCGACGACATCGCCCTCCAGCCTCTCGGCAACGAGCTCCGTCGCACGACCCTGTCACGAGGCGCCTGGGTCGATTACCGGCCCGGCTGGCTCGCAGGGGCCGACCAGCTGTTCGACGTGCTCCACCACGACGTGCCGTGGCATGCCGAGCGCCGCGAGATGTACGAGCGGATGGTGGACGTGCCGCGCCTGCTGAAGTTCTACGACCAGGGAGAGCCGCTCCCCCACCCGGTGCTGGCCCAGGCCCGCGACACCCTGAGCGGCTCGTATGCCGCGGAGCTCGGCGAGCGCTTCGTCACCGCGGGAATGTGCCTCTATCGCGACGGGCGTGACTCGGTGGCCTGGCATGGCGACCGCATCGGCCGGGCCAAGGATCTCGACACCATGGTCGCGATCCTGTCGGTCGGCTCGGCGCGCTCGCTCATGCTCCGTCCGCGCGGGGGTGGCGAGTCCATCGGGTTCTCGCTCGGCCACGGAGACCTGGTCGTCATGGGTGGCTCGTGCCAACGCACCTGGGACCACTGCATACCCAAGACCGCCAAGCCCGTCGGGCCGCGCATCTCGATCCAGTTCCGCCCCCGCGGCGTCCGCTGACCGAGCTCCGGGTCAGGCCGCCCCGGCGCGCTCGGCCCGGTTGACCGCCGACAGCACCGCGGTCAGCGACGCCTTGACGATGGAGCTGTGCAGCCCGACGCCCCAGAAGACCCGGTCGCCGACGGCGCACTCGACATAGGCCGCCGCCTTGGCGTCGCCACCGGCCGACAGGGCGTGCTCGGCGTAGTCGAGCACCCGGACGTCGACGCCCAGCGTGGACAGCGAGTCGATGAAGGCCGCGATGGGGCCGTTGCCGTCACCCTCGACAGTGACCTCCTGGCCGTTGTCGAGCATCGTCGCGACGATGTGGTCGGACTCGCCCTTCTCGCTGACCAGCGTGTGGTCGACCGGGGTGAACCGGCCCCAGGCGTTGGTCGCCCCGTCGGTCGCAGGCAGGTACTCGTCCTGGAACACCGCCCACAGCTCGGCTGCGCTGACCTCGCCGCCCTCGGTGTCGGTCTTGGCCTGCACGACGCCGCTGAACTCGATCTGCAGCCGGCGCGGCAGGTCGAGCTGGTGCTCGGTCTTGAGCAGGTAGGCGACGCCGCCCTTGCCGGACTGGCTGTTGACCCGGACGACCGCCTCGTAGGACCGGCCCACGTCGTGAGGGTCGATGGGCAGGTACGGCACCCCCCAGACCAGCTCGTCGATCGGCTTGCCCGAGGAGGCGGACTGACGGTCCATGTCCTCGAGGCCCTTCTTGATGGCGTCCTGATGCGACCCGGAGAACGCCGTGAAGACCAGGTCGCCACCCCACGGGTGCCGCTCGGGCACCGGCAGCTGGTTGCAGTGCTCCACGGTGCGGCGGATCTCGTCCAGGTCGGAGAAGTCGATCTCGGGGTCGACGCCCTGGCTGAACAGGTTCATGCCCAAGGTGACGAGGTCGACGTTGCCGGTGCGCTCGCCATTGCCGAACAGGCAGCCCTCGATGCGGTCCGCCCCCGCCAGGTAGCCGAGCTCGGCGGCGGCGACGCCGGTCCCGCGGTCGTTGTGGGGGTGGAGGCTGACGACGATGGACTCGCGCCGCTCGAGGTGCCGGATCATCCACTCGATCGAGTCGGCATAGACGTTGGGCGTGGCCATCTCGACGGTGGCCGGCAGGTTGATGATCATCTTGTGGTCGGGCGTCGGGTCGATGACGTCCGCCACCTCGTTGCAGATCCGGACCGCGAACTCGAGCTCGGTGCCGGTGTAGGACTCGGGGCTGTACTCGTAGTAGACGACCGTGTCGGGCACGGTCTCCTCGAGCTTGCGGCAGAGCCGGGCGGCCTGCAGGGCGATGTCGACGATGCCGTCCTGGTCCAGGCCGAACACGACCCGGCGCTGCAGGATCGAGGTCGAGTTGTAGAAGTGCACGATCGCCTGCTTGGCCCCGCGGATCGCGTCGAACGTGCGCTCCACGAGGTGGTCGCGGCACTGCGTCAGCACCTGGATCGTCACGTCGGCGGGGATGAGGTCGTCCTCGATGAGCATCCGCACGAAGTCGAAGTCGGTCTGGCTCGCGCTGGGGAACCCGACCTCGATCTCCTTGTAGCCCATCCGCACGAGCAGCTCGAACATGCGCTTCTTGCGGTCCGGGCTCATCGGGTCGATCAGCGCCTGGTTCCCGTCCCGCAGGTCGACGGCGCACCAGCGAGGCGCATGGTCGATGGTCCTGGTCGGCCACGTGCGGTCGGGGAGGTCGACGGCGATCTGCTCGTGGAAGGGAACGTACTTCGCGACCGGCATTCCGGACGGCTGCTGCGGGTGGATCATGATCTCTGGCCTATCAGGTCGTTGCGGTGGTCAGCCCGGGCAACGCGACTCCGCGACGAGGGGCGGCTGATCGGTCAGGCCCCGCCGCGGCGGCGAAGGAGGAGGCGCAGAGAACGCACGCGTCGAGGGTATGCCGCCGCCGCGGCATACGTCCATGGAGCCCAGCATCCGGACGCGCCAGCACTTGCCGGGGCGCCGCTGTCCGGGTACGACTGAGGTACCCGCGAGGAGGCATCTCATGACCCATGTCACCGACAGCGAGTCGCGCGCGGTGGCCGAGGCCGCCCGCGAGACGGAGTGGGACCGGCCCAGCTTCGCGCGGGGCCTCTATCTGGGGAGGTTCGACCTCGGCCTGGTCCATCCCCATCCGCGCGCGCGGCCGGAGGACGAGGCCCGTGGCGAGGAGTTCCTGAAGCGGCTGCGCGAGGTCTGTGAGGGCTTCGACGGCACCCGGATCGAGCGCGACGACCGCATCCCCGACGAGTACCTCGCGGCGCTCACCGAGATCGGCGCCTTCGGGATGAAGATCCCACGCGAGTACGGCGGTCTCGGGCTCACCATGTCCGCGTACGGAAGGGCGCTGGTCCTCGCCGGCTCGGCTCACCCGAGCATCGGCGCCCTTCTGTCGGCGCACCAGTCGATCGGCGTCCCCGAGCCGGTGAAGCTGGTCGGCACGCCTGAGCAGAAGCAAGCCTTCCTCCCCCGCTGCGCGGCCGGCGCGATCTCGGCCTTCCTCCTCACCGAGCCGGACGTCGGCTCCGACCCGGCCCGGATGGCGAGCACGGCCACCCCGACATCCGACGGCACGGCATACCTGCTCGACGGGGTGAAGCTGTGGACCACCAACGGCGTCGTCGCCGAGCTGCTCGTCGTCATGGCGCGGGTGCCCGCTCGGGATGGCCAGCGCGGCGGCATCACGGCGTTCGTCGTCGAGGGCACCAGCGAGGGCATCACCGTGGAGCGGCGGAACTCGTTCATGGGGCTCAAGGGGCTCGAGAACGGCCTGACCCGGTTCCACCAGGTGCGGGTGCCCGCCGAGAACCGGCTGGGCGCCGAGGGCGAGGGGCTGAAGATCGCGCTGACCACCCTCAACGCCGGCCGCCTGTCCATCCCGGCGATGTGCACGGCTGCGGGCAAGTGGTCGCTCAAGATCGCTCGCGAGTGGTCCAGCGCCCGGGTCCAGTGGGGCCGGCCGGTGGGCGAGCACGAGGCGGTGGCCCAGAAGATCGCGTTCATCGCGGCCACGACGTACGGGCTCGAGTCGGTGCTCGAGCTGTCGGCGCAGCTCGCCGACGCAGGCGGCAAGGACATCCGGATCGAGGCGGCCCTCGCCAAGCTCTGGGCCAGCGAGATGGCCTGGCGCATCGCCGACGAGCTCGTCCAGGTCCGAGGTGGGCGCGGCTACGAGACGGCGGCATCGCTGGCAGCGCGCGGCGAGCGTGCCGTGCCGGTCGAGCAGATGCTCCGCGACCTGCGGATCAACCGGATCTTCGAGGGCTCGACCGAGATCATGCACCTCCTCATCGCCCGCGAGGCGGTCGACGCCCACCTCAAGGCCGCGGGCGACCTGGCCTCCCGCGACGCCGACCTTCGTCACAAGGCCCGTGCGGCAGTGGGCGCGAGCGGCTTCTACGGACGGTGGCTGCCGCACCTCGTCGCCGGCCCGGGGAGCCTGCCCATCTCGTATACCGAGTTCGGCCCGCTCGCGGAGCACCTGCGCTACGTGGAGCGCGCCTCCCGAAAGGTCGCACGGCAGACGTTCTATGCGATGTCACGGTGGCAGGCCCGGCTGGAGTACCGGCAGGCGTTCCTCGGACGGGTCGTCGACATCGGTGCGGAGCTCTTCGCGATGTCGGCGGCGTGCTCGCGGGCGGCCATGCTGTGCGCCGATGACGCGGCTGGTCGCGGGGGCGGTGGGGCCGCGGGCGGCGGTCGGTCGGCCCAGCAGCTCGCCGACGCCTTCTGCCACCAGAGCCGGCTGCGGGTGGACCGGCTGTTCGAGGAGCTGTGGACCAACACCGACGACCGGGACCGGCGGGTGGCGCAGGGCGTGCTGGCCGGCGACTACCGGTGGCTGGAGGCGGGCGTGCTCGACCCGTCTGAGGGCACCGGGCCCTGGATTGCCCCGTGGTCGCCGGGACCGAGCGAAAGCGAGTCGGTCTGGCGCGCGGTGCGTTGACCCCGGTCAGCGACGCTTGAGCAGCTCCTCGGCGATCTGGACGGCGTTCAGGGCCGCCCCCTTGCGCAGGTTGTCGCCGACGACGAACAGGACCAGGCCCTTGCCCTCGGGCGCAGCCTGGTCGGCGCGCACCCGGCCCACGAACACCTCGTCGCGGCCTGCCGCCTCGAGCGGGTTGGGGACGTCGGTCACGACGACACCCGGCGCCTTCTCCAGGAGCCTGAGCGCGTCCTGCGGGGACAGGGCGTCGGCGAACTCGGCGTGGATGGCCAGCGAGTGCCCCGTGAAGACCGGGACGCGCACGCAGGTGCCCGACACCAGCAGGTCGGGGATGTGGAGGATCTTGCGCGACTCGTTGCGCAGCTTCTGCTCCTCGTCGGTCTCCAGCGAGCCGTCGTCGACGACGGAACCCGCCAGCGGGATGACGTTGAAGCCGACCGGCACCGCGTACACGTTCGGCGGGGGCACCCCGACCGCCCGCCCGTCCAGGGCCAGGCCGCGGACGTCGCCGGCGGCATACGCACCGCGCAGCTGGCCGTCGAGCTCCTGGACGCCCTTGCCGCCGGAGCCCGACACCGCCTGGTAGGACGCGACGGTGAGCCGCACGAGACCGGCCGCGTCGTGCAGCGGCTTGAGCGCCGGCATGGCGGCCATGGTCGTGCAGTTGGGGTTGGCGACGATGCCCTTGGGGATGTCGTCGAGGTCGTCGGCGTTGACCTCGCTGACGACCAGCGGCACCTGGGGGTCCCTGCGCCAGGCCGAGGAGTTGTCGACCACGGTGGCACCGGCGGCCGCCACTCGCGGCGCCCACTCCTTGGAGGTGGACCCGCCGTTGGAGAACAGCGCGATATCGAGTCCGGAGAAGTCGGCCGTCGCGGTGTCCTCGACAGTGACCTCACCGCCCGCCCATGGCAGGGTCGTGCCCGCCGATCGCGCCGACGCGAAGTAGCGCATCTCGTCGACCGGGAAACCACGCTCCGCGAGGAGCGTGCGCATGACCGAACCGACCTGACCCGTGGCTCCGAAGACTCCGACTCGCATGGGGCCGAGTCTACGGCGAGGCGTGGGCCGCCCGACCCTGCGGCCCACGAGGCGGACGGCTCAGAAACCCAGCCGCTGGAGCTGCTTGGGATCGCGCTGCCAGTCCTTGGCGATCTTCACGTGCAGGTCGAGGTGCACGCGCTGCCCCAGCAGCGCCTCTATGCCCTGGCGCGCGGTCGTGCCCACCTCGCGCAGGCGCGCCCCGCCCCGGCCGATGATGATGGCCTTCTGGGACGACCGCTCGACGAACACGTTGACTCGCACGTCGAGCAGCGGCTTGCCCTCGGGGCGCCCCTCGCGGGGCAGCATCTCCTCGACCACGACCGCCAGCGAGTGCGGCAGCTCGTCCCGCACGCCTTCGAGCGCGGCCTCGCGGACGAGCTCGGCGATCATGACCGCCTCGGGCTCGTCGGTCAGGACGCCCGCGGGGTACAGCGGGCCGGGCGAGCTCGGCAGGTAGGAGGCGAGCACGCCGGCGACCTCATCGACCTGGGTGCCGTCGACAGCGGAACAGGGCACGATGGCATCCCAGCTGCCGAGCTGGTCGATCGCGATCAGATGCTCGGCCAGCCGCTGCCGGTCGACCCGGTCCGTCTTGGTCGCGATCGCCACGACGGGTCGCCGCTTGGCCTGCTGGAGCTCGGCCAGCTCGCGGGCGATGAAGGAGTCACCGGGGCCGATCCGCTGGTCCGCCGGCAGGCAGAACCCGATGACGTCCACCTCGAGCAGTGTCTCGCGGACCACGTCGTTGAGCCGCTCACCCAGCAGGGTGCGCGGCTTGTGCAGGCCAGGAGTGTCCACCAGCACCAGCTGGTACTGGTCGGTGGTGACGATGCCCCGGATCGTGTGCCGAGTCGTCTGCGGCTTGGAGGACGTGATCGCGACCTTCTGGCCGACGAGCGCATTGGTGAGGGTGGACTTGCCCGCGTTGGGGCGGCCGACCAAGCACGCAAAACCCGCGGCATACGGCATGTCGGTCATGACACTGCCTTTCATGTCACTTCCTCTCGCTGGTGCTCCACCGTAGCCCGGTCTTGGGCGCCCTCGTCACCATCCTGGGCGGGCGGCGGGCTCACCCGCTCGACGATGACCGTGGCGATGCGGTGACGACGGCCCGCCATGCGCTCGGCAGTGAGCGACAGACCCGCCACCTCGCAGTGCGAGCCCACGATGGGCACCCGTCCGATCTGCTTGGCGATGAGCCCACCCACCGTGTCCACCTCGTCCTCGTCGATCTCGACGTCGAACAGGTCGGCCAGGTCGTCGATCGGCAGTGTCGCCGGCACTCGTGTCCGGCCGTCCCCCAGGTCCTCGACGCCCGGCGTCTCGCGGTCGTGCTCGTCAGCGATCTCTCCGACGATCTCCTCGATGATGTCCTCGATGGTGATGAGCCCCGCGGTCCCGCCGTACTCGTCGACCACCACGGCGAAATGGCTTTGGTCGCGCTGCATCTCGCGCAGTAGGTCGTCGACCGGCTTGCTCTCGGGCACGTAGTGCATGGGCCGCATCTGGACGGTGACGGGGAGCGCGTTCGCGTCCGGGTCGGCGTTGACCCGTCGGGCCACGTCCTTGAAGTAGAGCAGCCCGAGCACGTCGTCGGCCCCCTCGCCGACCACCGGGATGCGGGAGAACCCCGAGCGCAGGAACAGCGACATCGCCGAACGCAAGGACTTGCCCCGGTCGATCGTCACCATGTCCGTCCGCGGCACCATCACCTCTCGGGCCACCGTGTCACCGAGCTCGAACACCGAGTGGATCATCTGGCGCTCCTGCGCCTCGATCACCGAGCTCTCGCCGGCCAGGTCCACGAGGTCGCGCAGCTCGGACTCACTCTGGAACGGCCCGTCCCGGTACCCGCGCCCCGGTGTCACGGCGTTGCCCAGCGCGACGAGCACCCGCGCGAGCGGACCCAGCACCCGGCGCAGCCACACGATGAAAGGCGACGCGACCAGCGCGACCTGGTCGGAGTGCTGGCGGCCCAGCGTGCGCGGCGAGACCCCCACCACGACGAACGACACCAGCGCCATGACTCCGATGGCGATGAGCACCTGGCTCCAGAAGCCGTTGACGGCGTCGACGACCGCGAGCGTGATGAGGACCGCGGTGGTGGTCTCCGCGACGATCCGCAGGAACGCCGTGACCGACAGGTATGCCGCGCTGTCGGCGACGATGCGCGCCAGCGACTTCGCGCCCGGGCGGCCCTCCTCGAGCAGCTCGTGGGCGCGCACGCGGGACATGCGCCAGATGGCCGCCTCAGCCAGGGCCAGCAGGAAGGCGAGCAGGACGCTCAGGAACGCGAACAGGACGAGCCGGGTCATGGGAGGCGGGGGTGCATCAGGTAGAGGTGCGGCCGCGACCCGCGAGGAAGGTCAGCAGCAGCTGGCGCTGGAGCTCGAACATCTCGCGCTCCTCCTCGGGCTCGGCGTGGTCGTAGCCAAGCAGGTGCAGGATGCCGTGGGTCGTCAGGAGCAGCAGCTCCTCCTCGGTCGCGTGACCCGCCTCGGCGGCCTGGCGGGCCGCCACCGAAGGGCACAGGACGATGTCGCCCAGGACGCCCTCCTGTGGGTCGTCGCCCTCGCGCCCGGGCCGCAGCTCGTCCATCGGGAAGCTCATCACGTCGGTGGGTCCGGGCAGGTCCATCCACTGCACGTGGAGCACCTCCATGGCCGCCTCGTCGACGAGCCGCAGGCACAGGTCAGCGCCGGGGTGCACCCGCATCTGCTCCATGACGTACTTGCTCAGGGCCACCAGCTCGAGCTCGTCGAGCTGGTGGTCGGTCTCATTGAGAACGTCGACGCTCACGCTGTCCTCGCCCTCCTCGACCGTCTCGACCATCTCGACCGTCTCGCTGGTCGCGGTGCTGGACCTCGTCCCAGCGGCCGTACGCGTCGACGATGGCGCCGACCAGCCGGTGCCGCACGACGTCCTGAGGCGTCAGCAGGGAGAAGTGGATGTCCTCGACGTCCGCAAGGATCTCGCGCACGACGCGCAGGCCGGACCTCGTGCCGTCGGGCAGGTCGACCTGGGTGACATCACCGGTGACCACCATCCGGGAGCCGAAGCCCAACCTGGTCAGGAACATCTTCATCTGCTCCGGAGAGGTGTTCTGGGCCTCGTCCAGGATGATGAACGCATCATTAAGGGTGCGGCCACGCATGTACGCGAGGGGCGCGACCTCGATGGTGCCGGCTGCCATGAGGCGCGGGATCGACTCGGGGTCGACCATGTCGTGCAGCGCGTCGTAGAGGGGGCGCAGGTACGGGTCGATTTTGTCGTTGAGCGTGCCGGGCAGGAAGCCGAGCCGCTCCCCCGCCTCGACGGCCGGCCGGGTCAGGATGATCCGGTTGACCTGCTTGGCCTGGAGCGCTGCGACCGCCTTGGCCATCGCGAGGTACGTCTTGCCCGTGCCCGCGGGGCCGATGCCGAACACGACCGTGTGCTGGTCGATCGCGTCGACGTAGTGCTTCTGGTTCAGCGTCTTGGGCCTGATCGTCCGGCCGCGCGAGGAGACGATGTTCATCGTCAGCACGTCGGCGGGACGCTCGGTCGTCTGGGCGCGCAGCATGCTGATGGAGCGCTCGACCGCGTCTCGGTTGAGGGGCTGGCCTCCGTCGATGACGAGCAGCAGCTCGTCGATGGTCCGCTCGGCCAACGCCACCTCGGCGCTCGGGCCGGACAGGTGGAACTCGTTGCCCCGCACGTGGATCTCCAGCTGGGGGAAGGCTCGCTCCATCGTCCGCAGTAGCTCGTCGCGCGGTCCGAGGAGGGTGACCATCTGCACCTGCGGCGGGATCACGACGGTGTGTGTGGGAGCGGGCCGAGCGGCATCGGGCGCGCCGTCCAGCGTGGTCGGATGATCGGCGTCAGGCATGGTCCGTCCAGTCTACGGTGCGCTCAGCCACGGTGCCGCTCAGCGCCCAGCGCCGTCACCCGGGCGGCCATCCCATGACCCGGCCCCCGAGCACGTGCACATGGGCGTGCAGAACGGTCTGGTGCGCGTCGCGGCCGGTGTTGAAGACCGTGCGGTAGCCGCCCTCGTCGACGCCCTCCTGATGCGCGACAGCCGCGACCGCGGCGATGACCGCCGCCACCTCCTCGGGAGCCTGCTCCACCAGCGCTGCCACGGTCGGCACGTGCCGTCGCGGCACGACCACGACGTGGGTCGGCGCCTGGGGCTCGAGGTCGCGGAAGGCGACCGTGTGCTCGTCCTCGTGCACCACGGTGGCGGGGATCTCGCCCGCGACGATGCGACAGAACACGCAGTCAGGGTCGGTCGGGACGTCGGTCGGAGCCTGCGTGGGCGGCATGAGCCCGAGACTACCGGCGGGTCAACCGAAAGGCAGGGTTGCGCGTCGATGGAGCATGAGACCGTTGGGTGTGGCTGAGCGGAACCGCCTCGGCGAGGCCGCCGAGAGCTCCGCCGACGCAGCGGTCGCGGAGCTGTATGCCGCGCACTGGGCCGGCCTCGTCCGACTGGCCTGGTTACTGCTGCGCGACGACCAAGGCGCCGAGGAGGTCGTCCAGGACGCGTTCATCGCCGTGCACCGGCGCTGGGGCTCCCTGCGCAGCGCGGACAGAGCCGCGGCATACCTGCGTCGCTCGGTGGTCAACGGCGCCCGCTCGGGCCTGCGGCACCGGGGCGTCGAGCAGCGGTACGTCGCGCGCCAGGCCGGCGGGGGCACCGCCAGCGCGCAGCGCATCGACCGGAGCACCGAGGCGAACCCCGAGGACCGTGCGATCGACGTCGAGGCGACCCAGTCGATGGTCATGGCCCTGGGGCGGCTGCCGCAACGTCAGCGAGAGGTGCTCACCATGCGCTACTACCTCGACCTCAGCGAAGCCGAGATCGCCGACGCCCTCGGCATCTCGGCAGGCTCGGTCAAGGCGCACGCGCACCGCGGGCTCGCGAGCCTGCGCGACCGGATGGAGGCCAGGTCATGAGGCACGCGAATGACCAGCCGGAGTTCCTCCACCCCGACTACGAGCCCGGTGAGCTCGACCGCATGGAGGGGCAGCTGCGCCACGCCCTCGCAGTGGAGGCCAGCCGCATCCACCCCGCCGACCGGATCGACGAGGTGCTAAGAACCGCGCACGAGGCGGGGCCGACCAGTGACGGCGTCCGGCCCCGACGGTGGCTCGGGCCCGTCTCCGTGGCCGCGACGGTGGCCCTGATCGCCGGTGGTGCCTGGGCGGCCACGCATCGCAGCGCCGACCAGCTGGTGCCGGCACCCCCGGCGAGCAGCGGCCCGGGTCTGTCGGCCACGACCGGTCAGCCGACCGGCTCGTCCACCGTCTCCTCAGGCACACCCACGAGCGGCACCCCCACCGCACCCCCTGCCGGCCTCACCACGGCAAGCCTGCCGGTGTACTTCGTCGGGCCGATCGGGGACAGCAAGGGCACCCACAAGCTGTTCCGCGAGTTCCTTCCCGGCGCACTGCACCGGGGTGCCTCGCCGGCAGAGAGGGCCAAGGCCGCGCTGGTCCTCGCCGTCGACGCGTACCCAGGCGGCAGCACCGCCGGATACCTGCAGCCATGGTCGGGCCAGACGATCGCCGACGTCACGGTGACGGACCGGACGATCACGGTCGCCCTCGCGAACGGTGGCGCATCCGGCTTGAGCGCCGAGACCCAGCGGCTCGCGGTGCAGGAGCTCGTCTGGACGGCCCAGGCAGCGGTCGGCAAGGGCACCATCCCGGTGCGGTTCGCCGTGGCCGACGGGTCCGCCGCGCTGTTCGGGCGGTTCCCCACCTCGCGGACCTACAACCGGCCTGGCTCGGACCAGCTGTTCCAGGACCTCGCACCGGTGTGGGTCACGACCCCGGGCCGCGGCCAGGTGCTGCCCGTGTCGAAGCCGGTCCACGTTCAGGGCCAGGCGATCGTGTTCGAGGGCGCGGTGAGCTGGCAGCTGACCCGCGGCCAGACCCAGGTCAAGGCGGGCCACACGACCGCCACAGCCGGGGCGCCGGCCCAAGGCTCGTACTCCGTCGACCTGGGGCTGCTCACGCCGGGCGACTACACCGTGCGGGTGTTCGAGGTGAGCATGGCCGACGGCAGTGTCGCCGCGCAGGAGGCGGTGGGCTTCACGGTTCGCTGACAGTCAGCGCCATCGCGCTAGACACCCTTCGAAACTGTGAACTCGATCGGCCGTGCCGGAGCAATCACTTCACCAGCGAGTCCGGCGCGACGTTCTACCCATCGAGCCTGCGCTACATCTACCGCAGCGAGATGGAGCTCATGGGCCGCCTGGCGGGCCTCGAAGTCATGGAGTCGTTCGCGTCGTGGCTGGGCGCACCGGTCGAGCCGGGAGGCGGCCTACGTTGACCGTCTTCGGGAGGACAGCGACCATCGGGAGTGAGGTCCCCCGTGCCGGTCTGACCACGGGGAGCGTTGCGCCCAGAAGATACCCGATCGTCTGCGCTCCGTGTCGCCGGCGCCCACCGGATGATCAACTACGGCGTGCGTGCAGCGGGAGCCGTCTTCGGAGGGCTCATCGGCGCCAGCTTCGGACTTCGCAACGCACTGTGGATTAGCGCAGCCGGCGCCCTGATGGGCCAGACCGCCTGTCCGACGAAGAAACGACGGAAGCTGACGTGCCGCAGCACGGCCAGCCTCACCATGACCTATCCCCCTCGTCATGACCCGGGCCCCACGACGAGTTCGGGTCACGCGCCCCTGGGCCGTCGTCTCTCAGGGTACGCGCGCAGTCACGAACGGTGACGCACGTGAGTGGGCCCCCTCTGGACCCCCCTGACACCCGCACGGGCCGAACGTCTCCGGGCCGGCGAGGCTTTGGAGGGTCATCTCGGCGGCCCGATCAGCGGATTCGATGCATGAACTCGCGTGGCTGATCGGCGACGAGGGCCTCGAATGCCGCCCGGTCCTCCGACGGCATGGTGACGGCATAGTGCTGATTGATCAGCTCCTTGGAGCGAGGGTCGTCGGCGTCGGGTTGGGTGTCGCACGCGTCCTTGGCGTAGTCGCTCTGGAGCAGGTAGCAGATCTCTTCGAGTCGAGCCAAGCCGTCCTCGGTGAACCTGATCCCGTGCTCGATGGGTACAACCTCGATGAGACCTAGCATCAGCAGCGCATTGAAGGTGCGGCCGTAAATCTCGTCGACGTCGACCCCAAAGCATTGCTCGATCGCCACCAGGTTCTCTGCGCTCTTGACGTTGGCGAGGCCGAAGATGACCTTGCGCCGGGCACGCTCGGCCTGGTCGTAGATGCCCATGCGCCAGATCGGAGGCTCACCAGCGTCGACCCGCTTGGCGTAGTCGACGTCGTTGCAGAAGTTGAAGTATTGCGATGCCCAGCCGTTCCCGTTCAAGTAGCCGAATCCGGACGTGCCGAACCCGAGCAGGTTGACGCACTCGAACTTGTCGGACTGCTGCTCGGGTCGCACATCGCTGCGATGCAAGTAGGAGATGGGGCCTTCGGTCCACCCCGAGTCCCGGAGTTCGTTACGAGCGAAGATCCACATCTGGTCACGGGTCGCCGCGTCGTGGAAGTCGGCTGGATTGCGGCGGAGCTGCGTCGTGATCGGATCGGTTTCGCGCATAATCACCGGGAACACGTTGACAACCTTGACCTCCTCGATCGACTTCAAGGTCTGGATCGTGCGATCGAGAGACTCGAACGTCTCCCTGGGCAGACCGGCCATGAGGGCTGTGATGAACGACGTGTGACCAGCACTCACGGCCACGTCGAGCACGCGGAGGTAGGTCTCGAGGGAAGACCGCGGCCGGTTGATGTAGTCGAGGGTCTCCTTGTTGCCGCTCTCCAGGTCGACAACGAGGTCGGTGAAGCCGAAGTCCTTGAGGATCTGCAGCTTCTCCCTCAGGTCGCCTTCTTCGTAGTCCTGAGGGTAGATCTCGATCTTGATCTCGGCGTCGTCGTCGAGAACCATGCATTCGCGGACCGTCTCCAGGAGCGCCACGAGCCGCTTGTTGGAGATCATCGACGGCGTGCCGCCGCCGAGCTGGAGCGAGTGAGCTTGAATCGGGCCACCGAACAGGTCGCGGTACATCCGCATCTCGCGCTCGACGCGATTCAGCGCCACGTCCTCCTTGTCCAGCAGCGTGGTGACCGAACCGGACGGCTTCTTGTAGAAATGGCAGAACGTGCAGAGGTACTCGCAGTAGGGAAAGTGGATGTAGGTCTCGAACGTCTGCTCCTCGAGGTCACGCAGACGCGTCTCGATCGTCTTGAGGTCCACGTCGCGCATCGCACGCAGTGGGTAGTAGTGCGAGATGTAGTAGAAGCCGTGGAACGTGCGGCGGATGCCGTAGTCCTCGTAACGTGCGAGGCCTTCGACCGCGTGGGCAGCTCGAGCGGCTCGCTGGTCCAGCGTGTCCTCGAAGGCGGGGTGGATGGCGTGTCGCGGCTGCCGGGGCTCGATGTCAAGGGCAATGCTCATCGGGTGCTCTCCGTTCTTAGCGGGGCCGGGCTGGGGTGTATCTGAGACCTGCGGCGGTCTTGACGTTGCGAAGGGTCTCGGTGGCCACCTCGCTGGCTCGCACGCCGCCATCAGTCAAGAGGCGCGCCACCTCGGCAGGGTCGGCGGCATAAGTCGCCCGGCGCTCTCGGATTGGGGCGATGGCGGCGTTGACCGCCTCTGTGATCCTGCTGCGGATGCGCGCGGTCATAACCTCGCCGGAGGCAGCCTCATCCTGCGGGTCAGCGCCGGTGAACTCCCGGTAGTAGACGCCCCAGGCGTCATCTGGACGGTGCAGATCGATCGGCAGCTTGGCCAGCTTGTCGACGATCGTGTCATCGCTGTCGGAAAGGTCGATCGTGTTGGCGAGGGACTTGCCCATCTTCGGCCTGCCGTCGAAACCCGGCAGGCGCCCCGTGGAGGCGAGATCGGGCTCGGGGACGACCAGCGTCGACCCAAACGCACTATTGAAGCGACGAACGATATCGGCAGCGAACGCGACCAGGGGGATCTGATCAGTGCCAACAGGCACACGGTCGGCGCCGAACGCCGTGATATCGGCGACCTGGCTCACCGTGTAGGTGAACATTCCGGCGGGAGCCGCCGATCCGAAGCCGCGCCGGTCGATCTCCTCATTCTTCGCCGTGTTGTCGAGAATCTCGGCGCAGTCTGCCAGGTTCAGGTAGATCGCAGTGAGCGCCTGCAGCTCCAGCACGTCCGACTGCACGAAGCAGGTGGTGTGACGCGGGTCGATTCCGCAAGCGAGATAGTCGGTCCCGATTTCGAGGACGTTGGCCGCGATCGCGCGGGGGTCGTCGATGTTGTCGGTAAGGGCGAGATAGTCGGCAATCATCAGGTACTGCTCGCCGGTGTGCTGGCGGGCGAGCCTGGTCTTCATCGACCCGACGTAGTGGCCGAGATGGAGCCTGCCATTCGGTCGGTCACCGGTGAAATAGGTGTGCACGGCCCTCGCCTACAGGTCGATCCTCTGGATAAGTCAGCGAGACCCTACGAACGCCGACCGCGGCGTGACCGGTACACGAGCCGAACCCCACCCGGACAGGGCGGGGGCCCTGAGGGACCCTTCACCTCGATAGACGCCGGACCCGACCAACGGTGACGGCAGCAGCGGACCAAGATGGTCGTCGAGGCCGCGCTCGATGAGGAGATGAGCGACCATCTTGGCTACGAGAAGGGCGACCAAGCCGGCCGTAACCGGGCGATCTAGAGCGTTGTGGATGTGTGGGCGTTCAGGTGCAGGGGCCTTGCAATTTCCCTGTTCCACACAGCAGCTCTGCCATCGGTGCAGGGTTTCGAACGCGGTCTCAGGCACCGGGGCTGCCGCCGGCGAGCATGTGCTCGATCTGCATCTCGACCCGGTCGATAACCGACGTTGCCGAGTACCTGGTGACCGCGGGCTCGACTGACCAGCGGCCGGCCATGCTGAGCGCGGGCGTACAGACCGTCTCGTCAGGACTCACGTGAGCCAGAGTGACCACGTTTGCGGGCGGCAGCGGGCGTTTAAAGGGGCGAT
This sequence comes from Pedococcus sp., assembly GCF_036000045.1. Classification (GTDB taxonomy): domain Bacteria; phylum Actinomycetota; class Actinomycetes; order Actinomycetales; family Dermatophilaceae; genus Pedococcus. The sequence continues at coordinate 58,966 of NZ_DASYGF010000018.1, forward strand.
GTGAAGTGCCTAGCCGTTTAGATCTTCTTGGCCATCGCCGGCATCGCCGTGTATCGATCGGTGCAGGCATCTCGTGAAGAGAACACCGAGGCAAGAACGGTCCGAGCGCTGCCAGCCAGCGTCCAATACGTCGTCGCGCAGCTGGACCCTGCGTCCATGACAGTCAGCGCCATCGCCCTGCCGCGCTCAGTACGGCGAGCGCGGCCGGCCCGGCGCTGGACGAGCGCAGCACACTGCGCCCCAGCCTGACGGCCACCGCGCCTGCCGCCTCGAGCTGCGCCACTTCCTCGGGCGTGATCCCGCCTTCGGGACCGACCACCACGAGCACGTCTCCGCCGGTCGGCAGAGCCTGCCCGGCCAGGGTGCTCGTGGCGTCCTCGTGCAGCACGTATGCCGCGGCCGCGGCCTGGACGCGCGCGACGAGCGCCGACGTGGTGGCGAGCTGGGCGACCACCGGCACGCGCGCGCGACGCGACTGCTTGCTCGCGGCCCCGACGGTCGCCTCCCACTTGCGCCGGGCCTTGTCGCCCCGGTCACCGCGCCACTGCACGATGCAGCGGGCGGCCTGCCAGGGGACGATCTCGTCGACCCCGAGCTCGGTCGCCGACTCGACCGCCTGGTCGTCGCGGTCGCCCTTGGCGAGCGCCTGCACGAGGACGAAGCGGGGCACCGGCTCGGGCTCGTGGGCGACCTCGACGACGCGCAGTGCCAGCTCGGTCTTGGCCGCCTCGACCACGTCGCAGGTGACCCGCAGGCCAAGCCCGTCGGACAGCATCAGCTGCTCGCCGGCGGCGATCCGCCGCACCGTGGCCGCGTGGCGTCCCTCCGGACCGTCGAGCACGAGCGTCCCGCCAGGGGCGGCTCCCTCGACCAGCCGGGGCGCCACGAGGAACAGGGGCAAGGTCACCGGCGGGGTCTCTACTTGGCCTTGAGCGCGTCGCGCAGCTTGCCCAGCAGCCCGTGGTTGGCCGGCGCCAGGTGGCCCTCGGGCCGCTCCTCACCGCGCAGCGTTGCGAGCTGACGCAGGAGCTCCTCCTGCTGGTCGTCCAGCCGGGTCGGGGTGACGACGTTCGCGTGGATGACGAGGTCGCCGCGGCCCGTGCCGCGCAGGTGGGTCACGCCCAGCCCACGCAGGGTCATCGCGTCGCCGGCCTGGGTGCCCGGGCGGATCTCCAGCTCCTGGGACCCGTCGAAGGTGTCGAGCTTGAGTGTGGTGCCCAGGGCGGCCGCCGTCATCGGCAGCTCCACGGTGCAGTGCAGGTCGTCACCGCGGCGCTGGAAGGTGCCGTGGGACCGCACGTTGATCTCGACGTAGAGGTCGCCGGCCGGTCCCCCACCCTGGCCCACCTCACCCTCGCCGCCGAGCTGGATACGGGTGCCGGTGTCGACGCCGGCGGGGACCTTGATCTTGAGCGTGCGGCGGGTCCGGACCCGTCCGTCGCCGGAACACTCGAAGCAGGGGCTGACGAGCACCTCGCCGTAGCCCTGACAGGTCATGCAGGGCCGCGTCGTCATGACCTGGCCGAGGAACGACCGCTGCACCTGCTGGATCTCGCCGCGACCGCCGCAGACGTCACAGGTGCGCCGCGAGGTGCCGGGCTGCGCGCCGTCACCGTGACAGGTGGAACAGACCACCGCCGTCTCGATGACGAGCTCCTTCTCGGCGCCGAAGACCGCGTCGGCGAGGTCGATGTCGAGGCGCACGAGGGCGTCCTGGCCGCGGCGCTGGCGCGAGCGCGGGCCACGCTGGGGGCCTCCGGCTCCCCCGCCGAAGAAGGCGTCCATGATGTCGCTGAACGAGAACCCCTGGCCGAAGCCCGCTGCCCCGGCGGCATAGGGGTCAGCGCCCATGTCGTAGGCACGGCGCTTCTCGGGGTCGCCCAGGACGTCGTAGGCCTGGGAGACCTTCTTGAACTGCTCCTCAGCCTCGGGGCTGGGGTTGACGTCCGGGTGCAGCGTGCGGGCCTTCTTGCGGTACGCGCGCTTGATGTCCTCGGGTGAGGCGTCCCTCGAGACCCCGAGTTCCTGGTAGTAGTCGTTCAACGGATGTCCTTGTCAGTGGGGCGGTTTCGCTGGCGACCGGCGTCGGCGGCGGTCCGGGCTGCGCGCGTCACGGCGCGAGGATTCGGGAGACGTAGGTCGCGACAGCGCGCACCGACGCCATGGTCGTGGGGTAGTCCATGCGGGTCGGCCCGAGCACACCGAGACCTGCGACGAGGTCGGCCCCGGTGCCGTACTCGGTGGAGACCACGGAGGTCGTCTGCAGGCCGGCGAACGGGTTCTCGTGCCCGATGCGGACGGATACGGCGTCGCTGGTCTCGCGGGCGGTGCTCAGCAGCTTGAGCAGCACGACGTGCTCCTCCAGCGCCTCGAGGACCGGGCCGATGGTGAGAGGGAAGTCGGTGCCGAAGCGCGCGAGGTTGGCCGTGCCTGCGAGCACCACCCGCTCCTCGCGCTCCTCGACCAGCGCGTCGTCGAGCGCACCGACGACCTGACGGACGAGGTCACGCGCGGAGGGCTCGAACTGCTCGGGCAGGGCCTCGAGGGTGGCCGCAGCATCGACGAGCCGCCGGCCGACCGCCAGCGCGTTGACCTGGGCGCGGATGCGGTTCAGGACCCGCTCGCCCTCGGCGTCGGTGAGGTCGAGGCCGTCGTGGGCACCGGCGGTCTCGATGACGCGCTGCTCGACCCGGCCGGTGTTGACGATGAGCACGACCATGAGCCGCTGGGCGCCCATGGGCACGAGCTCGACGTGTCGCACCGACGACCGGGTCAGCGAGGGGTACTGCATCACAGCGACCTGCCGGGTCAGCGACGCAAGCAGCCGCACCGTGCGTTCCACGACGTCGTCGAGGTCGACAGCGCCCTGGAGGAAGGCCGCGATGGCCGACCGCTCCGCGGCCGACATGGGCTTGACCGAGCTGAGCCGGTCGACGAACAGCCGGTAGCCGGCGTCGGTCGGCACGCGGCCCGCCGAGGTGTGCGGGGCCGCGATCAGCCCCTCCTCCTCCAGCGCGGCCATGTCGTTGCGGACGGTGGCGGCCGACACCCCGAGCTGGTGGCGCTCCAGAAGCGACCTCGAGCCCACGGGCTCCGAGGTCTCCACGTAGTCCTGGACGATCGCCCGGAGGACGGCCAGGCGGCGCTCCTCGCTCATAGACCCTCCTCACGTGGGGTAGCGGTTGGCACTCACACTCTACGAGTGCCAAGTCTATGACGTTCCCTGGCCGGCGAGGTTCTCCGGTGAGCCAGTCCGCTCACACCCGGCGCGGCAGCCGGCGGCACCTTCGCCCGCGGCATACGGTCGGGGCCGTGAACGACCGCTATGGCTCCGATGTCCTCTCCGGCGACTGGCGCGTGCCGCCCCGGGGCCGCTCGCGCGACGTGGAGGCCGAGAGCGGGCTGGTCGTGGAGGACGTGCAGACCGGCTGGTGCGGTGCGGTCGTGCGGGTCGAGAAGGCCGGCGGCATGTACGTCGTCCACCTGGAGGACCGGCGCGGTCGCTCCAGGGGCTTCCCGCTCGGTCCGGGGTTCCTGCTCGACGGCGCACCGGTCGTCCTGACTCCCCCGAAGGCGGCCGCTCGCGCCGACCTCGCCGCAGCGCGCCAGGCCGCCTCGCGCACGGCCTCCGGGTCGCGAGCGGTCGAGGGAATGCGGGCCCGGGTGGCGAGTGGGTCGCGGATCTTCGTCGAGGGGCGTCACGACGCCGAGCTCGTCGAGAAGGTCTGGGGCGACGACCTGCGCATCGAGGGCGTGGTGGTGGAGATGCTCGACGGCGTGGATGACCTCGCGGGCGCGATCGCCGAGTTCCAGCCGGGGACTGGGCGCCGCATGGGCGTTCTGGTCGACCACCTCGTGCCGGGCACCAAGGAACACCGCATCGTCCAGCAGGCCGCCGGCGGCCCGTATGCCGCCCACGTGCGCGTCCTCGGCCACCCGTACGTCGACGTGTGGCAGTCGGTGCGGCCCGAGCGGCTCGGGCTCACGGCGTGGCCGGTCATCCCACGGGGCACGTCGTGGAAGGACGGGATCTGCGAGCACCTCGGGTGGCCGCACCGCACCCAGGCGGACGTCGCCCAGGCCTGGAAGCGGATCCTCGGGACCGTGCGCGGGTATGCCGACCTCGAGCCGTCGCTGCTGGCCAGCGTCGAGGAGCTCATCGACTTCGTCACCGAACCCACCCCGACCGGTCAGGGTGGGCCCTGACCGTCCCCTGAACGCACCCCGAACGCACCCCGAAAGCGCTGTCGAACGGGCCAAGGATGCGTTTGACTGGGTGCGAAGCCCCATCCGAAGTGCGGAGGACCAGCCATGAGCGACCAGCCAGACCCCGTCGAGCCGCCCCAAGGCAGCCAGAACTACGGCGGCGTCCCCTCGCCCAACCCCATGTCGCAGTCCGACGAGCGCCTGTGGTCGACCCTGGTCCACCTCTCGCCGTTCGTGGCGGCCTTCGTGGGGCTGCCGTTTCTCGGTCCCCTCGTCATCTACCTCGTGCTGCGCGACCGTGGCCCGTTCATCCGGTTCCATGCAGCCCAGGCGCTGAACTTCCAGCTCGTCCTGGTCATCGCCTACATCGTCTTCGGGCTGCTCTCCCTCGTCCTCATCGGCATCCCGCTCCTCATCGCCACGGCGATCGCGTCGGTGGTCTTCCAGATCATCGCGGCGGTCAAGGCCAACAACGGCGAGTGGTACCGCTACCCGATGACGCCCGACTGGGTGAAGTGAGCCCCGGGCCTAGCGCAGACCCAGCAGCCGCCGCACCACGGTGTCGGCCAGCAGACGGCCCTGTCTCGTCAGCACGACCCGCTGGTCGCGCAGGGCCGGTGCGGCCTCCACCAGGGAGTCGGCGATCAGGCCCGCGACGGCAGTACGCCCTGCCGGTTCCAGGACGTCGAGCGCCAACCCGTCGACCAGCCGCACGCCGAGGAGCACCCGCTCGTCGTACCGCTGCTCGGCTGTCAGCGTCTCGCGGCCATGGGCCGGGCTCACCCCCTGACCGACGCGGGCGGCATACGCGTTGGGGTGCTTGACGTTCCACCACCGCACGCCGCCCACGTGGCTGTGCGCCCCTGGGCCGACGCCCCACCAGCTGCCGTCCGCCCAGTAGCCCTCGTTGTGGCGGCACCGCGCGTCCTCGCGCCGGGCCCAGTTGCTCACCTCGTACCAGCCGTAGCCGGCTGCAGACAGGTGCTCGTCGGCGATCTCGTACTTGGCCGCCTCGTCGTCGTCCTCGGGCGCAGGCACCTGCCCACGGCGCACCTGGGCGGCCAGCTTGGTGCCGTCCTCGACGACGAGGGCGTAGGCCGAGATGTGGTCAGGTTCCAGAGCTGTGGCCGTGCGCAGGCTCGTGCGCCAGTCGTCCAGGCTCTCGCCCGGCGTGCCGTAGATGAGGTCGAGGCTGACCTGGAGCCCGGCGCCGCGCGCCGCCCGAACCGCCCGTTCGACGTTGGCCGGGTCGTGCGTGCGCTCGAGGGTGCGCAGGACGTGGGGCACCGCCGACTGCATCCCGATCGAGACCCTGGTGAACCCGGCGTCGGCGAGGGTCTGCAGGGCTTCGGGGGTGACGGAGTCGGGGTTCGCCTCCGTGGTCACCTCTGCGTCGGCCCGGAGCCCGAACGTCTCTCGTATGCCGCGCAGCATCCTTGCGAGGTCGGTCGCGGCAAGCATCGTGGGCGTCCCGCCACCGACGAAGACCGTGTCGACCTGCGGTGCGTCGCCCAGGACGCCCGCGGCGAACTCCACCTCGCGCAGCGCGGCGTCGGCGAAGGTTGTCAGGCTCGCGCCCTCGGCGCCCAGCTCGCCCAGCGTGTAGGTGTTGAAGTCGCAGTAGCCGCACCGCACCGAGCAGAACGGCACGTGGAGATAGATGCCGAACGGGTGGCCGGCGAGCGTCGCAAGAGATGCCTCGGGGAGCCGGCCGTCCGGCGGCGCGGGGTCGCCGTCGGGCAGGGCGCTGGGCATGCCGCCATTGTCTCAGCCGGTACGGTCCCGGCCGCGACGGGTCGCCCGCACCTGGCTAGGGTCGCAGGGTGAGCACCCCCCGCTGGATCGAGCTCGACGGCGTCGCCAACATGCGCGACGTGGGTGGACTGCCCACGGTCGACGGGGGCGAGGTGGCCAGCGGGCGGCTGTTGCGCTCCGACAACCTCCAAGAGCTCTCTGACGCCGACGTGACCCACCTGGTCGACACGCTCGGGGTGACTGACATCGTCGACCTGCGCAGCACCGTCGAGGTCCACCTCGAGGGTCCGGGCCCGCTGCGGGCGCGTGAGCTCGTGCCCCACCACTACCACTCGATGTTCGCCGGGGACCGCGAGGACGTTGCTGCTGCCGCTCTGGCGCTCCCCTGGTCCAAGGAGAGCGGACGGCCGCGGCCGCCTCGCCGCGACGACGACTACTGGACCAGCCACTACCTCGGCTACCTGGCCGAGCGCCCCGACTCGGTCAGCGCGGCGCTCCAGGTCGTCGCCGGGAGTACGGGCGCCACGATCGTGCACTGCGCGGCCGGCAAGGACCGCACGGGCACAGTGGTGGCCATGGCCCTGTCGGTGGCCGGGGTGTCCGACGCGGACATCGTGGCGGACTACGTCGCAAGCGCCGAGCGGGTCGAGCAGGTCGTGGCGCGGCTGAGCGAGCGACCGGCCTACGCCGAGGTGCTGCGTGGCCAGCCGATCACCCGCCAGATCCCCCGCGCCGAGACGATGCAGCGACTCCTGGCCGTGCTCGCCGAGCGCCACGAAGGTGCCGCTGGGTGGCTGCGCGAGCACGGGTGGACCCAAGCGCAGGTCCAGAGTCTGCGCGCCAGGCTGCGCGCGTGACGGCGGCGCTCGGACCGGTCCCGGCGCCGGCCGACCGGCCGCGTCGCGAGCGGCGCGCCATGCGGGTGCTCCTGGTGGACGACCGGGAGCGCCTCCTGTTGTTCCGCGACTGCGACCTCGGGCTGTCGCCGGTGCCGTACTGGTGGATCACGCCAGGTGGTGGGGTCGACCCGGGCGAGACCGACCGGGCAGCGGCGGTCCGTGAGATCGAGGAGGAGACCGGCCTGGTCATCCTCGAGTCCGATCTCGTCGGGCCGGTCGCTACCCGCACGGTCCTGCACGGCTACAGCGACGTCGTGACCACCCAGACCGAGGAGTTCTGGCTGGTGCGCTGCGCGGCGTTCGAGGTGAGCACGGACGGGCACACCGAGCTTGAGCTGCTCACCATGACCGAGCATCGCTGGTGGACGCGTCAGGAGCTGGAGACGGCCGACGAGGAGGTCTGGCCCCGAGACCTGCTGTACCTGTGGACCGTCGCGGAGCAGGGGTGGCAGGGACCTGCCGTGCCGGTGGACCTGGGGACGGTCGAGGAGTCCACCGTCCCGGTGTGAGGGGACGCGGCGGCATACGTGCCTTTGGGCTGTTCAGCGCCGTCGAGCGCCCGGCTTGTCGGTGACCCACAGGCGGATGGTCCCCTGCACCACAGGAGTCCCGTCGTCGCGGACTGCCGTGACACGCACGGGCACCTCGACGTCGCCGGCGCGCGCCCAGTCAGAGGGGTCGGTCTCGGCGACACAGCGGATGTCACTGGTGGCCTTCGCGGTGTACTCGACCTCCATGCCCCGCGGGATCCATCGACGGGTCGGCGGGATGGTGGCCTCCGCGAGCGCACCCATGGCCGCCTCGAGCCCGTTGCAGATGGCGATCACGTGGACGGTGCCGAGGTGGTTCTGCACGCGGCGGCGCTTCCTGATGGTCAGCTCCGCCCGGTTGGGGCCGAGGGCGACGAAGCGTGGACGGGCGGTGCGGAAGTAGGGCGCCGCCTGCTCGAAGACGAGAGAGAACAGCCGGGTCCCCTGGGGGTATGCCGCGAGCCGCCGGTAGAGCGCGTAGGTGTCGACCATGCGCTCAAGGTTACCGGTCAGTAACCGACGGTCTACTTCTTCGCCTTGTCGCCCGCGTCACTCGACAGCGCGGCGATGAAGGCCTCAGGCGGGACCTCGACGGTACCGATGTTCTTCATCCGCTTCTTGCCGGCCTTCTGCTTCTCCAGCAGCTTGCGCTTGCGGCTGATGTCACCGCCGTAGCACTTGGCGAGGACGTCCTTGCGGATCGCGCGGATGTTCTCGCGGGCGATGATCCGCGACCCGATGGCGGCCTGGATCGGCACCTCGAACTGCTGGCGCGGGATGAGGTCCTTGAGCTTGCCGGCCATCATCACGCCATACGCGTAGGCCTTGTCCTTGTGGACGATCGAGCTGAACGCGTCGACCGTCTCGCCCTGCAGCATGATGTCGACCTTGACCAGATCGGCCACCTGGTCGCCGTCGGGCTCGTAGTCGAGCGAGGCGTAGCCACGGGTGCGCGACTTCAGCTGGTCGAAGAAGTCGAACACGATCTCCGCGAGGGGCAGGGTGTAGCGCATCTCCACGCGGTCCTCGGACAGGTAGTCCATGCCGCGCAGGCTGCCGCGCTTCTGCTGGCAGAGCTCCATGATCGCCCCGATGAACTCGCTCGGGGCCAGGACCGTCGCCCGCACCACGGGCTCGGTGACGGAGGTGACCTTGCCGTAGGGGAACTCGCTCGGGTTGGTCACGGTGAGCTTCTTGCCGTCGTCCATCGTGACCTCGTAGACGACGTTGGGCAGGGTCGAGATGAGGTCGAGGTCGAACTCGCGCTCCAGCCGCTCGCGCACGATCTCGAGGTGGAGCATCCCCAGGAACCCGATGCGGAAGCCGAAGCCGAGCGCCGCCGACGTCTCCGGCTCGTAGACCAGGGCCGCGTCGTTGAGCTTCAGCTTGTCGAGCGCATCGCGCAGGTCGGGGTAGTCGGACCCGTCGATCGGGTACAGCCCCGAGAACACCATGGGCTTGGGGTCGCGGTAGCCGCCCAGGGCCTCGCCGGCGGGCTTGGCGGCGTTGGTGACGGTGTCTCCGACACGCGACTGGCGCACGTCCTTCACCCCGGTGATGAGGTAGCCGACCTCGCCGACGCCCAGCCCCTTGGCCGGAGTCGGCTCGGGCGAGCTCACCCCGATCTCGAGCAGCTCGTGGGTGGCCCGGGTGGACATCATCGCGATCTTCTCGCGGGGGTTGAGGTTGCCGTCGATGACGCGGACGTAGGTGACCACGCCCCGGTAGGTGTCGTAGACGGAGTCGAAGATCATCGCCCGGGCGGGCGCATCCGGGTCGCCGATCGGCGGCGGTAGCTGCTCGACGATCCGGTCGAGCAGAGGCTCGACCCCGACCCCCGTCTTGCCCGACACACGCAGGCAGTCCTCGGGCTCGCAGCCGATGAGCCCGGCCAGCTCCTCGGCGAACTTCTCGGGCTGGGCGGCGGGCAGGTCGATCTTGTTGAGCACCGGGATGATCGCGAGGTCGTTCTCCATCGCGAGATAGAGGTTGGCCAGCGTCTGGGCCTCGATGCCCTGCGCGGCATCGACCAGCAGAACCGCGCCCTCGCACGCGGCCAGTGACCGCGACACCTCGTAGGTGAAGTCCACGTGACCTGGGGTGTCGATCATGTTGAGGCAGTACGTCGCGCCGTCCAGCTCCCACGGCATACGGACCGCTTGGCTCTTGATCGTGATGCCGCGCTCGCGCTCGATGTCCATGCGGTCGAGGTACTGGGCGCGCATCGCGCGAGCGTCCACGATGCCGGTGACCTGCAGCATCCGGTCGGCGAGCGTGGACTTTCCGTGGTCGATGTGGGCGATGATGCTGAAGTTCCGGATCAGCTCCGGCGGCGTCGCGTGCGGTTGCAGCGCGGTGCGGGCCATGGGTGACACGGGTGCTCAGTACCTCACGGACGTCGGGACAGCGATCAGCACAGTCTCCCATGCGCGCCGGTATGCCGGTGACGCACCGTTGCCCCTCAGCCTCACCTGAGCCTTTGATGGGTTCGGGCTGTCCTGGCCACCCGGATCCATCAAGGACTCAGGCGTGGCGACGTTCGAGGCCGGCCGACCATGCGGCGACGCCCAGCCCGAGCACGGCGAGTATGCCGCCGACGCGCGAGGGCCACTCGTAGCCCAGCCCGGCGGCCAGCACCACCGACCCGAGCCACGCCCCGAGGGCGTTGGCGATGTTGAGGGTCGAGTGGTTGAGTGCCGCGGCCAGGGCCTGGCCCTCGTGCGCGACGTCCATGAGCCGGGTCTGGAGCATCGGCACCATCACGCTCGGCAGCAGGCCCAGGAGGAAGACAGCGACGAGGGCGAGGGCCTGGGACGCCTGCACCGCGGGACCGAAGGCGAAGAGCAGCGCCGCGATGACGACCAGGCAGAGCATGATCCCCCGGAGCAGCCCCACCCGGGAGACCGGGCCCGCGAGCATCGCGCCGGCCGTCATGCCCACGCCGTAGAGCGCCAGGATCAGCGGGACCGCCGAGGTCGTGAAGCCGCCGAGCCCGGTCATCGTCGGCGAGATGTAGGAGAACGTGGCGAACATGCCGCCGAAGCCGACCGTCCCCACGCCAAGGGCGAGCCACACCTGCGGCCGCCGCAGGGCGGACAGCTCCGAGCGCATCGTCACACCGCCGTCCGGTGGGCAGAACGGCACCCAGCGCCACACCGCCAGCACGGTGACCAGCGCGATGCCGCCGACGACGGCATACGGCCACTGCCAGCCGTAGGTCTGGCCGAGCCGCGTGGTGAGCGGCACGCCGACGATGTTCGCCACCGTCAGCCCAGCGAGCACCATCGACACCGCCCAGGTGCGCCGGTGGGGCGGCACGAGGGAGGCGGCGACCAGCGAGGCCACGCCGAAGTAGGCGCCATGCGGCAGACCCGACAGGAAGCGAGCCGCCATGAGCCAGCCGTAGCTGCCCGCCAGAGCGGAGAGCACGTTCGCGACGGCGAAGGCGCCCATGAACCACAGCAACAGGCGCTTGCGCGGCAGCCGCGACCCCAGCGTCGTCAGAACGGGAGCGCCGACGACGACTCCGGCCGCGTAGGCCGAGACCAGGTGACCCGCGGTCGGGATGTCGACATGGACGCCGTTCGCGACCTCGGGGAGAAGTCCCATCGTCACGAACTCGGTCGTGCCGATCGCGAAGCCGCCGGCCGCAAGTGCCAGCAGCGCGAGGGTGGTGCGGGAGGACCGGACCTGCAGATCGGCGCCCACGGGCTGGGCAGGGGCGGTGAGGGCATCGGTCACGCAGGGTGCAACCGCAGGCCGACGCCGAGGCATTCCCACCCGCCTCTGTCGGTGCTTTAACGCCGGGAAGGCGGGCGGTTCAGCACCAACAGAGCCAAGGTCAGGGCGCTAGCGTGGCGCCATGCCGACCGCGCGCACCCTGCTGGCCAGACTCTTTCGCGCTGCGACCGGGACCCGACCGCGCGCCGGGACGGAGCCGCGCGCGGCTGGCCGCGCGGCCTACCCCGGTGACTTCACGGGCGTCCCCAGGATGTCGTACTCACCCTCTCCGAACGGCATCCCCGACCCCGGCGAGATCGTCTGGACGTGGGTGCCGTTCGAGGAGGACCACCGGCGCGGCAAGGACCGGCCGGTTCTGGTCATCGGCCGGGACGAGCCGTGGCTGCTGGCGCTGATGCTGACGAGCAAGGACCACGACCGCGACGCCGCCCAGGAGGCCCGCTACGGCCGCGTCTGGCACGACATCGGCTCCGGACCGTGGGACCACCAGGGACGGCCCAGCGAGGTCCGCGTCGACCGCATCCTGCGGATCGACGCCGCGGCCGTGCGCCGCGAGGGCGCGGTGCTGGACCGACGACGCTTCGACGAGGTCACCCGGGCGGTACGCGACGAGCGGTAGGCGCGCGACCCGAGGCGCTCACGACGCGAGGGGTGGACAGGACGTGAGGGTGGACGACACGAAGGCCGGCCACCTGTAGGTGACCGGCCCTCGTGATGCGCTAGCGAGAGTGCGTCAGAGCGACGCGGCCTTCTTCGCCATGGCGGACTTCTTGTTCGCGGCCTGGTTCGCGTGGATGACGCCCTTGCTCACGGCCTTGTCGAGCTTGGTCGAAGCAGCCTTGAGCGCGTCCTGCGCGGCCGCGGCGTCGCCGGTCTCCGCAGCCTTCTGGAACTTGCGGATCCAGGTCTTGAGCTCGCTCTTGACGGCCTTGTTGCGCTCGGTCGCCACGCGGTTCGTCTTGATCCGCTTGAGCTGGGACTTGATGTTTGCCACAGGTGTGTCTCTCTTGGTTGGTCGGTGGTTTGCCGTTAGAGGGCGGCAGAAGCCCCTCGGGACCAGGCGTGGGGCACCTGTGGTTGAGGGACTCTGGGTGACGCTGCATGCGCGCACGACCATGCGCGCACGCGGAGGGTCAATCTACCAGCGACAGGCCTCCACCCCCAAAACGCGTATGCCGCGGGGGCATCGTCGCGTGAGCCCGGCTCAGCGGCCGGTGCGCGACGCCGTGATCGTCAGGATGGCGCGCTCGACGGAGTAGACCGGGTCGCGGCCACCACCCTTGACCTCGAAGTCGGCCAGCGCCACGGCTTGGATGGACTCGGCCAGTCCCTCGGGTCCCCAACCCGACAGGCCGCGGCGGGCCTTGTCGACCTGCCACGGCGCCATGCCCAGGTCACGGGCGATGTCGGCCGAGCGGCCCCGGCCCGCCGATCCCACCTTGACCAGCTGGCGCAGCTGCTGGGCGAGCACGGCGACGATGGGCACCGGGTCGACGCCGGTCGCGATGGCGTGACGCAGCAGCCTCAAAGCCTCGCCGGCCTCCCCGGCGACGGCGGCGTCAGCCACCCGGAACCCGGTCGCCTCCACCTTGCCGCCGTGGTACCTGGCGACGAGGGACTCGTCGACGACGCCAGTGGTGTCGGCGACCAGCTGGCTGCAGGCTGCGGCGAGCTCGCGGACGTCGCGCCCGACCGCCTCGACGAGAGCCCGCACCGCCTCGGGGGTCGCCTTGCGCCGCGCCCGGCGGAACTCGTGCATGACGAAGTCGGTCTTGTCACGGTCGCTCTTGATGGCGGGGGCCTCGAGAACCCGGGCCTGCTGCTTCTTCAGCGTGTCGAGGACCTTCTTGCCGCGCTGACCGGACTTGTGCGTGACAACCAGTGTCAGGTCGGGCTCGGGTGCCGCGAGGAACGCGAGGAGGTCCTCCTGGAGGTGGTCCGGCGCCTCGTCGAGGTCCTCGACGACCAGGCACTTCTCGCCACCGAAGAGAGACGGGCTGGCGTGCAGGGCGAGCGCCCCGGGCTCATAGGTCGCTGCAGCGAGCCTGATGACCTCCAGCTCTGGAGCCGCCTCACGCAGCTCCTCGAGGGTCGCGCTCAAGGCCCGCTCGGCGAGGATGCTCTCAGGTCCGCTGACCAGCACCAGTGGCGGGACGGAACGGGCCGAGGTCGCCGTCACCGCAAGGCCCCGTCGGTCCCGACCGAGAGTCCACCCGTGGGTCCGACCGACAGCTCGCCGGACTCCGCGGACGCCTCGAGGCCGAGTCCTTTGAGCCGTGCCGCCACGACCTCGGCGGGCAGCTCGAGGCTCTCGGCGAGCTCGTCGAGACCCAGGCCCAGCTCGACCCCGTCGCGCAGCTCCTCGTCGGCCTCGGCCGTCCAGGCATGACCGCCCGTCACCGCCGTCCGCGCCGACTCGGCCGGCGGCGGGTCGGAAGCCACGGGACGGGGGTGCTCGGTCGCGTCCTCGCCGACACGTCCCATCGTGGTGCCCGCGACGGCTCCGGCGACCCCTCGCAGCGCAGGCTCGTGGACCGTCACCGGCGGTGCCGCGGTCTCGTCGAGCCGGCGCAGCGCCGCGAGGACTCGCTCGCGGTCGGTCGTCGGCCAGAACGGAGGGAGCGAGCGCTGGAGGAAGCCGGCATACCGAGCGGTCATCATCCGCGAGTCGAGGAAGGCGACGACGCCCCGGTCGTCCGCACGGCGGATGAGTCGCCCTGCCCCCTGAGCCAGCCGCAGCGCGGCGTGCGTCGCCGACACCGCCATGAACCCGTTGCCGCCCATCCGCCCGATGGCCTGGGCCCGAGCCGAGGAGAGCGGGTCGTCGGGCCTGGGGAACGGGATCCGGTCGATGATGACGAGCTGGCAGGCCGATCCCGGCACGTCGACCCCCTGCCACAGGGTGAGGGTGCCGAACAGGCAGGTCGCAGGGTCGCGGGCGAACTGCCTGACGAGCGTCGTGATCTGGTCCTCGCCCTGACAGAGGAAGCCGATGTCGCCGTCGAAGCGGTCACGCATCGCCTCGGTCGCCTCACGCGCCGCCCGCATCGAGGAGAACAGGCCCAGGGTGCGGCCCCCGGCCGCGCGCACCAAGGCCTCGATCTCGTCGAGGGTCTGCGGGCTGAGGCCGTCGCGACCGGGCGCGGGCAGGTGCTGGGCGACGTAGGCGATCGCCTGCTGGGGGTAGTCGAACGGGCTGCCGACGTCGAGACCGCGCCAGGATGGCGCGCCCTCACCACGCAGCCCCATCGTCCCAGCGACGGCGTCGAAGGTGCCGCCCAGCTCCAGCGTCGCCGACGTCATGATGACGGTGCGGTCGCCGAACACCTTGTCGCGCAGGGCCATCGCCACGCTCATCGGCGCGACCCGCAGCACCGAGCCGCGACGCGGGTCGCGGTTGACCCACACCACGTCCAGCTCACGCTGCTCGAGGATGCGCGAGGAGTTCTCGAAGATCTCGTCCACGGCGGCCTGTGCCACCTTACGTGCCCCGTCGGGCTCCACTCCCCGCTCTGGCTTGAGCTCGCTCTGCACCTGCCGGGCGGTGTCCCGGACTCGTGCGAGGGCGAGGGAGAGGGCGTCCGGGATGCCGTTCAGCCGCCCCTCGGGCAGCTCGTCCAGGACGCCCTGGAGGAACACCGACGCGTCATCCACCGCCTCCGTGGACTCCGCGAGCCGCCCGGCCCGTTTCGCGGCGGCCGCGACCATGGACGCGGTGATCTCGTCGGTGATGGTGGAGGTCACCCGGTCGACGAGCTCATGGGCCTCGTCCACGATCAGCACGTCGTGCTCGGGCAGCATCTGGCGCCCCTCGAAGGAGTCGATCGCCATGAAGGAGTGGTTGGTGACGATGACGTCGCACTCCTTGGCCGCCTCGCGGGAGCGCTCGACGAAGCAGTCGGCGATCATCGGGCACTTGCTGCCCAGGCACTCGTGGGCGCTCACCGAGACCTGGCGCCAGGCTCGCTCGCTCACGCCTGGGACCAGCTCGTCACGGTCGCCGGACTGGGTCTGGTCGGCCCACTCGCGCAGGCGCACGACCTCCTGACCCAGCCGAGAGGCGGCCCGGTCGACCTCACCTACGTCGAACAGCCCCTCCTCGTCGTCCGGAAAGCCGCCCTCCAGCTTGTGGGCACACAGGTAGTTGCGTCGGCCCTTGACCAGGCCATAGGTCGGTCGGCGGCCGAACAGCGGTGCGATCGCCTCGGCCAGGCGGGGCATGTCGCGGTCGACGATCTGGGCCTGGAGCGCCAACGTGGCCGTGGCGACCACGGCCGGTTTGCCGGTCTGGCGGGCGTGCATGACGGCGGGGATGAGATAGGCCAGGGACTTGCCGGTGCCGGTGCCGGCCTGGACGAGCAGGTGCTCGTCGGTGGCGATGGCATCCTCGACGGCGTGGGCCATCTCGACCTGCCCTGGGCGCTCGACTCCCCCGACTCCCTGGACGGCGGCGTGCAACAGCTCGTCGAGGGTGGCCATGCGGACAGGGTATGCCGTGCCGCCGACAGGTCGTTCAGCTGCCGCCGTGGGGCACCAAGGGGGCGCCGTCGACCCGCCGCGCCATGGTGACGTCGTCACGGTCGTCTCCGGGGGCGACCCGGATGGCGCCAGGAATGCGGCCCACCTCGACGTATCCGCACCGGGCGTAGAACGAGCTCGCCCCGGACCCGCTGCGCACACCGAGCTGAAGGAGCTCGACACCGTCCTCGCGAGCCAACCGGTGCATGCCGGCCATGAGCACCAGCCCGAGGCCCGAGCCCTGACGGGTCGGGTCGACCATCACGCGGTGGAGCCATCGGCCGTGGGCCAGCAGCGGGTTGGGTCCCCGGACCCACCAGGCCCAGCCGACGAGCCCCCCATCGGGCAGGAGGAGGGCGCCCGCGACCGCGCTGCCGGCCGCCATCTGGGCCTCATGGACGGCCAGCGCCTCGGCCACCCGCGCCCGCGGCGCGCCGGGCAGGAACCCCACAGCCCCGCCGGCGTCGTTCACCCGGCACCAGAGGTCGAGCACCTCGGCCCGCCGCGCGTCGGTGAGCTGCTCGACGCGGTGCACCTGCGGCGCCTCGAAGGTGGTCTCCGCCCGGCTGATATCCAGAGTGCCCGTCACAGCCGGGAAGGCTACCGGGCACCCCCGACACCGGCTGCTGACAGGATGAGCGGCGATGACGCCCGACCCGAACGACCTGACCACGACGACCCTCACGGAGCTGCTCCCCGCCGGGGTCGCGGACCCCGACGAGGTGTATGCCGCGTTCGAGGGCTGGGCGCGCGGGCGCGGCCTGCCCCTCTACCCGCACCAGGACGAGGCGATGCTTGCCCTTCTGGCCGGGGAGAACGTCGTCCTGTCGACCCCGACCGGGTCGGGCAAGTCACTGGTCGCGATCGGCGCGCACCTCGCCGCTCTCGCCACCGATCGGGTGAGCTTCTACACGGCACCGATCAAGGCGCTGGTGAGCGAGAAGTTCTTCGCCCTCTGCGAGATCTTCGGAGCCTCCGAGGTCGGCATGCTCACCGGCGACGCGTCAGTGAACCCCGATGCGCCGATCATCTGCTGCACCGCTGAGATCCTCGCCAACCTGGCGCTGCGCGAGGGCACCGACGCCGATGTCGGTCTGGTCGTCATGGATGAGTTCCACTTCTATGCCGAGCCGGACCGCGGCTGGGCCTGGCAGGTGCCACTGCTGGCGCTCCCCCAGGCCCAGTTCGTGCTGATGTCCGCGACGCTCGGAGACATCAGCGCGATCTCGGACGACCTGTCCCGCCGCACGGGCCGACCCACCGCCCTGGTGACCGGCACCGAACGCCCGGTGCCCCTGAGCTTCTCGTGGGCGCTCACTCCCCTGCCGGAGACGATCGAGGAGCTGCTCACCACCCATCAGGCGCCCGTCTACGTCGTCCACTTCACCCAGGCGGCAGCCCTGGAGCAGGCACAGGCACTGCTCGCCCTCAAGTCCGCGATCAAGGCCGACAAGGACGCCATCGCCGAGCGGATCGGGGGCTTCAGGTTCACTGCTGGGTTCGGCCGGACCCTTTCCAAGCTGGTGCGCGCGGGCATCGGGGTGCACCATGCGGGGATGCTGCCGCGCTACCGCCGGCTCGTGGAGCAGCTGGCCCAGGACGGTCTGCTCAAGGTCATCTGTGGCACCGACACCCTGGGCGTCGGTATCAACGTGCCGATCCGGACGGTGCTGTTCACCGGGCTGGTCAAGTTCGACGGCTCGAGGCAACGAGTGCTCAAGGCGCGCGAGTTCCACCAGATCGCCGGGCGCGCAGGACGGGCCGGCTACGACACCAGCGGTTCCGTCGTCGTCCAGGCGCCCGAGCACGTCATCGAGAACGCCCGCCTCGTCGCCAAGGCCGGCGACGACCCCAAGAAGCTCAAGCGGGTCCAGCGCCGCAAGCCCGCCGACGGCGAGGTGTCTTGGACGGAGCAGACCTACGACAAGCTCGTGGCCGCCGAGCCAGAGCCGCTCGTTTCACGGATGCGGGTCGACCACGCCATGATCCTCAACGTCGTGCAGCGTCCCGGCGACCCCGTGCGCGCGCTGAGCGGCCTCCTGCGTGACAACCACGAGACCCCGCGCGGGCAGGCCCGGCTGTCACGACGGGCCATCACCCTCGGCCGCAGCCTGCTCGATACCGGTGTGTTGCAACGGGTCTCGCCTCCCGGACCCGACGGCCGCACGGTCGCCGTGCGGGGCGAGCTCCAACGCGACTTCGCCCTCAACCAGCCCCTGGCACCGCTCGCCCTGGCTGCCCTGGACGTCCTCGACCCCGACTCCCCAAGCCATGCACTCGACGTCGTCTCGGTGGTCGAGGCCATCCTCGACGACCCACGGCAGGTGCTCATGGCGCAGCAGTTCAAGGCCCGCGGCGAGGCTGTCGCCGAGATGAAGGCTGACGGCATCGAGTACGAGGAGCGGATGACGCTCCTCGAGGACGTCACCTGGCCCAAGCCTCTGGGCGACCTCCTCGAGGCGACCTTCGAGATCTTCCGCCAGAGCCATCCGTGGGTCTCGGAGTCGGCGCTGTCCCCCAAGTCCGTGGTCCGCGACATGTACGAGCGGGCCATGACCTTCACCGAGTACGTCTCGGCATACCAGCTCTCCCGCTCCGAGGGCCTGGTCCTGCGCTACCTGACCGACGCCTACCGCACGCTGCGACAGACGGTTCCCGCCGCGCATCGCAGCGAGAGCTTCGACGACCTGCTGGAGTGGCTGGGCGAGACCGTGCGGCAGACGGACTCCTCCCTGCTCGACGAGTGGGAGGCCCTGACCGACCCCGACGCGAACGAGCGGCTCGAAGAGCTGGAAGGTCTGCACGCCCATGGCGGCACGCGCCCCTCCCGTCCGATCACGGACAACGAGAGGGCATTTCGGGTCATGGTGCGGAACGCCATGTTCCGCCGGGTCGAGCTCGCGAGCCGCGACCGGTTCGAGGAGCTGGCCGCTCTCGACGACGGGCCGATGGACGAGGCTGCGTGGGACGAGGCGCTCGGCGCCTACTACGCCGAGCACGACAGCATCGGTACCGATGGCGATGCTCGGGGGCCGGCGATGCTGCAGGTCACGACCAGCCCGCAGGACCGCTTGTGGCAGGCCCGGCAGACCCTGGCTGACCCCGCGGGCGACCACGACTGGGTGATCGAGGCGACGGTCGACCTCGATGCCTCCGACGAGGCAGGTGAGCCGGTCGTCCTCACGACCGCATTGCGCCGCCTCTGAGAGGTCGGCCGCCTCTGAGAGGGTCGGCCGTCGCTGAGAGGTCGCTTGTCTCCGAGCCCGCGCCGGCTCACATCCGCTGAAGGAGCTCGCGCAGGCTCGTGGCAGGCCGGCCGGTCAGCCGCGGGATGGCGTCGGAGACCGCTGAGACCTCTCCCGCCGCGATGGCCGTGTAGGTCGACACCCAGGCGTCCACCTCCCAGTCGGGAGCTCCGTAGGACGCGCGGGAGGCATACGCCTCGTCGATGGTCTCGTTCACGTACCTGGTGGGCCGCCCGGTCACCTCCGTGACCAGCGCGGCCGCCTCGGCCAGCGTGAGGGCCTCGGGACCGGTGAGGTCGTACGTCGCGCCCGCATGCGTATCGGGATCCCTCAGCACGACCTCGGCCACCGCCGCGATGTCGTCGCGGGCGACCACAGCGGCGCGCCCGTCGCCGGCCGGCCCCCGGATCACCCCGTCCTGAGCCATCAAGGGGATGAAGTCCGCGTAGAAGCTGTCCCGCAGGAACGTGTACGCCATCCCGGACGCCCGCAGCGCCACCTCAGTCGCCCAGTGGTCGCGGCCCAAGGTGAAGGTGCAGTCCGGTGCGGCGCCCTGGAACGACGTGTAGACCACCTGGCGCACCCCGGCCTCGGCCGCCGCGGAGACGAACGCCCGGTGCTGGTCGAGGCGGTCGACCGCTTCCGCCGCCGAGACCATCAGCAGCGTCTCCACGCCCTGCAAGGCCTGGACCGCACGCTCCTGGTCGACGAAGTCGCAGGCGCGGACCTCCTCCCCCGCTCCGGTCGTGACCTTCTGCGGCGCCCTCGCGAGGAGGACGAGCGGATGACCGCCACCCGTCAGGAGCTCGCGGATGCGCCCACCGAGATGACCGGTGACCCCGGTGACGCCGATGACCCCCGCGCTGTCGCTCATGCCGAGAGCCTAGACCCGCCAGTTCAGGTGACCGCGGGCTCCGAGTCGAGGTCGAGCTCGAGGGTCATGAACACGCTGAACTCGTCCAAGGCATACGGGCCGAAGGGACCACAGGTGTGGAAGCCGTACGCGGCATACAGGGACCGCGCTGGGGCGAACTCGGCCGTGGGGCCGGTCTCGAGACTCAGCCGCGAGTAGCCGCGGGCGCGCGCCTCCCCCACCACGTGGTCGAGCAGGGCCGCACCCACGCCCCGTCTGCGGTGGGCTGTCGCGGTGCGCATCGACTTGAGCTCGCCGTGGCTGGTCGTGAGCTCCCGTAGGGCTGCGCATCCCAGCACCTCGTCACCGTCCCACAGGCTCCAGAACGTCAGCCCGGACGCCCGCAGTCTGTCGAGGTCGAGAGCATGCACGCTCTCTGCCGGTGAGAACCGGTGCATGTCCTCGAGGTGCTCGTCGAGCAGCCGTGCCACCTGAGCCGTGTCGAGCCCGCCCAGCCTGATGTCCATGGTGCCTCGCAGCGAAGGCTCAGGCGGCGTATGCCGCGAGCTCGCCCGCGAGGTCCGCGTGCACCCGCGCGGTCACCCTCGTGCCGCTCTCGGTGTGCTCACTCGCCAGGACCTCGGCCTCGTCGTGCAGCCGGCTGACCAGGTCGCCACGCTCGTAGGGCAGCAGCACCTCGACGTCGATGGTGGGCCGGGGCAGCTCGCGGGCGACGAGCTCACGCAGCTCCTGCAGTCCCAGGCCGGTGCGGGCGGACACGATGATCGAGTGCTTCTCGTGGCGCCGGATCCGGTCGAGCACCTCAGGGTCAGCCGCGTCGGCCTTGTTGACGACGATGACCTCCTTGACGTCCGCAGCATCGACATCGGCGAGCACGGCGCGGACGGCGCTGATCTGCCCCTCGGGATCGGGGTGCGACCCGTCGACCACGTGGAGCAGCAGGTCGGCGTCGGCGACCTCCTCCAGGGTGGACCGGAACGCCTCGACCAGCTGGGTCGGCAGCTGCCGGACGAAGCCGACCGTGTCGGCCAGCGTGTAGAGCCGGCCGTCGGGGGTCTCGGCGCGGCGCACAGTGGGATCCAGGGTGGCGAACAGCTGGTTCTCGACCAGTACGCCGGCCCCGGTCAGGCGGTTGAGCAAAGAGGACTTGCCGGCGTTGGTGTAGCCCGCGATCGCGACGCTCGGCACCTCATGGGCCTTGCGGCTCGCACGTTTGGTGTCGCGCCCCGTCTTCATCTCCTTGATCTCACGGCGCAGCTTGGCCATCCGCTGGTTGATGCGCCGCCGGTCGAGCTCGATCTTGGTCTCACCCGGACCACGCGAGCCCATGCCCTGACCACCGGCGGCCTGGCCACCGGCCTGACGGGACATCGACTCACCCCAGCCACGCAGGCGTGGGAGGAGGTACTGGAGCTGGGCCAGCTCGACCTGGGCCTTGCCCTCCTTGGACTTCGCGTGCTGGGCGAAGATGTCGAGGATCAGCGCCGTGCGGTCGATGACCTTGACCTTGACGACGTCCTCGAGCGCGCGGCGCTGGCTCGGCGTCAGCTCGGTGTCGCAGATGACGGTGTCGGCGCCCTCGGAGATGACGATGTCGCGCAGCTCCTCGGCCTTGCCCGAGCCGAGGTAGGTGCCCGTGTCGGGTTTCTGCCGGCGCTGCACCAGGCCCGCGAGCACCGTGGAGCCCGCCGTCTCGGCCAGGGCCGCCAGCTCACGCAGGGAGTTGTCCGCATCCTGCGCGGTCCCCTCGGTCCACACGGCGGCCAGCACCACGCGCTCGAGTCGGAGCTGCCGGTACTCGACCTCGGTGATGTCCTCGAGCTCGGTGGACAGTCCTGTGACGCGGCGCAGCGCCGCGCGGTCCTCACGGTCGAACTGGTCGCCGTCGAAACGGCCCTCGTCGGCGATGAGGAAACCGTCCTCATCGGCGAGGGCCGAGGCCTTGGAGTCGAAGATGTCGGAACGTCTCAGTGTCATATCCCTTCAAGAATCTCATCTTTCCAACCCGCCCGGCGACGGGTTTATGCCGTGCCGTCTACCGTTACCCCCGATGAGCACGCACGAGCACTACTTCACCGCCGAGCCGGCGAGCCCGGCGGAGCAGCAGTCCGTGACCCTGGAGCTGGCAGGTCGTGAGGTCACCGTGCGCACCGCCGGCGGGGTGTTCAGCCCGGACCGCCTCGACAAGGGCACAGCGGTGCTGCTGCGCGAGGCGCCCAGCCCCCCGGCCTCCGGCACCCTGCTCGACCTCGGCTGCGGCTGGGGACCCATTGCCATCACCCTCGCCCTGACCTCGCCGGAGGCGACGGTCTACGCGGTCGACGTCAACGAGCGCGCGCTCGACCTCCTGCGCGGCAACGCGGCCGCGCTGGGGCTGGACGGCGTGGTCGCCAGCCGGCCCGACGGCATACCGCAGGACGTCCGGTTCGATGCGATCTGGTCCAACCCGCCCATCCGGGTCGGTAAGGCAGCGCTCCACGAGATGCTGCTGCACTGGCTCCCCCGGCTCGCGCCGGGGGGCGCGGCCTACCTCGTCGTGCAGAAGAACCTGGGCTCGGACTCGCTGCAGCGCTGGCTCACCGAGCAGCTGGACCCCGACTCGTATGCCGTGTCGCGCTTCGCGACGGACAAGGGCTTCCGGGTGCTCGAGGTCAGACGAGCGGCGTGACCCCGTCGGCGACGAGCACCGCGGGTCCGGCCAGCTCCACCTCCTGGCCCGGGAGCGCTCTGACCCGCAGCCGTCCTCCCGGCACGTCGACCGTCCAGACGTCGCCCTGACCGCCGGCCCAGAACCGCGTGGCGAGGGCAGCTGCGGCCGCACCCGTCCCGCACGATCGCGTCTCACCCACCCCCCGCTCGTGCACGCGCAGCCGGATGTGCCCCGCCCCCAGCGGGCGGACGAGCTCGACGTTGGTGCCGTGGGCGGGGACCGGGTTGACGATCGGAATGCGGTGCAGGTCAAGGGAGTCCAGGTCCACGCTCTCCGGCAGCGCGACCACCGTGTGGGGGTTGCCGAGGTCGAGACTCAGGGCCGACAGCGGCTCGTGACCGTCCAGGTGCACGAGCGCGTCGAAGCCCTCGTCGCGGGCGATGGTGGGCTGGGCCAGCCGCCAGGGGCCGAGGTTGACCGCGATGAGGTCGGTGCCCTCGAACCGCACCACCTTGACGCCGGCGCGCGTCGCGATGGCGAACTCGTCGGCCGTCTCCAGTCCCTCGCGGCGCAGGTAGGCGGCGAAGACCCGGGTCCCGTTGCCACACATCTCGGCCAGGCTGCCGTCGGCGTTGCGGTAGTCCATGAACCAGCGCGCCTCAGCGGCCTGCTCTCGCACGCTGGAGTCGCCGGCCGCAGCGGTAGGGACGACCCGGATCACCCCGTCACCGCCGATGCCTGCCCGACGGTCAGCCAGCCACGCGACCTGCTCCGCAGAGAGCTCGTGGGCGCCCTCGAGATCGGGGACGAGCACGAAGTCGTTCTCCGTGCCATGCCCCTTGGTGAAGGCGGTCTGGTCAGCCATGTGACCCATTGTCGCGGATAGCCGCGCGGACGAGGGCCACGGCGTGCTCCAGCATGTCGGCCGGGGTGGTCTCGCAGCCGGCGTCGAGCCACTGGACCCGGGGGTCCGCGCCGAACCAGGACTCCTGGCGCCGGGCGAACCGCCGGGTGAGCCTGCTCGTCTCCTCCTGGGCCTGCGACTCGGTCATGGTCCCGTCGAGCTGGGCCAGCGCCTGGGCGTACCCGAGTGCCCGCGAAGCCGTCCGGCCCTCACGCAGGCCCCGCTGCTCGAGGCGCTGCACCTCGACCAGCAGCCCATCGGTCCACATCCGTGCCACGCGCGCCTCGATGCGCTCGTCCAGCTGGTCCCGCGGGGCGCGCAGGCCGAGCAGGACAGCCGGCTGCACCAGCTCACGGCTGGGCATCGACGCCGAGAAGGGCCGTCCGGTGAGCTCGATGACCTCGAGCGCACGCACGATCCGGCGCGCGTTGCGCGGGTCGATGGCCGCTGCCGCCACCGGATCGCGCTCGCGGAGCAGCTCGAACAACCTCTGGACACCCAGCTCTCGCGCCCGCTCCTCCCATTGCTCCCGCACGACCGGATCCGTGGGCGGGATGTCGAGGACGTCCAGGGCCGCACGGACGTAAAGACCTGACCCGCCGACGACGACCGGGTGCGCCCCGCGCGCCTGGATGGCGTGGATGTCCGCCCGCGCCGCGGCCTGGTAGGCCGCGACGCTCGCTTCATCGGTCACGTCGATGACGTCGAGCTGGTGATGCGGTATGCCGCGACGCTGCGTCAGTGGCACCTTGGCCGTGCCGATGTCCATGCCGCGGTAGAGCTGGCTGGCATCGGCGTTGACGATCTCACCGCCAAGGCGCTCCGCGAGGTCGAGGCCCAGGTCGGACTTGCCGGTCGCGGTCGCCCCGACCACCGCGACGACGAGCGGCTGGGCCGGTCGACTCATCGTCAGAGGTCGTGCTGGTGCTCGTCGCGCCCGTGGTCCGTGTCGTCGTGACCGAACGGGTCGGGGTCGACACCCGGCATCCAGCTGAAACCCGGCGTGCCCCAGCCCTGACGCTTCACGGCCCTGCGGGCCTTCTTGGCCCAGCGCTCGTTGAGCCGGTCGACATAGAGGAAGCCGTTGAGGTGGTCGTACTCGTGCTGCATGCAGCGGGCGAACCAACCCGTGGACTCGAAGGAGAGCTCGTTGCCGTCGAGGTCGAAACCGCTGACGCTGGCGCGCTCGCCGCGCTTGAGCGGGAAGCTCTCGCCCGGCACCGACAGGCATCCCTCGGCCTCGTCGTGAGGGTCCGGCTCCTCGGTGCTCGTCTTGGTGGCGCTGACATAGGGGTTGACGATGACGCCCCGCGCGGGGACGCCGTCGTCGTTGTCCATCTCCCACGTGAACACCCGCAGACCCACACCGATCTGTGGGGCGGCTAGACCGACCCCGTGTGCGGCGTCCATGGTCTCGAACATGTCGGCGACGAGCTGGGCCAGCTCGCCGTCGAACCTCTGGACCGGCTCGGCGCGCCGGTGCAGGACGGGCTCGCCCGTGATGACGATGGGCCGGATGGTCATGCGCCGCAGTCTTCCAGATCGGGTCAGCGGCAGGCGGAGACGGGCGCGGTGGCTGGCGCGGTGGCGGGCCGACCGACGCCTGGCATCCCGAGCGAGACCGCAGGCTTCCCGGGGACCGGGGCGTCCTGGAGTGCAGCCCAGGCGTCGCCGCCGGGAGTGCGGCGCACGGCATACGGTCCACCCCCGAGCGCGCTGTCGGCGACGAGGTGGTGCGGCGCGCCGTAGGTGACGCCCACCGTGACGAGGTCGCCGGGACGGGGACGCTCGCCGCCCTCGGGCACCGAGAAGTGGACCAGGCGGTTGTCGCGGGCGCGGCCCGACAGGCGGTGCGTGGCGCTGTCCTTGCGCCCCTCGCCTGTCGCGACCAGGACCTCGACCTCGCGACCCTCGATGAGGCGGTTCTCGGCCCAGGAGACCTGCTCCTGCACCTCGATGAGCCGCTCGTAGCGCTCCTGCACCACGGCCTTGGGGAGCTGGCCGGGCATCGTGGCGGCGGGCGTGCCGGGACGGATCGAGTACTGGAACGTGAACGCGCTGGCGAACCGCGCCTCCCGGACCACCCTCAGGGTCTCCTCGAAGTCCTGCTCGGTCTCCCCTGGGAACCCGACGATGATGTCGGTCGTGATCGCCGCCTCGGGAATCTGGTCGCGGACGGAGTCGAGGATGCCGAGGAACCGCGCGCTGCGATAGGAGCGGCGCATGTCGCGGAGCACCTTGTCGGAGCCGGACTGCAGCGGCATGTGCAGGCTCGGCATGACGTTGGGCGTCTGCGCCATGGCGGCGATGACGTCGTCGGTGAAGGCGGCCGGGTGGGGGCTGGTGAAGCGCACGCGCTCCAGCCCGTCGATGTCGCCACAGGCGCGCAGCAGCTTGCCGAAGGCCAGCCGGTCGCCGAACTCGACGCCGTAGGTGTTGACGTTCTGCCCGAGCAGGGTCACCTCGACGACGCCTTGGGCGACCAGCGCCTCGATCTCGGCGAGGACGTCGCCTGGACGCCGGTCGGCCTCCTTGCCACGCAGGCTCGGCACGATGCAGAACGTGCAGGTGTTGTTGCAGCCCACCGAGATCGACACCCAGCCGGCATAGGCGGAGTCGCGTCGCGTCGGCAGCGTGCTGGGGAAGACCTCGAGGCTCTCGAGGATCTCGACCTCGGCCCGCTTGTTGTGGCGCGCCCGGTCGAGCAGGGCCGGGAGACTGCCGATGTTGTGGGTGCCGAACACCACGTCGACCCACGGGGCGCGCTGGACAATGGTCTCGCGGTCCTTCTGTGCCATGCAGCCGCCGACAGCGATCTGCATGTCGGGGTTGTGCATCTTGGCGGGCCGCAGCTGCCCCAGGTTGCCGTAGAGCTTGTTGTCGGCGTTCTCACGCACCGCGCAGGTGTTGAACACGACGACGTCGGCTGCCTCGGGACGACCGTCGGCGGGCAGGCTGTTGACGTCGACATAGCCCGCGGTCTCGAGCAGCCCGGCCAGCCGCTCGGAGTCGTGGACGTTCATCTGGCAGCCGTGGGTGCGGACGTCGTACGTCGGCTGGGCGGTGGAGGTACTCATGGCAGGACAAGGGTACGTGGTGCGGCAAGGGAGGCTGCCCGCTCAGTCACGCTGGTGTTCCGGAGCGTTCGCGACGGCCTCGCGGATCACCGTCATCGACACGTCCGGTGGGTAGCCCTTGCGCGCCAGCATGCCCGCCAGCCGGCGGGTCTGCACCACGGGGTCGAGGCCGTGCATGGTCCGCAGCCGTTTGGCCACGAGCTGCCGGGCCCGCTCTCGCTCGTCCTCGGGGTCGATGGCGTCCAGAGTGGCGCGGGCGATCTGGTCATCGACGCCCTTGGTGCGCAGCTCACGGGCCAGCGCCCTTTTGGCCAGCCCGCGCCCGACCTGTTGGGACCGCACGAGCATGCCGGCATAGGCCTCGTCATCGACCAGGCCGACGGCCGCCATGCGGTCGAGCACCACCCGGGCCACGTCGTCGGGGCAGTCGCGCTGGCGCAGCTTGTCCTCGAGCTGCTTGCGGGTCTTGGGAGCCAGGGCGAGCTGACGCAGCACGATCTGACGCGCGATGTCGTGCGGGTCGGGCTCGCCAGCGGGTGGCGCTTGACGTCGACCAGGCATCGCGCCTGGCCCGCTGGATGCCGCCTCGGATCCACCAGACGTCGCTGCCAGGGCCGCCTCGAGGGCAGCCCTGGCAGCGTCGTGTCGCTCAGTCATGCGGATCAGAACTCGACAGGGACCTCAGGGACGGCGGCCACCGCGGGCTTGTCGACCTGCGGGCCGATGCCCAGCTTCTCCTTGATCTTCTTCTCGATCTCGTTGGCCAGGTCAGGGTTGTCCTTGAGGAACTGCCGTGCGTTCTCCTTGCCCTGCCCCAGCTGGTCGCCGTCGTACGTGTACCAGGCGCCCGCCTTGCGGACGAAGCCCTGCTCGACGCCCATGTCGATCAGGCCACCCTCGCGGGAGATGCCGAAGCCGTAGAGGATGTCGAACTCGGCCTGCTTGAACGGCGGGGACACCTTGTTCTTGACGACCTTGACGCGGGTCCGGTTGCCGACCGGGTCACTGCCGTCCTTGAGCGTCTCGATCCGGCGGACGTCGAGACGGACCGAGGCGTAGAACTTCAGCGCCTTGCCACCGGTCGTCGTCTCGGGCGAGCCGAACATGACGCCGATCTTCTCGCGGAGCTGGTTGATGAAGATCGCCGTCGTGCCGGTGGTGTTGATGGCGCCGGTGAGCTTGCGCAGTGCCTGAGACATGAGGCGCGCCTGCAGACCGACGTGGCTGTCACCCATCTCGCCCTCGATCTCAGCACGCGGGACGAGCGCCGCGACGGAGTCGACGACGATGATGTCGAGGGCCCCGGAGCGAATCAGCATGTCCGCGATCTCGAGGGCCTGCTCACCGGTGTCGGGCTGGCTGACGAGCAGGGCGTCGGTGTCGACCCCCAGCTTCTTGGCGTACTCGGGGTCGAGGGCGTGCTCGGCGTCGATGAACGCGGCGATCCCGCCCGCCCGCTGGGCGTTGGCGATCGCATGCAGCGCGACCGTGGTCTTGCCGGAGGACTCCGGGCCGTAGATCTCTACGACCCGACCGCGCGGGAGGCCGCCGATGCCGAGGGCGATGTCGAGGGCGATCGACCCGGTGGGGATCACCTCGATGGGCGGTCGGACGTCGTCGCCCAGACGCATCACGGCGCCCTTGCCGAACGACTTCTCGATCTGACCCATGACGGAGTCGAGAGACTTGGCCTTCTGGTCGAGGCCGTTCGAGCTCGTTGTTGCAGCCATCTTCGCCACACTTCCTTCTTTCCACGTTGTCGAGTCGGGCGCGCCTGCCTTCGACCCTGGTCAGTCAGAGAACTGGTCAGTCAGAATCTGTGCAGTGATCCGCTGGTGGGTCAGACGCTAGGAGTCGCCACCGACAGTCGCCCCGGGCCGCTCTCGCGAGCTGTGCGCGGCGGTGCAGTCGGCGCTCCACCTGTGGACGAGCATACCGAACATCTGTTCGACTCAGAGGGGATCGACGCGCGACACGCCGGGACATCTGTGGCGTCGACTATGAGAGCAGCAACGTCTCGAGACGGCGGGCCGCGCCCACCACCCCGACGGTGCCCAGCGCCGCGAGATAGAGCACATGGCCCAGGACGCCCCATCCTACGTCTCCCAGCACGAGCGCCCGCTCGAGCGCGACGCCGTGGTAGAGCGGCGTGCACCGCACCACCCACTGGAGCGCCTCGGGATAGGTGGACAACGGGAAGAAGGTGGCGGAGAACAGGAACATCGGCTGGATCGCCAGGGTCACGAAGTCGAAGTCCACCCAGGACCGCATGAACGTCGTCGCGAACATGCCGGCCGCCGCGAAGGCGAACCCGATGAAGACCGCTGCCGGCAGCGCGAGGAGCGCCCACCACGACGGCACCGCCCCCGCCAGCAGGGCCACCAGGAGGAACAGCGTGGAGTAAAGGCCACCGCGAACCAGCGACCAGCAGACCTCGCCGACAGCGATGTCGCGTGGCCCCATCGGAGTGGCCAGCACCGCGTCGTACAGACGGGCGTACTTCAGCTTGAAGAAGACGTTGAAGGTCGAGTCGAAGACCGCGCCGTTCATCGCCGAGCTGGCCAGCAGCGCTGGCGCGACGAACTGGACGTAGGTCACGACCCTGCCGGAGTCCGTCGTCACCGTGTGCACCAGCGCACCGATGCCCACCCCCAGCGAGAAGAGGTAGAACACCGGCTCGGCGAAACCGGTCACCAAGGCGACCCAGCCGCGCCGGAAAGCCGTGATGTTGCGCTCGACCATCATCCGCGCGAGCCCGGCACCCGCAGGCATGGGCAGAAGCCGCGCCATCCGCGAGGCGGCGGACACCCTCGATGCTGCGGACCTCGTAGCCGTGCTCACGGAACGAGCCTCTTGGCGAAGCCGCGCTCGGCCAGCCACCAGCCGACCGCGGCATACAGGACGGGCACGACGAGGTGACCGGCCAACGGCGCCCACGCCACCGCGCCCGTCGCCATCATGCGGCAGATCTCCACCCCGTGCCACAGCGGCGTGGCCCACGCGACCGGCTGCATCCACCCGGGGAGCTGCTCGATGGGAAAGAACGTGCCGGAGAAGAGCATCATCGGCGTGATGATCCACCGGAAGAGGATGTTGAAGCCGTTGTCGCCCTCCTGAGCCGCGGTGAACGCGAACATCGGAATGCTGAACGCCATGCCGACGAGCACCGCGACGGGCAGGCACAGCAGCGCCCACCACGAGCTGAAGCCACCGAAGAGCGCCGCGACCACCATGAACAGGCTCGTCGACATGACCAGGTGGCACGCCACCGCCAGGAAGTGACCGGACAGGACGTCACGCACGCTCAGCGGCGTCGCGAGCTGGGCGTGGTAGGTCATGTTCCACTTGATGTAGCCGAGGACCTGGTAGGTCGACTCACCGTTGGCCACCCACATGGTCTGCACCGCGAGGATGGCTGGGACGACGAAGTGCAGATAGCTCGTGCCATGGACGCCACCGGCGCGATGGTCGACCAGCGAGCCCAGCCCGACACCCATGGACAACAGGAACAGCAGCGGCATCAGCGCCCGCGAGATCACCGAGCCACGCCACGTCCGGCGGTAGACCCGCGCGTGGTACTCCCAGACGGCCAGCACCCTCTCGCGAGCGCTCAGCGGCGGCCGTGGACCACGCGCCGCTCGGTCCTGCCGCGGCTGGGCCGTGGCCACGTCTGCCTCGGGTGGGGACATCAGTCGACCAGCGTCCGGCCGGTCAGGTGCAGGAACACGTCCTCGAGCGTCGACCGGCGCACGAGGGACGACAGCGGCGCCACGCCACGGGCGTGAGCTGCCGCCGCGGCGGCGTCGCCGTCGTCGGCGTAGACGAGGAGGCGGTCGGGCAGGACCTCGACCCGCTCGCCGATCCCCGCCAGGTGGTCGACGCACTCCGCGTGGTCCTCGACGTCGAAACGCAGCTCGAGCACCTCCTTGGTGGAGTAGGTGTCGATGAGCTCGCGCGGCGACGCTTCGGCGACGATCCGGCCGTGGTCCATGACGACCAGGCGGTCGCAGAGCTGCTCCGCCTCGTCCATGTAGTGGGTGGTGAGCACCAGCGTGACGCCGGAGCGCTTCAGACGGAAGAGGCGGTCCCACAGCACGTGGCGCGCTTGGGGGTCGAGCCCGGTGGTTGGCTCGTCGAGCAGCAGGATCTCGGGCGAGTTGATCAGTGAGCGCGCGATCGTCAGACGCCGCTTCATGCCCCCCGACAGGGGCTCGACCTTGTCGGCCGCCCGGTCGGTGAGCTGGGCGAAGTCGAGCAGCTCGGCGGCCCGAGCGCGCACCTCCTTGCGCGACAGGCCGAAATACCGGCCGTAGACCCAGAGGTTCTCCTCGACGGTGAGCTCCTCATCGAGGGTGTCACGCTGCGGACAGCTGCCCAGCCGCGCCCGGATCGCGGGACCGTCCGTGGCGGGGTCGAGCCCGAAGAGGCGCAGCTCGCCGGAGCTGACCGGCGACACGCACCCCACCATGCGCATCGTCGAGGACTTGCCGGCGCCGTTGGGACCGAGGAAGCCGAAGCACTCGCCCTTGCGCACGGCGAAGTCGATGGCGTCGACGGCGGTGAAGTCCCCGAACGTCTTGGTCAGGCCTGAGGCGCTCAGGAGGATCTCATCGTCGGGCACGAGGTAGCACGCTACCGACCCTCACCCACAGGCGCTCAACCGGTTTTCAGCTCGGCCGTCAGCAGACGGGCCAGCTCGGCCGCCGGCAGCTCCCGGACCTGCGCGTGGCCGGTGCCCGCCCACAGGTGGACGAGCTCCGCCTCCCCGGTGGCCTTGCCATGGGCTCGCAGCGGCGCGGTGACGTGATGGACGTGCGGGTATGCCGCGGGGCTGGCCGGTCCGAACCGTTGTGTCCACGTCGTGACCAGCGCACGGGCGCTACGCCCGGTGAACGCCCGGGTCACCGTGGTGGCCTCGCGGTGGGTCAGCGAGTGGCGATGGACGTCGGCGGTCCCTGCCTCCGGACACGCGAGGAACGCCGTGCCGAACGCGACCGCGGTGGCTCCAGCCGACAGGAGTGCGTGGGCGTCTCCACCGGTCATCACGCCGCCGGCCGCCATCACGGGCAGCCGGGTCAGGCTCCGCACGGCCATCACCAGCTTGCGGACGGGCAGCTGGTCCTCTCCGGTGTCCTGCGGGCCGCCCCGGTGGCCACCAGCCTCCCAGCCCTGCGCGACGAGGCCGTCCACGCCGAGCTCGACGGCCCACGCGACCTCGGCCGGGTCGTTGATGGTCACCCACACCTCGCAGCCTGCGGATCTCAGGGCTGCAACGGTCTCGGCGGGCGGCCACGCGAACGAGAAGCTCACCACTGCCGGCGCCAGCTCCACAAGGGCGGCGACCTTCGTGTCGAACCCGTCGTCGTCATAGCGCGGCTCCCCCAGGGCCACCCCGGCGGCCTGCGCCCACGGGTCGAGCAACGCGGCATACGTGCGGGCGTCGTCGAGCATCGACGGGAGGTTCGGCGAGGGCGCGAAGAGGTTGACTCCGAAGGGCGCGGAGGTCGAGGCGCGCAGGGCCACGATGTCGGCGCGCAGGCGTTCGACGGTCACGTAGGCGCCGGCGAGGAAGGGGAACATGCCCTCCCCTGCCACCGCCGCAGCCAGGGCCACCGTGCTGGGGTCGCCCGCCATGGGCGCCAGCACCAGGGGGTGGGCCGACCAGTCGACCCGGCTCACCTGGCGCTTACCTCGCCGGTCTGCGGTCGACGCCCAGGCGACGCGACTCGGGGACGTCCATGTCGTCGCAGACCGCGAGCCAGACCCGCCGTGGCGGCTCGCCGCGCTCGAGCGCCTCGAGCACGGTGAGGTCACCCAGGGAGTGGAGGGTGTGTCCGCGCGCGAGCGAGCCCGCGTAGGCCTCGCCGAACTCGTCGTTCATCAGCTCCCAGAAGCGGCTCAGACGCACCGGGCAAGTCTAGGCACAGGCCAGGACGCCCGCCGACCGCTGTCGGTGCGGGGTGAGAGGCTGGAGACCTCATGACAGCCGACGTGCTCGACCGTTTCTCCCCAGCCACCGCGGAGTGGTTCCGGAGCTCGTTCGCGGCGCCCACCGACGCCCAGGCGGGGGCGTGGGCGGCCATCAGCTCCGGGCAGCATGCCCTGGTCGTGGCGCCCACCGGCTCGGGCAAGACGCTGTCAGCGTTCCTGTGGGCGCTGGACCGTCTGGCGAGCGAGACGG
This sequence comes from Pedococcus sp., assembly GCF_036000045.1. Classification (GTDB taxonomy): domain Bacteria; phylum Actinomycetota; class Actinomycetes; order Actinomycetales; family Dermatophilaceae; genus Pedococcus. The sequence continues at coordinate 91,546 of NZ_DASYGF010000018.1, forward strand.
TGCCGCAGGAGCGGCTGAAGCGATGCCGGGTCCTCTACGTGTCCCCGATGAAGGCGCTGGCCGTCGACGTCGAGCGCAACCTGCGCTCCCCGCTGGTGGGGATCGGGCACGCCGCCACGCGGCTGGGGCTGGCCCCGCCCGACATCACCGTGTCGGTGCGGTCCGGGGACACTCCAGCGGGCGAGCGACGCGCGTTCGCCCGCACGCCCACAGACGTGCTGATCACGACTCCCGAGTCGTTGTTCCTCATCCTCACCTCCCAGGCCCGCGAGGCGCTGGCAGGCGTCGAGACGGTCATCCTCGACGAGGTCCATGCGGTGGCGGGCACCAAGCGCGGCGCCCACCTGGCCCTGACCCTCGAGCGCCTGGACTCGCTGCTCGAGCGGCCCGCCCAGCGCATCGGGCTCTCCGCGACTGTCGAGCCCGTCGACGAGGTCGCCCGCTACCTGGCCGGCGGCCGCCCGGTCGAGGTGGTGCGTCCGGTCTCCACCAAGGAGTGGGACCTCGATGTCGTGGTGCCCATCGCCGACATGTCGTCCCTGGGCGAGGCAGTGGCCGACGACCTGTCCGGTCCCGCCTCGGGTGCCGAGCGCCGGGCCTCGATCTGGCCGCACGTCGAGGAGCGGATCGTCGACCTCGTCGCCCAGCATCGGTCCACGCTGGTGTTCGCCAACTCGCGACGGCTGGCCGAGCGGCTGACGAGCCGCCTCAACGAGATCTGGCAGGAGCGGCTCGAGACGGCGGACCAGGGGGCTGCCCCTACTGCCCAAGCTTCCGTGACGCCCGCTCAGGCCGCTCGGACGCCAGCCCAGCTGATGGCGCAGGCCGGGGCCTCGGCGGGTGCCCCCGCCGTGCTGGCGCGGGCGCACCACGGCTCGGTCAGCAAGGAGCATCGGGCCCTCATCGAGGAGGACCTCAAGGCCGGCCGGCTGCCCGCTGTCGTCGCGACCAGCTCACTCGAGCTCGGCATCGACATGGGCGCCGTCGACCTCGTGGTGCAGGTCGAGTCGCCCCCGTCGGTGGCATCGGGCCTGCAACGGGTGGGACGCGCTGGTCACCAGGTGGGCGCGGTCAGCCGGGGAGTGGTGTTCCCCAAGTTCCGTGGCGACCTGGTGCAGACCGCCGTCGTGGTCGAGCGCATGCGGGCCGGCGCGATCGAGTCGCTGCGTGTCCCCGCCAACCCGGTCGACGTGCTCGCCCAGCAGATCGTCGCCATGTGCGCGATGGACGACTGGACCGTCGACGATCTCGAGCAGACCGTTCGCCGCGCCACACCGTTCGCCGCGCTCCCCCGCTCCATCCTCGAGTCGGTGCTCGACATGCTCTCGGGCCGCTACCCGAGCGACGAGTTCGCCGAGCTGCGTCCCCGCATCGTCTGGGACCGTGTGACGGGCCTGCTCAGTGGGCGGCCGGGCGCCCAGCGCCTCGCCGTGACCTCCGGCGGCACCATCCCCGACCGCGGCCTCTACGCCGTGTTCCTCGCCTCGTCCGAGGGCGCCGGCCGGCGGGTGGGCGAGCTCGATGAGGAGATGGTCTACGAGTCACGAGTGGGTGACCTGTTCACGCTGGGCACCTCGACCTGGCGGATCGAGGACATCACCCATGACCGCGTGCTCGTGACTCCCGCTCCTGGCCTCCCCGGCAAGCTCCCCTTCTGGAAGGGCGACCAGCTCGGGCGCCCTGCGGAGCTGGGCCGCGCCGTCGGGGCCTTCGTCCGCGAGGTCATCGCACTCTCACCGGCTAAGGCGCGCGCGCGCGTCAGGGCAGCCGGGCTCGACGAGTGGGCTGCTGACAACCTCCTCGCCTATCTCGCCGAGCAGCAGGAGGCCACCCGGCACGTCCCCGACGACCGCACCATCGTCGTCGAGCGGTTCCGTGACGAGATCGGCGACTGGCGGGTCGCCGTGCACTCGCCCTTCGGCGGTCAGGTCCATGCCCCCTGGGCGCTGTGCGTCTCGGCGCGGATGCGGGAGCGGTTCGGTGTCGACGTCCAGGCCATGCACGGCGACGACGGCATTGTGTTCCGCCTGCCCGACCTGGAGTTCGACGACGACGGGTCAACCGGGGGGTCCACGGGGCGAGGGATCGGCGCCGAGCTGCTCGAGCTGGTGCGCCTCGACGCCGACGACGTCTACGACCTGGTCACCTCCGAGATCGGCGGCTCGGCCCTGTTCGCGGCACGGTTCAGAGAGTGTGCCTCGCGGGCCCTGCTGCTGCCGCGCCGCCGTCCCGACCGTCGGCAGCCCCTGTGGCAGCAACGTCAACGGGCAGCCCAGCTGCTCGAGGTCGCCAGCCAGTACGCCTCGTTCCCCATCGTGCTCGAGACGGTGCGCGAGTGTGTCCAGGATGTGTTCGACGTGCCCGGGCTGACCGCTCTCATGCGCGCCATCGAGTCCCGCGCGGTGGGCCTGGTCGACGTGGAGTCGGCCCAGCCGTCACCGTTCGCCCGTTCGCTGATGTTCGGCTATGTCGCCCAGTTCCTCTACGAGGGCGACTCGCCCCTGGCCGAGAAGCGCGCCGCAGCGCTGTCGCTCGACCCGACCCTGCTCGCCGAGCTCCTCGGCCGGGGCGAGGGCCTGTCTCTGCGCGACCTGCTCGACCCTGCAGAGGTGACCCGCACCGAGTCCGAGCTACAGCGGTTGGTCCCGGAGCGAGCCTGCCGCGACGCCGAGGACGTCGCTGACCTGCTCCGCGCCCTGGGCCCGCTCCCACTGGAGGAGATCCGCCGCCGCTGCCGCGACGAGGTGTCCACGACGACCCTCGGGGTCTGGCTCGTGGACCTCGAGGGAGCGCGCCGGCTCATCCGGACCCGAGTGGCCGGCGAGGAGCGGTGGGCCGCCATCGAGGACGCCGGCCGCCTGCGCGACGCCCTCGGCTGCTCCCTCCCGGTCGGCGTTCCGCAGGCGTTCCTCGACCCGGTGCCCGACCCACTGGGCGACCTCGTCCGTCGCTACGCCCGGACGCATGGTCCGTTCCCCGCTGTGGCCGTGGCGGCGTGGTGGGGCGTCGGCCCGGCGGTCGCCCACGACGCCCTCCGCCGACTCGTGGCCACGGGCCGCGTCGTCGAGGGCGAGCTGCTGCCCGCCGAGAACGGTGGCGGCCTGCACGGTCTCGACTACTGCGACGCCGAGGTGCTGCGGCTGCTGCGACGTCGCTCGCTGGCCGCCCTGCGCGCCGAGGTCGAGCCGGTCCCGGCGGTCGAGCTGGCCCGGTTCCTGCCGACCTGGCAGGGCATCGGCGGTCGGCTGCGCGGGCGCGAGGGGCTGGTCAGGGCGGTCGAGCAGCTCGCCGGAGCGGTGGTGCCCGCGAGCGCCCTCGAGACACTGGTCCTGCCGAGCCGGGTGGTCGACTACTCCCCCGCCCTTCTGGACGACCTCACCAGCAGCGGCGAGGTCCTCTGGCGCGGCCACGGCTCACTTCCCGGCGACGACGGCTGGGTGTCCCTGCATCTGGCGGACACGGCCCACCTGACCCTGGCCCCCCCGTCCGACCTTGCCGTCTCCGAGCAGCAGCAGGCCCTACTCGACGCCCTCGCCGGCGGCGGTGCGTACTTCTTCCGCACCCTCTCCGACGCCCTGGGCAGCCTCGACGACGAGGCCCTGCTCGCAGACCTGTGGAGCCTGACCTGGGCGGGACAGGTGAGCAACGACACCCTCACCCCCCTTCGTGCGCACCTCGCCGGTGGCCGCACGACCCACACGCGCGGCCGTTCGGGCCCGCGCGCCACGAGGTATGCCGGTCGCCGAGGCTCCCTGGGCGCTCTCTCGGGCCAGCGCGGAGCAGGGCGGCCGGCGATGCCCGTGCGCGGCGGGCCGCCCACGGGAGCCGGCCGCTGGTCACTGTTGCCGTCGGTGGAGACCGACGCCACGGTCCGCGCCTACGCCACCGCCGAGGTCCTCCTCGACCGCTACGGGGTCGTCACCCGGGGCTCGGTCGTGGCCGAGGACGTCCCGGGTGGGTTCGCGGCCGTCTACCGCGTCCTGGCCGCGGCCGAGGAGTCCGGCCGCGTGCGCCGGGGGTACTTCGTCGAGTCCTTGGGCGCCTCGCAGTTCTCCACCACTGGAGCCATCGACCGCCTGCGGGCGGGGGCTCGGGTGGTCGGCGCAGAGACCGACCCGTCCACTCCGGCCCTGGTGCTCGCCGCCACCGACCCGGCCAACGCCTACGGTGCGGCAGTGCCCTGGCCGGATCGAGGCTCACTGCGTGGTGACGACCAAGGCGAGCACGCGGGCCACGAGGGCGACGACTCCTCGGTCGGCGCCTCGAGACGCGGGCATCAGCCTGCCCGCAAGGCCGGGGCCCTCGTGGTGCTCGTCGACGGCGAGCTCGTCCTCTACGTCGAGCGTGGGGGGAAGACGTTGCTGTCGTGGACCGACGAGCCCCAGCCTCTCCAGAGCGCCGCGGACGCACTCGCTCTCGCCGTCCGCGAGGGCGCCCTCGGACGGCTCACCGTCGAGAAGGCCGATGGCGATGCCGTCCTCGGGTCAGACCACCCGCTGGCGGGGGCCTTGAGCCGTGCCGGGTTCCGGGCCACTCCTCGCGGGCTGCGGCTGCGCCGATGAGCCATGCCTGAGGGCGACACCGTCTGGCGCACCGCCCAGCGGCTCAACCAGGCACTCGCGGGCGCGCCCATCGTGCTCAGCGACCTGCGCTTCCCCGCTGTGGCCACGGTCGACCTCCGAGGGAGCTCGACCATCGAGGTGGTCAGCCGGGGCAAGCACCTTCTGCACCGGCTCGACTGCGACGTCACCGTCCACTCACACCTGCGCATGGAGGGTCAGTGGCGCGTCGAGGCCGCCGACCAGTCGACCAGGTGGCTGCGGCGCCAGGATCTGCGCGCGGCGGTCGGCACCGATACCTGGACCGCCCTCGGGCTGCGCCTGGGGCTGCTCGAGGTGCTCCCCACCGACCGTGAGCACGAGGTCGTGGGTCACCTCGGCCCGGACCTCCTCGGTCCCGACTGGGACCCCGGGTCGGCGGCGTCTCGGCTGCGGGCGAGCGGGACGACGATCGGCGCGGGGTTGCTCGACCAGCGCAACCTCGCCGGCGTCGGCACCCTGTGGGCCGCGGAGTCACTGTTCCTCGAACGCCTCCACCCCTGGCAGGCGGCGTCCACACTGTCTGTCCCGGCCGTCGACGCGCTCGTCGCCCGGGTGCACCGGCTCATCGACACGGCCCGCCACCATGCCGTCCAGGCCAGCACGGGGGTGCGCCGGCGTGGCGAGGAGACCTACGTGCATGCGCGCTCGGGTCGGCCCTGCCGCCGCTGTGGGGGGACGGTGCGGGTGGCGATGATCGGGCCGGCGGGCCAGGAGCGCACGATGTTCTACTGTCCGGGCTGCCAGGGCGGCGTGGGCCCCACGGACGAGGGCAGGCCACAACGTCCGCTCGGCTCGTCCGGCCGGGCCACCCCGTATCGCCGCGTCTAGGACGCGGCCGCCCCCAGAGGCCTGCCGCGTCGTCAGGCAGCGGACGCAGACACCATGCGGGCCGACGGGATGGGCAGTGCCACCGGCGCGGTGAGCGCCTCGGTCTCGGCCACGCGCTCGGACACCTGCCCAAGCACCTCGGACAGCGGAAGGCGTAGCGCCCCACAGATCGACGCGAGCAGCTCGGAGGAGGCTTCCTTCTCGCCGCGCTCGACCTCACTGAGATAGCCGAGGGAGACCGCTGCCGCCGCAGAGACCTCGCGCAGGGTGCGCCCCTGCGCCTGTCGCTGCTCACGGAGGACGTCACCGAGTTCTCGACGAAGCAGGATCATGACGCCTCCCTCTTGGCTGGCTGAGTTCGGAGCTGGCAGGACTCGGAGCTGGCTGGACGCCGGACCGAATGCCCTTACGTTACCGCGCGACCCTGACGGCGCGCGTCGAGGTTTGCAGAATGCCCTGCTGCACAGGGGTCAACCAGCGCTGGGGCCGAAATCTTCCGGCGCTGCGCCGGGGGCCTACGCGCCCGTGACCAGCGAGGTCGCCAGCCGCATGGCCGCCGAGACGGTATCCGTACGGATGGTGTCCCGTGACCCCTGCAGCCTCAGCTCGACGACCCGAGCCTCACCATCGCACGCCACGGCCACGAAAACCGTCCCGACCGGACGACCGTCCTGGGGGTCCGGACCCGCCACCCCGGTCGTCGCGACACCCACCGCGGCGCCGAGCAGGCGGCATACGCCCAGGGCCATCTGGCGCGCCACCTCCTCCTGGACCGCGCCACCGGCGGCAAGCAGGGCTGGGTCGACCCCGAGGAGACCAGCCTTGAGGTCCGTCGCGTAGGCCACCACGCCGCCCCGAACCACCGCCGAGGCTCCAGGCACGTCCGTGAGGGCGGCGCACACCAGGCCACCGGTCAGCGACTCGGCGGTGGCGATGGTCAGTGACCTGGCCGTCAGAGCCGAGATGAGCCCCGCCGCGCTCGTCATGGGCGGCCGGCCGCCCGGCGCTCACGCTTCATCGCCGTCCGTAGGCTGGTGCGCCGCAGCCGCACGGCCTTGGCGACGATGTCGAGACCGGTCACCAGGGTCACCACCACGGCCAGACCCAGGACCACGCGCGCCACCAGCTCCCACGCTGCCGCATGGGGGAACGCCTCCAAGGGCATGGTGTAGAGCAGCAGGCCGAAGAACTGCAGGGTCGTCTTGACCTTGCCACCGCGCCCGGCGGGCATCACCCCGTGCCGGATCACGAAGAACCGCAGCACGGTGACCCCCCACTCGCGGACCAGGACCACGACGGTGACCCACCAGGGCAGCTCCCCGAGGATCGACAGCCCGACGAAGGCCATCCCCATCAGGGTCTTGTCCGCAATGGGGTCGGCGATCTTGCCGAGGTTGGTGACGAGACCGTGCCGTCGGGCGAGGTCGCCGTCGAGGCGGTCCGTGGCCGTGGCCACGACCAGAACCGCGGCGGCCCACCACCGCATGCCGGCGTTCTCACCCCGGGCGACGAGCAGCCACCCGTAGACCGGGACCAGGAGGATCCGACACACGGTCAGGGCGTTGGCGACGTTCCAGGCGCTTGGCGCGGGGCTCGAGACCGGCGTGACGGCCGGGTCAGGTGTGCGAGCGGACTCGCTCAGCACGGCGCCGCCACGAGGTCGATCCCCTCGGTACCGACCACCTTGGCGCGCACGAGGTCACCCACCGCGGCACCGGGAAACTCGGTGGGGTCGAGGTAGGTGACGCCGTCGACATCCGGTCCCTGATGGGCTGCGCGACCGACCACCCAGGGCTCGTCGTCCGGCAGCGACTCCACCAGCACCTCGACGGTCTCGCCGATGCGCTCCTCGGCGCGCTGGAGGTTGAGCTCCTCGATCAGGGCAGTGAACCGAGCCACGCGTGCGGTCACCTCGAGGTCGGGGACCTTCGCGGCATACGTCTCGGCCTCCGTGCCGTCCTCGTCGGAGTAGCCGAACACCCCCACGACGTCGAGCCGCGCCGCTACCAGGAAGGCCTCCAGCTCGTCGAGGTCCTCCTCGGTCTCGCCGGGGAACCCCACGATGACATTGCTGCGGATGCCGGCCTGCGGCACGCGGGCTCGCACGTCGTCCAGCAGGGCGAGGAAGGCCTCGCGGCCGCCGAACCGGCGCATCGAGCGCAGCAGCGGGGCGGAGGCGTGCTGGAAGGAGATGTCGAAGTACGGCACGACGCCAGGGACTGTCGCCATCGCATCGAGCAGACCCGGCCGGATCTCAGCCGGCTGGAGGTAGGACACCCGGACCCGCTCGATGCCGGGCACGGTGGTCAGCTCCGGCAGAAGCTTCTCGAGCAGGGCGAGGTCGCCGAGGTCCTTGCCGTACGAGGTGGAGTTCTCGCTGACGAGGAAGAGCTCCTTGACGCCGCGCTCGGCCAGCCAGTGGGCCTCGGCGAGGATGTCGTGGGGCCGCCGCGAGACGAACGCCCCGCGGAACATCGGGATGGCGCAGAACGCACACCGACGGTCACAGCCGCTCGCGATCTTGAGCGGAGCCCAGGGGCGCCCGTCCAAGCGCGCTCGCATCACTCGCGGTCCGGAGGCCGGGACGGGCCCGTCGAGGGGCTCGTCGACCACCTCGGTGGTGGGCGACGAGGGGGCCCCGTGACCCGGGATCGCCAAGGCGGCCGCGCCCGCCTGGCGCTGCACGGGCGACAGCGGCAGCAGGCGACGCCGGTCCTGCGGGGTGTGCGACGCGGGCGCGTGCCCGTCGAGGACCGCCCGAAGGTGGGTGGACATGTCAGCATAGGAGTCGAACCCCAGCACCGCGTCGGCCTCGGGCAGCTCCTCCGCCAGCTGGCTGCCGTACCGCTCCGCCAGGCAGCCCACGGCCACCACCGCCTTGGTGCGACCCTCGCCCTTGCGCGCCGACGCCTCGAGGAGGACGTCGATCGAGTCCTTCTTGGCCTGCTCGACGAACCCGCAGGTGTTGACGACCGCCACGTCGGCTTCGGCCGCGTCGTCGACGAGCAGCCACCCCTCGGCGGCGAGCCGTCCGGCCAGCTCCTCGGAGTCGACGTCGTTGCGCGTGCACCCGAGGGTGACCAGGGCGACGCTGCGCTGTGCGGTCGAGCTCATGGCCCCACTCTAAGGGTGGGTACCGTGGCGCCATGACCAGCGCGACCCCCTCCGTCTTCTCCCTCAGTCCGTCCGCCAGCTCCACCGACCGGGTTGCCGCCGTGCTGCGCGAGCATCCCGTCGTGGACGGGCACAACGACCTGCTCTGGGAGGCCCGCCTACAGGTCGGGTACGACTTCGACCGGCTCGACGTCGGCGCGGGCGGCACGCCGACCCACACCGACCTGCCGCGGCTGCGCCAGGGTGGCGTCGGCGGCCAGTTCTGGTCGGTGTTCGTGCCTGCCTCGCTGAGTGGGGACGACGCCGTCAGTGCCACGCTGGAGCAGGTCGATGCGGGCCACCAGCTCGTGGCTCGGTATGCCGACCAGCTGGCTTTCGCCCGGACCGCGGACGAGGTGGAGGCGGCCTGGCGCAGCGGCCGGATCGCGTCGCTGCTGGGCGCGGAGGGCGGCCACTCCATCAACAGCTCGCTCGCCACGCTGCGGATGCTGCACGTGCTCGGCGTGCGCTATCTGACGCTGACCCACAACAGCAACGTCCCGTGGGCCGACTCGGCCACGGACGTCCCCGTCCACGGTGGCCTGTCCCGGTTCGGGGTCGAGGTGGTGCGCGAGATGAACCGCATCGGGATGCTCGTCGACCTGTCCCACGTCTCGGCCGACACCATGCGGCAGGCTTTGGCCGTCGCGCAGGTGCCCGTGATCTTCAGTCACTCGTCGGCCCGGGCCGTGTGTGACAGCCCCAGAAACGTCCCCGACGACGTCCTCGCCACGTTGCCCGGCAACGGCGGCGTCTGCATGGTCACCTTCGTGCCGAGCTTCGTGAACCCGGATGCCGCGGCCTGGCGGGCCGAGGGAACGGCCCAGGCGGCCGCGCAAGGCATCACCCTCGCAGACGCCGACGAGTACGGCGCGTTCCTCACCGCCTACCGGGCCTCCACTCCCGAGCCGCCGGCGACCCTGGCTGATGTGGTGGCGCACGTGGAGCACGTCCGCGAAGTGGCCGGTGTGGACCACGTCGGCCTGGGCGGCGACTACGACGGGGTCGAGGTGCTCCCCGAGGGTCTCGGCGACGTCACCGGCTATCCGCGGCTACTGGAGGCGCTCGCGGACCGGGGCTGGTCGGATGACGAGCTGGGTCGGCTCACGAGCGGGAACGTCCTGCGCGTCCTGCGGGAGGCCGAGTCCGGCGCGAAGACGCTGCAGGCCGAGCGCGGCCCGAGCCTGGCGACGATCGCCGAGCTCGACGGACCCTCGGAGGAGGCGACGGTCGGCTAGCTGCGGCTAGGCCGTCACCGTGGTGACGCGCAGCGTGCGAGCCGCCACGACGGCGGCAAGGCAGGCCGTGGTGGCCATGACCGCAGCCATCGGCACAGCGGAGCCCGAGCCCAGCAGACCGATCACGGGGGCGGCCAGACCGCCGATGGCGAACTGGGCTGCACCGAGCAGCGCCGAGGCGGTTCCAGCTGCCTCGCCGTGCCGGCTCAGGGCCAGGGCGGGCGTGTTGGGGAAGGTCAGCCCGCAGGTCGCGAGGATCACCCAGAGCGGCAGGAGCAGTCCGAACAGCCCTCCGATGCCGGACCAGGCGGAGGCCAGAAGCACCACGGCGGCGACTGCCGCGGTCACCACCGCGAAGCGGAGCAAGGCCCGCGGCCCATGCCGTCGCACCAGGGCCGGGTTGAGCTGCGACATGAGGATCAGGCCGAGCGAGTTCGCCCCGAACACGAGCGCGAACTCGGCCGCGCTCAGTCCGTAGACGTTCTGCAGCACGAACGACGACCCGCCGATGTACCCGAACAGCGTGGCGAAGCCGAGCCCGGCGATGAGGACCAGCCCGACGAACGTCCGGTCACGCAGAAGCCGTCGGTAGGTGTCGAGGACCTCCCGCGGAGCAGCCGGGCGACGCCGGTCGACGGGCAACGTCTCGCGCAGGGCGGTGGATGCGAGCGTCACCAGCAGCACCCCGGCCACGCCGAGGACAGCGAAGACGCCGCGCCAGGACGTGAGTCGCAGGATGGCGCCCCCGAGGCTGGGGGCCAGGATGGGCGCCATACCCGAGACGAGCATCAGGCGGGAGAGCAGCGTGGCCGCGGCGGAGCCCACGAACACGTCGCGCACCGTCGCCATGGCGACCACGGCCACCGCGGCATTGCCCAGCCCTTGGAGCACCCGTCCGACCGTGAGCACCTCCACCGACGGGGCGAACGCGCACAGCACCGAGGCCAGGATGTGCAGGGAGATACCGGCGATCAGAGGCTTGCGGCGCCCGATGGCATCCGAGAGCGGGCCCACGAGCAGCTGCCCGAGGCCCATCCCGAGCAGGATGCCGGTCAAGGTGGCCTGCACCGCCGACTCCGAGGCGGCCAGGTCCCGGGAGATCGAGGGCAGCGCCGGCAGGTAGGTGTCGATGGTCAGCGGGCCGATGGCCGTGAGCGCGCCCAGCACGAGGACGAAGCGCAGCGAGGAGCGGCGGGAGGGCGCGGCCGCCCCCGCAGGGGCAGCGGCGGGACGGGTCGGCTCGAGTACGATCGGGAGGCTGGTCGGGGCGTCGGGAAGTGTCTCGGGCGCGGCGGTCACCATCGCGCAACGACCGCAGGAGCGGATCTATTTCGTCTGTGCCCGCCGGGCTCAGTCCCGACCGGTCAGCTCCCAGGCGTCCTGCGACTCCTCGACCTCCTCCAGCCCGGCATACTGCCGGGCGACCGGGTCGTCGGCGTACCGCGCGTCCATGGCGTAGCCGCCGACCGCCACCTCGTCGGTGCGCTCGTTCCCCGCCGCCGCGGCGTGCCCGTCCACGCTGCGCCCATCGGCGCTCGGCCTGTCCACGCTCTGGCCGTCGAACACCGGCTCCGGGTCGGGCACCTCGTCGCCACGCATGAGCGCCAGGGTCACGGGCAGGTCGTCCGGCTTGACCAAGACGTCGCGCGCCTTGGAGCCCTCGGAGGGACCGACCACACCGCGGGACTCCAGCAGGTCCATCAGACGACCGGCCTTGGCGAAGCCGACCCGCAGCTTGCGCTGGAGCATCGAGGTCGAGCCGAACTGCGTGGTGACGACGAGCTCGGTCGCCTGCAGCAGCAGATCCAGGTCGTCGCCGATGTCGTCCTCGACCTGCTTCTTGGCGGCGACCACGGTGACGTCGTCGCGGTAGCTCGGCTTGAGCTGCTCGGTGACGTGCTTGACGACGTTCTGGATCTCGGACTCGGTGACCCAGGCCCCCTGCACGCGCATCGGCTTGTTCGTACCCATGGGCAGGAAGAGCGCGTCACCTTGACCGATGAGCTTCTCGGCCCCCGGCTGGTCGAGCACGACGCGGCTGTCGGCGAGCGAGGAGGTCGCGAAGGCCATCCGCGACGGCACGTTGGCCTTGATCAGACCGGTGACGACGTCGACCGACGGGCGCTGGGTCGCCAGCACGAGGTGGATGCCCGCTGCCCGGGCCAGCTGGGTGATGCGGACGATCGACTCCTCGACGTCACGCGGCGCGACCATCATCAGGTCGGCGAGCTCGTCGACGATGACCAGCAGGTAAGGGTACGGGTGGATGACCCGCTCCGACCCCGGCAGCGGCTTGACCTTGCCGGCCCGGACCGCCTTGTTGAAGTCGTCGACATGCTTGAACCCGAACTGCGCCAGGTCGTCGTAGCGCGTGTCCATCTCGCGGACCACCCACTGCAGCGCCTCGGCGGCCTTCTTGGGGTTGGTGATGATGGGCGTGATGAGGTGCGGGATCCCCTCGTATGCCGTGAGCTCCACCCGCTTGGGGTCCACCAGGACCATGCGGACCTCGTCGGGCGTGGAGCGCATGAGGATCGAGGTGATCATGGAGTTCACGAAGCTCGACTTACCCGCGCCGGTGGCGCCCGCGACGAGCAGGTGGGGCATCTTGGCGAGGTTGGCGATGACATAACCGCCCTCGACGTCCTTGCCGACACCCATGACCATCGGGTGCTGGTTCCCCCGGGCGGCCTGGCTGCGCAGGACGTCGCCGAGGCTGACCTTCTCGCGGTCGGCATTGGGGATCTCGATACCGATCGCGGACTTGCCCGGGATCGGGCTGAGGATGCGGACGTCGGCCGAGGCCACGGCATAGGCGATGTTCTTGGACAGGGCCGTGACCCGCTCCACCTTGGTGCCGTGGCCGAGCTCGACCTCGTAGCGGGTGACCGTCGGGCCGCGGGTGAAGCCGGTGACCTGCGCGTCGATGTCGAACTGCTCGAGGACGCCCGTGAGGGACTCGACCACCCGGTCGTTGGCGGCACTGCGGGTCTTGTGGGGTGAGCCGGGCTCAAGCAGGGCGTTGTCGGGCAGGGTGTAGGTGATGTCGCCGGCGAGCGCGAGCTGCTCGACGCGCTGCGGCAGGGGCGTGGTGGGCGGCGCCTCGAGCGACGTCTTGACCTCGACCGCCGGTCCGGCGGCTGCACGCCGCGGCGCGTCCGTGGCCGACGGCGCGAGCACGCCGGGCGAGGTCGGACGCTTCTCGCCCGGGCGGAAGCGGCGGCCGCCCGGGGCGACGAGGGCGGCCTGCTCGAACGCCTCGTCGCCGTCCATCGGCTCGTCGGGGTCGATGACGCGCCGGCGTCGCCGCGGCTTGGACTCGGCCGCCTCAACGTCGACGACCGGTTCGCCGTCGACGGGCGCACCGCGATGCAGCAGGTGGTCGCGCAGCTCACCGAGACGCTGTGGGATCAGGTGCATGGGGGTCGCCGTCATGACGAGCAGGCCGAAGAAGCCCAGCATGAGCAGGATCGGGACCGTCCCGTAGACGGACACCGCCGCCGCCAGCGGGCTCGAGGCGAGGAAACCGATGATGCCCCCACCGGCGCGCATGACGTCAGCGCCCTGGGGCGGCGCCGGGATGCCCGCGGCGACATGGGCCAGCCCGGAGGCCGCCACGGTCATCGCCCCGAGGCCGATGCCGATGCGGGAGTTGGCGGCGTCGTCCTGCGGCGAGCGCAGCAGGCGCAGGCCGAGGAAGAGGAGGCCGAGCGGCACGGCATACGCGACGCGGCCGAAGGTGCCCGCCACCACGGCGTGGACGACGTCCCCCAGGACCCCCTGGAACGCCCACCACTCTCTGGCCGCGACGAGGATCGCCATGCCGATGAGGAAGAAGCCGATGCCGTCGCGGCGGTGCTCCGGGTCCAGCTCGCTGGCGCTGTTGCCCACCCGGCGCACGGCGCCACCGGCCACGTGCGCGACGCCCATCCAGGTGCCCTTGACCGCGCGCAGCGGCAACGGGAGGCCGCCCCCGCCGGTCTTGCCACGGGCCGGGGCCTTGCGGGGCGCGCCGGCCTTGCGGTTCGCGGGCCGCGTTGCGGTGCCGCGACCGCTCGAGGAGCGCGTCGAGGTGGACGGACGAGTCGCCATGCTTCGCAGGGTACGCGACCGACACACCGGACACACGTGTCACACGCGCCCCAGACATCACGAGTGTCCGCAGCCGACGTCCGTCAGGACCTCGGGCGGTCTCACGTGACGAGAACCACCGCTCACGTGCTGGATACCTGGCCGGGGCCGCGGCTACAGTCCTTGATCAGGTCATGAGTGTCAGCGCGAAGCCCCGGCTTGCTGACCAGCAACCCTCCTCCGCGGTGGGGTGCTCCGGGTGACGACCGGGCCGTCTGCACCCGCAGCCGGCAAGCGCGGACCCGCGAGCACCTTGCGGGTCCCACCGGACCCAGGAGCTACCGCCGATGTCGATCGCCAGTACCCCACCTCCCGCACTGCGCCACACCGCCCCGCTGGCGCAGGCCCGCGACCACCTGCGCGCCGTCCCGCCCCTGCGGCCCGACGCCGCACCCGCCGTGCCCGCGGTGGTGACGGCAGCCCTGCCGGTGCCGACCCTCGGCGGCGTCGTGGACTACGCGAACTTCGACCACGCGGCGTCGACGCCGGCCCTGGTCAGCGTCGCCCAGGCAGTGGAGAGCACGCTGCGGACCTACTCCTCGGTGCACCGCGGCAACGGCTACGCCTCGCGGGTGACCAGCGCCTGGTACGAGCAGGCCCGCGCCGAGGTTGCGGAGTTCGTGGGCGCGCGTTCTCACGACGAGGTCGTCTTCACACGCAACAGCACCGACTCGTTCAACTTGCTGGCATCGACCCTGCCCCGGGACACCACGGTCTTCGTCTTCGAGACCGAGCACCACGCCGCCCTGCTCCCGTGGAAGCACCGGAACACCGTCCGCCTCCCCGTCCCCGGCAGCGCCCGGGACGCCGAGACGCTGCTGCGCACCGCGCTGAAGACCCGCCATGGTCGCCACCGGCTCGTCGTGTTGGCAGGCGCCTCCAACGTCACCGGCGAGGTCTGGCCGGTCCGCCGGCTGGCGGCGATCGCGCGCGAAGCCGGCGCCCGCGTCGTCCTCGACGCCGCTCAGCTCGCTCCCCACCGACGGGTCAGCCTCGCCGAGCTGGACGTCGACTACATCGTGCTCTCGGGGCACAAGCTCTATGCGCCGTACGGGGCAGGTGTCCTGGCCGGGCGGGCCGACTGGCTCGACGCGGCGCACCCCTACCTGGCCGGCGGCGGGGCGACGAAGTCGGTCACCGAGCGCGGCACGGTGTGGCACACCGGCGCGGCCCGGCACGAGGCGGGCAGCCCGAACGTCGTGGGCGCCGTGGCCCTCGCCGCCGCCTGCCACACGCTGCGTGCAAACGCCGAGACCGTCGAGGCCCACGAGCGCGTCCTGGGCGGCCGCCTGCTCGACGGGCTGCGGTCGATCGAGGGGGTGCAGACCTACTCGCTCTTCGGCGAGGACCACGACCGGGTCGCCGTCGCGACGTTCACGATTGACGGGCTCGACTCCTCGCTCGTGTCGACGGTGCTGTCGGCCGAGCACGGGATCGGCGTGCGGGACGGCAAGTTCTGCGCGCACCTGTGCGTCGACGCGCTCCTCGACGTCCTCCCTGACGACCTCGATGACGACGTCACCGACCCGTATGCCGCCGCTCCGGCGACCGCCGTGCGCGCCAGCATCGGGCTGGCGACCACCGCCGCCCACGTCGAGCGCCTGCTCGCCGCCGTCGCCGAGCTGGCCGCGAACGGCCCTCAGGCGGAGTACGTGCAGACCCCGCAGGGCTGGGTCACCAGCGATGACCCGCGCGAGGCGCTCCCTGCGCGGCCGTGGTAGCCGCGCGGCGCAGCTGGTAGCGGCGCGGCGCTGGTAGCGGGGGCACGCTGGCGCCGGCCGGCGCTCAGGCCTGGATGACCACCGGGATGATCATCGGGCGGCGGCGGATCTTGCCACCGACCCAGCCGCCCAGCGCGCGACGCATGACCTGCTCGAGCTGGTAGCTGTCGGTGACGCCGTTGCCGGTGGCCTCGGCGAGAGCCTGCTCGATCTTGGGCCGGACCTGCTTGAAGATCTCGTCGTCCTCGGCGAACCCACGAGCCTGGA
The DNA here is from genome assembly GCF_036000045.1 of Pedococcus sp. Classification (GTDB taxonomy): domain Bacteria; phylum Actinomycetota; class Actinomycetes; order Actinomycetales; family Dermatophilaceae; genus Pedococcus. Next base: position 107,485 of record NZ_DASYGF010000018.1, read on the forward strand.
TCTCGGGGCCGGCCGCGATCTTGCCGGTCGCCGCGTCCATCACAACGATGACCGAGATGAAGCCCTCGTCGCGCAGGATACGACGGTCCTTGAGCAGCGCCTCGTCGAAGTCGCCCACCGAAGAGCCGTCGACGTAGATGTAGCCGCACGGGACGGCCCCGACGATCCTCGCCTTGCCGTCGACGAGGTCGACCACGACGCCGTCCTCGGCCAGCACGACGCGCTCGGGCGGGATGCCGGTCTGCACTGCCAGGGCGGCGTTGGCGACGAGGTGGCGCCACTCGCCGTGGACGGGCATCACGTTGCGCGGCTTGACGATGTTGTAGCAGTAGAGGAGCTCACCGGCGCTGGCGTGACCGGACACGTGCACCTTGGCGTTGCCCTTGTGGACGACATCGGCGCCGAGCCGCATCAGGCCGTTGATGACGCGGTAGACGGCGTTCTCGTTGCCGGGGATCAGCGAGGAGGCCATCAGGACCGTGTCGCCCTCGCCGACGTCGATGCGGTGGTCACGGTTGGCCATGCGCGACAGGGCCGCCATCGGCTCGCCCTGGGACCCGGTGCAGATGAGGACGACCTGGTCGTCGGGGAACTGGTCCAGCCGCTTGACGTCGACGAGCACACCATCGGGCACATGGAGGTAGCCGAGCTCGGCCGCGATGCCCATGTTGCGCACCATCGAGCGGCCCACCATGGCGACCTTGCGGCCGGCCTTGTCGGCAGCGTCGAGGACCTGCTGGACCCGGTGCACGTGGCTGGAGAAGCAGGCCACGATGATCCGGCGTCGGGCGTCGCGGAACACCTTGTCGATGGCCGGGGCGATGTCCTTCTCCGGGGTCGTGAAACCGGGGACCTCGGCGTTGGTCGAGTCGGTCATGAACAGGTCGACGCCCTCCTCCCCCAGCCTGGCGAAGGCGCGCAGGTCGGTGAGGCGGCCGTCCAGCGGCAGCTGGTCCATCTTGAAGTCGCCGGTGTGCAGGATCGTGCCACCGGGCGTGCGGACGAACACGGCGAGCGCGTCCGGGATGGAGTGGTTGACCGCGACGAACTCACAGTCGAAGACCCCGAGCCCCTCGCGCATGCCCTCCTTGACGCCCAGCGTGTAGGGGCGGATCCGGTGCTCCTTCAGCTTGGCCTCGACGAGCGCCAGGGTCAGCATGGAGCCGACCAGCGGGATGTCGGGCTTGCGCTTCAGCAGGTAGGGGACGGCGCCGATGTGGTCCTCGTGGCCGTGGGTGAGGACGATCGCCTGGATGTCGTCGAGCCGGTCATCGAGGTACTCGAAGTCGGGCAGGATCAGGTCGACTCCGGGGTGGTGGTCCTCGGGGAAGAGCACCCCGCAGTCGATGACGAGCAGCTGCCCGGCGTGCTCGAGGACGGCCATGTTGCGGCCGACCTCGCCCAGACCGCCGAGGGCGACGATGCGGACGCCGTTGGGCGCCAACGGGGGTGGGGTGGTCAGCTCGGGGTGGGGATGGCTCACATCAGTCCTGACTCGGTGAGACCGGTGCGCAGCGCGGCGACCTGGTCCGGGGTGGCTTCGACCAGGGGCAACCGCACCGCTGCGGAGTCGAGGACCCCGAGCTCCTTGAGTGCGGCCTTGGCCATGATGGCCCCCTGCGTGATGGTCATGACCGCCTTGACGGCGGGAACGGCCTGGCGGTGCAGCTCCTGGGCACGGGCGAGGTCGCCCTTGTCGACGCAGGCGAGCATCTCGGCATAGAGGTCGCCGGCGACGTGGCCCACCACGCTGACCACACCGGCGGCCCCGAGCGCGAGGTAGGCGAGGTTGAGGTCGTCGATGGCCGAGAAGAACAGCAGGTCGCACTGGCGCATGACCTCGGTCATCGCGAACAGGTCGCCCTTGGCGTCCTTGACCCCGACGATGTTGGGGTGGTCGGCGAGCTCGACGAGCGACTCGGTCGAGATGGCGGTGCCGGTGCGGCCGGGGATGTCGTAGAGCATGACGGGCACGTCGACCGCGTCGGCGACCGCCCGGAAGTGGGCGCGCAGGCCCTCCTGGGGCGGCTTGCTGTAGTACGGGGTGACGGTGAGCAGCGCGTGAGCGCCGGCGGCGACGGCGGCCTTGGCCTGCTCGACCGAGTGGGCGGTGTCGTTGGTGCCCGCGCCGGCGGTGATGACGGCCCGGTCGCCGACCGCCTCCAGGACGGCGCGAAGGAGCGCGACCTTCTCGGCGTCGGAGGTCGTGGCCGACTCGCCGGTGGTGCCGCTGACGACGATGCCGTCGTGGCCGTGGTCGACCAGATGGGTGGCCACACGCTGGGCGGCGTCGAGGTCGAGGGTCCCGTCGGGACGCATGGGGCTGACCATGGCCGTGACCATCCGGCCGAACGGAGACGTCGCACTCATACCCCGCAGGTTATCGCCCCCACCTGACGCCGACCGTCACCGCCGCGGGTTACGCTGCCCGCGTGCAGCAGTATCTCGACCTCCTCGACCATGTGATGACGACCGGGGTCGACAAGTCCGACCGCACCGGCACGGGGACCCGGTCGGTGTTCGGCTACCAGATGCGCTTCGACCTCGCCGACGGCTTTCCGGTGCTGACGACCAAGAAGCTGCACCTGCGTTCGATCATCGGCGAGCTGCTGTGGTTCCTGCGCGGCGACTCCAACGTGCGCTGGCTCCAGGAGCGCGGCATCACCATCTGGGACGAGTGGGCCGACGAGCACGGCGACCTCGGCCCGGTCTACGGCTACCAGTGGCGCTCGTGGCCGACGCCCGACGGGCGCCACGTCGACCAGATCGCCAAGGTCATCGAGTCGATCCGCACCAACCCGGACTCCCGGCGGCACATCGTCTCCGCCTGGAACGTCGCCGACGTCGACGCGATGGCGCTGCCGCCGTGCCACACGATGTTCCAGTTCTACGTCACGCCCGCAGTGGACGGCCACCGGGCCAGGCTCTCGTGCCAGCTGTACCAGCGCTCTGCCGACATCTTCCTCGGCGTCCCGTTCAACATCGCCTCCTACGCGCTGCTGACGATGATCGTCGCGCAGCTCACCGACCTCGAGCCGGGCGACTTCGTGCACACCCTCGGCGACGCCCACCTCTACTCCAACCACGTCGAGCAGGCGCGCCTGCAGCTCACCCGCGAGCCGCTTCCGCTGCCGACGATGCGCATCACGCCCCGGGCCTCGATCGACGACTACGACCTCGGCGACTTCGAGCTCGTGGGCTATGAGGCGCATCCCTCGATCAAGGCGCCCATCGCGGTCTGAGCGGGTCGAGCCCTAGCCTGGGGCCATGACGAACGTGACGCTCATTGCCGCAGTCGGGAGCAACGGCGTCATCGGTGCCGACCACGACATGCCGTGGCGGATTCCCGAGGACTTCGCCTTCTTCAAGCGGACCACGATGGGCCACGCCATGGTGATGGGCCGCAAGACCTTCGACTCCATCGGCCGCGTGCTGCCCGGCCGCCGAACCATCGTCGTGACCCGCCAGCAGGACTGGCACCACGCCGAGGTCGAGACGGCGCACTCCCTCAGCGAGGCACTGTCGTTGGCCGGCCCGGCCGACGAGGTCTTCATCTGCGGTGGCGGCCAGATCTATGCCGAGGCCATGCCCTGGGCGCACCGCCTGCTCATCACGGAGGTCCACCAGTCGCCCGACGGTGACGTCCACTTCCCCACGATCGACCCGCACCGATGGCGTGAGGTGGCTCGCGACGACCAGGACGGCTTCAGCTGGGTGACCTACGAGCGGGCGTAGGCGCCTCCCCTTCCCCCTCCCCGGCAATAAGCATCGAGTGGTCACGAACTGCGCTGGAGTAGTCCCCCGCACCGCGCAAAAAGCGTCGAGTGGTCACGAATCGCGGGCGAGTCAGCCGGGCTGCCGACCTGGGAAGTATCGACGCCACTCCTCACGGCGGATGCGGACTCTGCGTCCGCGCTCGGCGAAGGCGTTGACGAGCCGAGCCAAGGTCTGTTCAGGCGTGCTGTAGATGTCCTCCGCGACGAGGACGACGAAGCGCCAGCCATCGCTCTCGAGCTCCTCGCGTCGCGCGAGGTCCTGGCGCCACTGGCCTTGGCGGGCGATGTGATGACGGCCGTCGTACTCGATGGCGAGGAAGAGGTCGGGGAACGACAGGTCGATCCGGTACATCGTGCGGCCGGTCTCGTCGCGGATAGCGAAGTTGACGACGGGCTCGGGAAGCCCAGCCAGGACGAACAGCAACCGCACCCGAGTCTCCATCGGCGAGTCCACGCCTGCCCTGACCAGTCGAGCCGCTCGTCGGGCAAGTCGCGCTCCCCTGCCGTGCGCGTCGGCGCTCGTGTCGACGAGCCTCTGTGGGGTCGTCACTCCCTGGCCCACGAGGGAGTCCCCCAGCACCACGAGGTCGACCAGGCTGAGCCACGAAGCCAGGTCGAGGAAGGTCTGCTCAGGGGTGGGCACCGGAAGGCCGTTGCGGCGAGCGGACGCCGGGAGCCCGGCATACCGATGGGTGGTGATGCCCTCGGCACGCAGTCTCGCGCCCGCAAGGATGCCGACATGGATCGCCGGACTGGGGGGAACGGTCGCCCCCCACAGGATCGCCGCTGTGTGATGGGTCAGCAGGGCTGGCGACGGGGCGATGAGCAGGGCTGCTCTGCACCGCAGAGCCAAGGTGGGCGCCACCGACGCGCTGATATGTACGCCCCAGAACAGCTGCCGAAACCTGGGACCGCTGAGCTCCAGGTCGGTCAGACCTGCCTTGATCGCCTCGCAGCGTAGAAACGGCTGACGCGCGTCCAGCCGACCGGCTCTGGGCGAGCGAAGCGGCATACCCCGAGCCTGCCGGGACGGACGTATGCCGCGCCGCCGTCATCCACAGGCACCATCAAAAAGCGTTCAGTGGTCACGAATGCTGGGACTCCGGCGTCTAGGCCCACGGAAAACGCGTCGAGAGGTCACGTTTCCGGAGCAGGCAGCAGGCAGCAGGCAGCCGGCAGCAGGCAGCAGGCAGCAGCCCGCGGTCAGGCGTCGTAGTCCAGGGCGACTTCCTCGGTCACCGGGTGGCTCTGGCACGCCAGCACGATCCCCGCCGCGACCTCGGCCGGCTCCAGCGCGTAGTTGCGGTCCATCCGCACCTCGCCGGACACCAGCCGCGCCCGGCACGTGCCGCAGACGCCGCCGGTGCACGAGTACGGCGCGTCCGGCCGCACCCGCAGGGTGGCGTCGAGGATGGTCTCCTCGACCGAGGGCATCTCGATGCGCGTCGTGCGGCCGTCGAGGCTGACGGTCACCACTGCCGCCGGGGGCGCGCCCTCGACGACCGCCACCTCCCGGCGAGGGGACTCCTGCTCGGCGACGTGGAAGATCTCGTGGTGGACGTGCGTCGCGTCGACCCCGGCCTCGGCGAGCAGCTCCTGCGCCCCGACGACCATGCCGTAGGGACCGCAGAGGTACCACTCGTCCACGGTGTCGACCGGCGCGAGCACCTCGAGGATCCGCGCCACCCGCTCGGGCTCGAGGCGTCCTGTGAACAGCTCCACGTCATGCGGCTCGCGGGACAGCACGGTCACGAGCTGGAACCGGCCCAGATAGCGGTTCTTCAGGTCCTCGAGCTCCTCCAGGAACATCACCGAGCCCGTGGTGCGGTTGCCGTAGAGCAGGGTGACCCGCGAACGGGGCTCCTCCTCGAGGACCGAGGTGAGCAGCGAGAGCACGGGCGTGATGCCCGAGCCTGCCGCGATGGCGAGGTGATGGCGTATGCCGTCCGGCTGGGTGGGACACGTGAACGACCCCAGGGGTGTCATCACCTCGACGACGTCACCGGGCGCGAGCGAGTCGTTCAGCCAGTTCGACATCCGGCCCTCAGCCACGCGGGCGGAAGCCACTCGCACCGTCCCCGATCGCTCGGCTGCGTTGCGGGACAGGCAGATCGAGTAGGACTGCCGCACCTCGGCGCCCGCGATGGTGGCGCGCAGGGTGAGATGCTGACCGGGCTGGAAGAGGTAGTCATCGCGGAGCTCGTCGGGGACGGCGAAGGTGATGGCCACAGCGTCGTCGGTCAGGCGCTCCACGGCCGCGACGGTGAGCGGGTGGAACTCCGCGCGGCGGCGTCGGACGGTGTCGGTCCTCGGTCCGGAGAGCAGGGGCGTCACGGGAGCACCGCCTTGAACTCGTCGAACGGCTCGCGGCAGGCCCGGCACCGGCGCAGCGCCTTGCACGCGGTCGACCCGAACCGCGCCAGCTCCTCGGTGTCGGTGCTCCCGCACTGTGGGCAGGCGACGAGCCGCTGTCGCAGGGTCAGCGTTACGGGCCCACCGTCGTGCGGCGTGGGAGGCGCGATCCCGAACTCGCGCAGTCGCTCCCGCCCGCGCTCGCTCATCCAGTCCGTGGTCCAGGCCGGGCTGAGCACAGTGCGGATCTCGCAGGTGAACCCCGCCTTGCCGGCGGCATGCCGTATGCCGGTCTCGATGACCTCCATGGCAGGGCAACCGGAGTACGTCGGCGTAATCGTGACCCGCACATGACGAGCGTCGTCGTCCACCGCCACGTCGCGCAGGATGCCCAGATCCTCGATGGAGACGACCGGGACCTCCGGGTCGGGGACGTCCGCGATCGCGCGGCGGACGTCTGGGAGCACCGAGGCCCTCACCGTGTCCCCCTCACGCTGTTGTCGCTCACCAGGACGCTCCCGGGTGAGACCGCGCGATGTGCTGCAGCTCGGCGAGGAGGTAGCCCATGGGCCGGGAGTGCACACCCTCGCGACCGCCACGCGACCGCCACGTAGACGACTCGGGCAGCTCCAGCGTCGCCTCGGCGACGACCTGGCCGACCCGCCGTGAGACCGGCTCCCGCAGGGCCGAGGGCAGCACGCCGGCGCCCTCCTGGACCGCCGCCAGCGACCCGGCATCGTCGTCGAACAGCTCGGCGACATAGGGCTGCACATCAACCAGGGCCCGCTGCATGCGCTCGTGGGACTCCGCCGTGCCGTCGCCGAGTCGCAGGACCCACTGGGTCGCATGGTCGCGGTGGTAGTCGACCTCTTTGAGCGCCTTGGCCGCCACGCCCGCAAGGACCGGGTCGGACGAACCGCGCAGCGCGGCATACAGCTCGTTCTGGTAGCTGGAGAACCACAGCAGCCGCGCCATCTCGAACCCGAACCCCGCCCGCTCCTGCTCGACGAGGTGGACGTTGCGGAACTCGCGCTCGTCACGGAAGTAGGCCAGGTCGTCCTCGCTGCGGCCGGTGCCGTCGAGCTCGCCGACCCGGGTGAGCAGAGCGCGTGCCTGGCCGAGCAGGTCGAGGCCGATGTTGGCCAGCGCCATGTCCTCCTCGATCTGAGGGCCCCGGGAGACCCACTCGCCGAGCCGCTGGGCATAGACCAGCGCGTCGTCGGCGAGCCCGAGCAGGTAGCGGGATGCGGCGCCGTTCATGGACGTGTCGCTCACAGGTACTCGACATCCTCGGGCACGTCGTAGAACGTCGGATGGCGGTAGACCTTGTCGCCTGCGGGGTCGAAGAACGAGTCGCGCTCGTCCGGCGACGAGGCCGTGATGTCGGAGGCGCGCACCACCCAGAGCGAGACTCCCTCCTGGCGGCGGGTGTAGACGTCGCGCGCGTTCCGCAGCGCCATGGTCGCGTCGGGGGCGTGCAGCGAGCCGACGTGCACATGGGACAGCCCGCGCTTGCCGCGGACGAAGACCTCCCAGAGCGGCCAGGTGCCCCGATCCGTCGAGTCGCTCATGCGACCTGCTCCTCGGAGCTGGCGGTGCGCTTGGCGGTGCGCTTGGCGGTGCGCTTGGCGGAATACGCCGTCGCGGCGTCGCGCACCCAGGCGCCCTCCTCGTGGGCCGCCACGCGGTGGCGGATCCGCTCGGCGTTGCACGCGCCGTCGCCCTTGAGGACGCGCCAGAACTCGTCCCAGTCGATGGGGCCGAAGTCGTAGTGGCCTCGCTCGGCGTTCCACCTCAGGTCGGGGTCGGGCAGGCGGATCCCGAGCCGGTCGGCCTGCGGGACCATCATGTCGACGAACTTCTGGCGCAGGTCGTCGTTGCTGAACCGCTTGATGCCCCAGGCCATGGACTGGGCGGTGTGACCGCCGGTGGGCGCCGCATCGCCGGTGTCGGGTGGCCCGAACATCATCAGGGCCGGCCACCACCAGCGGTCGGCCGCGTCCTGGGCCATGGCCTGCTGGGCGTCCGTGCCGCGCATGAGGGTCCACAGGATCTCGAAGCCCTGGCGCTGGTGGAACGACTCCTCCTTGCAGACCCGGATCATCGCGCGGGCGTAGGGGCCGTAGGAGCAGCGGCACAGCGGGACCTGGTTCATGATCGCGGCGCCGTCCACGAGCCAGCCGATGGCGCCGCAGTCCGCCCAGGTGAGGGTCGGGTAGTTGAAGATCGAGGAGTACTTCTGGCGACCCGTGTGCAGCCGGTCGAGCAGGTCCTCGCGGTCCACCCCCAGCGTCTCGGCCGCGCTGTAGAGGTAGAGGCCGTGGCCCGCCTCGTCCTGCACCTTGGCCATGAGGATCGCCTTGCGGCGCAGCGAGGGCGCGCGAGTGATCCAGTTGCCCTCGGGCTGCATGCCGATGATCTCGGAGTGGGCGTGCTGGGCGATCTGGCGGATCAGGGTCTGGCGGTAGGCGTCGGGCATCTCGTCGCGCGGCTCGATCCGCCGCTCGGTCTCGATCAGCTCGTCGAACAGCCCCGACTCCGCGGCGTTGAGCGGCTCGTCCGGGGTCGGGGGGCCGGAGGGCGCGTCCGTGGCGAAGTCGTTGCCGTACATGCCACCAGTATGGGGGCGTGTTACAGACCCTGACAATTCTGCTGTCTTCGTGTCACATTCTGGTGGATGACAGGATGGCGTCATGGCGCACGACCACCCCCACGGCCACTCCCCCGACCACCCCCACGGCACTGGCCCCGGCCCGCTGGCGGACGCCAGCGTGCGCATGGCCCGTGAGAGCGACGCCCCCGCGGTGGGTCTGGTGCAGTCGGTCGTGTGGCGCGACGCGTATGCCGAGGTCGTGCCCTCCGAGGCCCTGGCCGCCTTCGAGCCGTCCGCCTTCGCCGGTGCCTGGCGCCGCTCGCTGGCGGCTCCCCCGGCCGGCGTGTACCGGCTGCTGGTGGCCTGCGCGGGCGACCAGGTCGTGGGCTTCGCTGCCCTCGGTCCGAGCCAGGACCCCGACGCCGGTCACGAGACCGGGGAGCTGACCGCGTTCGGTGTGCACCCCGAGGCCCGTCACGCCGGGCACGGGTCGCGACTGCTCAACGCCGCCGTCGACACCCTCCGCGGCGCGGGCGCCCGAACCATGCACGCGTGGCTGCTCGCGGGCGACGAGTCGACCCGGGCGTTCCTCCTGGCGTCCGGTCTGCGGCCCGACGGCGCCTTCCGGGACCGCGTCGTCTCTCCCGAGGGCGACACGGCGCGCGAGGTGCGACTGGTCGCCGCTCTCACCGAGCCCGAGACCACACCGACAGGGCCGTGACGACGACTCCCTCAGGCCCGCTGACCGACCTTCGCCGCCGCCAGGTGCTGCGCCAGGCCCTGTCGGTCTCGGTGGCCACCGGCGCGTACGGCATCAGCTTCGGCGCCCTTTCGACCGCCTCCGGCCTGACGCTGTGGCAGACCCAGGTCCTGTCCCTGCTGCTGTTCTCCGGCGGCTCGCAGTTCGCCTTCGTCGGGATCATGGCCAGCGGGCCGGCAGCCGCTGTGGCCGCCATCGCCACCTCGACCCTCCTGGGCGTCCGCAACAGCCTGTACGGCCTCCAGGTGTCGCGCATGCTGGGCGTCCGCGGTCCGCGCAGGCTGCTGGCCGCCCACCTCACCATCGACGAGTCGACCGCGGTCGGCGTGGGCCAGCCAGAGACGGCAGCAGGGCGGCTCGGCTTCTGGGCCACCGGGATCGGCGTCTTCGTGCTCTGGAACGCCATGACGCTGGTCGGCGCGCTGGCCGGGGACGCGATCGGCGACCCCCGCAGCTACGGCCTGGACGCGGCGGCGGCCGCCGCCTTCTGCGGGCTGGTGTGGCCGCGGCTCAAGTCGGCCGATGCCTTCGCCATCGCTGCCCTCGCTGCGGTCGTCGCGGTGCTCGTGGCCCCGCATGCCCCCGCGGGCGTGCCGGTGCTCGTCGCCGCCCTCTCCGCGCTGCTGGCGGCGTTCTGGCGTCGCGCGCACCACGACCCCCAGGCACCTCACCACTGGGCGGACGAGACCGCACAGGGCACGCCGGAGACGCAGGAGACGCCATGACCATGTGGACCGCAGTGCTGGCTGCCGGCGCCTTGGCGTTCGTCCTGAAGTTCCTCGGTTACGTGATCCCGGCGCGCTGGCTCGAGGGCGAGCGGACCAGCCGGGTCACCTCCGCGCTGCCGATCGCCCTGCTCGCCGCCCTCGTCGGCGTGCAGACGCTCACGACGAGGACCGGGGGCGTCGTGCTCGACTCCCGCGCCGTGGCGGTGGCCGTGGCGCTGGTGGCGCTCCTGCTGCGGGCGCCGTTCATCGTCGTGGTCGTGCTTGCCGCAGCCGTCGCGGCTGGCCTGCGCCTGCTCCACTTCTTGCCCTGAACCGACCGGATTCGGGGTCCTGGACGCTCGACACGGTCGATTCAGGGCAATCGGTCGGGGTGACTGGCCCGCCAGGCGCGCACCGCAGCCCGGTAGTGACGCTGCTCGCCCGCGCGGTCCTGGGCCACCCGGCATACCTCGGCCTGCTCGAGCTCGGCCCCCCAGGGGCCCTGCGCACCATGCTCGCGGGCGTGCGCCATCATCGCCGACCCGTCCCGGCCGAAGCGCACCAGCGGGACCATCGCCAGCAGAGCGACCACCGGCACGAGGATGACCGCAAGGCCCAGCAGGACGGGCACGAGGCGACCGTCGCGGACCAGCTCGACGCCCCGCCAGCCGATGGTGATGCTGTAGAACCCGAGGACCACCAGGAGGACGAGCGCCGTGACCTTCTCGCGCACTCAGGCGTCCAGGCCGAGGTAGTGCTCGAGCCCGACGGTCAGGCCTGGATGATCCTGCACCGCGCGGACGCCTTCGATGACGCCCGGCATGAACGACGTCCGGTCGAACGAGTCGTGGCGCAGCGTCAGCAGCTCGCCCGCCGCCCCGAGGAGGACCTCCTGGTGCGCGACGAGGCCGCGCAGCCGCACCGAGTGCACCGGTATGCCGTCCACGCGCGCGCCCCGCGCCCCGTCCGGGTCCTGCGTGGTGGCGTCGGGGATCTCACCCAGACCCGCATCCGCGCGGGCTTCGGCGACCAGTCGGGCCGTCCGCGCCGCGGTGCCGGAGGGGGCGTCGACCTTGGCCGGATGGTGCAGCTCGATGACCTCGACGGACTCGTAGAAGCGGGCCGCCTGCTGGGCGAACCGCATCATGAGGATGGCCCCGATGGCGAAGTTGGGGGCGATGAGCACCCCCACCTCGGGGCGCTCGGCCAGCTGGCCCCGCAACGTGGCGAGACGGGCGTCGTCCCAGCCCGTGGTGCCGACGACGACGTGCACGCCCCGGTCGACGCAGTGGGCGACGTTGGCGGGTGAGGCGTCCGGCACTGAGAACTCGACCACGACCTGCGCTCCGCCGAGGTCGCCGAGCTCGTCGCCCTGGTCGAACCGCCCCACGAGCTCCAGACCGTCGGCCGCCTCCACCGCCCGGCACACCTCCGAACCCATCCGGCCACCCGCGCCGATGACGCCCACCTTGATCGTGTCGCTCACGGGGCCAGCCTAACGAGGGGCGGCGATGCTCCTCAGACCAGCGTCCCCAGGGCGACGTCGGGGTCGGCGAGCCGCTGCAGGTCCACCTGCGCCCGCGAGCGGATGAGTGCCTTGATCGGCTCGGTGACGTCCCAGACGTTGACGTTCATCCCGGCGGTCACCCGGCCGTCGCGGGTCCAGAAGGCGATGAACTCCCGGGTCTCCAGGTCTCCCCGCACGACCACCTCGTCCTCGGGGTCGGCCATCCCGGTGTACTCCATGCCGAGGTCGTACTGGTCGGTGAAGAAGTACGGCAGCTCGGGCTCCGGGCCGTCCTGGTCCAGCATCGCGGGAGCCACCCAGGACGGCTGGTTGAGCGCGTTCGCCCAGTGCTCGACCCGGATCCGGCGCCCGAGGAAGGGGTGGTGGACGTTGGCCACATCGCCGACGGCGAAGATGTCGGGGTCGCTGGTCCGGCCCGCCTCGTCAGCAAGGATGCCGTTGTCGACCTCGAGCCCCGCCTGCTCGGCCAGCGTGACCACCGGGGCGGCGCCGATCCCGACGATGACGGTGTCGGCGGGGACCACCTCGCCGTCGCCGAGCCGGACGCCGGTGGGCGAGCCGTCGCCCTCGATGGCCTCGACGGTCACGCCCGTGCGCAGGTCGACGCCGCGCTCGCGGTGCAGTTCGGCGAACACCTGGGCGACCTTCGGCCCGAGCACCCGCACGAGCGGCAGGTCCAGCGACTCCAGGACCGTCACCTCGGCGCCCGCCTCACGGGCCGCCGCCGCCACCTCGAGGCCGATCCAGCCGCCACCGACGAGCACGACGCGACGGCCTGGCTGGAGGGCGGCCCTGATGGCCTGGCTGTCCTCGATCGTGCGCAGGGTCAGCACGCCGTCGAGGTCGGCGCCCGGCAGCGTCAGCCTGCGCGGTGAGCTGCCGGTGGCCAGCAGCAGCCGGTCGTAGCCGACGCGCTCCCCTGCCTCGGTCACCACGGCCTTCCCCGAGCGGTCGACCGACGCGACCACGGTGCCGGTCCGCACCTCGATGTCGTGGTCGGCATACCACTGCTCGTCGTGGACGAAGGCGTCCTGGAGGTTCTCGCCCGTCTTGAGGTAGTCCTTGGACAGCGGCGGTCGCTCGTACGGCAGGTGCGCCTCGCCCCCGAGCAGCACCACGCGCCCCTCGAAGCCGAGCTCACGCAGCGCTTCCACCGACTTGGCCCCTGCAAGGCCGCCACCCACCACCACGAACGTCCGGTCATCGGTCATGGGCACAGCCTTCGGGGTCCGCGCCCCGCACGCAAGCGGGCCGGCATACCCATGGGGTATGCCGGCCCGCAGGCTGGACGTGTCAGGTCGCCGTCAGCTGGCGTCCTCGGACGTGGACGCTGCCACGGCCTCGTCGGAGCGCTCGCCCTTGTCGGCTCGGTCACCACGGTCGCCACGACGGCGGCTGCGGTTGCGGCTCCGGCCGCCCTCGCGACGCTCGCCAGCCTCGCGGCCCTCGGACTCGCCGCCCTCGGAGGCATCGGAGTCGGCCTCGCTGCCGGCAGCGGCGACGGCGGGCTGGCCTGAGTCGCTCGACTCCTCGCCAGCCGACTCGCCCTCGCCCTCAGGCAGCACGGCGGCCAGGGAGAGCTTGCCGCGCGGGTCGATCTCCTTGAGCTCGACCTGGACCTTCTGGCCGACGGCCAGGACGTCCTCGACGTTGTCGATCCGCTTGCCGCCGACGAGCTTGCGCACCTCGGAGATGTGCAGCAGGCCGTCCTTGCCGGGAAGGAGCGAGATGAACGCACCGAACGTCGTGGTCTTGACCACGGTGCCCAGGAAGCGCTCGCCGACCTCCGGCATCTGCGGGTTGGCGATGGCGTTGACCATGGCGCGGGCCGCTTCGGCGGACGGGCCGTCGGTCGCGCCGATGTAGACCGTGCCGTCGTCCTCGATCGAGATCTGGGCGCCGGTCTCGTCCTGGATCTGGTTGATCATCTTGCCCTTCGGGCCGATGACCTCACCGATCTTGTCGACGGGGACCTGCACCGAGATCACGCGAGGCGCGAACGGGCTCATCTCGTCGGGGACGTCGATGGCCTCGTTCATCACGTCGAGGATGTGCAGACGTGCGTCGCGCGCCTGGGTCAGCGCGCCGGCCAGGATCGACGCGGGGATGCCGTCGAGCTTGGTGTCGAGCTGGATGGCGGTGACGAACTCACGCGTGCCGGCGACCTTGAAGTCCATGTCACCGAACGCGTCCTCGGCGCCGAGGATGTCGGTCAGCGCCGCGTACTGCGTCTGCCCGTCGACCTCGTCAGAGACCAAGCCCATGGCGATGCCGGCGACCGGGGCGCGCAGCGGCACACCGGCGTTGAGCAGCGACAGGGTCGAGGCGCAGACCGAGCCCATGGACGTCGAGCCGTTGGAGCCGAGAGCCTCGGACACCTGGCGGATCGCGTAGGGGAACTCCTCACGCGTCGGCAGCACGGGCATGAGCGCCCGCTCGGCGAGCGCGCCGTGGCCGATCTCGCGACGCTTGGGCGAGCCCACACGACCGGTCTCACCGGTGGAGAACGGCGGGAAGTTGTAGTTGTGCATGTAGCGCTTGCGCGTCACCGGCGACAGCGTGTCGAGCTGCTGCTCCATGCGAAGCATGTTGAGCGTGGTGACACCCATGATCTGGGTCTCGCCACGCTCGAACAGGGCCGAACCGTGGACGCGCGGCAGCACCTCGACCTCGGCGCCCAGGGCGCGGATGTCGGCGAGGCCACGGCCGTCGATGCGGACCTTGTCGCGCAGGATGCGCTGGCGGATCAGCTTCTTCTGGACGGACCGGTATGCCGCGGACAGCTCCTTCTCGCGACCCTCGAACGGCTTGCCCTCGCCACCGAGCGCGGCCTTCATCGACTCCTTGATCTCGTCGATGCGCTCCTCACGCTCCTGCTTGCCACCGATGGTCAGCGCCTTGGCGAGGTCGTCGGAGGTCGCAGCCTCGACGGCCTGGTAGGCGTCGTCCTCGTAGTCGAGGAAGATCGGGAACTGCTGGACAGGCTTGGCGGACTTGCTCGCCAGGTCGGCCTGGGCCTCGCACAGGACCTTGATGAACTTCTTGGACGCCTCGAGGCCCTCGGCGACGACCTCTTCGGTCGGGGCCTGCTTGCCCTCGTTCTTGACGAGGTTCCAGGTGGACTCGGTGGACTCGGCCTCGACCATCATGATGGCGACGTCATCGCCCGCGATGCGGCCGGCGACGACCATGTCGAAGGTCGAGCGCTCGATGTCGGAGAAGTTCGGGAACGCGACCCACTGGCCGTCGATGAGCGAGATGCGGACGCCACCGATCGGGCCCGAGAACGGCAGGCCCGAGATCTGGGTCGAGGCGCTCGCGGCGTTGATGGCCAGCACGTCGTACTGGTGGTCGGGGTTGAGTGCCAGCACGGTGATGACGACCTGGACCTCGTTGCGCAGGCCCTTGGTGAAGGTGGGGCGCAGCGGGCGGTCGATCAGGCGGCAGGTGAGGATCGCGTCCGTGGACGGGCGGCCCTCACGACGGAAGAACGAGCCGGGGATCTTGCCCGCGGCATACATGCGCTCTTCGACGTCGACGGTCAGGGGGAAGAAGTCGAACCCCTCGCGCGGGCTCTTGCCGGCGGTGGTGGTGGACAACAACATCGTGTCGTCATCGAGGTAGGCCGCAACGGCGCCGCCGGCCTGCTTGGCCAGGCGTCCCGTCTCGAACCGGACGGTGCGGGTGCCGAACGAGCCGTTGTCGATCACGGCTTCGGCGAGCTGAATCTCTGGACCCTCCATGGGCCCTCCATTTCTGTGTCTCTCAATAAACCCGGGTGCATCGTCGTTGTGCACGGGCGTGCTTCTGTGTACTTCCTGTATTCAGTTGTTCTCTCATGCGAAAAGGGCGGCCCTCATGGTGAGGACCGCCCCTCTCGGATGCTTATCGGCGCAGACCGAGGCGCTTGATCAGCGAGCGGTAGCGCTCGACGTCGACGCTCTCGAGGTAGCGCAGGAGGCGGCGACGCTGTCCGACCAGCAGGAGCAGGCCGCGGCGGCTGTGGTGGTCGTGCTTGTGCTGCCGCGAGTGCTCCGTGAGGTCGAGGATGCGCTGCGTCAGCATCGCGATCTGGACCTCCGGGGAGCCGGTGTCGCCCTCGTGCGTGGCGTACTCGGACATGATCTTCTGCTTGACGTCGGTGCTCAACGGCATAGGTCGACACACTCCTTCTCTGGTTGCTGCGCGGTGCGCCAGGGCATGTCCACCTGGGCTCTCTTGAGTCCGCGGCCGGTCTACGGCAGCAGCAACGCTACCAGCGCGTCACCTCGCGCCCTAATCGCGGGCGCCATCCTCGAGTTCTGGCCGACCGGCAGCAGCCGTGGCGACATGGCCGACCTGGTCACGAGTGCTGCCGTCACGGCAGCACTCGTGACCGGTCCGGAAAGTAGACCCGCCATTCGTCGCTCGTCACCGAGGCGTCCAGGCCGACGTCGTGCATAGCCTGCACGACGCGCTCCAGCGTGCGGGCGGGCTCGCGGTAGAGGCCCTTGGCGAGGACCACCACCAGCCTCCAGCCATCGGTGTCCAGTCCCTCACGCCGGGTCACATCGTGCTCCCACTGCCGCTGGCTCTCCGCATGCTGTCGGCCGTCGTACTCCACCGCGAGGCGGTGCCCCGGCCAGGAGAGGTCGAACCGGCGCACCACCCAGCCCCGTTCGTCGTACTCCGTGTGGTTGACGACCGGCTCGGGGAGGCCCGCCAAGAGGACGAGGAGGCGCAGCTTGGACTCTGTCGGTGAGTCGACCCCTGGGCGGACCAGGCCGGCGGCCCGCCGCAGAGTAGGCGCTTGGGCCCCTGTTGCGTCGGCCGCGGCATCCCGGAGGGCTTCGGGGGTTGTCCGTCCTCTCCGGACGAGGCTGTCACCGAGGACGACCAGGTCGACCAGGCCGAGCTCGGAGCGCAGGTCGATGAACGTGTCCTCGGCCGTGGTCACTGGGATGTCACCCATCCACGCCCGTCGCGCCGGCCGTCCAGGCCGAGCGTCGACTCCTTGAGCGCGCAGCCTGCCGCCGGGTACCAGCAGGTGCACCATCGCCGGCTCCGGGACCACGCCTCCGAGCAGGAGTGCCGCAGTATGCCGCGCGGCGAGGCTGCCCTGCGGGGCCATGCGGAGGGCCGCCAGTGCCCGGATCCGGGTGTCCACCGGCACCCCGGCACCCACATAGACGTCGCGGTGCAGGCGCTGCTGCGAGCGCAGCTGCCAGTCGCTCAGGCCCGCGGCCAGCGCCTCGGACCGGGAGAACGGTCGCCTGGGGTCGAAGGCCATGACCCCACCCTGGCGGAGACGGCGACGGCTCTGGCGGCGTCATCCACAGGGCCCACGACCACTGACCAGGAGCCAGCAGTCGTGGCGAAATGGGCCGATCCGCCACGACAAGTGGCTCCCTGCCAGCACTAGGGGCCGGGGTCCGCCGCGGTCAGGCCCCTAGTCGCGGGCGGCCCACTCGTCGGCGAGCAGGGCATAGATCGCGAGGTCGGACCAGCGCCCCTTGAACCACGATCCCTGCACGAACAGCGCCTCACGTCGCATCCCCAGCCGCTCGCACACCCGCGCCGACCGGGTGTTCTCGGGCTCGAGCTGCGCCCACACGCGCCGCACCCCGAGCTCACCGAAGGCCAGGTCCACGAGCGCCCGGGCGGCCTCCGTGGCATAGCCCTGCCCCGCCACGTCGGGCGCGAACACCCACCCGATCTCCGCCTGCGTGCCGTCGGAGCCGTCGAGACCGTCGAAATGCACGAGCACATCGCCGATCACGCGCCCGTCGAGCTCGACAGCCAGGGTCAGGAACGGCGACTTCTCGTCGATGCGACCCGCGGTGGCCCGTTCGGCGACCAGGTCGGCGACCTGCTCACGCGTCTTGGGGTCCCCGGGGATGTAGCGCACCACGTCGGGAACCGAGCGGTAGGCGAAGGTGTCCTCCTCGTCGCCGGGCCGGAAGCTGCGCAGCACGAGGCGCGACGTGACGAGGGGAAGTGGGGCGCGCGGCATACGGGCGTCGTCCTCGTCAGAGGTTGATCATGTGGCCGGCGATGCCCTCGACGGCCTCCTTGACCGCCTCGGACAGGGTTGGGTGCGCGAAGACGTTCCGAGCCACCTCGTCGGCGGTGAGGTCCCACTTCTGAGCCAGGGTCAGGGCCGGGAGCAGCTCGGTCACGTCGGGGCCGATGAGGTGCGCGCCGATGATCTCGTTGTGGGTGGCGTCCGCGACGACCTTGACGAAGCCCACTGCGTCACCGAGGCCCATGGCCTTGCCGTTGGCGGAGAACGGGAACTTGGCGACCCTGACGTCGTAGCCCTTGTCCTTGGCCTGCGCCTCGGTGTAGCCGAACGAGGCGATCTGCGGCTGGCAGTAGGTGGCGCGCGGGACGAAGTCGTACTCCACCGGCATCGTCTCGGCGCCGGCCATGGTCTCGGCGGCGACGACGCCCTGCGCCTCCGCGGTGTGAGCCAGCATCAGCTTGCCGGTGACGTCACCGATCGCATAGACGCCGTCGACGGTGGTCCGGCAGTGGTCGTCGATGACGATGGCGCCCCGCTCCGTGGCCAGCCCGAGCGACTCGAGGCCGTAGCCCTCCAGCCGCGGCGCGAAGCCGATGGCCTGCAGGACCTTGTCAGTCTCGAGCACCCTCGACTCGCCACCGGCAGCCGGGGACACGGTCACGCGGACCTTCTCGCCGGAGTCGTCGATCGACTCGACCTTGGTCGACAGCAGGACGTTCACGCCCAGCTTCTTGTAGTGCTTGAGCAGCTCCTTGGACACCTCGGCGTCCTCGGTCGGCACCAGGCGGTCGAGGAACTCGACGATGGTGACGTCCACGCCGAAGCTCTTCATCACGTACGCGAACTCGACGCCGATCGCGCCCGAGCCGGCGATGACGATCGAGCCCGGCAGCTGGTCGGTGAGGATCTGCTCCTCGTAGGTGACCACGCGGTCGGACAGCGTGGTGCCGGGGATGAGCCGCGTGGTCGCGCCGGTGGCGATGATGAGCTTGTCGAAGGTGATCGACTGCTTCTCACCCGAGTTGAGCGCGACGTCCATCGACGTCGGACCGGTCAGGGTGCCCCACCCGTCGATCTCGGTGATCTTGTTCTTCTTCATGAGGAAGTGGACGCCCTTGACGATCCCTTCCGAGACGGCGCGGGAGCGGGCGTGCGTCGGCTTGAACGACATCCGGGCGTCGCCCTCGATGCCGAACTTGTCCTTCTCGTGCTCGAGGATGTGGGCGAGCTCGGCGTTGCGCAGCAGCGCCTTCGACGGGATGCACCCGACGTTGAGGCAGACACCGCCCCAGTACTTCGCCTCGACCACCGCGGCCCGCAGGCCCAGCTGTGAAGCACGAATCGCCGCGACGTACCCGCCGGGACCGGCACCGAGGACCACCAGATCGAAGTCAGCCATGCAGGGCAGCCTACTGACTGCTCGACCGCGCCCCCACCGCCCCCACCGGCCCTACCGCAACGTCCGCAGCACGTCGTAGATCTGCCGCGCTGCCGGCGCCGCCGCGTCGCCTCCCGTGCCCGCCTGGGAGATGACGACCGCGACGGCATACCGGGGCTTGGTCGCCGGTCCGTAGGAGTCGAACCAGGCCGAGTCCTGCGCGCCGAACGCCTCCGCCGTTCCCGTCTTGCCCGCCACGGGCCACTGGGCCAGCGGGAACCCGGCGAAGGCGCCCTTCGCCGTCCCCGCCGTCACCACGTCCTGGAGCGCCCCGTGCAGGAAGTCCAGGACCCCCGCGGGGAAGTGCACCGTTCCCGCCGGCTGCGGGGCCACCGGCTCCACCGCACCGTCGGGGGCACGGAGACCCCGAGCCACCTCCGGCGTCCAGAGGACACCACCGTTGGCGATCGCGGCATACGCCCGGGCCATCTGCAGCGGCGTCACCGTGATGTCGCCCTGCCCGATCGCGAAGTTCGCCGCGTCACCCGCCCGGAACTGGAAGCCGCTCCGGCAGTTCTCCACGGCCAGCCCCTTGAGGTATGCCGCGCGCGCCGGGTCGGTGCGCCCGACCTCGGGGTAGCCGGTGGCCGCCCGCCGGCACGTGGCGGTCCGGGCCTGCGCCCAGGTCGCGCGCTTCCAGGCGCGTCCGGGGATGCGCCCGGTCCACTCCCCCGGCAGGTCGACCCCCGTGGCCGCCCCCAGCCCGAAGGCGTGGGCCATCGCCACGAAGGGGTCGTGCGCGTCGGTGGTCGCCGCCAGACCTCCCTGCGCCAGCCACGACCGGTAGGCGAAGTCGTAGAAGATCGTGTCGCACGAGACCTGGATGGCCTTGGTCAGGGAGATGGGCCCGTAGGCGCGCGACTCGTAGTTGGCGAACGTGCGGTTGCCGATCCGGTAGCTGCTGGTGCAGTCATAGGTGCCGCCCAGCGCGTTCCCGGCAGTGACGGCGGCCGGCAGGCTCACCACCTTGAACGTCGAGGCGGGCGGGTACGACGCCGACGTCACCCGGTCGATGAGCGGCAGGCCGGCCCTCGGGTCGGTGAGCCCTGCGAGCGCCTGCGCGGTGATCCCGCCGGTCCAGACGTCGGGGTCGTAGGTGGGATAGCTCGCGGCGGCGAGGACCCCGCCGGTCGTGGTGTCGAGGACCACCGCGGCAGCGCTGTCGGCCCGGTGTCCGCGCTTGCGCGCGGCGGCGACGGCATGCCGCAGGGCGGCCTCGGCGGCGGCCTGGACCCGGACGTCGAGGTTGGTGACCACGTCGCGTCCGGGAACCGGCGCCACCTGGGACACGACACCCGTCACCACGCCACGCGGGTCGACCGCGACCGTGGTGTGCCCCGGCGTGCCCCGCAGCTGCGCGTCGTACTCCTTCTCGAGACCGGTGCGGCCCACGAGGTCCTGGTCGGTCACGGTGCCGTGCGAGGCGGCGACGTCCTGCGGCGTCGAGCGGGCCAGGTAGCCCAGGACCTGTGCCGCGTTCACCGTCCCCTGCTGTGGGTACTCGCGCACTGGCGCCGCCACCACCCCGATGCCGGGGTAGACCTCGGGGCGCTCGAGCAGGCTCAGCGCCCGGCGAGGGTCGGCACCGGCGACCAGCGGCAGGGGGACGTACGCGGACCCGCCCCAGCACGCCGGGGCGGGCGGGGCGCCGGCCGTGCCGCACAGGTAGGTGCGTGCCCAGAGCCGGTCGAACGGCACACCCAGCACCCCCGCGACGCGCCTGAGCAGAGCGCGGCCGCCGTCCCGGGCGTCGGCCAGCACCGTACGGTCGACCGTCACCACGGTCTCGGAGGTGTTGTCCGCCAGCGGTATGCCGTTGCGGTCGAGGATGCGTCCGCGCAGAGCCGGCTGGACGGTGGTGCGCGTGTTCACGCTCGCAGCGGCCCGACGGTATGCCGCCTGCTCCCCGATCTGGACCTGACCGAGCCGCCCGACGAGGGTGCCCATGAGTGAGACGACGAGTACGGCGAGCACCCAGACCCGAGCCCGGGGTGTCCCCGCTCCCGCGCGGCGCTCTGTCACCGCGACCACCGAGACGACAGCCACTGCTCCGCGCCGACCAGGGCCGGGACGAGGACGACCCCCAGCGCCGCGGTCGCCACCAGGTCCAACCCAGTGACCACCCACGACACGGGTTCGCCGGACAGCACTGCCGCCACGAGTCTGAGGGCCTGCACGACGCCGGCGCTTGCGGTCACCACCACGGCGACCCAGCCCCAGGGCGCGTGACCCTCGCGGCGGCCGGCTCCGGCGAGCAGGCCAGCGGCGGCATACACGAGGGCAGAGGTGCCGAGAACGGCCGAGCCGGGTGGGACGACGTCGGTCAGCCACCCGGCCGCCAGCCCCAGCAGGGCACCGCGAGAAGGACCCGAGAGCAGCGCGCCCGCGACGACGACGGGGAGCACGAGGTCGGGCAGGACGCCCACGGTCGACAGGGTCGGGAGGACGGTCACCAGAGTGGCCGAGACGAGCAGCACTGCTCGGAACAGCATGACCGGCAGCCGGACCGCCACCCTCACCCGCCTGCCTTGACCGCCGCGCGAGGGGTGGTGCGCGGCGGCACGGTCAGGACACCGACGACGTCGAGGGAGGTCACGTCCACCGCGGGACGGACGGCTCCCGTCGGCGCCAGGTCGCCGGAGGAGGGGTCCGTCGCGGTGACGGTGCCGACGGGGAGGCCTGGCGGGTACGGCGAGCCGCCGACACTCCCGAGGGTCGTCACCTGGTCACCGGCGCGGACGGCCCCGCGCTGGACGAGGGTCAGGTCCAGCAGACCGGGGGCGCGGCTGCGGGCGCCATGGGCACCCGAGGCCACCGACCCCAGGGTCCCTGGCGACCCGACCCGCACACCCACGACGATGGCCGCTCCTCCCACGAGGGCCACGTCAGCGGTCCACGGTGCCACCGACACGACCCGCCCGACCAGGCCGTCGGCGTCGACGACGCACAGGTCGGTCCGGATGCCGTCGCGGGAGCCGACGTCGATGGTGACCCGCTCGGGTCCGGCCGCGCCCTGACGGCCCACGCCGACCACCCGTGCCGGCACCAGCGTCGCGCCCGCCAGCGCGGGTGCGGCCACCAGACGGGCGAGCTGTCCGTCGGTCTGGGACTGCCTGCTGCGCTCGGAGCGAGCGACCAGCTCCACCGTGGCTCCAGCGGACGAGGCGGTCGGCCTGCCGGGGCTCAGCAGCCGCTCGAGCGGCCCGAACACCGCTCCCCCGACGCTGTGCAGCCCTCCGACGCCAGGCTCGCCACCGCCTCCGGCCACGTCGACCAGCAGCAGCACGACGGTCAGAGCGGTCAGTGCGACCAGCGGTCGCCGCCGCGACGCAGCACGCATCAGAACCGGCGGGAGTCGACCAGGACCCGCTCGAGCGTCGCGAACTCCTCGATGCACCGGCCCGAACCACGAACAACCGCACGCAGGGGGTCCTCGGCCACCCGGACCGGCACCCCGAGCTCGTGGCGTAGCCGCTCGTCAAGCCCCCTCAACAGCGCCCCACCACCGGTGAGGGTCACCCCGCGGTCGAGGATGTCGCCGGCGAGCTCGGGCGGGCACACGTCCAGCGTCGCGCGCACGAGGTCGACCATCTGCAGCACCGGCCCCTCGATGGCGCGGCGCACCTCCTGGCTCGAGACCGTGACGGTCTTGGGCAGACCGGTCACCAGGTCACGCCCACGGATCCGGGTGCTGGTCTCCTCGCGTAGCGGGAAGGCCGAGCCTGCGGCCACCTTGACGTCCTCGGCGGTCCGCTCGCCGACCAGCAGGGAGTACTCGGTCTTGATGTGGGCGACCAGCGCGTCGTCGATCTCGTCGCCGCCCACCCGCAGCGAGCGAGCCGTCACGACGCCGCCGAGACTGATCACGGCGACGTCGGTGGTGCCGCCCCCGATGTCGACCACCATGGACGCGGACGTCTCGTTGACCGGGAGGTCAGCGCCGATCGCGGCCGCCATCGGCTCCTCGATGACGTACACCCGGCGAGCGCCGGAGCGCACCGCGGCATCTTCCAGTGCCCGGCGCTCCACCCCGGTCACCGCACTCGGGACGCAGACGACCATCCGTGGCCGGACCAGCCGCGAGGGCCGCACCTGGTCGACGAAGTAGCGCAACATCCGCTCGGTGACGTCCGCGTCCGAGATGACGCCGTCCTGGAGCGGTCGGACGGCACGGACGTGACCGGGCGTGCGGCCGAGCATCTCCTTGGCCTGAGCTCCGGCGGCGACGAGGCGACCGGACCCGGCCTCGACGGCGACCACGGACGGCTCGTCGAGCACCACGCCACGGCCGCGCTCGTAGATCAGGGTGTTGGCGGTGCCAAGGTCGATCGCGAGGTCTCTGCCGAGCGACATCCAGCCACCTCGGCCACCCCGTGAGACACCACCGCGCACGCCCGCGATGCTACGCGGCGAGGGCCGCCTCCACGGGACGTGCCGCCGACCGGCGCGCCGCCCGGATGGCCGCGCGCAGCCGCCAGGCGCCCAGGACGGCCACGAGGCTGATCGCCACGTGCAGCGCGACGAACACGCTGCCGAACCCTGCGCCGAGGATCACCCCGGCGACCAGGGGCCCGACCGCGGAGAAGCCGGTCTGCAGGGCGGTGAAGAGCCCTAGAGTCGTCCCGACCAGCCCCGAGGGCGCGAGGCTCGCGGTGAGCGGGTTGAGGATGGGTGCGTACATCGTCTCGCCCACCGCGAAGACTCCGAAGCTCGACACGAACAGCACCGAGGCCAGACCCGGCTGGAACGACGCCACGGCGAGCACGAGCCACGCGACGGTCCAGACGGCCCCCACCACCATGAGCAGCGCCGGGCCCCCGCGGCGGGCAGTGAGGCGCACCACGAGCATCTGCAGCACGATGATCACAGCGCAGTTCACGGCTGCGGCCAGGCCGATCGTCGTCTCCTTGACCTTGAGGACCTCCAGCGCGTAGGCCGGTAGGCCCGACTCGAACTGGGCGTAGAAGCCCAACGCCAGGGTGACCGTGATGAGCGCGGTCCAGCGCAGGGCGGGGATCGCCCAGATCGCGCGGATGGCCTCTCGTGGTGTCGCCTCGGGCAGCCCGGACCTGGCCCGAGCGTCCTCGCTCGGGTCGCGGACGTCGGTCGAGGCGCCTGACTCGAGGCTGCCGCCGGACACGCCCCAGCGCCGCAGTCCGGCCGCCACGAGCAGGAGCGCCGACAGGACGAAACCGGCCGCAGCGGCCGTGAAGGCGGGCCACATGCCGGTGGGCCGAGCGAGATCGACGACGTAGCCGGCCGCGAAGGCGCCGAGCGCCATACCGATGGCCTGGCCGGTGAACTGCCAGGCGAAGACGCGGCGGCGGTCGGTACCACCCACCCACCGCAGGACGAGCACCGACTGGGCCGGGGCTGCGGCCGTGATGCCCACGCCGAACACGAACATGCCGGCGAGGAAGGCGGCGGGGCTCCCCGCCCAGATCAGCGAGGCAGCTCCAGCGGCCGCCAGGACCTTCGCGGCCACCGCAACGACCACGGGCGAGAGTCGGTCGGCGAGCCGGCCGGCGACCGGCGCGGCCACGAGGGCGCCCACCGAGAAGAGGCTCGCCGCACCGGCAGCCACCAGCGAGCCCCAGCCGCGCGTGGTGGCCGCATAGGCGTACTGGTACGGCAGGACGGCACCCCAGCCGAGCATGGCAACGGCGGAGGCGAGGATGAGCAGACGGGCGCGCATGACAGGATCAACATCTCTTCGGGTTCGAATATTTCGATTTCGAAATTCTAACATGCGACGATGGGGCCATGCCCCGCGCCCCACGACGACCCAGCGTCCAGCAGCAGTACCAGGAGGCGGTCGCGGCCTATGTCGCCGCCGGAGGTGAGGAGTCCGTCCAACGGGTCATCACGGCCGTCTTCTCCCTGACCCGCAAGCTCGACCAGTGGTACAACCGGCAGCTGGCCGACCTCGACATCTCCCATGGCGAGTGGTCGGTGCTGGCGCACCTGGCGACGGCCGGCGACCAGCAGGTCACCCCGAGCCGGCTCGCCGACATCGCCAACGTGGCGCCGTCCTCGATGACGCACCGGCTCGACCGCATGGCCGAGCGGGGTCTGGTGCGCCGCGCCCCCGACCCAGCCAACCGCACGCGTGTCCTCGTCGAGCTCACCGACAAGGGCTGGGAGGTGTTCGAGGCCGCCGTCCGCGAGGCGAACGTCGTCGAGTCGGACACGCTGGCGCGGCTGAACGCGCAGGAGCGCGGCGAGCTCGCCGCGCTCCTGGAAGTGGTCATCAGCGGGCTCGACGACCTCGAGACCGCCTGACGCGAGAGCCGGCAGTCACCGGCCGGCTCTCAGCGGCCGACGCTCAGAGGCTGGGGAACCAGATCCCGATCTCACGGGCGGCCGACTCCGGCGAGTCCGAGCCGTGGACGATGTTCTGCTGCACCTTCAGGCCCCAGTCACGACCCAGGTCACCCCGGATGGTGCCCGGCAGTGCGGCCGTGGGGTCGGTGGCCCCGGCCAGGGCACGGAATCCCTCGATGCACCGGTGCCCCTCGATGACGACGGCCGCGACCGGCCCGCTCGACATGAACTCCACGAGCGGCTCGTAGAACGGCTTGCCCTCGTGCTCGGCGTAGTGCTCGGCCAGCTGCTCTCGGGTCGGCGTGGTCACGCCCAAGGCGACCAGGGCGTAGCCCTTCGCCTCGATCCGGCGCAGCACCTCCCCGGTGAGGCCGCGGGAGAACCCGTCGGGCTTGACCAGGACCAGGGAGCGCTCGATCTGTGTCGTCACGCCGGTCAGCCTAGCGAGGGTCGGGAGTACGCTCGCGCGCCGCCATCTGGTCCTCGACCCGGCGGCACAGGATCAGCGAGCCCACCCACAGGGCGAGGAAGATGACGCCGACGGCGAGCATCGCCGGCACGACGGCAGCCGAGGCGAACGTCGCCACCTGGATCAGCCACCCTAGGGTGACGCCCCAGGGATGGCGCATCAGCCCGGCCGCGACGAAGCACAGGACCGCCAGCCCGATCCCGACCCAGAGCCAAGTGCTGTCGCGGTCGTCGCCCACGGCGTTCGCCAGGCCCCGCGCGACCAGGGCACCGAGGAACACGACGATCCCCTGCGCCGCCAGGACGGTGGCGAGCATCCGCCAGGTGAACCGGCCCAGCGAGCCATAGAAGACGACCATGAAGCGAGCGTATGCCGTGCCCGATCAGGAGTAGCGTCGGGTGCGGAGCCACCCAGGCTTCCGACCAAGGGAACCAGCGATGAGCGACAAATCACCACGGCAGCACCTGACCAAGAAGGCCGGCAAGACCATCAAGGAGAAGCGCGCCGACAAGCACGCGAAGACGGAGGCGAAGACCCACCTCGACATCGGCCAGCTCGGCAAGCGCTGAGGTGCGCTGAGGGGCACTGAGAGGGCACTGAGAGGGCTCAGACCTCGCTCACGCCGAGCAGCATCCGCACCTCGGCGGCAGTGGTGACCGAGCCGGTGGCGAGCACGCCGCCGCCCAGCCCACCCTCGTCGGCGAGCCCCGCCGCGACGTCCAGCGCGTCCGGCAGGTCGGCGACGACGGTCACCCGGTCCTCACCGAAGATCTCGGCGGCCAGGGCCCCGAGCTCGTGGGGGCGCATCGCCCTGGGTGAGGTCGTGCGCGAGACCACCACGTGCTCGAGCACCGGCTCGAGCACCTCGAGCATCTCGGTGGCGTCCTTGTCCTGCAGGATCGCGATGACCCCGATGATCCGCGCGAAGTTGAACGAGTCCTCGAGGGCCTCGCGCAGCGCAAGGGCGCCCGCCGGGTTGTGGGCGGCGTCGACGAGCACGGTCGGCGACCGGCGCACCACCTCCAACCGGCCCGGGGAGGACGCGGCGCCGAGTCCGGCGCGCACCACGTCGGGGTCCAGCCGCTGCTCGCCCCCGCCGACGAAGGCCTCCACTGCCGCGATGGCCAGCACCGTGTTGTGCGCCTGGTGCCCGCCGTGCAGGGGCAGCAGGAGCTCCGCGTAGTCGCCGGCCAGGCCCCGCACCGCCAGCTGCTGGCCACCCACCGCGACCTCACGCGTGAGCAGCCCGAAGTCGTTGCCCTCGAGGGCGATCCGGGCCCCCACGGCCGCGGCCCGGTCGGCAAGGATCTGCGCGACCTCGGGCTCCTGGACGCCGGAGACCACGAGAGCGCCCGGCTTGATGATCCCGGACTTCTCGGTGGCGATCGACTCCACGTCGTGGCCCAGGAAGTGCTGGTGGTCCAGCGCGATCGGCGTCACGACGGCCACCGACCCGTCGGCGACGTTCGTAGCGTCCCAGCTGCCCCCCATCCCGACCTCGACGACGGCGACGTCGACGGGGGCGTCGGCGAAAGCGGCATAGGCGACAGCCACCAGCACCTCGAAGTAGGTCATCCGCGGCCCATCGGCTGCGAGCGAGCGCGCGTCCACCATCTCGACGAAGGGCATGACCTCGTCGTATGCCGCGAGGAACCGCTCCGGGCTGATCGGCTCACCGGACAGGGCGATCCGCTCGGTCATGCTATGCAGGTGCGGGGAGGTGAACCGCCCTGTCTTCAGGCCCATCTCGCGCAGCAGCGACTCGATGATGCGGGTCGTCGAGGTCTTGCCGTTCGTACCGGTGAGGTGGATGACGGGGAAGGTGCGCTGCGGGTCGCCGAGCAGCTCCATGACGCCCTGGATGCGGTCGAGGCTGGGCTCGAGGTCGTGCTCCGGAGCCCGCTCCAGGATCGCCTCCTCGGCCTCGCGCATCCGCTTGATGACCTCGAGGGAGCGCGCGGCCTCGCGCTGGGCGGCGTCAGGTGCAGGGGGCATGGCCTCCATCATCCACCACCCGGAAGCGCGGTCGGGAACGGCTCAGAGCTTCATCACCTTGATCCGCACCGGCTCGCCGTCGCCGACGGTGGCCTCGGCGACATCCGAGCGCTGCGGCAGCGCCTCGAGCTGACCGGCGGACCCGAACTGGGTGGCCAGCGTCTCGCTCATGATGAGCTGCTGGTGGGCGATCGTCGCCTGCCAGACGTCCTCGCCACCCGTGACGGTCAGCGAGATCCGGTCCGACACGTCGAGCCCCGCGTCGCGCCGCGCCTGCTGCACGGCCCGCACGATGTCGCGGGCCAGCCCCTCCTGGGCCAGCTCGGATGTCACCTCGGTGTCGAGGACCACGAAGCCACCGCCGGGCAGCATGGCCGTTGCCCTGGCGCCGCCCTGCCGGTCGGCGTCGACGACCGTCTCCAGGGTGTACTCGCCCTCGACGAGCTCCAGGCCGCCCGCCGTCACCGTGCCGTCGGCCGCCACGGACCAGTCACCGGACTTGCTGCCCTTGATGGCCTGCTGCACGTCGCGGCCCAGACGCGGGCCGGCGGCGCGGGCGTTGACGGTCAACCGCTGGGAGACACCGAAGTCGGCCTCGCTGGCCTCCCTGATGTCGCGCAGGGTGACCGTGCGCACGTTGACCTCGTCCGCGATGATCGCCCCGAAGTCCTTCAGCGACGCCGCGTCCGCCGTCACGACGGTGAGGTCCTGCAGTGGCAGCCGCACTCGCAGCCCGTTCGCCTTGCGCAGCGACGACGCGGCCGAGCAGATCTCGCGGGCGCGGTCCATGCCCGCCACCAGCGCATCGTCCCGGGGAAGGTCGGACGCCTCGGGCCAGTCGGTGAGGTGCACCGACCGCCCACCCGTCAGGCCTCGCCAGATGTCCTCGGTGAGGAGCGGGAGCAGGGGTGCCGCCACGCGGCATACGACCTCGAGAGCGGTGTAGAGCGTGTCGAACGCCTGCTCCGCACCGGCACCCTCACCGGTGTCCCAGAACCGCTCGCGCGATCGGCGCACGTACCAGTTGGTCAGCACGTCGAGGAAGCCGCGAGTGGTCTCGCAGGCCCCGGCCACCTCGTACTCGTCGAGCTGGTCCTGCATCGACTGCACGAACTGGCCGAGCTTGGCCAGCAGGTAGCGGTCCAGCGGGTCCGTCGACGCGGTCGACCACTTGGCCTGGTAGCCCTTGCCCTCGCCGCCCTGTCCGTCACCAGCTGCGTTGGCGTACAACGAGAAGAAGTACCAGGTGTTCCACAGCGGGATGATCACCTGGCGGACACCGTCGCGGATCCCCTGCTCGGTGACGACGAGGTTGCCACCGCGCAGGATCGGCGAGGACATGAGGAACCAGCGCATCGCGTCGGCGCCGTCGCGGTTGAAGACGTCGCGGACGTCGGGGTAGTTGCGCAGCGACTTGGACATCTTCTGCCCGTCCGAGCCGAGCACGATGCCGTGGGACACGCACGCCGAGAAGGCCGGCCGGTCGAACAGCGCCGTCGCGAGGATGTGCAGCGTGTAGAACCAGCCGCGGGTCTGGCCGATGTACTCGACGATGAAGTCACCCGGGAAGTGGTGCTCGAACCAGTCGGCGTTCTCGAACGGGTAGTGCACCTGGGCGAACGACATCGACCCCGAGTCGAACCACACGTCCAGCACGTCCTCGACGCGGCGCATGGTGGACTGCCCGGTCGGGTCGTCGGGGTTGGGCCGCGTCAGCCGGTCGATGAACGGACGGTGCAGGTCGGTCACCGACACCCCAAAGTCCTTCTCCAGCTCCTCGAACGAGCCGTAGACGTCGATCCTCGGGTACTCCGGGTTGTCGGACTTCCACACCGGGATCGGGCTGCCCCAGAAGCGGTTTCGCGAGATCGACCAGTCGCGGGCGTTCGCCAGCCACTTGCCGAACTGGCCGTGTTGGATGTGGTCAGGCACCCACTGGATCTGCTCGTTGAGCTCGAGCATGCGGTCCTTGAACTTCGTCACCTCGACGAACCAGCTCGACACCGCCTTGTAGATCAGCGGCTGACGGCAGCGCCAGCAGTGGGGGTACGAGTGGTCGTAGGTCTCGCGACGCACCAGCACCGTGCCCTCGGTGACCGCGCCATGGGCCGCGTCACCGCGGGTCGCCGCCTTGAGGTCGTCGATGATCGGCAGGTTGGCGTCGAAGACGAGCATGCCCTCGTACTCGCTCACCGGGAACGTGAACCGCCCGTCCGGCCCGACCGGCATGACCGGCTCGATGCCCTCACGGTCGGTGACCACCTTGTCGTCCTCACCGAAGGCGCCGGCGCTGTGCACCAGGCCCGTGCCGTCGGTCGTCGTGACGAAGTCGGCCTCGACGACGCGGTGGGCGTTCTCGTGGCCCTCGTAGTAGGAGAACGGCGGGGTGTAGGAGCGTCCCAGCAGGTCCCTCCCGGTGAGCCGCTCCACCACGAAGGACTCGACGTCGGCCTTGGCGTCGCCGAACAGGTCACGGGCGTAGGACGCCAGCCGTTCGGCGCCGATGACGTACCGCTCCAGCCGCCCGGTCGGCACGTCCGTCTCGACGACGACGTAGTCGATGTCCGGGTGGACCATGACCGCGAGGTTCGAGGGCAGTGTCCAGGGCGTCGTCGTCCAGACCAGCGCGAGCTCGCCGGTCTCGAGACGCACGCCGACGGTCACCGCAGGGTCCTGACGCATCTGGTAGACATCGTCGTCCATGCGCAGCTCATGGTTGGACAGCGGCGTCTGGTCGTTCCAGCAGTAGGGCAGCACGCGGAAGCCCTCGTAGACATACCCCTTGTCGTACAACGTCTTGAACGCCCAGATCACACTCTCCATGTAGTCCGGGTTGAGCGTCTTGTAGTCGTGGTCGAAGTCGACCCAGCGTGCCTGACGCGTGACGTACTCGCGCCACTCGTCGGTGTACTTCAGCACCGACTCGCGGCACTTCGCGTTGAACTCCTCGATGCCGAGCTCGAGGATCTCGTCCTTGGTCTTGATGCCGAGCTGGCTCATCGCCTCGAGCTCGGCGGGCAGGCCGTGGGTGTCCCAGCCGAACCTGCGCTCGACCCGGCGACCGCGCATCGTCTGGTAGCGCGGGATGAGGTCCTTGACGTAGCCGGTGAGCAGGTGCCCGTAGTGCGGCAGGCCGTTGGCGAAGGGCGGCCCGTCGTAGAAGACGAACTCGTTGTCGCCGTCGGTGCCGCTCTCGCGGTTCTCCACGGACGCGAGGAAGGTGCCGTCCTCGTCCCAGTAGCGCAGGACTCGCTCCTCGATCTCCGGGAACCGGGGCGAGGCAGGCACGCCGGCGCCGGCGGGACCTCCGCTCGCGCGCGACTCGCTGGGGTCGGTCGGGTCCAAGGAGACCTGGGGGTAGGCCATGGTGTCGGCAGTCCTCACATCACTCGCGTGCACTCACGCGAGGACGACGTCG
Organism: Pedococcus sp.; assembly: GCF_036000045.1. Lineage (GTDB taxonomy): Bacteria > Actinomycetota > Actinomycetes > Actinomycetales > Dermatophilaceae > Pedococcus. Next base: position 138,849 of record NZ_DASYGF010000018.1, read on the forward strand.
CCGGGACCTCCCGGCGGCACCGCGGTGCCACCTCGCTTGCCGCGAGCGCGGGCCGGGGCCCGCGGCAGACGGCCGCTCTTGCCACAGGCGATGACGGGCCCATCCGTCCGGTTCTAGTGAGCCACCACGAGGCGGTATGCCGAGTGGTCGCCGTTCTTCCGGAGGCTCCCCGGTGATGGCCGGATCGACGCCTGTGGCGCCATTCTAGCGGCGCCTAGGCTGAGCCCGTGACCTCGTTTCCCGACGCACTGCCCGCCCGCACGGTCACCGACCCGGACGTGCGCGCCCGTTACGGTGTCGACGAGTCCCTCGGCGCCACCGCGCCGGAGCACTTCGAGGTGGTCCGTGCGCGCGACCTGGCGGACGTCGTCGACGTGCTGCGCTGGGCCCATGAGACGGGCACGCCGGTGGTCCCCCAGGGGGCGCGCAGCGGCCTGGCTGGTGGCTCGGTCGCCTTGGAGGGCGGCGTCGTGCTCAACCTCGAGGGCCTCGACACGGTGGTCGAGGTCGACCCGCTGGAGTCGCTCGCCGTCGTGCAGCCGGGTGTGCTCAACGCCGACCTCAAGGTCGCCGCCGCCGCACAGGGACTCTTCTACCCCCCGGACCCCGCCTCCTCGGCGTTCTGCACCATCGGTGGCAACGTCGCGACGAACGCCGGTGGTCTCGGCTGCATCAAGTACGGCGTCACGGCCGACTACGTCAAGGGTCTTCAGGTCGTCCTCCCGGGCGGCGAGGTCATCCGCACCGGACACCGCACCGCCAAGGGGGTGGCCGGGCTGGACCTGACCGGCCTGTTCGTGGGCTCGGAGGGGACCCTCGGTGTCGTCACCGAGGTCACCGTCAAGCTCCAACCCGCGCCCGAGCCGGCCCTCACCGCGCTCGCGGTCTTCGAGCACCTCGACGCTGCCAGCCGGGGCATCGTCGCGCTGCGGCTCGACCGCCACCGCCCGAGCCTGGTCGAGCTGCTGGACGGGCCGACCATCGAGGCCATCCAGGCCATCGCGGACTTCGGGTTCCCCTCGGGCGCCGAGGCGGCGCTGGTCGTCCAGTCCGACCGCGCGGGGCACACCGCCGAGGACGTCCTGCGGTATGCCGCGCTGCTCACCGACGCCGGGGCCATCGAGGTCGCCGTCGCCGACGACCCCCAGGAGAGCGACGCACTGCTCGCGGGCCGCCGCGCCCTGCACCACGCCCTGGAGGCCAAGGGACCGCACTTCATCGAGGACGTCTGCGTGCCGGTGGGCCTGCTGACCACCCTGATCGCCGCCGGCCGGGACATCTCGGCCCGCACCGGGGTCGAGATCACCATGTCCGGCCACGGGGGCGACGGCAACCTGCACCCCAGCCTGTTCTTCGACGCCGACGACCAGCACAGCCGCGAGCGCGCGGAGGCCGCGTTCGGCGAGCTGGTCGCCGTGGCGCTCGCCATGGGTGGCACGATCACGGGTGAGCACGGGGTCGGGTCGCTCAAGGCGCGCTGGCTGCGCGACGAGGTGGGGACCGCCTCGATCGAGCGGCAGCGGGCCATCAAGGCGCTGTTCGACCCCCGGGGGATCCTCAACCCCGGACGCGTCTACTGGTAGAAACGAGACATGAGCAGGCTCGAGCTGGACCGCAGTGACTCCTGGCTGACCCGTGAGGAGCTCGATGCCGCGCGCGAGCGCCTCCCGATGCTCTACGTCGACGCCGTCCCGGTGCGGGTCGACGAGCGCGGGGCGGTGACGGCGGTCGGGCTCCTGCTGCGAGCCTCCGACGGCGCCATCAACCGCGAGCTCGTCTCCGGCCGCGTCCTCTACCACGAGCGCGTCCGCGACGCCGTGATCCGTCATCTGGAGAAGGACCTGGGCCGGATGTGCCTGCCCCAGATGCCGGCCAGCCCCCAGCCGTTCACCGTGGCCGAGTACTTCCCCACGCCTGGCGTCACTGCGTACCACGACCCGCGCCAGCATGCGGTCGCCCTGGCCTTCGTCGTCCCGGTCGCCGGCGACTGCCAGCCGCAGCAGGACGCGCTCGACCTCGCGTGGCTCACTCCCGAGGAGGCCACGGACCCGGCGCTGCTGCGCGAGATGGACGGCGGCCACGGGGCTCTGCTCCGCCAGGCGATGGCCCACCTGGGTCACGCCGTCTGAGGTGCCGCGCTAGGGACCCAGGTCGGCCGCAGGCGCGCGTCAGGCCTGGGCGCGACGCTTCCGCTGCTCCGCCGCGTCCATGGCGTCGGCCTCCTCCAGCGTCGGCGCCGTGCCGCCGAGCCGGGCCGGCAGCAGGTGGCGCTCGGCGTCAGGCCACGCCGGGTAGCGCTCCTGGTCCGCACGCAGCTGCGCCACCATCGCCGACCGGATGCGCTCGGTCGCCTCGGTGGGGTCCTCGTCGGCGCCGACGACGATGGGAGCGCCCACCGTGATGAGCAGCGGTATGTGGTGCCGGCCCATCCGGCGCGGGTGGCCCTTGGTCCAGACCCGCTGCGACCCCCAGATCGTGGTCGGCAGCACGGGGACGCCGGCCTCCTGGGCCAGGCGCACCGTGCCGGACTTGAAGGCCTTCACCTCGAAGGACCGGGAGATGGTGGCCTCGGGGAACACGCCGACGATCTCGCCCGACCGCAGCGCCTTCAGCGCGAGGTCGAAGGACTCCTGGCCCGCCTCACGGTCGACCGGGATGTGGTGCATGCCCGTCATGAGCGGCCGGGCCACCGGGTTGCTCCAGATCGACTTCTTGGCCATGAACCGCACGAGGCGACCCGCCTCGACGCCGGCCAGGCCGGCATACGTGAAGTCGAAGTAGCCGGTGTGGTTGACGGCCATCACGGCGCCCCCCGTGCGGGGCACGTGCTCGAGCCCGCTCAGCGTCATCTTCAGGCCCTGAGCGGCGAAGAGCAGGCGGGCGAACCCGATGACGGGCGTGTAGACGGGTTCCATGGCCACACCCTAGAGGCGCAGGCCGGCCCGTGGGCTGCTGGTGGCGCACCCGGACAACCGGTTGGTGGGCACCTCGCTCGGGATGGGAAGATTCACGCCATGACCGACGCACCCTCCACGCCGCGCGCCGCACGCATCCCCGACCGGCCCTCCATCGACGGGCTCGAGGACCGGTGGGCGCAGGTATGGAAGGAGCGGGGCACCTACACCTTCGACCGCGCAGCGGCGCACGAGCGGGGCCGTGAGGCGGTCTTCTCGATAGACACTCCCCCGCCGACGGCCTCGGGGTCGCTGCACATGGGGCATGTGTTCTCCTACACCCACACCGACTGCATGGCCCGCTACAAGCGCATGGCCGGCTTCGAGGTGTTCTACCCGATCGGCTGGGACGACAACGGCCTGCCGACCGAGAAGCGCGTCCAGAACTTCTACGGCGTCCGTGGCGACGCCTCGCTCCCCCACGACCCCGCCTTCGAGCCGGCCCATCGGGGTGACGTCAAGAGCCTCAAGGCCGCCGACCAGCAGCCGATCTCGCGCGCCAACTTCATCGAGCTCTGCGACGAGCTGACCGTCCAGGACGAGCAGGCCTTCGAGTCGCTGTTCCGCCGGATGGGCTTCTCCTTCGACTGGGACATCAGCTACCGCACCATCGACGACCACTCGCGCGCGACGGCGCAGCAGGCGTTCCTGCGCAACCTCTCCCGCGGCGAGGCCTACCAGTCAGAGGCGCCCGGGCTGTGGGACGTCACCTTCCAGACCGCCGTGGCCCAGGCCGAGCTCGAGGCGCGCGACTACCCCGGCGCCTACCACCGCGTCGCGTTCCACCCGACGGCTGACGGCGCCGCTCCGGTCTACATCGAGACCACCCGCCCCGAGCTGATCCCGGCTGTGGTGGCGCTCATCGCCCACCCCGACGACGAGCGGTATGCCGGGATGTTCGGCACCACGGTGCGCTCACCGCTGTTCGGGGTCGAGGTGCCGGTCCTTGCCCATCCCGCGGCCGAGCCCGACAAGGGCGCCGGCATCGCCATGTGCTGCACGTTCGGCGACCTCACCGACGTGCTCTGGTGGCGCGAGCTCCAGCTCCCGACGCGTTCGGTCATCACCCGAAGCGGCCGCCTGCAGAGCGAGGTGCCCGACTGGATCCCCTCCGGGGCGGGTCAGCGGCTCTTCGACCAGGAGCTGGCCGGCAAGACGACCTTCAGCGCCCGGGAGTCCGTCGTCAGCGCCCTGCGCGAGTCCGGTGACCTCGACGGCGAGCCCCAGCCGACCCAGCGCAAGGCCAACTTCTACGAGCGCGGCGAGAAGCCCCTCGAGATCGTCACGTCCCGGCAGTGGTATATCCGCAACGGCGGGCGCGACGCCGACCTCAACGCCGAGCTGCTCGAGCGCGGGCGACAGGTCGAGTTCCACCCCGCGTTCATGCGCTCGCGCTACGAGAACTGGGTGAGCGGTCTCAACGGTGACTGGCTCGTCTCCCGTCAGCGCTTCTTCGGCGTGCCGATCCCGGTCTGGTACCCCCTCGACGAGCAGGGCGAGCCGGTCTACGACAAGCCGCTCGTCCCCACCGAGGACCAGCTCCCTGTGGACCCCGCTGCGCAGGCGCCCGACGGCTACGACGAGTCCCAGCGCGGGCGGGCCGGCGGCTTCGTCGGTGACCCCGACGTCATGGACACCTGGGCCACCTCGTCCCTGACACCTCAGATCGCCGGCCGCTGGCGGGACGATCCCGAGCTGTTCGCCGACGTGTTCCCGATGGATGTGCGCCCGCAGGGCCACGACATCATCCGCACCTGGCTGTTCTCCACCGTGGTCCGCTCGCACTTCGAGTTCGACTCCGTCCCGTGGCGCCACGCCGCGCTGTCCGGCTGGATCCTCGACCCCGACCGCAAGAAGATGAGCAAGTCCAAGGGCAACGTCGTCACCCCCGAGGACGTCGTCAAGGAGCACTGCGCCGACGCGGTCCGCTACTGGGCTGCCAGTGGGCGCCTGGGCGCCGACGCGGCCTACGACACCGGCCAGATGAAGGTCGGTCGCCGCCTGGCCATCAAGATCCTCAACGCGACGAAGTTCGCGCTGACGCTGGGTGAGGTCGACGGTGACCTGTCCGCCGCGGTGACCAACCCCCTCGACCGCGCCATGCTCGCCGAGCTCGCTCAGGTCGTCGAGGCGGCGACCGCCGGGTTCGAGGGCTGGGACCACACCCGGTGCCTCGAGGTCACCGAGACGTTCTTCTGGACCTTCTGCGACGACTACCTCGAGCTGGTCAAGGACCGCGCGTACGGCGGTCAGGGCGACGCCCAGGCCGCCTCCGCGCGGGCCGCACTGCGGATCGCTCTGGACGTGCTGCTGCGCCTCTTCGCGCCACTGCTGCCGTACGTCACCGAAGAGGTCTGGTCCTGGTGGCACGACGGGTCGGTGCACCACGCCGCGTGGCCGACGACGGCTGAGCTCGGCGCCGGCGACGGCGGTGACCCCGAGCTGCTCGGTGCGGTGGGCGAGGCCCTGGCCGGCGTGCGCAAGAGCAAGTCCGAGGCCAAGGTCGGCATGCGTGCGGAGGTGGCCGAGATCGTGCTCGCGGGACCCGGCGGCTGGACCGACCGGGTGCGCAGCGCCGAGGCCGACCTGCGGGCTGCGGGCCGGATCACGGGCCGTATCGACTACACCGAGGCCGAGACCCCCGAGGTGCGTGACACGGTGCTCATCCCGGTGGAGAAGCCGAAGGCCTGAACCCGCCGGGCGCCGTCCGGCTGCACCGCGAGCCAGGGCACGTCCCACCCGGCGATCCGCAGCTCGCGCGCGGCGAACCGGCCCTGGTCGAGCACGCTCACCCGGCCCGTCGCCGGGTCGTAGACGTTGACCACCCGGTCACCGTCACCGGGCAGCACCAGGACCACGTGGCGCGGCAGCAGGGCGCTGCCCAGGTACAGCAGGGCGGGCTCCCCGTCCGTGACGACCTCGACCAGCCGCGTGTAGGCCCCCCGCAGCCGCCGGCGGGTGAGCTGGCGCACCAGGCGCAGCTCGTAGGTCGTGCCACGTCGGGCCGCCCCGAACTCCAGCTCCTTGCGGGCCCCCCACGGGGGTGTGCCGAGCGCGTGGGGCCACGGTGCGTTGAGCCGCCCGCCGCCGGCATACAGGCCGTTCGTGCGTCTCTGGACCACGCGCTCGTATGCCGCGAACCGCTCCTTCTCGGTGGCCGCGGGGGGCGCGTCGAGATGGGGACCCTCCCCGCGGACGATCCACCGGGCGAAAGCCGGGTTCACGAGCATGCGCGCCACGGTCAGGCAGGCCGAGCCACACGTGGTCGGGCTCTGCTGCACGGGTCCGAGGTCACCGTCGCTCAGCCGGTACCCGTAGCTCATACCGCCATCCTGTCCAATCGGTGGCGCCACCGTCCACCGCGTCGGCGCGGCGTGAACGCCGTCCTGCTGAAACCAGGCAGGAGCGGGTCAGGCAGAGCGCTTGCGCGCCCGCTTGGGCTCCTCGTCGCGACGGACGATGGTCGGCAGGACGTTGTCGAGAACCACCTCACGGGTCACCACCACACGGGAGATGCCGTCGTCGCTCGGCACGTCGAACATCACCGGCAGCAGCACCTCCTCCATGATGGCGCGCAGCCCACGAGCCCCGGTCCCACGCTTGAGCGCCTGGTCCGCGATCGCCTCGAGCGCCTCGTCGGTGAACTCGAGCTCGACACCGTCGATGTCGAACATCTTCTTGTACTGCTTGACCAGCGCGTTGCGCGGTGCCGTGAGGATCGTGACGAGAGCGTCGCGGTCCAGAGGGCTGACGGTCGTGATGACGGGCAGCCGACCGATGAACTCGGGGATCAGCCCGAACTTCATGAGGTCCTCGGGCATGACCTCGCCCATCGACTGGGCCAGGTCTTTGGGCGTGTGGAGCTCGGAGCCGAACCCCAGGCCCTTCTTGCCGCTGCGTGACTCGATGAGCTTCTCGAGGCCCGCGAACGCTCCACCCACGATGAACAGGACGTTCGTGGTGTCGATCTGGATGAACTCCTGGTGCGGGTGCTTGCGGCCACCCTGCGGCGGGACGGAGGCGGTCGTGCCCTCGAGGATCTTCAGGAGGGCCTGCTGGACGCCCTCGCCCGAGACGTCACGAGTGATCGAGGGGTTCTCGCTCTTGCGGGCGATCTTGTCGACCTCGTCGATGTAGATGATGCCGGTCTCGGCCTTCTTGACGTCGTAGTCGGCGGCCTGGATGAGCTTCAGCAGGATGTTCTCGACGTCCTCACCGACGTAGCCGGCCTCGGTGAGGGCGGTGGCGTCGGCGATGGCGAACGGCACGTTGAGCATGCGGGCCAGCGTCTGGGCCAGGTAGGTCTTGCCACAGCCGGTGGGCCCGATGAGCAGGATGTTGGACTTGGCGATGTCGACGGACTCGACGTCCTTCTTCGCGCCCGCCTCACCGGCCTGGATGCGCTTGTAGTGGTTGTAGACGGCGACGGCCAGCGAGCGCTTGGCGACGTCCTGACCGACCACGTAGTTCTCGAGGAACTCGAAGATCTCGCGCGGCTTGGGCAGCTCGTCGAGGCCCAGCTCGGAGGACTCGGCGAGCTCCTCCTCGATGATCTCGTTGCACAGGTCGATGCACTCGTCGCAGATGTAGACCCCAGGGCCGGCGATGAGCTTCTTGACCTGCTTCTGGCTCTTGCCACAGAACGAGCACTTGAGCAGGTCGCCGCCCTCTCCCATGCGTGCCACGCGCCCGACCTCCGAACCTTGGGTGTGAAAACAACGTCCGCCTGACGGTACCGGCCGGACCCTGCCATTCTCTCCATTGAATCGCCCGCGTCTCGCGCAGATGGGGCTTGTCCGCTCAGGGCGGACAAGCCCCATCTGCGGGGAGCGGGGGCGGCTCAGTCCTCGCTGGAGGCCTTGCGCGAGGCCAGGACCTCGTCGATCAGGCCGTACTCCTTGGCCTCGGCCGCCGACAGGATCTTGTCGCGCTCGATGTCGGCGCGGACCTGCTCGGGGGTGCGGCCGGAGTGCTCGGCCCAGGTCTCCTCGAGCCAGGTGCGCATGCGCAGCACCTCGTTCGCCTGGATCTCGATGTCGGAGGCCTGGCCGTAGTCACCGCCGGCCAGCGCCGGCTGGTGGATGAGGATCCGCGAGTTGGGCAGGGCGAACCGCTTGCCCTTGGCGCCGGCCGACAGCAGCACCGCGGCCGCCGAGGCCGCCTGGCCGACGACGAAGGTCTGCACGTCGGGGCGGATGTACTGCATCGTGTCGTAGATCGCGGTCATCGCTGTGAACGTGCCACCGGGGCTGTTGATGTACATGAGAATGTCACGGTCGGGGTCCTGGGACTCCAGCACGATGAGCTGGGCGATGACGTCGTCGGCCGACGCGTCGTCGATCTGCACCCCGAGGAAGATGATGCGATCCTCGAACAGCTTGGTGTAGGGGTCGAGCCGCTTCATGCCGTAGGAGGTGCGCTCCTCGAACTGCGGCAGGATGTAGCGGCTCGAGGGGCCGGGCACCTGCAGCCCACGCGCGGCGTGCATGGAGGGGTTGATGTTGGCGTTCATGTGTCGATCCCTCACTTGTCCCCGGTGACCGGGTTGTCGTCGTCGCCGCCGCTGCGCCCACCGGCCTGCGAGGCGCTGCTGAACACGTGGTCCACGAAGCCGTACTGGCGGGCCTCCTCGGCGCTGAACCAACGGTCGCGGTCGGAGTCCTTCTCGATCTGCTCCAGGGGCTGACCGGTGTGCTGGGCGATCAGCTCGGCCATCTGCTTCTTGACGAAGAGCATCTGCTCGGCCTGGATCTTGATGTCCGAGGCAGTGCCACCGATGCCGCCGCTGGGCTGGTGCATCATGACGCGGGCGTGGGGCGTGGCGTAGCGCTTGCCATGGGTGCCCGCCGACAACAGGAACTGGCCCATCGAGGCCGCCATGCCCATGGCCACCGTGGCCACGTCGTTGGGGATCCACTTCATCGTGTCGTAGATCGCCATGCCCGCGGAGATCGAGCCGCCAGGGCTGTTGATGTAGAGCCAGATGTCCTTGCCGGGGTCCTCGGCCGCGAGCAGCAGCAGCTGCGCGCAGATGGCGTTCGCGTTGTCGTCGCGGACGTCGGAGCCCAGGAAGATGATCCGCTCCTTGAGCAGACGGTTGTAGATGTGGTCGTCGAGACCACCCTGTGGCCGCTCGTCGGCGGCGACGATCTCCGAACCCGTCTGAGGGCTGCTCGCCATGTCTTCTCCATCGTCATCGGGGTATGCCTGTCAGTGACCCTAACGTGGAGGTGCGGGAGCAAAGTCCCCGAACTGCGCCGTGTTCGCCCTGAGCGCACAGGACTCAGGAGCGGCCCGCGGGCTCACGGGTGGCCGGGATGACCAGCATGGCCAGACCCACGACGACCGTGACGGCCAGGAGGGCCCGCAAGACCGTGAAGTGGTCGCCGAGGAACCCCAGCAGGGGCGGTCCGGCGATGAACGCGGTGTACCCGAGCGTCGCCACCACCGACATCCGCGCCGCGGCCCGGGCCGGCTCGTCCGCCGAGGCGCTCATCCCCACCGGGAACCCCAGCGAGGCGCCCACGCCCCATACCGCCGTGCCGACGTAGGCCAGGGGCATCGGGCCGAAGATGACGAGCAGCGAGCCGACGGCGGCCAACGCGAAGGTCGCTCGCAGCACCGGGACCCGCCCGTAGCGGTCGAGCAGACGAGTCCCGGCCAGCCTGCCGACCGTCATGAACGACAGGAAGGAGGCGAAGGCCAGCACGCCCGCCCACGGGGGCACGCCGTGTCCCTCCACGAAGCCCACGGCGACCCAGTCGTTGGCCGTCCCCTCGGTGAAGGCGGCCGCCAGCACCACCAGGCCGATCATGAGGGTGCGCGGCTCGAGCCAGGCGGAGCGGGGCGCGACGCGCGGCGCGGCATCCTCCGACCCGCCCTCGGCGCCCGCCTCGGCCTCCCGCGCCATGAACGCGCGCAGCCCCCACAGGCCCAACGGCACCGAGATCACCACCGCGGCGCCGAAGTGGACGAGCAGGGGCACCCGGCCCCACGACATGGCGGCTCCGACGAGCGCAGCCAGGACCGTGCCGCCCGAGAACGCGGCGTGGAAGCGCGGCATCACCGTCCTGCCGAGCAACCGCTCGACCGCGGCCCCCTCGAGGTTCATCGCCACGTCCCACAGGCCGACCCCCATACCGACGAGGAACAGCCCCACCCCCACGAGGAGGCGGGCCCGGAGGACGTCGACGGCCACCCCGACGACGAGCACTCCGGAGAACGCGAGCGTCATGCCCAGCTGGATCGTGCGCACCGCACCGACGCGGTCGGCCACGCGCCCAGCTGAAGGGAGGGCCGTCAGTGACCCGGCCGATGTGGCCAGGAGGGTGAGCCCGAGGTCACCTGCGCTGAGGCCGAGGGCGGCCTTGGTGTCGGCGATCCGCGAGGCGAACGTCGCGAACGTCGTGCCGGCGAGCGCGAACACGACGAAGACGCCGTTCCGCGCGGCGAGCAGGCGGGGCTGGGAGAGGGTCGGGGCGGAGGTCTGCTGGGTCACGCGGGGCTTTCGGAACAGTGGGGCGGCGTCGTCGAATCGTTTCGATCGAATCGATTCGATAGTCTGTCGTCCATGAGCACCTCCCGTCAACCTCGCCCCACGCTTCGCGCCGTGGCGCAGGCTGCCGGTGTCTCGACCTCGACGGCCTCGCTGGCGTTCAGCGGCCGGGGACCGGTCGCGCCCCAGACCGCGGAGCGCGTGCGTGCGGCGGCGCAGCGCCTGGGGTATGCCGGCCCCGACCCGCTCGCGTCGTCCCTGCGCCACGGGCGCTCCGGCGTCGTCGGCGTGGTCGTCGAGGGGCGGCTGCTGCACGCCTTCCGCGACCCCTTCGCGGTGAGCGTGCTGGACGGCCTCTCGCAGGTCCTGGACGGCATCCCCGCCGGGATGCTGCTCATCGCCCAGCCGGCAGGCGACCCCCAGCGCGCCATCACCCAGCTGGCCGCAACCGCCCTGGACGCCGTGGTCTTCTCGCTGTGCGGACCGGACTCGAACCCCGCCGTCGACCATCTGGCCGCGCGCGGCATACCGATGCTGGCCGACGGGGCGCCGTCCGACCCTCGTGTGGTGCAGCTGGGTCTGGACAACCGCGGTGCCAGCGCGACCGCCGCCCGCCACCTGCGCGGGCTCGGCCACACCAGAGTGGCCCACCTGATGATGCCGCTCGGCCCGGACAGCCGGACCGGCCCCGCGACGACCGAGGACGTGGCCTCCGCACTCTTCGTCGACACCCGGGACCGAGGCCTGGGCTTCCTCGACGTGTTCAGGTCGGTGGACGCGTTGGCCACCACGGCCGTGCCCGACGTCGAGCACGGGGCGCGAGCGGCTCGCCTCCTGCTCGAACGTCCGCGGGCCGAGCGCCCCACAGCGGTCGTGGCCCAGTCCGACCTGCTCGCGGCGGGCGTCGTTCGCGCCGCCGAGGAGCTGGGCCTGCGCGTACCGGAGGACCTCAGCGTCACCGGGTTCGACGGGGTGGACCTGCCCTGGTTCCCCGGGACCCTGACGACCATCGACCAGCAGGGTGTGGCCAAGGGACGGCGCCTCGGCGCGCTGCTCCAACGGCTGCTCGACGGCGAACGGCCTCGGGACGAGCTGCAGCCGACCACCCTGCGGCTCGGCACCACGACCGCTCCCCCACCACCGGGCTAGCGCTGGTCGACCCCCGCCTTCGGGGCGGGTGCGCTCAGGACCCCCCGGTCTGGCTCAGCCTGGGGCGGGGTCCACCCGCCCGGCGGCTCGGCCAGCAGGTGCACGGTCAGGTAGTGCCCGCTGCCGTCCACGGTGGCGGCGGCCTCGAACTCCATGAGGCGGTCGGTGCACGCCAGGCTGTGGGACTCCCAGGAGAGGGCGGCGGAGGCGTGGCGCCAGATCCGCTCCATGCCGACCCCGGCCTCCCAGGGCATCACACCGTCGGCGCAGCGGCAGAGCCCGATGACCAGCTGGTCGGGGTCGTCGGTGCGGCCCAGCTCGACCCGGTCGAACAGCCGGCTGGCCGACAGCGCGTCGGTGAGGCCACGCTGGAGGGTGGCAGCAGGCAGCTCACCTGCCGGGACGGCGTTGTGCTGCATGGCCGTTCGCAACGTGTGGAAGCTGGCGAGGTCCATGGCTCATGTTCCCCAGCGGGGCCGCGCGCCGGTTCGTCCAAACGACGTATGCCGCGCACCCGAGGGGGTGCGCGGCATACGAGAAGGTGCGGGACCTCAGCTGTGGTCGTGACCCTCGTGCTCGTGGCCCTCGTGGTCGTGGCTGTCGTGGTCGTGGCCCTCGTGGTCGTGGCCCTCGAACAGCTCGGAGGCGACATCGGTCGTGGTGACCTCGTTGAGGTCGACCGGCTGCCCGGCGGTGTCGACGACCGTGGCACGCTCGAGCACCGTGGCCAGCGCCTTGCGACGGGCGACCTCCGCGACCATCGCCGGGATCTGACCCTGCTGGTCGATCGCCTGGGCGAACTGGTTGGGGTCCATGCCGTACTGCTGGGCGGACATGACGAGGTACTCGATGAGCTCGGGCTGCTCGACCTTGACCTCTTCCTTCTCGGCGATCGCGTCGAGGAGGAACTGGGCGCGCAGCGCCTTGCGGGTGTTGGTGTCGACCTCGGCGCGGTGCTCGTCGTCCTCGAGGCGGTCCTCGCCCTCGAGGTGGGCGTTGACCTCGGCCTCGACGATGCCGTCGGGCACCGGGATCTCGACAGTGTCGAGGAGGTGCTCGAGCACCTTGTCGCGGGCTTGCACGCCCTGCTCGAACTTCTTGGCGCGCTCGGCCTGCTTGGCGAGGTCGGCCCGCAGCTCCTCGAGGGTGTCGAACTCGGAGGCGAGCTGGGCGAAGTCGTCGTCGAGTGCAGGCAGCTCGCGGACCTTGACGGACTGGACGGTGACGGTGACGGTGGAGTCCTCGCCCTCGTGGTCGCCACCGGCCAGCGGTGCGGTGAAGGTCTTGGTCTCGCCGGCGGCCATGCCGACCAGCGCCTCGTCCATGCCGTCGAGCATGTTGGCCGAGCCGACCTCGTAGGAGACGCCCTTGACGGAGTCGATCTCCTCGTCATCGATCTTCGCGTCGAGGTCGACCGAGACGAAGTCACCGGTCTCGACGACACGCTCGACGCCCTTGAGGGTGCCGAAGCGCTCCTGGAGCGAGGTGAGGCGCTCCTGGACGTCCTCGTCGGACGCGACGGCCTCGTCGACCTCGACGGTGATCGCGCTGTAGTCGGGCAGGGTCACCTCGGGGCGCACGTCGACCTCGACGGTGAACTTGAGGTCCTCGCCGTCCTTGGCGGGCACCTCGGTGACGTCGACCTCGGGCTGGCCGATGGGGCGGACCTTGTTGTCCTCGACGGCCTGGCCGTAGAACTGGGGCAGCGCCTCGTTGACGGCCTCCTGGAGCACGGCGCCACGGCCGACCCGCTGGTCGATGATCCGGCTCGGCACCTTGCCCTTGCGGAAGCCAGGCACCTGGATCTGGGAGCCGATCGTCGCGTATGCCGCGTCGAGGCTCGGCTTGAGCTCCTCGAAGGGGACCTCGACGGTCAGCTTGACCCGGGTCGGGTTGAGGGTCTCGACGGCACTCTTCACTGCGCAGTACTCCAGAATCATGGGGCAACGGGAAAGGCCCGCGCACCGCGAAGGGCGCGGCAACCGGGCCAAAACCTCATGGTAGCCGCTGTGAGACCCCTGACCGAA
>NZ_DASYGF010000014.1:0-63519 GCF_036000045.1 Pedococcus sp.
CCCACCCCTCGGCATGCCTGGAAACTCGGGGAAGGGAAATGCGCCGCCGAAACCCGCGCGCGCGAGGCCGCCGCTATCAACCTCCGAGTCCGGCCCCCGCCATCCTGCAATCAGCCCGAATGACGGTGCAGAGGGCGAATCGTCAAGACTCGTCCGTGAGAAGCACGCCGGTGCGCAGACGTCAGAAACCCTGTGAAGGAATTCAACAATCCTAGTGAAGAGCTCTCTGAAACCGTCCGCTCACCTGCAGACATGTACCGTCCACGCGTGACGACGACAACGCCCGAACCCCTGAGGGGTTCGGGCGTTGTCGTCTGTGCGGGCTGGGCCGCCTCTGCGCAGAGGTCTGTCCCACCGCGCGCAGAGCGGGTGTCTCCGCAGTGGTCCGGAGCTCTGCGCAGACAGTGACCCAGCAGGCGACCTCCCTCAGGTCTGGACGCGGAACCGCCCGAAGCCGCGGAACGTCCGCACGCTCGCCACCGCACGACCGAGGCGACGCCGGCCGAGGAGGGCGAGAACGAGCAGGATCCACGGCAGCGTCTGGGGGACGTTGCTCGGGATGACACTGGCCAGCGTCTCGGCGTTGAGGCTCGACCACCCGCCCGAGCCGTTGGCGCAGCCGGCCCCCGAGCCGCCTTGACCCTTCCCACCCGCTGCGGCCAAGCCGGCGGCGCTGCCGGCAGCGGGACCTCGCCCAGCGGCGCTTCCCGCTCCGGATGCCCCGCCGGCGCCCGAGCTGCCGGGGGTGCCACCCGTGCCGCCCGTGCCGGGCTGACCGCCAGTGATGCCCTTCGGGCACGGCACGACGACCTGCTGCAGGGGAACGCCAGCCTGGGTGAGCGTGCCGACCAGCTCAGTGTCGAGCACCAGGACGCTGGCGTTGAGGGGTGCCTTGGCGGTCGCCTGCACGCAGGCGCCCACCAGGCCGCCGCCCGCCGAGGCACCCACGCCCGGCGACCCGGGCGTGGCGCCACCGGGGCACGGCGCGAGCACACCGGGCAATGCCTGGACGAGCGGTGCGGTGATGTCGTGTCCGGCCACCGTCACCGTCACGTTGGCGATCGCCGTCCCGGTTCCCTTCGCCTGCACGCAGGCGGTGGCGATCGGTGACGCGTTGACGCCGAGGTTCAGCAGCGACCCGGGGGTGCCCCCGGAGACCCCGGTGATCCCGGAAAGACCACCACTGAGCTGGCCGACGCCGGACTTCGCCCCGGACTGGACTCCCGAGAGGACAGAACCCACCGGAGCAGGCACCCCGGGCACCGAGGGCACGCCCGGGACCGGGGCGGTGCTCACGGGAACCGGGAGGGACGGCACGGACACCGGCGGCACCGACCCCGACGGGACCGGCAGCTTGGGCGCAGGCACCGAGGGAAGGGGCAGTGCCGGGACGCTGGGCACCGACACCGAGGGCACCGACACCGAGGGCACTGACACCGAGGGCACCGGCAGCTTGGGGGCAGACACCGAGGGCACCGGGAGTGGGACCGACGGCACCGATACCGACGGCACCGAGACGGATCCGACCGGCACGGACGGCACAGTCAGCGCCGACGCGCCCGAGGCCGTCATCGCCGTCGCCAGGCCTGCTCCGGCGGCGATCGCCAAGACCCGGGCAGAGACGGACCCGATTGGGTGGACGACAGGACGTGGACCAGACATAGCTCACCCGATTCGTGACGGAGGATCGACGAGTGGCCTGATGCGCGAGGGGGCGAACCTCCACAGAATGCCCTGGCCACGCTGGGGCAACATAGCGACCGCCCCGGCGCCCTGGCAGGCAAATGGAGCAAACTCCCCGGACCCGGCGGGAGGTGCTCTGACAGACTCGGCGCATGGACCACCGCGAGTTCGCCTCTGCCTACCGGCACGGGTTCGCCCGTGTCGCGGCCTGCAGCCTGCCCGTCGCGGCCGCCGATCCAGAGCGCAACGCGGAGGCTGTCATCGAGCAGGTCCGGCACCTGCACGAGGAGGGTGTCGCAGTGGCGCTCTTCCCCGAGCTGAGCCTGTCGGGATATGCGATCGACGACCTGCTCCTGCAGGACGTGCTCCTGGAGGCCGTCGACCAGGCGATCGTCACGATCGCCCACGCCAGCACGGGCCTGCTGCCGGTGATCGTCGTCGGGGCTCCCCTGCGCCTGGGCAACCGGCTCTTCAACTGCGCCGTGGTCATCCATCGCGGTGCGGTCCTGGGCATCGCCCCGAAGTCCTTCCTCCCGAACTACCGCGAGTTCTACGAGAAGCGGCACTTCGCGCCCGGTGACGACGCGCGCGGAGCCTGGTTCCACGCGCCGCACTGGCCGGGAGCCGACGAGGACGGCGACCTGCCTTTCGGTCCCGACCTCATCTTCGAGGCGCAGGACGTCCCCGGCCTGGCGATCCACGCCGAGGTCTGCGAGGACATGTGGGTCCCGGTACCCCCCAGCGCCAAGGCCGCGCTCGCCGGTGCGACCGTCCTGCTCAACCTCTCGGCCTCACCCATCACGGTGGGCCGCGCCGAGGACCGTCACCTCATGGCGCGCTCCGCGAGCTCGCGATGCACCGCGGCATACCTGTATGCCGCCGCGTCGGCCGGTGAGTCGTCCACGGACCTGTCGTGGGACGGGATGACGATGGTCTACGAGCTGGGCACCCTGCTTGCTGAGAGCGAGCGGTTCCCCCAGGGGCCGGCGGCCACGGTCGTCGACGTGGACCTCGACTGGATCCGGCAGGAGCGGATGCGGCAGGGGACGTTCGACGACAACCGCCGCGCCGAGGGCGTCGACGCGGCCGAGGGCTCCGACTTCCGGACGTTCGGGTTCGCGCTCAAGCCGCCCACGGGCGACATCGGGCTGCGCCGCGCGGTCGACCGGTTCCCCTTCGTGCCCGACGACCCGGCCCGGCTGGCTGTCGACTGCTACGAGGCGTACAACATCCAGGTCTCGGCGCTCGAGCAGCGGCTGCGCGCCATCGGCAACCCCAGGCTCGTCATCGGCGTCAGCGGCGGCCTCGACTCGACCCATGCGCTGATCGTCGCCGCCAAGGCGATGGACCGGCTCGAGCGACCGCGCACCGACATCGTCGCGTTCACGCTGCCCGGCTTCGCCACGAGCGAGGCCACCAAGGCCAACGCAACCCACCTGATGACCTCGCTGGGCGTGACCTGGGAGGAGATCGACATCCGGCCCGCGGCGACCCAGCTGCTCAAGGACCTCGGCCACCCGTTCGGGGAGGGCGAGCCCGTCTACGACGTGACCTTCGAGAACGTCCAGGCCGGTCTGCGCACCGACTACCTCTTTCGCGCCGCCAACCAGCGAGGCGGCATCGTCCTAGGCACCGGCGACCTGTCGGAGCTCGCGCTCGGCTGGTGCACCTACGGCGTGGGTGACCAGATGTCGCACTACGGCATCAACGCCGGAGTCCCGAAGACGCTCATGCAGCACCTCATCCGCTGGGTCGTGAGCACAGGCCAGTTCGAGGGCGACGTGAACGACACGCTGCTGGAGATCCTCGACCGCGAGATCAGTCCCGAGCTGGTCCCCGCCAGGGACGGCGAGCCGATCCAGAGCACGGAGGACGTCGTCGGCCCCTACGCATTGCAGGACTTCACGCTCTACCACGTCCTGCGCCGCGGCTACCTCCCCAGCAAGATCGCCTTCCTTGCCCTGCACGCCTGGGCCGATGCGGACGCCGGCGAGTGGCCGCCCGGCTACCCCGAGAGCCGACGCACGGCATACGACCTCGCCGAGATCCGGCACTGGCTCGAGGTGTTCCTCACGCGGTTCTTCGCCAACCAGTTCAAGCGGTCGGCGGTGCCCAACGGGCCGAAGGTGCTCGCTGGTGGCTCGCTGTCCCCACGCGGCGACTGGCGTATGCCGTCCGACGTGAGCTCGCGGCTGTGGCTGGCTGAGCTGCGCGATGGCGTTCCCGAGGCCTGACGCGCCGCTCAGCGCCGGCCAGTGACGATCCAGTCGCAAGCCCAGTGCAGGCTCTCCCAGGGGTCGGGTCCGAGCGGCACCGTCTGCGCGTTGCCCCAGCGCGCCTGAGGGTCGTCGAGCTGTGCGGTCCAGGCGTGGTCGCGTCCGGCAACCGTGAGGGTGACCCGCCGCAGCAGGGTGCACGAGGCGATCTCGACCGTCATGGCCCCGCCCACGGACCGCGACCGCCGGATGGTGAACGCGTGGCCACCCACGATGTCGGTGCACCGGGCGGCCTGCTCGGCCCGCATCTTGGCGCGGTGGTAGTCGGCCTGCACCGCGTTGCCGCTGGAGAGGGCCAGAGCGAAGCGGCCCGGCATCACGCCGGCGACCGCCCTGGCCCGGTTGGCGTCCTCGCGCGCCGTCTCCCAGTTCATCCAGGTCCGGGTCACGTCGGCGGCGAGCTCCTCGCGGACCCCGGGGGCGGCATGGGCGACGAACCACGCGTTGTCGAAAAGGCGTTCGGTGACAGTCATCGCGGATCCCTGCAGTCGAGATGGAGCCAGTGCGGGCGAAGTGCGCCCGGTCCCCCAGCATGTGTGGCTCGCCGGGACCTGAGATCGGTCAGATGACGGCAGCTGACCTCCACCAGGTGGTCGATCCGGCGAGGCCTCCACGCAGTCGTGACTTTACCATTCCCTTACCATTGCCATGCTCTCTCTTGACCATTTGGACGACGCAGAACTGGTCTGAAGAGGTACGTCCGGTGAGGGGTGGCGCCACGCCTCCCGCAGGCGCATAGTGGACGTCTAGCCGCGCTGACCGGCTGCGGCCAGGACCGGATCCGGACGAGGAGCCGCCCATGTCACGCGTCGCGCCAATCCCCGACATCGTCCCGGTGCTGTCGGCGGGTCGTCACCGAAACCCCCGTAAGGGCGCCTGCTTCATGGAGATGGCGTCCTTCCTCGCTGGGGAGCGCTGGAGCGACCACCCCCAGTGCACCCACCCCCTGCTCGCCTCGCTGGCCCGGATGGTCAACGACTGCCTGTCCGACGCTGACCGGTCACGAATCGTGGTGCGGATCCCGGACGTCGTGGGACTGACGAGCGATGCGTTCGAGATCGACGTGGCCATCGCGACGAGGGCGGCTGCCGCTGCGCTGCCCATCGCCCCGGCAGCACGCCAGAACGTCATGGCTGTCGGCCTGCTCACCAGCCAGCGCGCGCTGGCCGGCCTCGGCGACGGCTACGACGATCTCCACACACTGTGCCGCGCGGCGTTCATCGCCGCGCCGGAGGCCCACGCGTGGGCGAGGCGTTACGCGCGTGACGCGCGGACCTCCGAGCGCACGTTCCGCCGCCAGACCGCACCGCACATCGTCTCGTATGCCGTGGAGGGCATCGCCGCGGCGTGCGTCGACGACCCGGGCTCGCGCCTCGTGACCCTGCTGGGCGCGTGCATCGACGACACGGCAGCACGCGTGGGGAGGTCGGTGAACCAGGCCGCGCCCTGGCGGGACTCGGTGGCGGCCGGCCCAGCCTGAGCCCAGCGTTCGTGCGGGGCGGCTAGGCTCCGGTTCCATGTCTGACCTGCGCTGTCGCCCCTGCGTGACGCTGTGATGTCGACGCCGTCCCGCGCTCACGCGGCGCGCTACGCGGCCCTGGTCCGGCTGCTGATGCGCCACGGGCGGCCCGACCTGGTGAGCGGTGCCGGCCTCGACGAGTTCATGGTCGACGAGGACCTGCCGACCGGGGACACCGACAAGGCCCTCCAGCTCGCCGACGACCTCGAGGCGATGGGCCCGACGTACGTCAAGCTGGGGCAGCTCCTCTCGACCCGGTTCGACCTGCTGCCGCCGGCCTACACCACCGCGCTGACCCGCCTGCAGGACAGCGTCCAGCCGTTCCCGTTCGACGAGGTGCGCGAGATCGTCGAGGCCGAGCTCGGGGCGAGCCTGCGGCACCTGTTCGACAGCTTCGAGGAGACCCCCGTCGCTGCGGCGTCGCTGGGCCAGGTCCACCGGGCCCGGACCCGAGCGGGCCGCGAGGTCGTCGTCAAGGTGCAGCGGCCCGGCATACGCGAGACGGTCCGCGACGACATGGAGGTCCTCGAGAAGCTCGCGAACCTCGCCGACTCTCACACCGGGGCTGGGCGACGGTTCGGCTTCGCCCGGTTGCTCGCGCAGTTCCGCCGCTCGCTGGCCGGCGAGCTCGACTACACGCGAGAGGCGCGCAACCTCGAGCGGTTCCGGGAGCTGACGGCCGACTACGAGCACCTGGTCGTCCCGGAGCCACTGCGCGACCTCAGCACCTCCAAAGTCCTGACCATGGAGTACCTCGAGGGCCGCAAGGTCACCGAGGTCGGGCCCCTCGGGCTGCTCGACATCGACGCCCGGCCGCTGGTCGAGGAGCTGTTCGCGTGCTATCTGCGGATGATCCTCGACGCAGGCGTCCTGCACGCCGACCCGCACCCGGGCAACCTGCTGCTCACCCCGGACGGGCGGGTCGCCCTCCTCGACCTCGGCATGGTCGCGACGGTCCCGCCCCGCATCCAGACCCAGGTCGTCAAGCTCCTGCTCGCCATCAGCGACGGCGACGGCGAGGAGACGGCGGTCGTGCTCGCGTCGATGGGACACCCGCTGCCCGGGTATGACGCCGCGCAGTTCCGCGAGGACGTCAGCCACCTCGTGTCGAGCTCGGTGGAGCTCGGCGGAGACCTGCAGGCCGGCTCGGTGCTCGTCGAGCTCAGCCGCCTGTCCGGAGTGCACGGACTGCGGCCGCCCGCCGAGATGGCGATGATCGGCAAGGCTCTGCTCAACCTCGACCAGGCCACCCTGCACCTGGACCCCACGTTCTCCCCGGCCGAGGCGATCCGCGACAACGCGTCGAGCATCCTGCGTGGCGGCCTCTCGGTCAGCCCGGGCGGCATCATGGCGGCCGCCATCGAGGCCAAGGAGTTCACCGCCCAGCTGCCCCGGCGCGCCAACCGGATCCTCGACGCGCTGGCCGACGGGGAGCTCACCGTTCGCGTCAACGCCATCGATGAGGAGCGACTGCTGACCGTGCTGCAGCGCCTCGCCAACCGGCTGACGATGGGGCTGGTGCTGGCCGCCATCGTGGTCGGCGCAGCGCTGATGATGCAGGTCCCCACGCGCTCGACGATCCTGGGCTATCCGGCGATCGCGATGGTCTTCTTCCTCCTGGCCGCTCTGGGCGGCGGGACCCTCGTGGTGTGGATCGTGGGGACGGACCGGCGGATCGCACGGCAGGCGCGTCGAGACCGGGTCGAGCGCGGCTGAGCCACCGATGCGGGAGTCGGGCTGGTCGAGCTCGCCGCGGACCTGCTCCAGGCTCAGCCCGACGTTGCTCGCCGCGCGGATGAACGCCAGCCGCTACATCGCTCCTTGACCTGAAGTTCACTTTGACGTGAAGGATGCCGACCGGCAGTCCCGACCCATCTCACGACTGCTGGCATGAGGACAGCCCTCGTGGCCGCAGCTGCCTTTCCACCACGAGCACTGACGACGCGGCAGAAGTCGTGGCCGGACTGCTGCTCTCGTCCTAGGCTCGAGTCATGACCCCAGTTGACCTGCTCCTCGACGCCTTCGCACGGATCCGCAGCGGTGTCGAGGACGCCGTGAGCGGGCTGAGCCCGGAGCAGCTGGCCCATCGCCCGGCCGAGGACGCCAACTCCATCGGCTGGCTGGTGTGGCACCTGACCCGCATCCAGGACGACCACATCGCCGATGTGGCAGGGGTGGAGCAGGTATGGACCGCGGGTGGCTGGAAGGAGCGGCTGGGCCTGCCCTTCCCCGCCAGGGACACGGGCTATGGCCACCGCCCCGAGCAGGTCGCCCAGGTGCAGGGCATCGGGGCCGACCAGCTGGTCGGATACCTCGGTGCCGTGCATCAACAGACGGTGCGCTACCTCGAGCCGCTCACCGCCGAGGACCTCGACCGCGTGGTGGACGAGCGCTGGGACCCGCCCGTGACGCTGGGCGTCCGCCTGGTCAGCGTCATCAACGACGACGCGCAGCATCTCGGCCAGGCCGCCTACGTCCGCGGTCTCCTGGCTTAGCGGTAGCGCTTGGCGAGCTGGACCGCCCGACGGGCGTAGTCGCCGCCGAAGAGCACCGCGTGCACCATCAACGGGTGCAGCTGGTGCAACGCCACTCGGGTCGGCCACTGCGCGTCGAGCCGATGCGCCGAGAGGTAGCCGCCGATGACGAAGTCCCAGTGCGGGCATCCGAACAACGCGAGCATCGCGAGGTCGGTCTCACGGTGACCCCCGTATGCCGCGGGGTCGATGAGCACCGCTCCTCCCGCGGTCCAGAGGATGTTGCCCGACCAGAGGTCGCCGTGCAGTCGTGCGGGCAGGCTCCCGTCGTCGAACTCGCCGGCCGCCACCCTGCGCGCGATTGCCTCGAGTAGCGCTGTATCGGAATGACTGTAGAGACCTTTATCGACTCCCATCGCCAGCGCAGGCAGGAGGCGCTGCCCGGCATACAGCTCACCCCAGGTGGGCACCGGACGCAGCGGTAGCGGAAGCACGTGGGAGAGGGGTCCGAGGAACCCGTCTCGCTCCCACCCCGGGGGTGCCGCGCCGAAGGCGGGTGCCCCCGCGTCGTGGGTCCGGGCCAGGGCCGCGCCGAAGGCCTCCGCCATCGCCGGGTCCGGGTTGACGAACGTCAGGCGCCGTAGGTCGAGATGGTCCTCGCCGACCTCGAGGACCTCAGCCACTGAGGCGCCGCCCGGAGCCTGGCCAAGCCACGCGAGACCCGCGGCCTCCCATCGGAAGTACCCCGGGGGCGCGGTGCTGCTGCCCTTGCGGAAGACGGCGGCGTCGCTCACCCGCACATCCTTGCGCCAAACGGTGTAGCAGGCGGCGGCCGTAGGTATACGGTGTCCCGGCAGTTGAGTCCACGCACGAGGAGTTCCCATGGCAGAGCTGGTCGCCGTCAGCAGCGATTCCGACCAGCCGGCCGACGCGCTGGACGCCGCCCACCGCCTGATGAACGAGCTCGCCGGCAACCTGGAGAGCCTCGACGACCTCGCGCCCTATCTCGAGCGTCTCGTCCAGGCGGTCAACGTCGCGATCGACGGCTGCGACGCGGTCGGCGTCACGGTGGTGATGGAGGACCGGCCGCGCACCGCGGCATACACCACTGCGGGCACGCTCGAGATCGACGCGGCGCAGTACTCCGTCGGCGACGGTCCCTGCCTCGACGCCTTCCGCAACGGTCGCGAGAACCTCGTCGACTTCAGCGAGGCCGAGCAGCGCTGGCCAGCGTTCATCGAGGCCTGTGACCCGGGTGACGTGCAGACGCTCCTGGCGCTGCCGTTGGAGTCCGGTGGGCGACGCTTCGGCGCGCTCAACCTCTACGCCTACGCGCCGCACGCCTTCGACCACACCGACCTCGTGGTCGTCCGGATGGCGGCCCGGCGCGCCGCCGATGCGGTGGCCGCCGCCGTGGCGCTCGTCGGAGCGCGCGCCGTCGCCGGCCAGATGGAGCACGCGATGGCCAGCCGCGCCGTCATCGAGCAGGCCAAGGGCGTCATCATCGCCCGCCACGGCATCACCGAGACAGCGGCCTTCGAGCTGCTCCGGCAGCAGTCCCAGGAGCAGAACCTCAAGCTGCGCGTGCTGGCCGCCCAGCTGGTTGCCGAGGCGCGATCTCCCCGTTCGCAGGCGTTGTGAGCTAGTCTCCTGACTACCTGAAGCAACCGGGTCCGGCCACACGGCCGCCCGGTTGCTTTTTTTGTTTGCCAGGAGGTTGCTCGATGGAAAGAACCCACGGGGTGGAGTCGTGGTGTGCCTTCGGCCAGAGCCCACGCGGTGTGCGGCCGGTCTGTCGGCGACCCAACAGCGCGAGCCGTCGAGTGCCCGGGGGCGCCGCAGCGCATGACCACACCCTGCTGGTCTACGTCCTCGACGTGTACGACCCGTGGTCCTATGCCTACCTGCCGTCCGTCGCGGAGGTCTTCGTCGCCGCGTCGCCGCTCGTGGGTGTCGAGCTGGTCAACACCGGGCGGTATGCCGGGTGGGACGTCGGCGACCTCGCACCGGCCGCGGCGGCCGTGGCCGCCTCCACCGACATCCGCTTCGGCGACGGGTTCGTCGACCTGCTGTCTCGGGGCGGAGTGCGCCTGGACGCCGAGCAGGCCGCCGCCGCGATGATCGGGCTGCTCGCGGCGGGTGACCTGTCAGTCACCGAGGTGCTGAGCGCGGTGCAGGACGAGTTCTTCGTCCACGGACGGCCCCTGAACACTCCAGGCGTGGTGCGTTCACTGGGCGACCGGCTCGGCGTGGACGGTCACGCCATCGAGGTCTTCGCCGACACGCCTCGGGCGCGCGAGCTCGCGGCGGAGGACTTCGCCATGGCGATGGACTTCGACCAGGCCGGAGGCCCACTGCTCCTGGCGAGTCATGCCGGCCGGGTGTTCGAGTTCGACGGTCTGGGCGCGACCGGGGCCCGCCTCGTGGACCAGTTCAGGAGCGTGCTGGCGAGGCCGTAGGGTCTGACCATGGCCAGACCGCACGCCGCCGCGATCGTCGAGGACGCCTGGCACCGACGTGTCGACGCCGTCCTGCGAGCCCGCGGCTGGGGTACGCGCATCGTCGGCCACACGGGCTACGGCTCGGAGGACTTCGCCCGCGTCCTCGGCCGCGTGCTGCTGACGCGCCGCCCCGAGGCGGACGCGCGCGAGGACGCCGGAGCCTCCTCGTCCGAGCTGCGCTCCGCCGAGGACGAGCGCCGCGGCTGGCGCGCCTTCATCACCGCGCCCGCCATGGGCGTCCCCGTGACCATCACCCTGGGTCAGGCGCGGGTCGAGACCATGAGCGACCGCAGCGGTCACTTCGACGTGCGCGTCAAGGGCCACGGCCTCGAGCCGGGGTGGCACGAGGCCATCCTCGACTCGCCGGATGCCGAGCAGGTGCGGGCCGCTGTGGTCGTGGTGGGGTCCGACCAGACGTTCGGGCTCATCAGCGACATCGACGACACGGTGATCTCGACCTATCTCCCGCGGCCGATGATCGCCGCCTGGAACACCTTCGTGAAGAACGAGAACGCCCGCCACGTCGTCCCGGGCATGGCGACGATGTACCGCACCCTGCTGGACGGCCACCCGGGCGCCCCGATGGTCTACGTGTCGACCGGAGCGTGGAACACCGCGCCGACGTTGACCCGGTTCCTGCGTCGCCATGGCTACCCCGCAGGCCCTCTCCTCCTCACCGACTGGGGTCCGACGAACACCGGCTGGTTCCGCTCGGGCCAGGATCACAAGCGCGCCTGCCTGCACCGTCTGGCGAACGAGTTCCCTGCCATCCGATGGGTGCTGGTCGGGGATGACGGTCAGCACGACCCCAAGATCTACGGCGACTTCTCCGAGCAGAGGCCGGACCGGGTGGCGGCCATCGCCATCCGCGAGCTGACGCCGTCCGAGCAGGTGCTGTCCCACGGCATACCGATGTCCCTCGAGGAGTTCGCCGCACCGCGTGACCGTCAGCTCGAGGAGGCCCCCGTCTGCCGCGCGCCCGACGGCTACGGCCTGCTGCGCCAGCTGCAGGTGGTCCTCGGCCACCCCGCGCAGGGGTCACCCGACCGCTGACCGGTCAGCGGGCCGTGACGTCCAGGTGCGGCAGGTCGGCGCAGGCCGGTTTCTCGTGCTGGAGGCCGCCGGCGGTGATGGCCGAGCCGAGGACCAGCAGCCCCGCGCAGACGAGCATCGCCGTCCGGTATGCCGGGGCCAGCGCGAGCGCGTTGGCGTAGTCCTCACCTCGAAGTCCGACGAGCGGCGGCAGAGCCGCTACGGCGAGCAGCCCCGCGGTGCGCGAGACGGCGTTGTTGACGCCGCTCGCCGTCCCGGCGAGCTCGTCGGGCGCGGCGGCGAGCACCGTGCCGGTCAGCGGCGCGACCGTCATCGAGAGGCCGAGTCCGACGAGCGCGATCCCCGGCAGGACGTTGGTCAGGTATGACGGGTCGCTCGGCAGGAACGCCAGCAGCCCGAAGCCCGACGCCGCCACGAGCGTCCCGCCCACCATGAACGGGCGTGGGCTCGTTCGCGCGGCAAGCCGGCCGAACCGTCCGGCCAGCACCAGCATCACCAGGCTCAGTGGCAGGGTGGCGCTGCCCGCCTGCAGCGCCGACCAGCGTCCGACCGTCTGCAGGTCGAGCACGAGGAACAGCAGAGCGGCCGAGAGGCCGGCATAGACGACGAGGGTCACCAGGTTGATCGTCGTGAAGACGCGGTTGCGGAACAGGCTCGGGGGCACCATCGCGTGCGAGGAGCCGCGCTCGACCATCACGAAGGCGCCCAGCGCCATCACCCCCACGGCGCCGAGGACCAGCGACCAGGGGCCTGGCCGGGAGGCGGTGATCGTCAAGGCATAGGTCACTGCGGCCAGGCCGAAGGCCGCCAGCAGCACGCCCGAGAGGTCGATGTGCTTGGCGGACCGTGGGTTGCGTGACTCGGGGACGACCGAGACCGCCAGCCCGACGACCAGTGCCGCCAGGGGGACGTTGAGCCAGAACGCCCAGCGCCAGCTGTGCTCGACGAGCCATCCCCCCACGACGGGTCCCGACGCAGTGGCGACGCCCAGCAGCCCGGTCCAGGCCCCGATGGCGGCCATGCGGTCCTCGTGGTGGAACGACGCCTGCAGGATGGCCAGGCTGCCGGGCACGAGGAGGGCCGCGCAGATGCCCTGGATCCCGCGCGCGGCCACGAGAACACCGATGGTCGGCGAGAGCGCACACAGGATCGAGGCGACCCCGAAGCCGCCGACGCCCACGGCATACATCCGGCGGCGGCCGAAGCGGTCACCGAGCGAGCCGCCGAGCAGGATCAGCGCCGCGAGGCTGAGCGCGTAGGCGTTGACGACCCACTGAAGTCCGGCCAGGTCCGCGTGCAGCTCGCGCCCGATCGTCGGGAGCGCGACGTTGACGACGGTGCCGTCGAGCAGTGCGATGCCGCTGCCCAGCACGGTCGTGGCGAGGACCAGCCGGCCGGGCCGAGAGCTCATCCGCAGCAGCTCGGTGGGTGGCGCCGTGGCTGACATGCCGACCATCGTCGCACCACTGCGCCACAATGACGGGGTGCCAGAGCTGCCGGAGGTCCAGGCGCTCGTCGACTTCCTCGGCGGGCGGGTCGTCGGCCTGGGCGTCACGGGCGTCGAGCTCGGCTCGTTCTCGGTGCTCAAGACGTTCGACCCGCCACCGCAGGCGCTCGCGGGGGCGCCGGTCGACTCGGTCTCGCGGCACGGCAAGTTCATCGACCTCGACTGCGACGGCGTGCATCTGGTGTTCCACCTCGCCCGCGCCGGCTGGCTGCGCTGGTCGGATGCCCTCCCCAACACGGTCCTGCGACCCGGCAAGTCGCCCATCGCCCTACGGGCCCGGTTCTCAGACGGGTCGGGCTTCGACCTGACCGAGGCGGGCACGAAGAAGCGGCTCGCGGCATACCTGGTCCGTGACCCTCACGACGTGCCCGGGATCGCGACGCTGGGCCCCGACCCGCTCTCACCCGAGTTCACGAGAGACGCCTTCGCCGCGCTGCTCACCGGTCGCCGGTCGCAGGTCAAGGGGCTGCTGCGCGACCAGGGCTTCATCGCGGGGATCGGCAACGCCTACTCGGACGAGATCCTCCATGTGGCCAAGATGTCACCGTTCGCGATGGCCTCCAGCCTCGACGACGAGGCGGTCGACCGGCTCTATGCCGCGCTGCGCTCGACCTTGTCGACGGCCGTCGCCGCTGCCTCAGGCAAGCCGGCCAAGGAGCTCAAGGACGCCAAGCGTGCCGGCATGCGGGTGCACGGGCGCACCGGCGAGACCTGCCCTGTGTGCGGCGACGTGGTGCGCGAGGTGTCCTTCGCCGACTCGTCGCTGCAGTACTGCGCCACGTGTCAGACCGGTGGCAAGCCGCTGGCCGACCGCCGCATGTCCCGGCTGCTCAAGTGACCCGTCCGGCGCCACGAGGACGGCGCCGATGAGAGGATGGCGCGCATGAGCATCCCGCAGATCGCCGTTCACGAGGTCTCCGACGACGCCGTGGTCCTCGACGTCCGCGAGCAGGACGAGTGGGACGCGGGGCACGCCCCCGGCGCTGTCCACATCCCCCTGGGCGAGCTGCCCTCGCGGCTCGACGAGCTCCCCGACAGCGACACGGCCCCGCTGGCCGTGGCCTGTCGAGGCGGCGGGCGCTCGGCCCGAGCGGTGGCCTGGCTCAGCCAGCAGGGCTTCGACGTCGCGAACCTCGACGGCGGGATGAAGGCCTGGGAGAGCGCCGGCAAGCAGCTCGTAGCCGACTCCGGCTCCCCGTCGGTGAAGTAGCCCGGGTCATGGCCTGGTTCGGCCGTCGTCAGCAGGAGACACCCTCGGATCGTGCCGATGACGGTGCGTCGCAGCGGAGGCTGCCCGACGCGGGCGACAGTCTCGACATGGGCGCGTCGTTGCAGCCCGTGGTCGAGCCCCTCGGCGAGGACGAGCGGGCGCGGATCGCTGCGGCCCTGGCAGCGCTGGGCGCGGAGGGCGTCGAGGTGGACGACCTCCACTCCCTGGGGGCCGGGCTGGACCGGGCGTATGCCTCGTGGTCGGAGGCGCCCGAGGGCGCGCGTCCGGACCATGCTGCGGTCGTCGAGCGCTACGCCCTCGGCATCGGCGAGCACCTTGACCGCCACACCGACCTCGACTGGCAGGT
This sequence comes from Pedococcus sp., assembly GCF_036000045.1. Classification (GTDB taxonomy): domain Bacteria; phylum Actinomycetota; class Actinomycetes; order Actinomycetales; family Dermatophilaceae; genus Pedococcus. Next base: position 14,591 of record NZ_DASYGF010000014.1, read on the forward strand.
GGTCACCGACGTCTTCGGGACCGACCTGGCGCTCACCGAGGGCTTCAAGGGCAGCTTCGTCGTCGTGCCCCACAACCTCGTCGCGGGCCGGTGGATGCGTGGCGAGACCGGATGGGTCGAGCCGGTCGTCGGACACATCGTGCGACGCCGCAACCGCCGATAGGCAACGGCACCCAACACGATCGGCGCGTATGCCGAAATCTCGGGCTTTTCCTAGAGATGGCCATACGCTGCGATCGTGGACCCGATTCGCAACCCCTATGCCCCCGGCGCCGGCCAGCGACCGCCCGAGCTGGCCGGCCGCGACGAGCAGCTCCACGCCTTCGACGTGGTGCTGGAGCGGATCGCGCGCGGGCGCCCGGAGCGCTCCATCGTGCTGACCGGTCTGCGGGGCGTCGGCAAGACCGTGCTGCTCAACGCCCTGCGGTCGGCTGCCGTGCGCGCCCATTGGGGCACCGGCAAGCTCGAGGCGAGGCCCGACCAGGGTCTACGCCGACCACTGTCGGCTGCACTGCACGTTGCTGTCCGCGAGCTCGGACACCCTGCTGGCGACGAGGTCGACCACGTGCTCGGCGTGATCAAGGCGTTCGCGCAGCGCGACTCCGCGGCGGGCGCCAAGCTGCGCGACCGGTGGAACCCTGGCATCGACGCGCCGGCGATCACCGGGCGCGCCGACTCCGGTGACATCGAGATCGACCTCGTGGAGCTCCTCACCGACGTGGGTGGACTGGCCGCAGATGTCGGACGCGGTGTCGCCGTGTTCATCGACGAGATGCAGGACCTGGCGCCCGACGACGTCTCGGCGATCTGCGCGGCATGCCACGAGATCTCCCAGTCGGGCCTGCCGGTGATCGTCGTCGGTGCCGGGCTGCCGCATCTGCCCGCCGTGCTGTCGGCCTCCAAGTCCTACTCCGAGCGGTTGTTCCGGTACCAGCGCATCGACCGTCTTGACCGTGCCGCGGCCGACCTGGCGCTCGTTGCGCCGGCAGCCGACGAGGAGGCGGCGTTCACCCCCGAGGCGCTCGACGCGTTGTATGCCGCGACGGCGGGCTACCCGTACTTCGTCCAGGCCTACGGCAAGGTCGCCTGGGACGTCGCGCCGAGGTCGCCGATCACTGCCGACGACGTGTCGGTTGCCGCCCCCGAGGCCGAGGCCGAGCTGGCGGTCGGGTTCTTCGGGTCGCGCTACGAGCGGGCGACGCCCGCCGAGCGCGAGTACCTGCGCGCCATGGCCGATGCGGCCGTCGCCCTGGCCGAGGCCGGCGAAGAGGTCGACGAGACCGAGTCCGTGCCCACCTCGGCTGTGGCTTCGGTGCTGGACCGCAAGCCCCAGTCACTGTCTCCCGCTCGTGACGCGCTCCTGAAGAAGGGGTTGATCTACTCGGGGGAGCGCGGCCGGATCGCCTTCACCGTCCCGCACTTCGGCCGTTACCTGCGCACGACCTGACTCCGAGCACTCAGCGAGCGTCCAGCTCACGTTTACACCGTGGCCGTAGGCGCCGAGTCACTCGAACGGGTCAGAGTGGCGAACCTGCCCACGACCGGCGCCGTCGGCAAGGCAGCTGGACTCGATCGGGACGATCCGCAGGGCCTACTTGTCACCGCCTGACCCTGCACCGGTAACCATCCAGTCGACCACCACAAGGCCGCCGATGGAACCCCCTTCGGTTTCCGATAACCGTTGTCCCGCGTTGCGAAAGTCGCCTGTGGAAGTACGAAAGCCACTTTCGCTTCCCCAACAGAACTGGTCGGAGCTCGGCGGCTCGAGCTGTTCGCCAGCGGGAGGTCCAAGCTGGGCCCTGTTCGCTGGTGCCTCGACCTGCCTTCCTCGGTCCGAAGCGTTCGTGGGCCAGGCCTCTGACCAGGGGTCCTTGGAATCGGCCGCCCAACGGAGGCCCCCGCGAGTCCCGCGTTGCGAAAGTCGCCTGTGGATATGCGAAAGCCAGTTTCGCTTCGCGAACCGAACCCGGCCGGGGGTGCGGATGGGGAGGCCCCGGGAGCCTCCGATGCTTCGCCCTGGGCCACTCAGCCCCGCGGCTGAGCGCCCGCCTCCAGGTCGAGAAGGAAGCGCTTGGCGGCCAGCCCGCCGGCATACCCGGTCAGGGCACCGCTGGACGCGACCACGCGATGGCACGGGATGACGACACAGAGGGGGTTCGCGCCGAGCGCGGCGCCGACCGCGCGGGCTGCGCTGGGCCGCTCCACGAGCGCCGCGAGCTGGCCGTAGGTCGCCCGCTCGCCATAGCCGACGCTGGCGGCCAGCCGCGGGAGCACCGCCCGCTGGAAGTCCGACGCCAAGGCGAGGTCGGTGCGCACGGAGAAACCGTGCGAGTGCCCCGCCAGATACGCGTCCAGCTCGGCCCGCACGTCGTCGAGCCGGCCCGGCTGACGCAGCACCCGAGGTGAGACGCGAGCACTCAGCCGCGTGAGGACGTGCTCCTCGGCGACCGCGTCGGGGACGAACGTCGAGGCCACCAGTGCCCCAGACGCATTACGCGCCAACAACATCCGGCCGATCGCGGTGTCCTCGACGACGTACGAGACGTCCGAGGGCTCCAGGACGGGCGGCCGGATGCCGGGGGAGTAGGAGCGGAGCAGGTCCACGGGATCGGTCATGGCAGGTCCTTGCGCAGAGTCGCGAGCGCGTCGCTGACGAGCCGGCGGCTCATCGCGGGGGTGGTGCCCAGCGCCGCGGCGATGGTGGGGTGGTCGAGGTCGGCGACGTACTTGAGGACGACCGCCTCGCGCTGCCGCTCGGGCAGCGCGGCCACCTTGGCCCAGAGGGCGCCGTCGGGCAGGTCGGCGTCGGCCCCCGGCGACAGCGGCACACTGGCCAACGAGGGAGGGTCGTCGTGGGGCACCGCGCGGCGGGCCCGTCCCCGGTGCGCGTCCATGGCGCACCGGTGCGTGATGGTGAGCAGCCACCCCCGCAGGTTCGTCGCCGAGCGCAGTGACGGATAGGCGGCCAGTGCCTGGGTCCACGCCTGCTGGGCCACGTCGTCGCCGTCGACGGGTCCGGTCAGGGCATGGGCGAGGCGAGCCACGTCGCGCCAGTGCGCGTCGACGAGGGTCTGGAAGGCGGGCAGTGTCACCCCCATGGAACGTCGTGCCTCCCACCCGTGTGAGTGGACCCGCAGCCCGTATGCCGCGTGCCTGCCGGCCATCGTGCCGCACCCTCGTGCCCCGTGTGGAACCATGGTCGAGTGCTCGACGACGCCGTCTCCCGACGCCTTGCCGTGACCACCCGTCACACCCCTCTCGTGATCGCCCACCGTGGCTCAAGCCTGGCCGAGCCCGAGCACACCCTCGCGGCCTACCTCCGCGCCATCGACGAGGGGGCCGACGCCCTCGAGTGCGACGTCCGGCTCACCGCCGACTCGCACCTCGTCTGCGTGCACGACCGCCGGGTCAACCGCACCTCCAACGGCCGGGGCACCGTGTCCACGCTGGAGCTCGCCGAGCTCGAGGGTCTGGACTGGGGGTCCTGGAAGGCCCAGCACCCCGAGGACCAGGAGCTCCCTGACCGTGACCGCAATCGGCTGCTGACGCTGCGCCGCCTGCTCACCACGCTGACGGCCCACTCCGACCGACCCCTCGGGCTGGCGATCGAGACCAAGCACCCGACCCGCTATGCCGGGCTCGTCGAGCGCCAGCTCGCCCGGATGCTCGCCGAGTTCGACCTCGACGGCGTCCCCGCTCCGGGCCGGCCCTGGGTGCGTGTGATGTCGTTCAGCCAGCTGGCCCTGCAGCGGATGCAGCAGCTCTGCCCGGACGTCCCGGCCGTCTTCCTGGTCGAGGACTCCGTGCCACTGCGGTTCCGCGACGGCGCGCTGCCGCGGGGGGTGACGACCCTCGGCGTCGACATCGCGATCCTGCGCCGCTGGCCCGAGACAGTCGAGCGCCAGCACGCTCGCGGCCACCAGGTGTTCGCCTGGACCGTCGACGAGCCTGAGGACGTCGCACTGTGCCTCGACCTGGGTGTGGAGGCCATCATCAGCAACCATCCACGTGCGGTTCTCGACGCTGTGAGGGCGACTAGGTAGTCTCCCTCCGAGATCGTCTGCCTGCCATCAGCGCCACCGTCAGCTCGACCCCCCACGAAGGACCACCGGACCACGCATGACCTCCGCTCCGCACCCGCAGCCACCCGTGCCGTCGGCCTCGCCGACGCCACGGGGCGGCGGCGAGGTCTCGCGCACGGTCAGGGTGCCCTGGAGCGCCGCCTCGGTGGCCGAGGTTCGCAAGGTCGTCGTCCAGGACCTCCAGGAGCGCGACGTTGCCCCGGACGTCATCGACGAGGCAGAGATCGTGGTCTCTGAGCTGGTCTCCAACGCAGTCCGCCACGCCCGCGCTCTGCCTGACGGCACCCTTCGGGTGCACTGGAAGGTCAAGGCGGGCGTGGTCGAGGTCGAGGTCACCGACGGCGGCGGCGACCGTACGCCGCGTCCGGCTCCACGCACGATCTGGGCGCCGTCGGGGCGCGGACTGCGGATCGTCCGCAGTCTCGCGCACGAGTGGGGCGTCACTGAGGACCGCACCGGCTCCACCGTCTGGGCCTCCCTCGGAGGTCCCTCCAGGCGCCGGAGCCACCGCGGCTGACGCCTGAGACCAGGCCACTAGGGTTTGTCCCATGGGTAAGGCATCACGGCGTCGCAAGGGCGCAGACCACGCTTCCACCACCACCCGGGTCGACCCCGCGCCCTTCGTGCGCCGCCCGTTCGAGGGCCTACCGGGTGAGACCGAGTGGGTGGCGATGCGCGAGATCCTGCCCGCGGCGACGGCCGTGGTGAGCTTCGCCGCCGGCCAGGCGCCCGAGGGCGCGAAGGACGAGGCCACCGTCGCCACCGTGCTGCCGCTGGCATGGCCGGGTCTGCATCGCGCCGACGGCACCGTGTTCTTCGGGACGCAGTCCGGCTCGGTCTCCGGTGACGCCTCCCGCGACCTGGCGATCTCGCTGCTGGCGGCGGCGTCCGCCGAGCTGGGCACGCCCGTCGCCAGCACGCCCCCGGCCACGGCCGAGTCTCCGAGGCTGCAGGACCTGCTCGACCTCTCGAGCCCCCTGGACGTCACCATCCACGACGGCTTCGACTTCTGGGTGGGTGACAACGAGCTGGACGAGGAGGGGCAGGCCTCGCTCGAGCGGGCCAACGAGTCGGTCGTCCCGACGGCGAAGATGGCCGCCGCCCCCTCCGCGTACTGGTGCCGCATTGGCGAGCGCACCCACATCCGCCTCGTGCTGCCCGACGAGGAGGACCTCGCCACGGACGCTCTGGCCCGGCTGCATGCGGCCGGTGACAGCGGCCTGGGCGAGGACACCCGGCTCCTCGGCGCCTTCCGCGCGTGTGGCCTGCTGGTCCCGGTGTGGGATCTCGACCCTGAGCAGGCGGCGGCCGACTACGAGGAGCCGCTCGCGGCCTTCATGCGCCGGTATGCCGAAGCGCTGGACACCCAGGACGCCCTGACCGCGCAGGAGCGGCGCGCCCGGTCGGGCCTGCTCAGCCGCCAGGTCACCCTGCGCTGAGGGCGTCGACATGAGCGCGCGTATCGCCGCGGTGGTCCCGGCCAAGGACGAGGCACAGCGCATCGGCGCCACCGTCCGCGCGGTCCGTGAGCTGCCGGGTGTGGACCTCGTGGTGGTCGTCGACGACGGCAGCCGGGACGCGACCGCAGACCTGGCTCGCGCGGCCGGTGCAGAGGTGGTGCGTCACGCCCGCAACCGCGGCAAGGCCGCCGCCCTGGCGACCGGCGCCGACTACGTGGCCAGGCACGAGACGGTGGAGCAGGCCGGTATACCGGATGGGCCTCGCCCGTTGCTCTTCGTCGATGCCGACCTCGAGGCGTCCGCCGCCCACCTCGACGTCCTGGTGACCCCCGTGATCGAGGGCCGGGTCGACATGACGGTGGCGACGCTGCCTCCCCAGCACACGCCGGGCGGCGGCCGTGGACTGGTGGTCCGGCTGGCGCGTCAGGGGATCGAAGACCTCACGGGGTTCCGAGCGGTGCAACCGCTGTCGGGCATGCGGTGCCTGACGAGGGCAGCCTTCGAGGCGGCCACCCCGCTCTCCCGGGGCTGGGGCGTCGAGGTCGGCCTGACCGTGGACGTCCTGCTGTCGGGGCTGCGCATCGAGGAGGTGCCCTGCGAGCTGCACCACCGCGTGAGTGGGTCGGACTGGCGTGGGCAGCTCCACCGCGGGCGGCAGTACCGCGATGTCGCGCTCGCCCTCGCGGCACGGCGGGCGCGCCGCCGGCTTCGGCGCCCCCGCTAGGTGGCCCGGGGGCCTGGTGGCCCGGGGGCCTGGTGGCCTGGGTGAGGCTCAGCGACGCGGGGAACGGGTCGCGCCGCTGGCGCGAACCTGCTCCTCCAGCACCCCAAGGCAGAGCGCGATGACCAGCGGGATGGCGATGATGGCGCCGTTGGCCGGGATCGCCACGCCGGAGTCGTTGGCGACGAAACCGATCGTCAGCGTGATCAGCAGGGCGACCAGGCCGGGGCGCAGGGTCGGGCACCGCTCGTAGACCGGACGTAGGGCGCGAGGCCCACGCTCGACGGGTCTGGCGAGCACGACGATCGCGAGGACGAGGCCGACCGGGACGAGCATCGCCAGCGGAGTGCTGAGCAGGATCGAGAGGTTCTGGTCGAGCTTGCGGGTCACGATGTCGGAGGCGCCTCCGTCGATGATCGACTGCACGAATCGGCCGAGGTGCGAGCGCGACTGAGCCGGGCGCAGCCAGTCCCCGACGGCCACGAGCACGAAGAGCCCGGCGGTGCCGGCTACCACGAGCAGGCCCCGACGCCAGGTCATCCGGATGCCCAGGATGGCCAGCACGAAGTACGCCAGGCCTGGCAGCAGCGCGGGCGGACCGCCGCCGTCCGCTCCCCACATGGGAGCCCCATCCACGGCGAGCGCCACCAGCCCGATGGCCACTGCGGCGCCAGCCGCGTGTCGGGGTCGCCCCTGGTTCACGAAGTGACCCGACACGGCCACCCCCAACAGCAGGGCGGCGCTCGCGAACACGGCGAACGTCACGTTGCCGACCCCGTAGAAGCGACCCCCCACGACCGGCTGCAGGCCGAGCAACGAGGACAGCTGCAGGTGGGACCCGAGCACCACGTCCGCCGCCAGCACGATGACGGTGACCAGCGAGACCACCGCCATCGGGCCGGTCACCCGACGGGCCCAGGGGCCCACCAGGGCAACGGCCGAGATCACGGCGGTGAAGACGGCCACGCTGGCGACGAGGGAGACCATCGGCACTGAGAACCGCCACCATGGCAGGAGGTTCGCCAGGAACGTCGAGACCGGGACGGCCGACCCGACGACGGCAATGCGACGCATGGTCGCCAGCAGGTGGCGGCGGTTCGCCGTCGAGCCGCGACCGCTGCGCCACAGGAGCAGGGCGATGACGTAGATCGCCAGCTGAGCGCCCACGAGGCCGTAGAAGAAGGGCGGCACGAGATCGTGGACCTCCTGGCTCGCCTCGTCCTGGTCGACCAGCCCGCGTAGCCGGGCGGTGGCGCCGTCGGCCGAGCTGTCCCCGGCGGAGTCGCGTCGCAGCACGGCTCCCCCGAGCTCTGGGGGCGCTGGCACCCCCCCAGCCGCCAGCAGCGTGACTGTGAGATCCGGGGCCTGGACCAGACCGGTCTGCCGGGTGGAGGTCGACCGGAGAGTGCCCGACCCGAAGTCCGGGCCCCTCGCGGCGACCAGGCCGAGCCGGGCGGTCTGGCCGGCGTCGGCCATGCTGGCGACCATCACGTCGGAACCGCTCGGCGCGGCGGCCAGGACCTCGGCGATGCGCGCGTCGATGGCCCTGAGCTGGGCGTCGCGAGACGGGAGACCGCCCTGTCGCTCCGACGGTGCGACATCCGCCGGGTCACGCAGCGAGCCGACGTCGACCAGGGTGACGCGGCAGCGCGAGAGCCGGTCGGTGAGCTGGGCGGCGTCGTACGCGGCATACCGCGGCACTGAGCCGGAGAGGTAGGCCGCCCCGAGGCCGGCGCCCGGCCCGACCGCCTGCACGCACTGGCCGTTGGCGGCCAGGGTCTCGCCCAGGGTGCCGAGCCGGGAGTCGAACTTGGTCGCGGCCGCGGCGGCCACGTCGCTGCCCCACCCCGGGACGACGCCACTGTCCACGGTGGGGATTCGCGGGCACGCGTCGCCGGCCTGGCGGGACCCGTCCTGGCCCGGTCCGGGAGCGGCCGCGCGGTTGCCGGCCGAGAGGCCGAGCCAGCCATCGACGGGGCAGGTGTTGAGGTACACCGAGTGGATCGACAGCGCGGCGGTGGCACCGTCCCGCAGGAGGGACCACAGCGCCGGTGTGATGCGCGGGGACACCTCGCTCCAGGTGACGCCGCCGGTGCCCACCAGGATGGTCGGGTTGAGGCGGGTGGTGCCGACGGAGGCGTCACGGGTCGCTCCCCAGGACGGGGCGGGGAGCAGCACTCCGGAGCACGCGATGAGCAGCCCGGCGAGCAGGAGCAGGGCACGGCGGGTCACCGGTACAGGCTACGGGGCGGCGACACGCAACAATGGGGGGCGTGAGCACCACGACCTCGACCGCCCCCGTGTCCTCTGGTCGTGGCCGCCGCCTGCGCGCCGCGTGGGCTCGCATCGGTACCTGGCCGCGCCGAGGGCGCTGGGCTCTCGCGGTCGTGCTCATCCTCGCGGCGGCGGCGATCCCCGTCCTGCGCTACCTGGTCTTCTGGCCGATCGACCAGTGGCAGGTGGACGTCGAGGTCTACCGCGAGGCCGGCGTCTCCATCCTCACCGGTCGCCCGATCTACTCGGCGATGACCGAGGCGCCGCAGCTGCTGCCCTTCACCTACCCGCCCTTCGCGGCCGTGCTGGCCATCCCGCTCGCACTGATCCCGTTCGGGGCGGTGGGCTGGCTGTGGACGCTTGCGCAGATCGCGGCCACCACCGCGATCGTCTGGTATGCCGCCTGGCGGCTCATCCACCGTGCCGGCCCCTGGGTGCCGATCGTCCTCGCACTCCTCACCGCCCCGATGCTGTGGATCCAGCCCGTCTCGGACGGCATCCGGTTCGGCCAGGTCAACGCCTTCATGGTGCTCGCCTGCCTGATGGACCTGCGCCGGCCCCGCCCGGGCATCCTGCGCAAGGTCCCGCCGGGAGTGCTCGTCGGCCTCGCCATGTCGATCAAGCTCACGCCGGGCGTGTTCGTCGTGCACTATCTCGTGAACCGGCGCTGGCGCGAGGCCTTCACCGCTGTCGCGACCGCCGCGGTCGTGACGGTGGGGTCATGGGTGCTCCTGCCGGAGGCGTCCTTCGCCTTCTGGGACGGCGCGTTGCAGGATCCGACCCGCCTGGGCCCGAACGCGGGCACCTCCAACCAGAGCATCCGCGGGTTCCTGCTCCGGGTGGGTCCCTCGGGTCACCTCGGCGACGTCGTGTGGATCGTGCTCATCGCCATCGTCGGTGTGTTGGGTTTCGCCCTCGCGCGGCGCGCGTACCGGGCCGACGACTCGATCAGCGAGGTCGCGGTGGTCGGGCTCATGGCGGTGCTGCTGTCGCCTGTGGCCTGGATCCACCACCTGCACTGGATGGTCGTCGTGGTCTTCGCGATCCTGGGGCCGGACCCCCTGCGCGACCGGCGACGGCTGCTGGCCGCGACCGCCGTCACCGGCGCGTTCCTGTGCCGTATGCCGTGGTGGGGCATCACCTGGCTCACCCACCCCGAGCTGCCGGCGTGGCCCGGCCGCATCCTGCAGAACACCGACACGTTCTTCTGCCTGGGGTCGCTGGCCCTGATGTGGTGGGCCCTGCACCGCCGTCCCGTTCCCGACACAGAGGCGGAGCCGCCACCCACGCGCCCGGTGACTGTGTCGTCAGGCGCCGAGCACGCCCAGGATCTGCAGCACGCTGAGTAGCGCCAGCACCAGGCACAGCCCGCCGCCCACGCGCCGGATGGTCGACAGCCGCACCCGCGTGAGCAGTGCGCGCCCGAGCAGCGCCCCCAACCCGGAGACGGCAACCAGGGCGAGGGAGGCGCCCAGGAACACCGACACCGGCTGGTGGAACCGCAGCACCATCGAGGCGGTCAGGAGCTGGGACAGGTCGCCCCACTCGGCCAGGAACAGCACGGTGAACGACACGAGGATGACCCTGAGCCCGAGCGCACTGGGCGGCCCCTTGTGCGCGAACTCCTCCTCGGTCTCGCGTTCCTCCTCGTCGGCGTTGCCGGCCCCCCGCAGCAGGATCACACCACCGATGACGAACATCACCGCAGCAAAGATCTCGACGGGTTGCTTGGGGAGCTGCGCCAACAGGCCGCCCACGGTGACCGCCACGGCGGTCTGGACCAGGAACGCGAGCGAGACCCCGATCCAGACGAACAGCGGACGGAACCGCGTCGCCAGCACGAGCGTAGCGATGAACGTCTTGTCAGGAAGCTCGACCACGAAGATGGCGGCGAAGACGATGGCCACGGTCAGGAGGTGGAGTTCCATATCGCGTCGACTCTATCGACGCGGCCCTAATACGCTGACGTCGTGCCCGACCCGCAGACGACCTCCACCCTCGCGCTCGGCGTCGCCGTGGTGGCGCTCGCGGTGGCCGCGGCTGCCCTGACCCGGCTGGCGAGGGTGGGCGCCCGGCTCCGTCAGTACGAGGGCCAGCGGCCCGTGGGCTCGGGCGACCTGGCCGCCCTGCGTGCCGACATCGCCCAGGCGCTGAGACATGTGGCGGTCGTCCGTTACGACGCGTTCGGCGACATGGGTGGGCGGCTGTCCTTCAGCGCCGCCGTCGTCGACGACCGCGGCGACGGCCTGGTCTTCTCCTCGATCCACGCCCGCGGCGAGTCGCGCACCTATGCCAAGGGCGTCGTCGGGGGCGCCTCCGACGCCACGTTGACCCCCGAGGAGCAGCAGGCGCTGGCCTCGGCGCGCACCGGACAGGAGAAGGCATGACGACCTACGCCTACCTCGGGCCGGCGGGCACGTTCACCCAGATGGCGCTGGACGCCTGGCCGCCTGCGGCGGGTGCCGAGCACCGGCCGTGCGGGTCGGTCGACGCCGCCCTCACTCTCCTGCGCGACGGCGAGGTCGACGGCGCGATGGTGCCGATCGAGAACTCTGTGGAGGGCGGCGTGAGCGCCACCCTCGACGCCCTGTCCAGTGGTGACCCCCTGGTGGTGGTGGCCGAGGTGCTCGTCCCGATCACCTTCGTCCTCGCTGCGCGGCCCGGTATGGCGCTTGGCGACGTCCGTGCGGTCGGCACCCACAGCCACGCGTGGGCGCAGGTGCGCGGCTGGATGGACGCCAAGCTTCCGGGCGCGGTCTACGTCCCGACCCTGTCCACCGCCGCCGCCGCGGCCGCATTGGGCGACGGCGGCGGGCACGCGGCATACGACGCGGCGGTCTGCGCACCGGTCGCGGCCACCGACCACGGTCTGCAGGTGCTCGCCGAGAACATCGGTGACAACTCCGCGGCCGTGACCCGGTTCGTGCTGGTCTCGCGGCCGGGTGTCCTTCCCGAGCGCACCGGGGCCGACAAGACGACGCTGGTCCTGTTCCAGCGCGACGACCACGCCGGTGGCCTGCTCGAGCTGCTGGAGCAGTTCGCGGTCCGCGGTATCAACATGTCCCGCCTGGAGTCCCGGCCCACCAAGGACTCGATGGGCAGCTACTGCTTCTCCATCGACATCGAGGGCCACGTCCTCGACGAGCGGGTGGGCGAGGCGCTGCTGGGGCTGAAGCGGGTGTGCGCGGAGGTGCGCTTCCTCGGCAGCTACCCGGCCGCGCACGGCACGGCGGTGCGCGTCACGCCGCACACCAGCGACGAGGCGTTCGGCGAGGCTCGGGCCTGGCTGCGCTCGCTGCGCAGCGTGTAGGAACGCTTACTTCTTCTCGCGCCAGGCCCGCTCGAACGGTAGCCGCCAGGCGTGCGGCGCGATGAGCTGGTGGATCGCGTTCGGACCCCAGGTGCCGACCCCGTAGGGCTTGACCTCGGGTGGGTTCTCCAGCAGCGGCGCCGAGCGCTCCCACAGGCTCTCGATGCCCTCCGCGGTGGTGAACAGCGTGTGGTCACCGCGCATCGCGTCGAGGATCAGCCGCTCGTAGGCCTCGAGCACGTCACCGGCGCGCTCGGTCTCCTGGGTGGAGAACTGCATCGACAGCTTCTCCAGCCGCATGCCGGGTCCGGGCCGCTTGCCATAGAACGAGAGCGACACCTTGGACTCGTCGGCGAGGTCGAAGGTCAGGTGGTCAGGTCCGGCCGACCCCACCCCCGAGTTCGCCGGGAACATCGTCCGCGGCGCCTCCTTGAAGGCGATCGAGATGATGCGGGCACCCTCGGCCATCCGCTTGCCGGTCCGCAGGTAGAACGGCACGCCGGCCCAGCGCCAGTTGTCCAGGCCCACGCGCAAAGCGATGAAGGTCTCGGTGTCGCTGTCCGGCGCCACCCCGTCGAGCGAGGTGTAACCGGCGAACTGGCCGCGCACGACGTTGGCCGGCTCGATCGGCAGCAGGGAGCGGAAGACCTTGTTCTTCTCCTCGCTGATGGAGCGCGGCTCCAAGGCCGTCGGAGGCTCCATCGCCACGAACGCCATGACCTGGAACAGGTGCGTCACCACCATGTCCTTGTAGGCGCCGGTGGACTCGTAGAAGTTGGCCCGCTGGTCCAGGCCCAGGGTCTCGGGGATGTCGATCTGCACGTGGTCGATGAAGTTGCGGTTCCAGATGGGCTCGAACAGCCCGTTGGCGAAGCGGAACGCCAGGATGTTCTGGGCCGCCTCCTTGCCCAGGAAGTGGTCGATCCGGAAGACCTGGCTCTCGTCGAACGTCTCGTGCACCTGGTCGTTGAGTGCGATCGCGCTCGCCAGGTCGGTGCCGAAGGGCTTCTCCATGACGACGCGGGAGCGCTCGACGAGTCCGGCCTCGCGCAGCATCGTGATGACGTTGACCGCAGCCTTGGGGGGCACGGACAGGTAGTGCAGGCGCCGCACGTCCGGGCCGAGCTCGGCCTCGGCCTCCGCGACGGCCTTGGCCAGCGCCTCGGGGCCGGCCGTCTGGGGAACGTAGGTCAGGGTGCTCGCGAAGGAGTCCCACTGCTCCTGGGTGAGCGGCCGGTGGGTGAACTCGTCGAATGCCTGCTTGGCGAAAGCGCGGAAGCCCTCGGCGTCGAGGTCGTCCAGCGAGGTGGCCACGAGCCGCATCTCGGGCGCCAGCTCTGAGACGTCCAGGTGTGCCAGTCCCGGGAGGAGCTTGCGCCGGGCCAGGTCCCCGGTGGCGCCGAAGAGCACGACCACGTGCGGGTCGGCCGCCTCGATCGGCGACCTGGAGGTCGACCTCACGGCTGCGGGGTAGCTGATGGTCTGGGCGTTTCGCCTCGCCTGCTCGGACACGTTCCGATCATGTCACCGGGGCCCAGCGGGCGCACGCGTCACGTGAGTGGAGGCCGACCCTGCGCTGAGCGGGCTCACGCCACCGCTCAGGCGGCGACAGCGGGCGTCGGTTCGGTGCTCTTGACCCGCTCGGGCGACTCCTCCTGCTGCCGGTGGCGGTACCAGCCGTAGGCAAGGAGCGCGCAGACGACGCCGTTCGCCATGCCGACGACGACGTCGGTGACGTGGTGCATGCCGCGGTAGAGCCGGGCATAGGACACCAGCAGCGGGACGAGCATGCACACCACCGAGGTGAGCCATCGCAGCCAGGCGCGCTTGATGGCCATGGCGAGCAGCGTGAGGGTGAGGTAGAGCGCGAACGAGGCGCCCACGTGCCCGCTGGGATAGCTCGAGGTCGGGGGAGCGGGGTCCAGCTCGGTCACGTGTGGCCGGGGGCGCCCGATGACGTGGGTGGCGATGACGAAGATCGTGGCCTGGAGGGCGATCGCGATGGCCGGGGTCACCGAGAGCCGCCAGCTGCGCGTGCGCCACAGCAGGATGGCCGTCATCACGACACAGACGCCGATGACGATCTCGGTGTTGCCCAGGTGGGACCAGACCGCCGTGATGGAGTTCCAGGTTGCGGTGCGGTGGCTCGCGAGGTCCTTGTTGACGGACTCCTCGTCACGAGACAGGGGGAGCAGCGGCCCCTTGAGCAGCAGGCCGATACCGACGATGACCCCCCAGACGACGACTCCGGGCGCGATGGCCCGGGTGAGCAGGTCGACGCCGTCCTGGCGGTGGATCCGAGACATGGGGAGAACGTAGTGCCTGGAGGCAGGGTTCACCCAGCGAACAGCCCCGTGGGGCTCAGCTGCCTGCGCCGACTCGGACGACCAGGGCCCCGGGCAGCACCCGTGCCGAGATGGCCATGGCCTTGCCGATGGGGTCGCCGTCGATCTGGACCTCCTGCGCCCGGTCCGCGCGCACCTGGATCTGCGTGCTCGTGTGGTGGTCGACGCGCTCGTGGCCCTTGCGCCGCTGCGAGGCGATCCGTGCTGCCACGGCCGCCCAGCCCACGACGCCCTGCGGGGAGAGGATGACGGTGTCGAGCAGCCCGTCGTCGAGCACGGCCTCAGGCATCAGGACGAGCCCGCCGAGCAGCCGGCCGCAGTTGCCCACCACCACCGTGCGGGTGCGTCGGCTGAACTCCTCCTGCTCGTCCACCTGGATGCGCACCTTGAACTGGGGTCCACGCAGGTTCTTGGCTCCCGACACGACGTACGCCGCCGGTCCGACCGTCGCCTTGAGACGTTCGGGCGCACCCGCCATGATCGCCGCGTCGAAGCCGAGTCCGGCCATGACGACGAAGACGTGGCGCTGCGGCCGCTCGTGCTCGCCGGACGCGTCGAGGGTCAGCTCACCGGCGTCGATGCGCTTGTTCTGACCAGTGAGAGCCACGCGGAGCGCGTCGTCGAGGTCGTCCACCGGCAGGTCGAGGTTGCGGGCCAGCAGGTTGCCGGTGCCCCCGGGCAGCAGGCCCATCGGGGTGTCCGTGCCGACCAGTCCGGCGGCGACAGAGCGCACGGTGCCGTCCCCGCCCAACGGGCAGACCAGGTCGACGCCCTGGGACAGCGCCTCCTTGGCCTGGCCCGTGCCGGGGTCGTCCTCGGTCGTGCTGATGAACAACGGCTCCTGCCAGCCGAGCTCTCGACACCGCGCGGTGATGCGTCGCTGCACGGACTCGAGGTTGTCGAACTTCGTGGGGTTGACGATCACTGCCGCCCGGCGCCGGGGGGTGTCGTCGGCCACGGTGCCCTCAGGGCGGAACTCGTTGCGGTGGGGACGCCGTCCCCAGCGGCCGGGCCTGGTCGAGCCGTCGCCACCTCGCCGGGGCCGCGCCGCAGCCCACCCGGCGATGCCCAGTGCCACGATCAGGACGAGGGCGATGGCGCCGATGGTGAGCCAGCCGGCATGGTCGTGAAGCACGGGCCGACGCTACCTCACGCACGGCGCCCGCTCGCACGGTTCGCTGGCGGCATACCTTTGCGCCATGGGCGACGAGCGGACCGGTGACGTGCAGACCAGCGGCAGCGAGGCGGTGGTCGCCGACACCAAGGACTGGACGTGGACCATCGCCCGCGCTTGTCCCGAGTGCGGGTTCGAGGCTTCTGCCGTCCAGGCTCCGGAGGTGGCGGAGCGCGTCCTGTCCCTGACCGGCCCCTGGCCCGCGGTGCTGTCACGACCTGACGTGCGTCGGCGTCCGGAGCCGGGCGTCTGGTCGCCTCTGGAGTACGGGTGCCACGTGCGGGACGTATGCCGTGTGTTCGAGGCCCGTGTGCGGCTCATGCTCGCCGAGGACGACCCGCGGTTCGAGAACTGGGACCAGGACGCCACCGCGGTCCAGGAGGGCTATGCAGAGCAGGACCCTGGCGTGGTTGCCGCCGCTCTGGCCGAGGCGGCTGCTCGAGCATCCTCCGCCTTCGACGAGGTGGGCGACGTCCAGTGGGACCGGCGGGGGCTGCGCAGCAACGGCTCGCAGTTCACCGTGCTGACCCTGGGCCAGTACTTCCTGCACGACCTGGCCCACCATCTGGTCGACGTCGGCGCCTGACCAGGCCTCGATAGGCTGGCCCGGTGATCGACATCAAGCTCCTGCGCGAGGACCCGGACCGGGTCCGGGCGAGCCAGCGCGCCCGTGGTGAGGATGAGGGGATCGTCGACACGATCCTCAAGGCCGAGCAGGTCCGCCGCTCCTCGTTGACCGAGTTCGAGCAGCTCCGGGCCGAGCAGAAGTCCTTCGGCAAGCAGGTCGCTCAGGCCAGCGGTGACGAGAAGCAGGCCCTGCTCGCCCGGTCCAAGGAGATGTCGGCGCGGGTCAAGACCCTGCAGGCCGAAGCCGAGGCGGCCGAGGCGCAGCTCGACCTCCTGGTCCGCCAGATCGGCAACATCGTCGAGGACGGCGTGCCGGTCGGCGGCGAGGACGACTACACCGTGCTCGAGACCGTGGGCGCCATCCCTGAGTTCGACTTCGAGCCGCGCGACCACCTGGCGCTCGGGGAGGCGCTCGGGGCCATCGACATGGAGCGGGGCGCCAAGGTGGCCGGGTCCCGGTTCTACTTCCTGACCGGCGTGGGCGCGCGCCTCGAGCTGGCCCTGCTGAACATGGGGATCGCCCAGGCGGTCGAGCACGGCTTCACGCCGATGATCACGCCGACGCTGGTCAAGACCGACGTGATGGCCGGTGCCGGGTTCATCGACAAGCACGCCGACGAGGTCTACCGGCTCGAGGCCGACGACCTGTTCCTCACCGGCACGTCCGAGGTCGCCCTGGCCGGCTACCACGCCGACGAGATCCTCGACCTCTCTGCGGGCCCGAAGCGGTATGCCGGGTGGTCGGCCTGCTACCGCCGCGAGGCGGGGTCGCATGGCAAGGACACCCGCGGCATCATCCGCGTGCACCAGTTCCACAAGGTCGAGATGTTCACCTACTGCCGGGTCGAGGACGCCGCCGCCGAGCACCAGCGGCTCCTGTCCTGGGAGAAGGACATGCTGGCCAAGATCGAGGTCCCCTACCGCGTCATCGACACCGCGGCCGGCGACCTCGGCGGACCGGCGGCGCGCAAGTTCGACTGCGAGGCCTGGGTGCCGACCCAGGGCCGCTACCGCGAGCTCACCTCCACCTCGAACTGCACGACATACCAGGCCCGGCGGCTCAACACCCGCGAGCGCGACCCGCACGGCTCGGGCACCCGCGCCGTCGCGACCCTCAACGGCACGCTCGCGACGACCCGCTGGCTCGTGGCGATCCTCGAGAACCACCAGCAGGCCGACGGGTCGGTCGTCGTGCCCCAGGCGCTGCGGCCGTTCCTCGGGCTCGAGGTCCTCAGACCGGCATGACGGTCGCCCCCCACCTGGTCGCCCTCGACCTCGACGGCACCACGATCAACCACGCCGGCGAGCTCTCGCCGGCGGTGCGTGCGGCGGTCCAGGAGGTGGTCGCCGCGGGCCATCACCTCATCGTCTCGACCGGGCGGTCGATCGTCGCGACCACCACGGTCCTCGACGAGCTCGGGGTCTACGACGGGTATGCCGTGTGCTCCAACGGTGCCGTCACCCTCGAGCTGGACCCCATGGAGCGCCGGGGCTTCCGCATCATCGAGGCGGTGACCTTCGACCCGGCCCCGGCGCTCGACCTGCTCCGCGCCGAGTGGCCCGACGCCGTGGTGGCGGTGGAGGAGCTGGGCGTGGGGTTCAAGCTCAGCGCCCCGTTCCCCGACGGCGAGCTCCAGGGCGAGCTGCGCGTGGTCCCGTGGGAGGAGCTGGTCGCCGACCCCGTGACCCGCGTGACGTTCCGGGCACCCAACGGCACGGCCGAGGACTTCCTCGCGCTGACCGAGCGGATCGGTCTGCACGGCGTGAGCTACGCAGTCGGGTTCAGCGCCTGGCTCGACCTCAACCCCGAGGGCGTCTCGAAGGGTTCCGCCCTGGAGATCCTCAGGCGCCGGCTCGGTGTCGACCCACGGCACACCCTCGCGGTCGGTGACCAGCGCAACGACATAGAGATGCTGCAGTGGGCGGCCCGGGGCGTGGCCATGGGCAACGCGCCGGACTCGGTCAAGGCGGTGGCCGACGAGGTCACGCTCGACGTCGACGAGGACGGTCTCGTCCCAGTGCTGCGGTCGCTCCTGTGAGACGGGGCGGCCGGGTGGCCTCCCCGGCGAGCGCCTCCGGGCTGTCACACTGGGCTCCGCCATGCCAGACCTGCTGATCTCCTCCCCGGCCAACCCGCGCCTGAAGTCGCTGACGGCGCTGCGCCGCCGCCGCACCCGCGAAGAGCTCGGTCGCACCCTCGTCGAGGGCTTCGAGGAGCTCTCCCTGGCTCTGGACGCAGGCGTCCTGCCGGAGTCGGTCTACTACTGCCCCGAGCTCATGCTGGACGCGCCGTCCCAGCTCGCGGTCGTGGAGCGGGCGCGCGCCGACGGCGTGGAGACGGTCCAGGTCTCGCGCGTGGCCTTCGAGAAGGCCGCCTACCGCGAGGGACCGGACGGCTTCCTCGCCGTGGTGCCCGCGCTTGTGCGCCGATGCGCCGACCTCGAGGTGGGGCCTCGTGCCCTCACGGTCCTGTGCGAGGGCGTCGAGAAGCCCGGCAACCTCGGCGCCATGCTGCGGACGGCCGATGCAGCGGGGGCCGAGGCCGTCATCGCCGCCGACCCGGTGACCGACTGGGGCAACCCCAACCTGGTTCGCTCGAGCAAGGGCACCGTGTTCAGCGTGCCGGTCGCGAGCGACCCGACCGGTGAGGCGCTGCGCTGGCTCGACGAGCAGGGCATCGCGCTCGTGGCGACTACTCCCGACACCGATCTCGACTACACCGACGTCGACTACACCGGGCCCGTGGCCATCGCCGTCGGCGCCGAGAAGTACGGCCTCACCGAGCAGGTGCTGCGCCACGCGGCATACAGGGTCCGCATCCCCATGGTGGGCCGCGCCAACTCCCTGAACGTCGCCACCTCGGCTGCGATCGTCATCTACGAGGCGGTGCGGCAACGCCGCAGGTCAAGCCAGCACCACTGAGCAGACCCGTGTCAGGGGCACTGTCTGGGGTGTGTAACGATGTCGGGTATGCGAGTTGATCACGTTTCGTATGCCGCGGAGCACGACGGTCTTCGCGCGACAGCTGAGCGCTTGTCCAAGCGCATCGGGGTGGATCCTGTCGACGGGGGCGTGCACCCGAGGTTCGGCACTCGCAACATCATCCTTCCGCTGGCGCACGACCGATACGTGGAGGTCGTCGAGGTCCTCGACCACCCCGCGTCCGACAAGGCGCCCTTCGGCCAGGCCGTGCGGGCCCGCTCCGCCAACGGCGGAGGCTGGCTGGGTTGGGTCGTGGCGGTCGACGACCTGTCCCCGTTCGAGGAGCGGATCGGGCGGCACGCCGTCGACGGCAACCGCTACCGCCCGGACGGCACCGAGATCCGGTGGCGCCAGCTCGGCGTCAAGGGGCTGATCTCCGACCCACAGCTGCCGTTCTTCGTCCAGTGGGCCGACCCCAGCCTGCACCCGTCAGTGGGGGCGCACACCGAGGTCACCATCGACAACCTCCAGATCGCCGGCGACCCCGAGCGCGTCCGCGAGTGGCTCGACCTGCCGGCCGACGAGACGTCCTCGGTGATCGACTTCACCTTCGTGGCCCCGCACGGCACTCCGGGTCTGCTGGCCGTCACGTTCGACACCCCGAACGGCAAGGTCACCGTCTGACCCCTGGGGGCGCTGGCTGCTCCCCACGTCATCCCGACGTGCTCATCGCTCTGTGAACGGCATACGGGGCGAACGGGATACGAGCCCGGTCAGTGCGGGGTCGCCGGCTCCGCGGTGGCGAGGCCGCGGACCGCGGGCAGCTGGGCGAGTCCGTTGACCACGATCGAGAACACCAGCAGACCGACCGCCCAGCCGTGGTGACCAGCAGCCCAGAGACCTATCGAGGCGAGGCCGAAGACCAGCACCTTGGTCACCGGCCGCACGACGGGTCCACCCATGGGCGCCTTGGGCGAGGCGAAGCCCCACCAGAGCGCGACGACGAGCACCACCATGGCGGTGGCCAGCAGCGCACCCCCCGCTGCGTGCCCCCAGACGGCGGCCGCAGCCGCGGCGAGGAGCTCGTCGAGGAAGACGGCGGCAAGGACGACCCATCCGGCAGCGACCACGGGGCCAGTCTGCCCGTCGCCCGGTCGGTCGAGAAAGTCTGTCAGTGGGGGAAGGCCGTCAGTCGAGGAAGTCGACCAGCTGGGGAGCGGCGCCGATGTAGGTCTGGGGCGTCAGCTCCGACAGCCGCTGGGCGACGTCGTCGGGCAGGCCGAGACCGGCGACGAACTCGCGCAGGTCGTCGCCCGTGATGCGCCGCCCCCGGGTGAGCTCCTTGAGCCGCTCGTAGGGGTTCTCCATGCCGGCCACGCCCTGGGCGCCGAGGGCGCGCATGGCCGACTGCACCGGCTCGCCCAGCACCTCCCAGTTGGCGTCGAGGTCGGCGGCCATCGCCTCGGGCACCGCGTCCAAGCCGGCGAGGCCGCGACCGGCGTTGTCGATCGCGAGCAGCGAGTGCCCGAACGCCGTCCCGATGTTCCGCTGCATCGAGGAGTCGGTCAGGTCCCGCTGGAGGCGGCTCTGGACGAGCGTCGAGCCCAGCACGTCGAACAGTGCGTTGCTGACCTCGAGGTTGGCCTCGGCGTTCTCGAAACGGATCGGGTTGACCTTGTGAGGCATGGTCGAGGAGCCGACCGTCCCCTGCCCGCGCACCTGGGCGAAGTAGCCCATCGAGATGTAGGTCCAGACGTCGGTGCAGAGGTTGTGCAGGATGCGGTTGAAGCGGGCCACGTCGGCATAGAGCTCGGCCTGCCAGTCGTGCGACTCGATCTGCGTGGTGAGCGGGTTCCACTGCAGACCGAGGGACTCCACGAACTCCCTGCTCAGCGCGGGCCAGTCGGCACCCGGGACGGCGGCGAGGTGCGCGCCATACGTGCCGGTCGCGCCGTTGAGCTTGCCGAGGTAGTCGGCACGTTCGACGCGGCGCAGCTGCCGGCCGAGCCGGTGCGCGAGGACGGCGAGCTCCTTGCCCATGGTGGTCGGCGTCGCCGGCTGCCCGTGGGTGTGCGCGAGGAGCGGCACGTCGCGCAGGTCGGAGGCCATCGTGGCGACGGTCTCGGCGAGGGCGGTCGCGCGGGGCAGCCACACCTGGGTGACGGCGCCCTTCACCATGAGCGCGTAGGACAGGTTGTTGACGTCCTCGCTCGTGCAGCAGAAGTGGATGAGCTCGGCCAGGCCGCGGTCCTCTTCGCGCGGCGCGATCCGCATGAGCCGCCGCTTGAGGAAGTACTCGACGGCCTTGACATCGTGCTGGGTCTCGCGCTCGATCTCGGCCAGCTCGGCGATCTCGGCCGCCCCGAAGTCGGCGACCACCTGGCGTAGCTGCCGCTGCTCGTCGTCGGTGAGCGCTCGGACGCCGGGGACCACCTGGTGGGTGGTGAGGAAGATGAGCCACTCGACCTCGACGTGCAGCCGCTCGCGGTTGAGCGCCGGCTCGGAGAGGTGGTCGACCAGCGGCGCCACCGCGCCCCGGTACCGCCCGTCGAGGGCGCCGAGGGCGATGGGCGGGGTCGCGTCAGCAAGCGAGGCCATGGGTCACAGTCTCCCAGAGCGCGACGACTGCGCCGCACACCGGTATGCCGCGGAGCCGCACAGCGCGCGGGTGTCGGGCCCGCGGCATACGGTGGCAGGTATGCGCTTCACGACTCTGGGAAACAGCGGCACTGTCGTCTCCACACAGTGCCTCGGCACCATGACCTTCGGTTCGGAGGCGGACGAGCGAGCATCGGGGGCGGTGCTGGAGGCGTTCGTCGAGTCCGGCGGCAACTTCGTCGACACGGCCGACGTCTACAGCAAGGGCGTGTCCGAGGAGATCATCGGTCGCTGGCTCGCCGCACATCCGACGGAGGCCCGCCAGCTCGTACTCGCTACCAAGGGGCGCTTCCCGATGGGAGACGGGCCCAACGACCTGGGGCTGTCGCGCCGGCATCTGCGCCAGGCGCTCGACGACTCGCTGCGGCGCCTCGGGGTCGAGCACATCGACCTCTACCAGATGCACGCCTGGGACGCCGTGACGCCGATCGAGGAGACCCTGCGGTTCCTCGCCGATGCGGTGACCGCCGGCAAGATCTCGTACTACGGCTTCTCGAACTACCTCGGGTGGCAGGTCACCAAGGCGGCGCTGACGGCTCGGGCGCACGGCTGGAGCGCGCCGGCGACGCTGCAGCCGCAGTACAACCTGCTGGTCCGCGACATCGAGCACGAGGTCGTGCCCGCCTGCCTCGACGCCGGTCTCGGGCTGTTGCCCTGGTCGCCGCTCGCCGGCGGCTGGCTCACCGGCAAGTACCAGCGCGACCAGCGACCCCAGGGCGAGTCCCGACTGGGCGAGGACCCGGAGCGGGGCATGGAGGCCTGGGGTCCGCGCAACGCCCAGGAACGGACCTGGGCCGTCGTGGATGCAGTGGGTGAGGTCGCCGACGAGCTCGGTGTGTCGCGGGCGCAGGTCGCCTTGGCATGGGTGGCAGCCCAGCCGGCCGTGACCTCGGTGATCCTGGGCGCGCGGACGGTCGAGCAGCTCACCGACAACCTGGGCGCGGCCGACCTCGACCTCTCTGCCAAGCAGCTCCAGAGGCTCTCGGAGGTCAGCGCGCCGCGTCCCGACGACTACCCCTACGGGACCGCCGGCGTGGCCCAGCGCGATCGGAACCTCGAGGGCGGCCGCTGAACCTCGGCTTCGGGGGCCCTCAGCCGAAGCAATAGCGGTCCAGCGCCGGGACGAGCTCGTCCTCCTCGAAGGACAGGTGCTCGAGCAGGGTCTGGGACAGCCGGTCGACCACCCGCCGGAGCGCCCCGCGTCAGGCGGCGCCGAAGCCCTCCGCTCACCGTAGGCGCTGGGCCGCTCGAACACCTCCAGGACCTCGGCCAGGGCCAGGTGCTGTCGAGCGTCGTCGTGGCGTCCCTGCCATTGGAGAGTCCGGCCGAGCAGCCGGTGCACGTAGCCGTCGGTGGGTCGCTCGGCGACGAGCTCGCGCAGGCCCGACTCGGCGCGACATGGTGGTCATGCCCGCAGAACCTAATTGCGGATTCGACTATTCCGATGGTGGTCGAGGGCGCGGCGGACGTGGTCGACGACGCCGTCGGCGGCGGCCGTGACCTCGGCATAGGTCTGGTCGAACGCGTCGTCCTGGCCGTACCACGGGTCGTCCATCTCGAGGTCGCCCGCCCGGGCCGACTCGGGGTCGAACGACCGGAAGAGCCGCACCTTCGCGCGCTGCTCGTCGGTGCGGGCGAGCCGGGTCAGGTCGCGTTGGTGCCCGCGGTCGGCCACCAGGACGAGGTCCACCTGGTCGAACCACGCCCGCTCGAACTGGCGGGCCACATGGTCGGCGCCGCCGAAGTCGGCGTGGCCGTTGCGCTCGAGCACGGCCAGCGTGCGCGGGTCGGCCGGGTTGCCCACCTCCCAGGAGTGCGTGCCGGCGGACTCGACCACGACGCGGTGGCCGAGCCCGGCCTCGGCGAAGCGCTCGCGCAGGATGAACTCGCCCATCGGCGAGCGGCAGATGTTGCCGGTGCAGACGACGACGACGCGGTAAGGCCCAGCGGCGCGAGCCGGACCGGTCGGGGTAGTCGCCATGTCAGTCCGGGTATCCGAGCGGGTTGGCCTCCTGCCACCGCCACTGGTCGGCACACATGTCCTCGATAGTGCGCGTGGCCCTCCAGCCCAGCTCGGACTGAGCCCGGCTCGGGTCGGCGTACGAGGCGGCGATGTCACCCGCGCGGCGCCCCACGATCTCGTAGGGCAGCTCGCGACCGCACGCGGCCTCGAAGGCATGCAGCACCTCGAGCACCGACGTGCCCTGACCAGTGCCGAGGTTCCAGGTGGAGACGCGCTCGTCGGTGCTGCCCAGCCTGGTCAGTGCGGCCAGATGGCCCGCCGCCAGGTCCTCGACGTGGATGTAGTCGCGCATCGCCGTGCCGTCGGGGGTGTCGTAGTCGTTGCCGAACACCCGCAGCTTGTCGAGCTTGCCCACGGCCACCTGCGCGATGAACGGCATGAGGTTGTTGGGGATGCCGGACGGGTCCTCGCCGATGGTGCCCGACGCGTGCGCTCCCACCGGGTTGAAGTAGCGCAGCAGCGCGATCCGCCACCGCTCGTCGGTCTTCGCGACGTCGCGCAGGACCTGCTCGATCATGACCTTGGTCCAGCCGTAGGGACTCGTCGCCGACGTCGGGAGGTCCTCGCGCATAGGGACCGGCGCGTGCTCGCCATAGACGGTGGCGGACGAGGAGAAGACGAGGCGGAAGCATCCGTGCCGCTGCATGGCCCGCACGAGGGCGAACGTGGAGTCGAGGTTGGTCTGGTAGTACTCGAGCGGGATCTCGACGCTCTCGCCCACCGCCTTGAGCCCCGCGAAGTGCACCACTGCGTCGAACTGGCGCTCGCTGAACAGCGACTCGGTCTTGTCGCGGTCGGTCAGGTCGAACGCGTGCACCTCCAGCGGACCGCCGGTCAGGGCTTCGAGCCGGGGGACGACGGTCGGTTTGGCGTTGGAGAAGTTGTCCACGACGACGACATCGTGGCCCGCCGCCACGAGCTGGACGACGGTGTGGGACCCGATGTAGCCGGCACCGCCGGTGACGAGGACGCGCATAGGGTCACCGTAGCTGGCGCGACCGACCGCGGAACTCGGCCACCACCGCACCGTCGGACTCCCTGGTCACCGTCACGTCGGTGAGGCCACTGCGCCCGTATGCCGTGCGAGCCCGTCCCTCGGCGACGAGGACGTCCCCGCGCCGGGCCGAGCTCACGAAGGTGATGTCCGCGCCGGCGGCCACGGTGAGGTGTCCTCGCGAGTTGCAGACCAGGGCGAAGGTCGAGTCGGCCAACGTGAAGATGTAGCCGCCGTGGGCGATGTCGTGACCGTTGACCATCTCGGTCGTGACGGTCATCCGGACCACAGCGTGGTCGACCTCGATGACCACCGCGTCCATCCCCAGTGCGCGGGAGGCCTCGTCGTCCTCCCACATCCGCAGCACGTGGCTCAGGTCGGCTGGGGCGCTGTCGTGCGGCTCGCTCACAGGTCCACCCTCGCAGCCAGGGCCGGGCTGGGCCGGTACCGGCCCCCGGGGAAGGCGCGGTCGAGGGTGGCCAGCTGCTCGGCGACGACGGCATACCCGATCTCGGCGCCCCACTCGAGCGGGCCGCGGGGGTAGTTGGTCCCCAGGCGCATCGCGGTGTCGACGTCGTCGGCCGTGGCCTCACCGCGGTGGACCAGGTCGACCGCCTCGTTGACGAGCATCGCGACCGTCCTGGCGACGGGGTCGGTCTCCACCGGGCCGCCCACGAGCTCCTCGAGCCGCCGCTCGTCGGGTACGGCGTCGCGCATGGTGCCGTCGGCGGCATACCGATAGATGCCCTCGCCGGTCTTGCGCCCCAGCCGGCCGGCGGCCACCAGGTCGCGCTGCACGGCGGTCGGCTCGTAGCGCGGGTCATGGTCGGTCTGCTCCCACACGCTCGTGCCCACCGCGAGGTTGACGTCCTGGCCGATGAGGTCGGTGAGCTCCAGTGGCCCCATCCGGAACCCGGCGCGACGCAGCGCCTCGTCGAGGGTGGCCGCGTCGGCGACCCCGGCCATCAGCAGGCGCTGGGCCTCGCCGTAGAACGGGCGGGCCACCCGGTTGACGATGAAGCCGGGTGTGGAGGCGCAGCGCACCGGCGTCTTGCCCCAGGCCGTCATGAGCTCGGTGGCGGTGGTCACGACGGTGTCGCTGGTGTGCGCGCCCCGCACGACCTCGACCAGGCGCATGACCGGCGGTGGGTTGAAGAAGTGCAGACCGAGCACGCGCGCGGGGTCCGGCACCGCCTCGGCGATCGCGGTGATGTCCAGGCTCGAGGTGTTGCTCGCCAGGATGGTGTCGGCGGGCTGGTGGGCGGCGAGCTCGGCGAACAGCTGCTGCTTGACGCCCAGGTCCTCGCGGACCGCCTCGACGACCACGGCGGACGGGGGCAGCTCGGCGACGTGGGTCACCGTGCTCAGAGCCTGGGCGACGGCCTCGAGCCGGGCGGAGTCGATCCGGCCCTTGGCCTCGAGGCGTTGGAGTCCGGCGATGATGCGGGCGACACCGTCCTCGGCCGCCCCGGTGACGGCGTCCACCAGGGTGACGGGGTGGCCGGCCATGGCGGCCACCTGGGCGATGCCGGCACCCATCGCGCCCGCGCCGACCACGGAGACATGGCTGGGTCCAGGCGGCGTCGTCATGTGACGCAGTCTCGCAGAACGACATTTCGACTGTCAGATGCGCGCTCGTACGATGAGGCCATGACTACGGCAACGGCGCCCGCCTCCCATCCCTTCGTCGACAAGCACCAGTCGGTTCTCGACGAGGCAGCTGCGGCGCTCGCCGCCCGCTCCTACTACTCGCGGTACCCCGAGTCGCCCTCGCCGCGGGTCTACGGCGAGGGGGCCGCGGAGGCCGGGCTCGCGGCCTACGAGGCGCTGCGGGACAACGCCTTCGGCGGTCTCGGCGACGTGCGCACGGACGGTCAGTGGGTGGGCGAGGAGGTCTCGCCTTACGGGCCTGCGCTCGGCATCACCTATCCCCACCTCGACCTCGACGCCGCGCTCACGGCGGCCGCCGACGCGATGCCAGCCTGGCGCGACGCCGGTGCGCGCACCCGAGCCGCGGTCTGCGTCGAGATCGTGGAGCGGATCAACCAGCGTTCGTTCGAGATGGCTCACGCGGTGATGCACACGACCGGGCAGCCGTTCGTCATGGCGTTCCAGGCGGCCGGACCGCACGCGCAGGACCGCGCCCTCGAGTCGATCGTTGCAGGCCTCGTCGAGCAGGAGCGGATCCCCGCCTCCGTGGTGTGGGAGAAGCCCGGGCGCGACAGGCAGGGCAACCCGGCCCCCATCCGCATGCAGAAGGACTACCGCGTCGTGCCCCGCGGGGTGGCTGTCGTCGTCGGCTGCAACACCTTCCCCACCTGGAACGGCTACCCGGGCCTGTTCGCGTCCCTGGTCACCGGCAACCCCGTCGTGGTCAAGCCGCACCCGCGGGCGGTGCTGCCGCTCGCCCTCTCCGTCGCCGTATGCCGCGAGGTGCTCGCGGACGCCGGCTTCAGCGCCGACCTGGTCCAGCTCG
The DNA here is from genome assembly GCF_036000045.1 of Pedococcus sp. GTDB lineage: Bacteria > Actinomycetota > Actinomycetes > Actinomycetales > Dermatophilaceae > Pedococcus. Next base: position 41,657 of record NZ_DASYGF010000014.1, read on the forward strand.
CCCCCGACGCGCCTGGCGAGGGGCTCGCGAAGGTGCTCGCCGAGCGGCCCGAGGTCCGGATCGTCGACTACACGGGTGGGCCCGCGTTCGGCGCCTGGCTGGAGGAGAACGGCGCCGCTCGCGGTCAGCTGGTCTATGCCGAGAAGGCCGGGGTCAACACCGTCGTCGTCGACTCCACCGACAACCTGCGTGGGGTCCTGGGCAACCTGGCGTTCTCGCTGACGCTGTACTCCGGGCAGATGTGCACGACACCCCAGAACCTCTACGTGCCGCGTGACGGGATCGCGACGGACGAGGGGACGGTGTCGTTCGAGGACTTCGGGGCCCGGCTGGCGGCGGCGGTGGGCAAGCTGACCGGTGACGATGCCAAGGCCGTGGAGCTGCTCGGCGCGACGGTCAACGACGGCGTGCGCGCCAACGCCGCCGGGCTGGCTGCCCTCGCCGAGGAGGCGGGCGGCACGGTCGTGCTGGACTCGCGCGAGGTGACCCACCCGGCATACCCCGAGGCAGTGGTCCGGGCCCCGGGGCTGGTGAGCATGGACGCGAGCCGTGAGGACGTCTACACCCAGGAGTGCTTCGGGCCGGTCGGCTTCCTCATCGCCACCGCCGGCACGGACCAGTCGCTGGCGCAGTTCCGCGACACGGTGCGCGAGCACGGGGCGATGACGGCGGCGGTCTACTCGACGTCCGAGGACGTGCTCGACGCGGCACGCGACGCTGCGGCCGATGCCGGAGTGGCGCTCTCGGAGAACCTCACGGGGCCGGTGTTCGTCAACCAGACGGCGGCGTTCTCGGACCTGCACGGCACGGGCGCCAACCCCGCGGCGAACGCGGCCTACGTCGACGCGGCCTTCGTGGCCAACCGGTTCAGGGTGGTGACCTCCCGCCGCCACGTCTAGACGCCGCCGTTCTGGCACCATCGGGGCATGCGCTTCCTCATCAAGATCGCGGTGAACGCGATCGCCCTGTGGGCCGCGGCGTGGCTGGTCCCGGGGATCTCGTTCGGCGGGGGCAAGCTCGGCTCGACGTTCGGGACCGTCATCCTGGTGGCACTCGTCTTCGGGCTCGTCAACACCGTCGTCAAGCCGATCGCGAAGTTCCTCAGCTTCCCGTTCATCATCCTGACGCTGGGGCTGTTCACGTTCGTCGTCAACGCCTTCATGCTCCAGCTCACCGAGTGGCTCTCCCAGCCGCTGGGGCTCTCGTTCACGATCCGGCACTTCTTCTGGGACGCCATCCTCGGCGCCCTGGTCATCACGGTCGTCTCGATGATCCTGCACTGGGTCATCCCGGACAGCGACGAGTGAGCCCGCCGACGCGCCGCATACAGTGACCCCATGAGCGACAGCGACGTCCGACTGCGCGCGGCCCTCGACCAGGTGCCGGCCTACGTCCCCGGCAAGCCTGCGTCCGCGCCCGAGGGGGTCACGGCATACAAGGTCTCCTCCAACGAGAACCCTTACCCGCCCCTACCGTCGGTGCTCGACGTCATCCGCGACGCCGCCGGCGCTGTCAACCGCTACCCCGACATGGCGGTCACCGCGCTCACGCAGGCGCTGGCCGACCGCCTCGGCGTGCCCGCTGAGCACCTGGCCACCGGCACGGGGTCTGTAGGTGTGCTCGGGCAGATCGTCCAGGCCACCTGCGACCCCGGCGACGAGGTCGTCTACGCGTGGCGGTCCTTCGAGGCCTACCCGATCGTCGTCGCGCTGGCCGGGGCGACCAGCGTCCAGGTCCCCCTCGACGACCAGGCCCGGCACCAGCTCGACGCCATGCTCGCCGCGGTCACCGACCGCACCAAGCTCGTCATCGTCTGCACGCCCAACAACCCCACCGGCCCGATGGTGACCCACACCGAGCTGGAGCGGTTCCTCGACGCCGTCCCCAGCCACGTGCTCGTGGTGGTCGACGAGGCCTACGTCGAGTTCGTCACCGGCGAGGACGCACCCCGCAGCCTCGAGCTCTACCGCGACCGCCCCAACGTGATGGTGCTGCGCACCTTCTCCAAGGCGTACGGCCTGGCCGGCCTGCGCGTCGGGTATGCCGTGGCGCACCCACCCGTGGCCGCGGCTCTGCGCAAGACCGCAGTGCCCTTCGGCGTGAGCTCCATCGCGCAGGCCGCGGCGGTGGCCTCCCTGGCGGCCTTCGACGAGCTCAAGGAGCGGGTGGACGCCCTCGTGGCGGAGCGCACCCGGGTCGTCGAAGCGCTGCGCGGCCAGGGGTGGTCGATCCCCGACACGCAGGCGAACTTCGTCTGGTTCGGGCTGGGCGAGCGCTCCGGCGAGTTCGCCGCGGCCGCCCAGGAGGCCGGGCTGACGCTGCGGCAGTACGGCAGCGACGGGGTCCGCGCCACCATCGGCGAGACGGATGCCAACGACACCCTCATCCGGGTGGCCGGGGAGTTCCTCGGCTCCTAGCCGGGCCCCGGGCTGCCGCCGGCCACGACGGCAGGCAGACTGGGCGCCATGGTCGACACCTGGCTCCCCCCGTACCTCGCCCACCCTGACCGCTACGGCCCCATGCCCTACCGCAAGGTCGGCCAGAGCGGCCTGCGCCTGCCTGCTGTCTCGCTGGGCCTGTGGCACAACTTCGGTGACGACAAGCCGTTCGCGACCCAGCGCGCGATCCTGCGGCGCGCCTTCGACATCGGCATCACCCACTTCGACCTGGCCAACAACTACGGGCCCCCCTACGGCGCCGCGGAGGCCAACTTCGGCCGCCACCTGGCGGCAGACTTCAAGCCCTATCGCGACGAGCTCGTCATCAGCTCCAAGGCCGGCTGGGACATGTGGCCGGGGCCCTACGGCGACGGCGGCTCGCGCAAGTACCTGGTCGCCAGCCTCGACCAGACGCTCCAGCGCACCGGCCTCGACTACGTCGACATCTTCTACAGCCACCGGCCCGACCCCGACACCCCGCTCGAGGAGACGATGGGGGCGCTTGCGTCCATCGTCAAGCAGGGCAAGGCGCTGTATGCCGGGATCTCCAGCTACGGCCCTGAGCTCACCGCCCGCGCCGCCGACCTGCTCGAGGAGATGGGCGTCCCGCTGCTCATCCACCAGCCCTCGTACTCGATGGTGAACCGCTGGATCGAGGGAGGCCTGCTCGACACCCTCGGCGAGCGCGGGATCGGCTGCATCGCGTTCAGCCCGCTGGCGCAGGGGATGCTCACGGACAAGTACCTCGCCGGCATACCGGAGGGTTCGCGGGCGAGCCAGGGCAAGTCCCTGTCGCCCGACCTGCTGTCGGACGAGGCCCTCACCCACGTCCGCAAGCTCAACGACCTGGCGCAGGAGCGTGGGCAGTCGCTCGCGCAGATGGCGCTGGCGTGGGCGTTGCGCGACGAGCGGGTCACCTCGGTGCTCATCGGCGCCTCGTCTGTGGCCCAGCTCGAGGACTCGGCGGCAGCCGTGGCCAACCTGCGGTTCTCCGACGCCGAGCTGGAGCAGATCGACCGCGACGCCGTCGAGGCGGGCATCGACCTCTGGCGCACCCAGTCCCAGCTCTCCTGACCCACTCCCTCGCTGGCCGGGGTGTGGAGGAGTCCGGATTCTGAGATTTTCGGTGAGGCGGATATCTTGGGCGCAGCAAGGCCCACATGTGAACGCCGTCACCCACGGCGGGACCAGCCTGCCGCATGATCCAGCAGCGGAGACCCCGCCCGGGTGACCGCGGCCCGAGCCGACGATGCCGTCATCCGCGGCACCGGAGGAAGAAGGAGTGCCTGTGAGCGACAACGCAGTCGCCAGTTCCGGCAGCGCAGCCAGCACCCGTCCCGCCGAGGACGACGTGCTGGCCGAGCTCATCGCCCCAGTGCCCGAGGTGGGTGACGGCGGACCCGAGATGGTCCAGCTCCTCACCCCGGAGGGTCAGCGCGTCGAGAACGCCGAGTACGACCACTACCTCGAGGACCTGAGCGACGAGGACCTGCGCGGGTTCTACCGCGACCTCGTCCTGATCCGCCGGGTCGACGCCGAGGCCACCGCCCTGCAGCGCCAGGGCGAGCTCGGCATCTGGGCCTCGCTTCTCGGGCAGGAGGCCGCCCAGGTCGGCTCCGGCCGCGCCATGCGTCCCCAGGACTATGCCTTCCCGACCTACCGCGAGCACGGCGTGGCCTGGTGCCGCGGGGTCAACCCGCTCAACCTGCTGGGCCTGTTCCGCGGGGTCAACCACGGTGGCTGGGACCCCAACGAGAAGAACTTCCACCTCTACACGATCGTCATCGGCGCGCAGACGCTGCACGCGACCGGCTACGCGATGGGCATCCAGCGCGACGGCGACGTGGGCACGGGCGACGCCGAGCGCGACGCGGCGGTGATCGCCTACTTCGGTGACGGAGCCAGCGCCCAGGGCGATGTCAACGAGGCGTTCGTCTATGCGGCGGTCAACAACGCGCCGGTCGTCTTCTTCTGCCAGAACAACCAGTGGGCCATCTCCGAGCCCAACGAGCGCCAGACGCGCATCCCGCTCTACCAGCGCGCCCGCGGCTTCGGCTTCCCCGGTGTGCGCGTGGACGGCAACGACGTGCTGGCCGTCTATGCCGTGGCCACCCAGGCGCTCAACGCCGCCCGCTCTGGACAGGGCCCCACCTTCGTCGAGGCCTACACCTACCGCATGGGTGCCCACACGACCTCGGACGACCCGACGAAGTACCGCGTCTCCGCGGAGGTCGAGGTGTGGAAACACCGCGACCCGATCGAGCGGCTCAAGGCCTACCTGGTGCACGAGAAGAAGGCCGACCACGAGTTCTTCGAGGCCATCGACCGCGAGGCGGACGCGCTCGCCGCCGAGGTCCGCGAGGGCTGCCTGAGCATGCCCGACCCCAGTGGCGACTCGATGTTCGACCACATCTACGTCGAGCCTCACCCGCTGGTCGAGGCCGAGCGCGCCGAGTTCGCTGCCTACCATGCCGGCTTCGAGGGTGAGGGGAGCCACTGACATGGGCACCATGACCATTGCCAAGGGCATCAACAACGGCCTGCGGGCCGCCATGGAGCGCGACCCCAAGGTCGTCCTCATGGGTGAGGACATCGGCAAGCTCGGCGGCGTCTTCCGCGTCACCGACGGCCTCCAGAAGGACTTCGGCGAGGACCGGGTCATCGACACCCCGCTCGCGGAGGCCGGCATCGTCGGCACCGCCATCGGCATGGCGCTGCGCGGCTACCGGCCGGTCGTGGAGATCCAGTTCGACGGGTTCATCTACCCCGCGTTCGACCACATCGTCAGCCAGGTCGCCAAGATGCGGGCGCGCTCGCTCGGCAAGGTGAAGCTGCCGATGGTCATCCGCATCCCCGTGGGTGGCGGCATCGGCGCAGTCGAGCACCACAGTGAGTCGAACGAGGCGTACTTCGCGCACACCGCCGGCCTCAAGGTCGTCTGCTGCTCCAACGCCGAGGACGCGTACTGGATGATCCAGCAGGCCATCGAGAGCGACGACCCGGTGCTCTTCTACGAGCCCAAGCGCCGCTACTGGGACAAGGGCGAGGTGGACGAGAGTGCCGCTCCGCGGGAGCTGCTCAAGGCGCAGGTATGCCGCGAGGGCACCGACGCGACGCTGGTCGCCTACGGCCCCATGGTCAAGACCTGCCTGCAGGCAGCCGAGGCGGCTGCGGCCGAGGGTAAGGACCTGGAGGTCATCGACCTGCGCTCGCTGAGCCCCCTCGACCTCGACACCGTCGCGGCGTCGGTGGAGAAGACCGGTCGGACGGTCGTGGTGCACGAGGCGTCCACGTTCCTCGGCATGGGTGCCGAGATCGCGGCCGAGCTGCAGCAGCGCTGCTTCTACCACCTCGAGGCCCCGGTGCTGCGGGTCGGTGGATACAACCTGCCCTACCCACCCAGCAAGCTCGAGGAGGAGTTCCTCCCCGACCTCGACCGGGTGCTCGACGCCGTCGACCGCTCGCTGGCCTTCTGAGAGGGGCTCGAAACCAATGTCAGTACGCGAGTTCAAGCTTCCTGACCCCGGTGAGGGCCTGACCGAGGCCGAGATCGTCACCTGGAACGTCAAGGTCGGCGACACCGTCAAGGTCAACGACATCGTCGTCGAGATCGAGACCGCCAAGTCCCTGGTGGAGCTGCCGGTGCCGTTCGCCGGCACGGTCACGTCGCTGCTGGTCAACGAGGGCGACACCGTCGAGGTCGGCACGCCGATCATCGCGGTCGACACCTCCGGTGGCAGCGGCGCCGGCGCCCCGACGTCCGTCCACGACGCACCTCCGGCCGGCGCCGTCGAGCCCGGCATGGAGGGCTCTCCGGCTCCCAAGCTCGAGGCCGCTGCTCGCGCCGCGGCTGCCGAGGAGGAGATCGAGGAGGGCAAGATCGGGGGCACGACCTCGACCGGTCGCACCGCCGTGCTCGTCGGCTACGGCGTCAAGCAGACCGAGGCCAAGCGGCGCCCCCGCAAGGGGGCGGTGCAGGCTGTGGCTCCTGCGGCCCCCGCGCCCGCGGTCGCCGCCCCGGCTCCAGCCGTCCCCGCGCCCGCCGCGCCTGTGGCCCGCGAGGGAGGTGGCCGCGCGCTCGCCAAGCCACCGGTGCGCAAGTACGCCAAGGACCTGGGGGTCGACCTGACCCAGGTCGCCGGCTCCGGCGAGGGCGGCATCATCAGCCGGGCCGACGTCGAGGCGCATGCCTCTGGTGCCACGAGCGGTGCACCCGCCGAGCGTGCCGGCCAGCCGGCATACGCGCCGGTCGTGCAGGGAGCGGGCGAGCGGGAGACGCGCACCCCGATCAAGGGCGTCCGCAAGATGACGGCCGCGGCCATGGTGGGCTCCGCCTTCACCGCACCCCATGTCACCGAGTGGGTGACCGTCGACGCGACGGCGACCATGGACCTCGTCGAGCGGCTCAAGGCGGACCGCGAGTTCAAGGACGTCAAGGTCACGCCGCTGCTGGTGCTGGCCAAGGCGCTGTGCGTGGCCGTGCGACGCCACCCCGAGATCAACGCCACGTGGGACGAGGCCAACCAGGAGATCGTGGTCAAGCACTACGTCAACCTGGGGATCGCGGCCGCCACCCCGCGTGGGCTGATCGTCCCCAACATCAAGGACGCCGACCGGATGTCCATGCGCGAGCTCGCCGATGCCATCGGCGCGCTCACAGCGACCGCCCGCGAGGGTCGCACGCAGCCCGCGGAGATGTCGGGCGGCACGATCACCATCACCAACGTGGGCGTGTTCGGGGTCGACACCGGCACCCCGATCATCAACCCGGGCGAGTCGGCGATCCTGGCGTTCGGGGCGATCCGCCGTATGCCGTGGGTCGTGCAGGCGGCTGACGGCACCGAGTCGATCGAGCCCCGTTGGGTCACCCAGCTGGCGCTGTCGTTCGACCACCGACTGGTCGACGGCGAGCTCGGCAGCAAGTTCATCGCGGACGTCGGGGCGATCCTGGCCGACCCGGCGCGAGGCCTCGTCTGGGGCTAGCGCCAAGAGGAACGAGTCGAGGTGAACACGCTGGCGATGGCCGGCGTGTTCACCTCGACTCGTTGGGGAGGGTGACTCGGGTCAGTGGGCCGGGGTCACCGTCGCGGCGGTCGCCGCCTCGGCATCCGCCCGGTCAGCGGCACCACGCTCCGAGTAGGCCGACCCGCCGCGCAGCTCGACGTGAGGCAGCAGCAGCATCACGAGGAACCCGACCACCATCACGCCGGCCCCGACGATGAACACCAGGTCCATGGAGTCGGAGAAGCCCTGCAGGAACGGCTTGGCCAGACGGGGGTCCAGGTGGTTGAGGAACGAGGAGTCCTTCAGGACGCCGCCCGAGGAACCGGCCGCTCCCGGGCCGCCGGACTGCGACGCCGCGAAGCTCTTGGCGAACGCCGCGTTGGCCGGGTCGTGCAGGGCCGCCTGGAAGTCCTTGGTGGGGGCGACCCTCTGCATGGCTGAGGTGATCTTGTTGGGCACCGTGGAGAACAGGATCGACAGGAAGATGGCGGTGCCGAGCGTGCCACCGATCTGACGGGTGAAGGTCGCCGAGGAGGTCGCGACCCCGATCAGGCGCGGTGAAACGGCGTTCTGGACGGCCAGGGTCAGGGGCTGGAAGTTGAAGCCCAGTCCCAACCCGAAGAACACCATCACGATCATGGTCTGCCACAGCGGGGTGTCTGCGTGGACGTAGTGGAACACGAACAGCGAGAGTGCCAGCAGGGCCGACCCGATGATGGGGAAGACGCGGTAGCGGCCCGTCCGGCTGATGATCTGACCCGAGATGATCGAGCCGCCCATGATGCCCAGCGTCAAGGGCAGCAACAGCAGGCCCGCCTTCGTGGGGCTGGACCCCTTGACGATCTGCAGATACAGCGGCAGGCACGCGAGGCCGCCGAACATGGCCATACCGATGAGGACCGAGGCGCCTGAGGCGACCGCGACGGTGCGCTCCTGGAACAGCGTGAGCGGGAGCAGCGCCTCCTCCTTCATGGCGCGCTCGACCAGCAGGAACGCGATCACACCGACGGCGCCGATGGCGTAGCAGAGGAACGCTCGGCCCGAGGCCCAGCCCCAGTCCTGGCCCTGCTCGGCGACGAGCAGCAGGGGCACGAGGCCGATGGTGAGCGTCGCGGCCCCCCACCAGTCGATGCGGTGGTCGAGACGCGTGTGGCGCAGGTGGAGCGTGCGGGAGACGACGACCAGGGCCGCGATGCCGATCGGCACGTTCACGAGGAACACCCAGCGCCAGCCGGTGATGCCGAGGATGCTGCTCTGCCCGGCGAGGAACCCGCCGACGACGGGGCCGAGGACGCTCGAGGTCCCGAACACGGCCAGGAAGTAGCCCTGGTACTTGGCGCGCTCACGAGGCGGGACGATGTCGCCGATGATGGCCAGCGCGAGGGAGAAGAGACCACCCGCGCCCAGGCCCTGGAAGGCCCGGAAGAAGGCGAGCTGCAGCATCGAGGTGGCGAAGGTGCACAGGATCGAGCCGAGGATGAAGATCGTGATCGCGGTGGAGAAGAACTTCTTGCGACCGTAGATGTCGGAGAGCTTGCCGTAGAGCGGGGTGACGATCGTCGAGGTGATCAGGTAGGCGGTGGTGGCCCACGCCTGCTGGTCGAGCCCCTTGAGGTCGTCGGCGATCGTGCGGATCGCGGTGGCGACGATCGTCTGGTCGAGGGCGGCGAGGAACATGCCCATCATGAGGCCCACCAGGATCGTCAGGATCTGGCGATGGGTGAGGGGTCCGTCGGGCCGCGCCGGGGCGGTGGCTGCCATGTCAGTTCTCCGGGGAGTTGAGAGTCGGTTGGGGGGTGCGTCGTGCGGGTTGATGTTCGCCGGAGGCCTCCACCGCGGCGCCGAAGCGCTCGAGGCTGGCCGCGAAGTCACGGGCCTGGTCGGGCGTCCAGTCGTCCATGAGCGTGCGGAACCACTCGGTGCGCTGCTGGGCGATGTCGGCGAGCAGGGCCTGTCCCTCGTCGCTGAGCCGGACCACCTGGGCCCGCCCGTCGTCGGGATCGCTGACCTTCTCCAGGAGTCCGTGTCCCACCAGGGTGCTGACCTGGCGGCTGACGGTCGAGACGTCGGAGTGGACGCACTCGGCGAGGGCCGACACCCGCCGCGGCTCTGCGGCGAGGTTGAACAGGACGGGGTAGGCCGTCGCGTCCACGGCGGGGTGGATGCGGGGGGCGTGCTGGCGGACGGCCTGCATGAGCTTCATCAGGCGGATGAGGCCGAAGCTGACACGCTGCGCAGTGTCGCGCTCGATGGAGTGGTCGGACATGAGAAACCTCTGGTGGAACCGTCGAGCTATGAACTTGCTTGCGACATACAAATATCACAGGGTGTTTGTATGATGCAAATAAAGCGAGGCGAGGCGCCGCCTCTCAGGGCACGAAGACGAGGTTCTCGAGCACCCGCCGGCCCACGCCCTCGTCGCCGTGCACGGTGAAGTGGATGTCGTCCACCGTGCCGCGCCCGGCCGCCCGCCGCGTCAAGGCGTCGGTCGAGAGGGTGATCGTGGTGAAGACGTCGAGCGGGTCCCCGTCGTGGGCCACCCCGGAGAACAGGGGTATGCCGCGCGCCTTGCCGCCCTCCTCGCCCTCCTCGACCCAGACACCGGCCCGGCCCATGACCGGACCGGTCACGTCGACGATGACGACGTTGCCTGGCTCGATGCCGGCGTTGCGCGCCACCAGCTTGGGCAGCTGCGAGAACAGGACGTCCATGAACACTGCCGCACCGCCGGAGTCGAGGTTGCCCGGGCGGCCCAGGGCCTGGCGGATGTCCTGCTCGTGGGTCCAGATGTCGAGGATGCGCAGGCGCAGGCTCTGACCCGCGGGACTGGGGCCGAAGGCGCCCCGGACCACCGTCTCCAGGGTCATCCCGGGGGCGCTGAACTGCTCCACGCGCTTGCCGAGCACCGTCTCCAGCTCGTCGACGACCTTGCTGCCGACCATGGCGCGGCGCTGCTCGACGGCCCGCTCGACGAAGGCGCCCTGCTCGTTGCGCACATGGGCGTAGTCGGGCACGGTGACGCGAGGCACCTCACCGGTGTGCAGCCAGGACTCCAGTCCCACGACATGGGAGATCTGGTCCTTGACCGACCAGCCCGGGCACGCGGTCGGCCGGTCGAAGTCCTTGTCGGTGCAGGCACGTCCCAGGTCGACCACCGCCTGAACGGTCTGCTGGTACGCCGAGACGAGTCCAGCGAGGTCTTCCGGGGCTGCCGGGTGCAGAGGCATGCCCCCACCCTACTTACGCTGTCCCCATGAGCCTGCCGTCGACTGCGCCCGCCCGACTCCCCGGGGTGGTGCTCGTGGTCGCCGGGCTGGCCGCGCTGCCGCTGCTGGCAGCCCTGGGCGGGGCGGCCGCCGCCCCCGTGATCGGGGACCCGGGCGCCTTCGTCCGCTGGGCGCTGCTCTACGCGAGGGTCGTGCAGGACCTGGCCGCCGCGGCCACCGTGGGCCTGCTCATCCATGCCGCCTTCCTCGTCCCGGAGACGACCCGCACGAACCGGCGCATCACTGCGACCAGGCTGGCTGCGCTGGCTGCCGGGCTGTGGGCGCTCGCGGGCATCGCCGGTGCTGTGCTGGAGATGGCGGACCTCATCGGCGTACCGCTGACCGACCCGTCGTTCGGGTCGCAGCTCGCGACCTTCGCGTTCTCCCTCGAGCAGACCCGCGTCATCCTCATCATGGCCATCGCCGCCGCGGTGGTCTCCATCGGCGCGCTGGTCGCCAGGGCCAGGTCCACGATGGCCTGGCTCGCCCTCGGCTCGGTGCTGGCCCTGCTGCCCCTGGCGCTGACCGGCCACGCGGCAGCGTCCGGCGACCACGCGACCGCCGTCAACGCGCTCGCCGTCCACCTCGTTTCGGTCAGTGTCTGGGTGGGCGGCGTCCTGGCCCTGGCCATGACCGGTGCCTCGCTCGGGGCGGACCTGGCCCCCACGGCCTCGCGGTTCTCCGTGCTCGCCGGGTGGTGCTACGGCGCGGTCGCGGCATCGGGTGTGCTGAGTGCCGTCCTGCGCCTGGACGGCTGGAACGACCTCGCCACCCGCTATGGCGCGCTCGTCCTGGTCAAGACGGCGGCCCTGCTCGTCCTCGGGTATGCCGGGTGGCGGCATCGCCGCTCGCTGCTGCCTCGTCTGGGTCGGGACGGCTCGACGGCGGCGTTCGTGCGGCTGCTCGTGGCCGAGCTGACGGTGATGGGGGTGGCCGTCGGCACCGCCGTGGCGCTCGCTCGCAGCGCCCCGCCGGCGCCGGACTCCCCAGTGCGGGATGCGACGCCGGCCTTCTCGCTGACCGGCTACCCGGCGCCACCGCCGCTGGTCGGGTCGAGCTGGGCCACGACCTGGCGGACGGACTGGCTCTGGCTGAGCCTGGCCCTGGTCGCCGTGGGGCTCTATCTCGCCGGTGTCGTCAAGCTGCGCCGGCGCGGCGACAGCTGGCCCGTCCACCGCCCCATCCTCTGGGTGCTGGGCTGGGCGGTGTTCGTCTATGCCACCTGCGCGGCGCCCGGGGTCTATGGAGCCGTCCTCTTCTCGGCTCACATGGTGATGCACATGGTCGTGGCCATGCTGGTGCCCGTGCTGCTCGTGCCGGCGGGTCCGATCCTGCTGGCCCTCCGGGCGCTGCCCGCGCGCCGGGACAAGACGTGGGGGCCGCGCGAGGTGCTGCTCCAGCTGGTCCACTCCCGAGCCCTGCGAACGCTGGCCAACCCCGTGGTCGCGGCGGTGCTGTTCTTCTTCAGCCTCGCCGTCTTCTACTACTCGCCGCTGTTCGAGCTGGCACTGCGCACGCACACCGGGCACGTGCTGATGATCCTGCACTTCCTGGCGACCGGGTACCTGTTCGCCTGGGTCCTCATCGGCATCGACCCCGGTCCCAAGAAGTGGCCGCCGCTCATGCTGCTCGTCATCCTCTTCGCGACCATGTCGTTCCACGCGTTCTTCGGGGTGGTCATGACGAGCAGCACCACCCTGCTGGCGCCCGGGTTCTTCGAGGCGATCCACCTGTCGTGGATGACGCAGCCACTCAAGGACCAGCACGAGGCCGGCGCGATCGCCTGGGGGATCGGCGAGGCGCCCACGCTCGTGCTCACCCTGCTCGTGGCGGTGGCATGGGTGCGCAGCGACCGGGCCGAGACCCGGCGCACCGACCGGCAGGCCGACCGCGACGGAGATGCCACGCTGGTGGCCTACAACGCACACTTGGCCCAGCTGAAGCAGCAGTCCGAGCGGAGAGGCTGAACCATGCGAGTGGCAGTGGTGCAGGTGGCCTATGGCGACGAGGAGCCGACGGAGGACCGCGTCTCGCGGGTGGCTGACCTGGTCCGAGGGCAGGCAGGCCACGACCTGGTGGTGTTGCCCGAGCTGTGGGCGCCCGGCGGGTTCGCCTATCGCGACTGGGAGGCGCGCGCGCAGCCGGTCGGCGGTTCGATCGGCGCCGCGATGTCTGCCGCGGCCCGAGACGCCGGCGTCATGCTGCACGCGGGCTCGATCGTCGAGCGGCCGTCGTCCGGTGAGGTCGGGCTCGACGGGCACGGGCTCTGGAACACCTCGCTCGTCTACGGTCCGGACGGCGGCCTGCTCGCGGCATACCGCAAGATCCACCGGTTCGGCTTCGGGGCGGGGGAGCCGAAGCTGATGGACCCCGGCGAGGACATCGTCCTCGTCGACCTGCCCGGCGGTGTCGGCAAGGCCGGGCTGTCGACGTGCTACGACCTGCGCTTCCCCGAGCTGTACCGCCGCCAGCTCGACGCGGGGGCGACGGTCTTCATCGTGCCCGCGGCGTGGCCCGCGGCGCGCGTGCGGCACTGGACGCTGCTCGCCCATGCTCGTGCCGTCGAGGACCAGTGCGTGGTCATCGCGTGCAACACCGCGGGGACGCATGCCGGCACAGCGATGGGCGGACACTCGCAGGTGGTCACCGCCTCCGGTGAGGCGCTGGCGATGGCGGGAGCGGGCGAGGAGGTGCTCAGCGTCGACATCGACCTGGATGCCGTGACGGCCTGGCGTGAGCAGTTCCCCGTACTGCGGGACCGGCGGCTGTGATGGGCTCGACGCGGGTGGTGGCGCGGCTGCGCGCGCCCGAGCTCGTCGGTCGCGGCTGGCTCAACACGGGCGGCCGACAGGTGTCGTTGGCCGACCTGCGTGGGCGGATCGTGGTCCTCGACTTCTGGACGTTCTGCTGCGTCAACTGCCTGCACGTCCTCGACGAGCTGCGACCGCTGGAGGAGAAGTACGCCGACTCCCTGGTCCTCATCGGCGTGCACTCGCCGAAGTTCGAGCACGAGGCCGACCCCGATGCCCTCGCAGCGGCCGTCGAACGATACGCCGTGCACCATCCGGTCCTCGACGACCCCGAGCTCGCGACCTGGCAGGCCTACACGGCGCGCGCGTGGCCAACGCTGGTGGTCATCGACCCCGAGGGGTACATCGTCGCCTCGATGTCGGGTGAGGGACATGCCCACGGCCTCTCTGTGCTGGTCGAGGAGCTCATCGAGGAGCACCGCGCCAAGGGCACCTTGCGCCTCGGCGACTCCCCGTATGCCGCGCCGGAACCGGCCGACACCGCGCTGCGGTTCCCGGGCAAGGCGGCGGTGCTGCCGGACGGCTCGTTCCTCGTGTCCGACACCGCGCACCACCAGGTGGTCTGGCTGGAGCCCGACCTGGAGACCGAGCGTCGCCGGTTCGGTGGTGCGAGTGGCGCGGGCGGTTCGAGTGGAACGGGTGACGGGCCGGCAGGGCTGGCGGAGCCCCAGGGCGTGCTGGTGCTGCCTCCGGCCACGGCGGCGCGGGTGGGGTACGACGTGGTCGTCGCCGACTCCGTGCACCATCAGGTCAAGGGACTGAACCTCGCCGACGGTGCCTGGACGTTGCTGGCAGGAACCGGCCACCAGCTCCGCGAGCGCTCCGGAGGGGGTCCGGCGCTCAGGCAGGACCTCTCGACGCCGTGGGACCTGGCGTGGTTCATCGACCGGGTCGTCATCGCGATGGCCGGCGTGCACCAGCTGTGGGCGCTCCACCTGGCGACCGACCCGGCCGAGAACACCGTCGCCGTCCTCGGCGGCACGTCGGCCGAGGGTATCCGCGACGGGGCGGCCGACGAAGCGTGGTTCGCCCAGCCGTCGGGTCTCGCCGTCTCGGAGGACGGCGCTCGGCTGTGGGTCGCCGACTCCGAGACGTCTGCGTTGCGGTCACTGGACGTCACCGACGACGGTTTCGTGGTGGAGACCCATGTGGGGCAAGGACTGTTCGACTTCGGACACCGGGACGGCGCGGCGGACGAGGCGCTCCTGCAGCACCCGCTCGGCGTCACGGTGCTGCCCGACGGTTCGGTCGGGGTGAGCGACACGTACAACGGCGCGATCCGCAGGTTCGACCCCGCTACCCGTGAGGTGAGCACCCTGGCCACGGGGCTCCGCGAGCCGTCCGATGCGGTGGTCGAGAGAGACCCCGACGGCCGGGGTCGCCTGGTCGTCGTCGAGTCCGCCTCGCATCAGCTCGTGCGGATCGCGTTGCCCGACAAGGCCCAACGTGTCGAGGGGGCGGCCCATCGCACTCAGCGCCCCCGCACCGAGGTGGCCCCGGGCGCGCTCCTGCTCCGGGTCAACTTCACCCCGCCGACCGGTCAGAAGCTCGACTACCGGTGGGGCGACCCGACCCGCCTCATGGTGTCTGCGACTCCCGAGGGCCTGCTTCGCGAGGGAGCCGGTAGTGCGGAGGGGCTGACGCGACGGTTGGTGTTGGATCCCACGGCCGGTGACGGGGTGCTCCACATCTCGGTACAAGCGGCCTCGTGTGACGGCGATCCCGAGACCGGCGAAGTGCCAGAGCATGCGGCGTGCCACCTCTACCAGCAGGACTGGGGTATCCCGCTCGTACTGGTGGATGGCGCCCCGGGCGAGCTCGAGCTCGACCTGCGCGGCGTCTGAGCAGCACGCCGCGTCATCGCCCCGCGGGCGTCGTGGGGGCGCCGAGTGGGCGGACCCCACAGGGGCGTAGGTCGGCGCCGCCCAGGACCGCTGGAACAGCGCCGCCACAGGATCGCTGGAACAGGGCCGCTCAGGGACAGAGGGCCAGCGCCGCTCAGGATCGTCGGTGGAAGCTGTCTGACTTGATCCCGCGCGGATCGGTGTCGATGTGGTGGTCGAACCCGCGGTGATGGATGAGCCGATGGTGGTGCCCACACAGGGGTACCGCGAGGTGCAGGTCGGTGGTGCCGCCGCGCGCCCATGGGTGCTGGTGATGCGGCTCGGTCCATGCATAGGGTCGGTCCCAGTGATGGGCTGCGCACGCGTGGTAGCGGGTGGCCAGTGCGGTGCGTTAACAGCACGACCACCGACTACTCTGCACTCCGCTGACATGATCCTCACGATCCGGCCCGGGGCGTTCCCGCAGGTCACGGCCCCTGGGGACTACAGTCGAGGAGACGGGTCAATCCCCAGACCCGCGATCCTCAGGAGTGACCATGTACATCGGACTCGGCATTTTCCTCATTGTCATCGGGGCGATACTGAGCTTCGCCCTCCACGCCTCTCTCGGCGCTGTCGACCTCAACGCCGTCGGGTGGATCTGCATGATCGCCGGCGTGATCGCGATCGTGCTCTCGCTCATCATGACGAACAGGCGCGCCGTTGGCGGTGGCTACACCTCCAGGCGCGTCCGCCACACCGACCCCGCGACCGGCACGCAGGTGGACGAGGTCGACGTCGACCGCCGCGACCTCTGACGAGGCGGCCGCGAGCCTGGCCAGCCGGCATACGAGCCACCACCGCGAAAACCGAAAGGTCGCTGCCCCACACGGGGGCAGCGACCTTTCGCTGTGAGCGGGACGGAATGCGCTTAGAAAGCCGACTCCGGCACGTCCATCAGCGTGTTGTCGGTCGCCTCGGCGATCTGGCGCTCAGCCGCGATCTTCGGCAGGACGGTGCGGACGAAGAAGGACGCCGCCGCGATCTTGCCCTGGTAGAAGTCCTGGTCCTTGCCGCCGCTGGCACCCGCGTCGAGGGCGGCCTTGGCCACCTCTGCCTGACGCAGCAGCAGCCAGCCGATGACCAGGTCGCCCGCCGAGAGCAGCAGGCGGGAGGTGTTCTGCCCCACCTTGTAGAGGTTGCGCAGGTCGCCGCCCTCCTGCCGCGGGTCAGACTTCATCAGCTCACCGACCATGTAGCCGAGGATGCCCTGCACGTCCTCGAGCCCCTTGCCCAGCAGCTCGCGCTCGGTGCGCAGGAAGTCGGTGCCGTCGCCGGCCTTGGCGAGCTCCTGGATCTGCATCGCGATGTGCGAGAGGGCCTGCGCCTTGTCCTTGATGATCTTGCGGAAGAAGAAGTCCAGGCCCTGGATCGCCGTGGTGCCTTCGTAGAGGGTGTCGATCTTGGCGTCGCGGATGTACTGCTCGATGGGGTAGTCCTGCAGGAAGCCGGACCCGCCCAGCGTCTGGAGCGACTCGGTGCCGAGGAGCACCCAGGCGCGCTCGGACCCGACGCCCTTGACGATGGGCAGCAGCAGGTCGTTCACCCGGTTGGCCATCTCGGCTGGGCTGTCCTTGACCAGCTCCTCGCTGCCGCTCTCGATGAACGCCTGGTCGACGATGTCCTGCTGCGTCGCGGTGTAGATGACCAGCGCGCGCAGCCCCTCGGCATACGCCTTCTGGGTCATCAGGGAACGGCGCACGTCCGGGTGGTGCGTGATGGTGACGCGCGGGGCCGCCTTGTCGGTGGACTGGGTGAGGTCCGCGCCCTGCACGCGCTCCTTGGCGTAGTCGCGAGCGTTCAGGTATGCCGTGGAGAGGGTGGAGATGGCCTTGGTGCCCACCAGCATGCGGGCGTGCTCGATGACCCTGAACATCTGCGCGATGCCGTCGTGGGTGTCGCCGAGAAGGGTGCCCACCGCGGGCTCCCGGTCGCCGAACGTGATCTCGCAGGTGGTGGAGACCTTGAGGCCCATCTTGTGCTCGAGGTTCGTGACGTAGGCGCCGTTGCGCTCACCGAGCTCGCCGGTCTCGAGGTCGACGTGGAACTTCGGGACGATGAACAGCGAGAGGCCCTTGGTGCCGGCTCCGGCGCCCTCGGGGCGCGCCAGCACGAAGTGCACGACGTTGTCGACCATGTCGGACTCACCGGAGGTGATGAACCGCTTGACGCCGGTGATGTTCCACGTGCCGTCGGCGTTCTCGGTGGCCTTGGTGCGGCCCGCGCCCACGTCGGAGCCGGCGTCGGGCTCGGTCAGCACCATCGTGCAGTGCCAGCCCTTCTCGATGATCCAGCGCGCGAGCTTCTTCTGCTCGTCGTTGCCGAGGATGTAGAGGAGCTTGCCGAAGGAGTATCCGGCGGCGAACATCGCGACGGCGGGGTTGGCGCCCAGCACCATCTCGTTCATGGCCCACTTGAGGCTCGGTGGTACGACGGTGCCATCGAGCTCGCCGGGCACGTCCACGCCCCAGAAGCCGGAGTCGATGTAGGCCTGGTAGCTCTTCTTGAAGCCCTCGGGCATGGTGACGGAGTACGTCGCGGGGTCGTAGACCGGCGGGTTGCGGTCGGAGTCTGCGAAGGATGCGGCCAGCTCGTTCTCGGCGAGCCGGGACACCTCCTTGAGCATCTCGCGCGCGGTGTCGGCGTCGACGTCGGCATAGGGGCCGTGCCCGAGGACGTCCTGACGGCCGAAGACCTCGAAGAGGTTGAACTCGAGGTCTCGCAGGTTGCTCTTGTAGTGGCCCATCGTGGGAACCTCCGCGTCGTGACGTGGGAAGCGGCTCGTACTGGCCGGTAACATCCATGGTCCTACTGGCCAGTAACGAATGCAAGTCTTGTGTGACACACGCCACGACCGACGCAGATGCGCCTACCGCACCAGCGCGACCCAGACAGATTCGCCCTTTGCCGGTTGCGCCCCCTCGCTCTTGCTAGCGTTTCCGAAACACGAGCGCAGAAGGGGCCTGATGTCGAGCTTTGGTTCCCCGGAGCCACGCGCCCAAGTGGACTATCGCGCGGTCTTCGACGCGCTGCCCAACCCCTGTGCCCTGTTGAGCCGCGACCTCAAGGTCATCGACGTGAACGCCGCCTACCCGGTCGTCGTGGGCCGCACCAGGCGCGAGCTACTGGGCCGCGATCTCGTCGACGTGCTGGCGCTCGGGTCCCTGGAGTCGATGGCGGGGGCAGCCGACCGGATCCGCGAGTCGCTGCTGCGCGCGTTGGCGACCGGGCGCCCAGAGGCCCTCCCCCTCCAGCGCTACGACGTGCGCTCCGACGCCTCGTCCAAGGAACCGGAGGCGAGTCGCTACTGGATCTCGACCGCCACTCCCATCAGGGATGAAGCCGACGCCGTCGTCGCCCTGCTGCACAAGATCCAGGACGTCACCCCCGTCGTGCTGTCCGTGGCCGCCGACTTCAGCGACCCGGCGGGCATGTCGACGGTCAACCTCGAGCACCACTCCGACGTGTTCGGCCTCGCTCGGGACCTCCAGAGCGCGAACGCCCTGCTGCAGGAGGCCCAGGAGCGCGAGCGGGAGACCAGCCTGGCGCTGCAGCGCGCGATGCTCCCGACGACCATCCCCGAGCAGGCGCGTGGCCGCGTGGCGGCGCGCTACCTGCCGGCGAGCAGCTCCCTGAGCGTGGGCGGCGACTGGTATGACGTGGCCGCACTCCCAGACGGACGTCTGGCTGCCGCTGTGGGTGACGTCGTCGGTCAGGGTCTGCAGGCCGCTGCCGTCATGGGCCAGCTGCGCAGTGCGCTGAGCGCGGTGACCGTCGCGGACGTGGGGCCGGGCAACGCGTTGCAGGTGCTGGACAGGTTCGCTCGGCAGATCGAGCAGGCGACCGCCACCACAGCTGTCAAAGTCGTCCTGGACCTGGAGCAGGGCACCGCGACCTACAGCAGTGCCGGCCACCTGCCCCCGCTCCTCCACCACGCAGACGGCCGCGTCGAGGCGCTCGACCAGGCGTTGGGGCCGCCACTTGCCGCCACGGAGGCCGCAGGTCCGCGCCCCCAGGCGACCGCCAGGTTCAGCCCAGGCGCATACCTGGTCCTCTACACCGATGGCCTGGTCGAGCGGCGTACCGAAGACCTGACCGATGGGATCGAACGGCTCAGGTCCTGCTTGCGCGCCCACCCCGGTCTCGGCCCTGAGGCCCTCATCGACGCCATCATCACCGAGGTCCGCGACGGCGACTGCGCCGCCGACGACACCGCGGTGCTCGTCATTGAGCTCTGACCGGCTCGGGGGCGTTTCAGTGCCTTCGGGTGCGCTTGGCCCGGCGGCTCCGAAGGCGCCAGAGCCTCCTGCGAGAACGGCCGCGGTCGGCACGGGAGTCTTGGGCGGCGAGGCCCAGGGCCGCGTCCACCTCGGCATCACTCAGCGAGCGGCCGCCATCCGCTGCAGCGGCCGCCATGATGTCGCCGAGCAGGGCGATGTCCTCCGCGAGTGCTGCGTCGTGCAGGTCATCCGGTGGCTCGGTGGAGGCCATGCGACGCCTCCCTTCGAGGTCTGCCCTGTCACGATGCTGCGGCGCACCGCTCAGACTCGCCATAGCCCAAGTGGGCCATTGCGCCGAGTAGGCCGGTCCAGCCCACCCCGCTACCGTGGCGAGGGTGAGGCGCGGACGGGGCGACATGGCTGGCGCACTGCGGGTGGGTGCGTCAGTGGTCATTCCCCGGGCGGACCTGTCGTGGCGGTTCTCGCGCTCCTCAGGACCAGGTGGGCAGGGCGTCAACACCACCGACTCGAGGGTCGAGCTGCTGTTCGACGTCGCGCGGTCGACTGCTCTCAGCCCCACTCAGCGCGCCCGGGCCCTGCAGCGGCTGGCGGGCCGGCTCGTCGACGGAGTCCTGTCGGTCACGGCGTCGGAGCAGCGCTCCCAGCTGCGCAACCGTGAGGCGGCGGAGCGCCGACTGGCCCACGAGCTGACCGCCGCCATCGCTGCGCCTCCTCGGGCGCGGCGCGCGACGAGGCCGACGCGTGGCTCGGTGGAGCGGCGCATCGCCGGCAAGAAGCGACGCGCCGAGACCAAGCGTCTGCGGCGGCCGGAGTGAACAGGCCAGTCGCCGAGCGCGGGGATGCGGCGCGCGGTCGGGTTCACGGCATACTCGCGTCTGTGAGCGAGCAGACGCAGGAGTCGCGCAGCAGCGCGGCCGTGCAGCGGGCCAGAGCCGACCTCGCGGCCGGGCGCGAGTGGAAGGCGCGCGACCGGCTCGTGGGCCACCTGGCGGCCGAGTATGACGCCGAGGGGCTGGAGCTGTTGGGTGAGGTGCACTTCGCGATGCGCGACCTGCCGTCCGCCGGAGCTGCGTGGTTCGGTACGACGCGACGCGGGCAGGACGTCGACGTAGCCGTCGCGGCATGGCGGGAGCGACACCGCGACCACTTCGCCGAGATGTGGCGCAGCCTGCCCCGGAGCGTGCGGGAGCACGAGGGCAACAAGCGGGTGGATGCGTTGCGCCGCAAGGCGGACGAGACACGCGCTGCGGACCGCGCGGCCAATGAGCACAGCGCTCCGCCGCAGACTAAGCGAACGGTCGATGCTGCCATGGTCATCGCGGTGGGGCTGGCCGTGCTGTTCGTCGTCTGCGCGGTCGTCGGCTTCGTGACACTCGTCAGGTGGGTCATCCCGGGCTGAGCGGCAGGGCGTGGCAGACGTCGGCTGTCAGTGGGTCGTGCCACTCTCGAGACATGGACACCATCACGGACGTACTCCTGCTCCGCGCCGTCCAGGCGTGGTGCGACGAGTGTGCTGCTGAGCAGATCCTGCTCCCGGTCCTCGACGAGGGGCCCGGCGGGTTCTGCTGCGCGGCATGTGACACGGCGGTCTTCGCCGGGTTCGACGACCTGGCGGCCGTCGCCGCCCTGCGCGCCTCTGCCTGACCGATCCGACCCTGGGGAGCCGCTATGACCACCCTCGCCAACCGGCCCAACACCGCCCTGCTCGTCGTCGACGTTCAGAACGGCGTAGTGGCAGAGGCGTACGACCGCGACACCGTCGTCGCCCATGTCGCGGCGCTCGTCGACAAGGCGAGGTCCGCACAGGTCGATGTCGTCTGGGTGCAGCACCAGAGCGAGAGCCTGATGCCCGACACCGACAGCTGGCAGCTCGTGTCCGAGCTGGTGCCGCATGCGTCAGAGCCATTGGTGCACAAGAGGTTCGGTGACTCGTTCGAGGAGACCGACCTCGAGTCGGTGTTGGCCGAGCGAGGGATCGGCAGCCTCGTCGTCGCCGGCGCTCAGACGGATGCGTGCATTCGCTCGACCCTGCACGGCGCCATCGTGCGCGGCTACGACGCGCTGCTCGTCGAGGACGCTCACACCACCGAGGACCTGTCGTCGTTCGGTGCCCCGTCCCCCGAGAAAGTCATCGCCCACACCAACCTCTACTGGAAGTACCACACCGCCCCAGGGCGCACGGCTGGCACGGCGACCACGGCGGAGATCAGCTTCACCTGAC
>NZ_DASYGF010000081.1:0-4510 GCF_036000045.1 Pedococcus sp.
ACGTTTCACGCACCCTTTCGACCCCACGATGGAGAAGTCTGTGGCCACCATTGACGCAGTAGGCGCTCGCGAGATCCTCGACTCCCGCGGCAACCCCACGGTCGAGGTGGAGGTGGCTCTCGACGACGGCACCATCGCCCGTGCGGCAGTGCCGTCCGGGGCGTCGACGGGAGCGTTCGAGGCAGTCGAGCGGCGGGACGGCGACAAGAACCGCTACCTGGGCAAGGGCGTCGAGGAGGCTGTCGACGCGGTACTCGACGAGATCGGTCCCAAGCTCGTGGGCTACGACGCGAGCGAGCAGCGGCTCGTGGACGGCGTGATGATCGGCCTGGACGGCACCGACAACAAGGGCAACCTCGGCGCCAACGCCATCCTCGGGGTCTCCCTGGCCGTCGCCAAGGCAGCCGCCGAGTCGGCCGGCCTGCCGCTGTTCCGCTACGTCGGCGGTCCCAACGCCCACGTGCTGCCTGTCCCGATGATGAACATCCTCAACGGCGGCAGCCACGCCGACTCCAACGTCGACATCCAGGAGTTCATGATCGCGCCCATCGGCGCGGACTCCTTCCGCGAGGCTCTCCGCTGGGGCGCCGAGGTCTACCACGCCCTCAAGGGCGTCCTCAAGGACAAGGGTCTGGCCACCGGCCTCGGCGACGAGGGAGGCTTCGCCCCCAACCTCGAGTCCAACCGCGCGGCGCTCGACCTCATCCTCGAGGCCATCGCCAAGGCGGGCTACGAGGCCGGCACCCAGATCGCGCTCGCCCTCGACGTCGCTGCCAGCGAGTTCCACAACGAGGACGGCACCTACCAGTTCGAGGGCGTCGCCAAGACGGCTGACGAGATGGTCGACTACTACGCCGACCTGGTGGACTCCTACCCGCTGGTCTCGATCGAGGACCCGCTCGACGAGGAGGACTGGGACGGCTGGAAGGCCATGACCGACCGCCTCGGCTCGCGGGTGCAGCTGGTCGGCGACGACCTGTTCGTCACCAACCCCGCGCGCCTCCAGCGCGGCATCGACGCCCGCACTGCCAACGCCCTGCTCGTCAAGGTCAACCAGATCGGCTCGCTGACCGAGACGTTGGACGCGGTGGACCTGGCCCAGCGCAACGGCTACCGCTGCATGATGAGCCACCGCTCCGGTGAGACCGAGGACGTCACGATCGCCGACCTCGCAGTGGCGACCAACTGCGGCCAGATCAAGACCGGGGCCCCGGCCCGCTCGGAGCGCGTCGCCAAGTACAACCAGCTGCTGCGCATCGAGGAGGAGCTCGACGACGCCGCGGTCTATGCCGGGGCGGGCGCCTTCCCCCGGTTCGCACCGCAGGCCTGATCGCGGCGGGGGTCGAGGCCATGCCAGGCACGGGACAGGGGAGCGGAGGGCGCCGGCCCGCGCGCCGCGCTGCCGCGGCGCCCGCTGGAGGCGCCCATACCCCCTCCCGTATGCCGTCGCCGCGCACCTCGTCGCCGCGCACCTCGTCGACGCGTGCCTCGGCTGCCCGGACATCGTCGGCGCGGCCCGGCGCCGGGCCAGGGCGCTCGCGCGCCACGGCGGCGGGCGCGGTGCGCAAGGGGTCGTCGGCACACGGCGTGCCGGAGCCCACGGCGTCTCGAGCCGTCTTCCGCATCGTCGTCCTCGCGTCCATCGCCGTGCTGCTCGCGGTCACCCTGGTGCCGACCCTGCGCTCCTACCTGCGCCAGCAGGGGCAGATCAACGCCCTGCGGGACCAGGTGGCGGCGCAGCGCGTCGACGTCACGGCCCTCCAGAAGGAGCAGGCGCGCTGGAACGACGAGGCCTATGTCGTGCAGCAGGCGCGTGAGCGTCTCAAGTTCGTCAAGGTCGGCGAGAAGTCCTACACCGTCATCGACGGACGGCCTGCGGCCAAGTCGGTGCCGGGCGTCGCCTCCGCTCCGGCCGCCAGCAGCAGCCACCCTTGGTACGGCCAGCTCTGGGAGTCGGTGCAGGTCGCGGACGCGGGTCCCGCCTCGCTCGCTCCGGCCGTCAAGTGACCGGCCAGCGCCCCACTCAGGCCGACCTCGACGCGGTCCACGCTCAGCTCGGCCGCCTGCCCCGCGGCGTCGCGGGGGTCGCCCACCGGTGCCCGTGTGGGCGCCCGGACGTGCTCACCACCGAGCCGCGCCTCCCCGACGGGACGCCGTTCCCCACGACCTACTACGCGACCTGCCCGAAGCTGACCGGTGCCATCTCCACTCTCGAGGCCTCCGGGATGATGCGAGAGATGACCGCCCGCCTGGCCGAGGACGAGGACCTTGCCCGCCGCTACGCCGCGGCGCACGAGCACTACCTGGCCCGGCGGTCCGAGCTCGGCGAGGTCGCCGAGATCGCGGGGGTGTCCGCCGGCGGGATGCCGACGCGGGTCAAGTGCCTGCACGTCCTCGTGGCCCACTCGCTCGCAGCCGGACCTGGCGTCAACCCGCTGGGTGACGAAGCACTCGACGCGCTCGGCGACTGGTGGTCATCCGGTTCCTGCGTCACCGACGAGTCCTCCGTCGCCGGCGAGCCGTCCGCGTGACGCGGGTCGGCGCGGTGGACTGCGGCACCAACTCCATCCGCCTCCTCGTGGCCGACATCGACGAGACGGGGTCCCTCACCGATGTGGTGCGCCGCATGGAGGTCGTGCGGCTGGGAGCCGGTGTGGACCGCACAGGCGCCATCGCGCCCGAGGCGATGGCCCGCACCCTCGCGATGGCCCGTCAGTATGCCGGGCAGTGCCGCGAGCTGGGCGCCGAGGCGGTGCGGTTCGTTGCCACGTCGGCGTCACGGGACGCGTCCAACGCCGATGAGTTCGTCGCCGGCGTGCGAGAGGCGTTCGCCGACTTCGGCACCCCTCCCGAGGTCGTCACCGGCGACGAGGAGGCGACCCTGTCGTTCAGGGGAGCCACAGGCGGCCTGCGGGCCCGCGGCATACCGGGTCCGTATCTGGTCGTGGACCTCGGTGGCGGGTCGACCGAGTGGGTGCGCGGGGAGGCGACGGTGGAGTCGGCCTGCTCGATGGACATCGGATCGGTGCGGCTCACCGAGCGCCACCTCCACGCTGACCCTCCACGGGCCGACGAGATCGCCGCCGCGGTGCGCGACATCGACGCCGCCCTCGACCGCGCGGCCGAGGCCGTCGACCTCACCGGCATCGGGTCTCTGGTGGGGCTCGCCGGCAGCGTCACGACCATCACGGCCCACGCGCTGGGGCTGCAGACGTACGAGCCCGACCGCATCCACCTCGCCGAGCTCTCCTCAAGCCGGGTGCTGGCCGCCTGCCAGGACCTCCTGCACCGGACCCGGGAGCAGCGGGCGGCGCTGGGCTTCATGCATCCCGGGCGGGTCGACGTCATCGGCGCCGGCGCGCTGGTCTGGCACCAGGTGGTCCAGCGGCTCGCCGGGCTCGGCGTGGGGCGCGTGGTGACCTCCGAGCGCGACATTCTCGACGGCATCGCCGCGTCGGCCGCCGAGCGCGTGGCCACGAGGCCGTAACCTCCGAGCGCTGTCCTCGTTGCACGGTTTGTCCATAACTCGCAGTGAGGGGTGGTGCAGACGGTCGACGACGAGCGGATGCGGCCGGCCGGTGACCCAGGGTCCGTGGCTCCCGGGCGGCTCGAGGCTGCCCTGCGCCCCACGACTCCCGACTCCCCCCTCGGTCCGGCCACGGGGCCGATCGCCCGGCTCGGCGACCGCTCATACGGTCTGGCCTTCCTCCTCGTCGTCGGTCTCCTGATCGGTCTCTCGGTCGCCACGTACGAGAAGGCCTTCGTCCCCGTCGTGCATGTGACGTTGCTGACCGACCGGATCGGGTCGCAGCTGCAGACGGCGTCCGATGTGAAGCTGCGGGGGCTCATCGTCGGCGAGGTGCGCTCGATCGAGACGACCGGGAACGGCGCCCGCCTGGACCTGGCGCTCGACCCGGCGATGGTGGGGCTCATCCCGGCGAACGTGACGGCGCGGTTGTTGCCCAAGACGTTGTTCGGTGAGCGGTTCGTGGACCTGGTGTCGCCGCAGGCAGGGGGTGCGGCGACGCCGATCCGGCAGGGCGCCGTGATCGGGCAGGACAAGACGTCGGTGGCGATCGAGCTGGAGAAGGTCTTCGACGACCTGCTGCCGCTGCTGCGGGCCGTGCAGCCGGAGAAGCTGGCCACGACGTTGAACGCGCTGGCGACGGCGTTGGACGGCCGTGGCACGCGGCTGGGTCAGAACCTGGTGCTGGTGGACTCGTACTTCAAGGCGCTGAACCCGAAGATGCCGGTGATCAAGGCGGACATCTCGGCCTTCGCGGATGTGGTGTCGACGTATGCCGTGGCGGCGCCGAACCTGGTGCGGGCGGCGGCGAACCTGGTCACGACGAACACGACGATCGTGCAGAAGCAGCATCAGCTGGCGGGGTTCCTGGCCGGGACGGCGGGGTTCGCGAACACGACGGCGGACTTCCTGGACGCCAACGGGCAGCGGATCATCCAGGTGGGTCGGGTGCAGCGGCCGACCGCCGAGGTGTTCGCCAAGTAC
>NZ_DASYGF010000013.1:0-23539 GCF_036000045.1 Pedococcus sp.
GACGGCCCAGAGCGCGTCGAACACTGCAGGTGGGTCGGCGAAGAAGCCGGGGAAGCAGAAGTGGACGTCGAGGTCGCAGGGCCACTCCTCGTGGATGAAGTGCGCGGAGTGGTCGAAGGCAAGGTCTGCGGCCCGGGACACCGGCATCGGCGCATGCCGGCGGACCCAGGCGACCCCCTCGATGGCCGCGCACAGGGTCTCGAAGGACGCGGGGTCCACCAGCACGTCGACGTCCGAGGATGGGCGCGGGGGGCGAGCACCCACGGCGACCGCGGTCGGGCCCTTGACGAACAGGACCCGGGCGCCCACGGAGTCGGCCAGCCGCTGGACCAGCCCATGCGCCAGGAGCACGGCCTCGTCCAGGGTCAGCGTGGTCTGCTCCATGGGGTCAGTATCGCGGTGCAACCAGCCTCACAGTCCTCGATCGCGGAACTGGTCACCGGCCGCCAGTAGGGTCGGAGCCATGCTCGCCGCCTATGCCGCCCGCCAGTCTGCCGATGACCCGCTGTCCGGACTGGAGGTGGGGGAACGGCCCGACCCCCAGCGGCGCGATGGGTGGACCATCGTCACGCTGAGGACCGCCGGACTCAACCACCACGACGTCTGGTCGCTGCGCGGGGTCGGCCTGCCGGCCGACCGGCTGCCCATGATCCTGGGGTGCGACGGCGCCGGTGTGGACGAGGAGGGCAACGAGGTCATCATCCACGCCGTCGTCGCGAGTGACGGCTGGCGCGGCGACGAGACTCTCGACCCCCGTCGGACCCTGCTGTCCGAGCTCTACGACGGCACGCTCGCGGAGAAGGTCGCGGTGCCGCGTGGCAACCTCGTCCCCAAGCCGCAGTCGCTGTCGTGGGAGCACGCAGCCTGCCTGTCCACGGCCTGGCTCACGGCATACCGGATGCTGTTCACCAACGCGGGGGTGACCCCCGGCGCCACGGTCCTCGTGCAGGGCGCCGGCGGTGGCGTGGCCACGGCGCTCGTGCAGCTCGGCGCGGCCGCCGGCCTTCGCATGTGGGTGACCACGCGGGACGAGGACAAGGCCCGCAAGGCACTGGAGATCGGCGCCGAGAGCGCGTTCGGCAGCGGCGAGCGGCTCCCCGACCGGGTCGACGCCGTCATGGAGACCGTCGGTGCGGCCACCTGGTCCCACTCGGTCAACTCGCTCAAGCCCGGCGGCACCATCGTCATCTCGGGCGCGACGTCCGGCGACGCGCCCAGCAAGGCCGAGCTGACCAAGATCTTCTTCCGACAGCTGCGCGTCGTCGGCTCGACCATGGGCAGCCGGACCGAGCTGGAGCGGCTCTCGGCGTTCGTCGCGCAGCACGGCATCGAGCCGGTCGTCGACTCGGTGCTGCCGCTGGCACAGGCTCGTGAGGGGTTCGCCCGGATGGCGCAGGGCGACGTCTTCGGCAAGGTCGTCTTTACCATCTCTTGACCAAGTCTATGGCCGGATCTACCCGATTCGATATATCACCCCCTCAGTGAGGCCACAGGTCAGAGGCGTACAACTAGGGGGTGCCCGAGTTCCCCACATCACCTGACCATGTCATCGATCCCCGGTGGAACTCCTACCTGCGACCGCGGCGGTCCACCCGTCCGGCTCAGCATCCGCACCCCATGCCCGCGGACGAGCTCGATCAGCAGCTGCGCGCCATCATCGGGCGCTGGGAGGCCGGCGACAAGGGGCCGCACGAGACGCTCGAGGCGCTGCGCGAGCTGGCTGAGCGCGCCCTGTAGCCGCGGATTCTGCTGCGGCCAGTCACTTTCGGCGGCGCGGTCTCGCCACCCGCCCGAATGTCAGCTGCTGGATGTCAGCTGCTGGATGTCAGCTGGGAGAGATCTGCAGCCAGTCGTACCAGCCGTTGTGCAGCACCAGCCACGCGATCAGGCCATAGCCGGCCTGGCCCGGGTGGTGCGGCACGCGGCTGGCCGCGAGGTCGCTCTGCCACTGGTCATGGCCCAGCAACGGCCGGAAGCAGTCGACGAACGGCACGCCTCGGCGCCCGCAGACATCGGCCTGGGCCTCCACGAGCACGTCGAGCTTGCCGTTGAGGTCATCGTCGGCCGACGGGGGAGGGCTCACCACGAAGGTGCCGATGCCTGCGCTGGCAGCGTCGTCGAGGATGTTGGCGAGGTTGAGCCGGTGGCGGGCCAGGGTCACGCCCTTGACGGCATCGGCGGTGCCCACTGACAGGACCAGGCGCTTCTCGGTGCGGCCCGACCACCGGGGCGGGCACTCGCTGCGCCAGCGAGCGAGCACATCGGCCGAGGTGTCGCCGCGCACCCCCAGGTTGTAGGCCGAGAGCTCCAGCTCGGGGTGGTGGGTGCGACCGACGACGCGTGACACCCACCCCTGCCCCTTGGGGTCGCCGACACCCGCCACCAGGGAGGCCCCGATGAACACCAGCGCCAGGTCCCGGGGACCGTCGGCGACGACCTGGAACTCGGCGCTGGGGGTGAAGGTGGGGTCGGTGCTCAACGGTCAGTCCTCTTCGTCGTCGAGCCGGGCCAACCAGGTGGCCAGCCGCTCGACTGGGGTCTCGAACTCGGGATGCAGGTCGACGAACGCGCGCAGCTGCTCGGCGAGCCAGTCGAAGGAGACCTCTTCCTCTCCACGACGGGCCGCCAGCTCCTCGATGCCGCGATCCGTGAAGTACACGGTCGCGAGGCTATCGCGACTACGCGGCATACCGGTGCACCCACCCCGGGCAGACGGCGAGAGGGTGGCAGATCGACGCTCCCGACAATGGGAAAGGTCGATCTGCCACCCTCTCGGCGGCTCAGCGGGCGAAGGCGCTCGCGACCAGCTCGGCCTGCTGCTCGGCATGCCGCTTGCTCGACCCGGTGGCCGGTGAGGCGGACGCCTTGCGGGAGACGACCTTGAGCGGCCGGGTCTCACCCTGCTCGGCAAGGGCCTGCGGCAGGTTGAGCGCCATGAACGGCCACGCGCCCTGGTTGCGCGGCTCGTCCTGGACCCAGACCACATCGGCATTGGGGTATGCCGCGAGCTGGGCCGCGATCTCTCGCGCCGGGATGGGTGCCAGCTGCTCGACGCGGACGATCGCGGTCTGAGTGTCCTCGGCCTTGGTGCGGGCCGCCTCGAGGTCGTAGACGACCTTGCCGCTGGCAAGCAGCACCCGGGTCACGGCGTTGCCGTCGAGCTGGGCGCGGTCGGGCAGCACCGGCTGGAACGTGCCGGTCGTGAAGTCCTCCACCGCACTGGCCGCGGCCTTGAGCCGCAGCATGGACTTCGGGGTGAAGACGATCAGCGGACGGCGCGGCCGGGCATAGGCCTGGCGACGCAGCAGGTGGAAGTAGCTCGCCGGGGTCGAGGGGTAGGCGACCGTCATGTTGTCCTCGGCGAACATCTGCAGGAACCGCTCGATCCGGGCCGAGGAGTGGTCGGGGCCCTGGCCCTCGTAGCCGTGGGGGAGCAGCAGCACGACGGACGAGCGCTGGCCCCATTTCTGCTCGGAGGAGGAGATGAACTCGTCGACGACAGTCTGCGCGCCGTTGAAGAAGTCGCCGAACTGCGCCTCCCACAGCACGAGCGCGTCGGGCCGCTCGACGGAGTAGCCGTACTCGAAGCCCATCGCCGCGAACTCGGACAGCAGTGAGTCGTAGACCCAGAACCGCGCCTGGCCCTCCGCGAGGTAGAGCAGGGGCGTCCACTCCTCCGCGGTGTTCTTGTCGATGAGCACCGCGTGACGCTGGACGAACGTGCCGCGACGGCTGTCCTGACCCGCGAGCCGCACCGGCGTGCCCTCCATGAGCAGGGACCCGAACGCCGCGAGCTCGCCCGTCGCCCAGTCGATGCCGCCCTCGCGGGTCGACTGCGCGCGCTTCTCCATCGCCTGCATCAGCTTGGGGTGGATGGTGAAGCCGGCCGGCGGGTTCACGAAGGCGTCACCGATGTGCCGCAGCTCGTCGGCCGTGATCGCCGTGTCGGTCGCGGACCTCGTGGCCTGGTCGGTGGCCTGGGCAGCCGGCGGCTCGAGGCCCGAGTGGCCCTCGGCGTCCGTGCCGGCCAGCGTCGGGTCGCCGGCATTCTCGGCGGACTCCTTGAGGGCGGCCTTGGTCTCGACGAAGACGCGTTCGAGCTGCTGCTGGTAGTCGCGCAGCGCGCCCTCGGCCTCCTCCTGGCTGATGTCGCCACGCCCGATGAGGGACTCGGTGTAGAGCTTGCGGACCGAGCGCTTGGCCTCGATGAGGTTGTACATCAGGGGCTGGGTCATCGACGGGTCGTCGCCCTCGTTGTGACCGCGGCGGCGGTAGCAGACCAGGTCGATGACGACGTCCTTGTTGAACTCCTGACGGAACTCGTAGGCGAGCTCGGCCACCCTGACGCACGCCTCTGGGTCGTCGCCGTTGACGTGGAAGATCGGCGCCTGGATCATCCGGGCCACGTCGGTGGAGTAGGTGGACGAGCGCGACGCCGACGGCGAGGTCGTGAAGCCCACCTGGTTGTTGATGACGATGTGGATCGTGCCGCCCGTGCGGTATCCACGCAGCTGGGACAGGTTGAGCGTCTCGGCGACGACCCCCTGGCCGGCGAACGCCGCGTCACCGTGCAGGAGCAGCGGCAGCACCGTGAAGTCCTCGCCGGCGAGGTCGAGGCGGTCCTGCTTGGCCCGGGTGATGCCCTCGAGGACCGGGTTCACGGCCTCGAGGTGGGAGGGGTTGGCCGCGAGGTAGACCTTGGTCTTGCTGCCGTCCTCGGCGACGAACTCGCCCTCGGTGCCCAGGTGGTACTTCACGTCACCGGAGCCCTGGACCGACTTGGGGTCCTGCCGTCCCTCGAACTCACGGAAGATCTGGCCGTAGGACTTGCCCGCGATGTTGGCGAGCACGTTGAGGCGGCCGCGGTGCGGCATACCGATGCACACCTCGTCCATGGAGTCGGCCGCGGCACGGCACAGGATGCGGTCGAGCAGCGAGATGACCGACTCGCCACCCTCGAGGCTGAAGCGCTTCTGACCCACGAACTTGGTCTGCAGGAACGTCTCGAAGGCCTCGGCGGCGTTGAGCCGGCGCAGGATCCGCAGCTGCTCCTCGGGGCCGGGCTTGGCGTAGCCGACCTCGATCTTGGACTGGAGCCAACGGCGCTGCTCGGGGTCCTGGATGTGCATGTACTCGGTGCCGATGGTGCGGCAGTAGGAGTCGCGCAGGATGCCCAGGATCTTGCGCAGCCGCAGCATCGGCGCGCCACCGAAGCCGCCGGTGGCGAAGTCGCGCTCGAGGTCCCACAGGGTCAGGCCGTGGCTGGTCACGTCGAGGTCGGGGTGGCGGCGCTGGCGGTACTCCAGCGGGTCGGTGTCGGCCATGAGGTGGCCGCGGACCCGGTAGGCGTGGATGAGCTCCTGGACGCGGGCAGTCTTGTTGACGTCGTCGTCGTGGTGGGCCGAGATGTCGCGCACCCAGCGGACCGGCTCGTAGGGCAGGCGCAGCGCCTCGAAGATCTCGTCGTAGAAGCCGTTCTCGCCGAGCAGCAGCTGGTGCACGATCCGCAGGAAGTCACCGGACTGGGCGCCCTGGATGATGCGGTGGTCGTAGGTGCTGGTCAGCGTGAGGATCTTGCTGACGGCGTTGCGGTTGAGGGTCTCCTGGCTCGCGCCCTGCCACTCGGCGGGGTACTCGAGGGCGCCGACGCCCACGATCGTGCCCTGGCCGGCCATGAGCCGCGGCACCGAGTGGTTGGTGCCGATCGTGCCGGGGTTGGTCAGGGAGATGGTGGTGCCCTGGAAGTCCTCGACGGTCAGCTTGCCGGCGCGGGCCTTGCGGACGACGTCCTCGTATGCCGTCCAGAAGTGGAGGAAGTCCATCGTCTCGGCGGCCTTGATGCTCGGCACGAGCAGCTGGCGAGTGCCGTCGGGCTTGGAGACGTCGATGGCCAGGCCGAGGTTGACGTGGCCGGGGACGACGAGCGCGGGCTTGCCGTTCTCCTCGGAGAAGCCGTTGTTCATCTCGGGCATGTGGCCCAGGGCCTTGACCAGGGCGTAGCCGATGAGGTGCGTGAACGACACCTTGCCGCCACGCGAGCGGGCCAGGTGGTTGTTGATGACGACCCGGTTGTCGATGAGGAGCTTGGCCGGCACGGCGCGCACGCTCGTGGCGGTCGGGACGGTCAGCGAGGCCTCCATGTTGGTGACGACCCGGGCGCTGGCGCCGCGCAGGGGCTTGACCTGGTCGTCGTTCACCGGGCCGGTGTGCTTGGGCACCTCGGGCTCGCGGGGCTTGGGCGTCTCCTTGACGGGGGAGGCGGCTTCCTTGTCGTCGGCCTTGTCGGCGACGGCGGGGTCCGTGCGGGCGTCGGCCTTGTCCGTGGTCGTGGCCTGGCTGCCGCCGGAGTCCGTGGCATGCGCCGAACGCTGAGGCTGCGTCGGCTGGGACTGCGTCGGCTGGGACTGCGTCGGCTGGGACTGAGCCGGGGCCGCTGCCGGGGCGGTGCCGTTGCGTGGCGGGGTGGTGGCCCCGTTCGCGCCACTGTCGCCCTCGCCGGGGGTGTAGTCCTCGAAGAAGGACCACCACGCCTTGTCGACGGAGTTGCGGTCCTTCTTGTACTGCTCATAGAGCTCGTCCACGAGCCACTCGTTCGGCCCGAAGGTCGCCATGGGATCGCTGGTCGGGGACTGGTCGGGCACGGCGGATACGCCTCTTTCGTAGCGTCGACAATGACGGGCAAATGAGTGCTCCCAGCCTAGCCCCCGGGCCTGCGGCCCCGCTGCGCGGGTGGGCGCTCGGCTGAGCACGCGAACGGGGGCCCGAATGCCCGGAATTCCCGCGCGTTCGGGCCCCCAGATCGCGAGGTCAGAGGCGGTATGCCGTGCGGCTAGCTGATATCGGCCCGCACGGTGCGCCACGACCCGACGCCCGCCAGCACGGCGGCATACGCGGCGAGGACCAGGGCGCCGGCCCACCATTCGAGACGAGGCGCGGTGTTGGCGCCCCCGGACACGCCGTTGACCATGGCCTGGGTCGCCGCCGTGGGGAGGTACTCGACGACATGCTGGCGCCCCCACTCCCAGAACCCCAGGCCGAAGCCGATGAGCGGCTCCACGATCCAGGCGACGCCGATGGAGATGAGCAGGGCGGCCACCTGGTTGGGGATCAGGATGCCCGCCCCGAGCCCGATCAGCGCCCACAGGCCGAGCACGAGCAGGCTCAGGGCGAGGGTGCGGAAGACGCCACTGCTGGGGAAGGCCTCGAAGCCGCGGGCCCGGAGCACGATCGCCCCAGCCACGACCGACCCGACCAGCGAGAGGATGCCGTAGAGCGCACCGATGCCCAGCAGGGCGATGACCTTCGCGCCCATGACCTCGGCGCGCTTGGGGGTGCCGAGGAAGGTGCTGCTGATGGTCTTGTGGCGGTACTCGCTGCCGATCTGCATGACGCCGATGGTCAGCGTGAGCAGGTAGGCGATCTGCAGACCGCCCGTGTAGACGCTGTTGGCGATCTGCTCATGGGTGCCCGTGGGGATGCCCTGGCCACCCCTGGCGTTGGGGTCGGGCGTCTGGGTCAGGAGGAACGCGAAGAGGACCGCGAGGCCCACTCCCGCGACGAGCATGGCGATGGCCATGCCCCACCACAGGCGCGTGGTGAAGAACTTGCGGAACTCGGCCCTGATGGCGGCGGTCATCGAGTCGTCCCCTCCTCGGTCGCGGGTGCTTGCGGGCTCGGACTGCCTGCCGTCGAGCCCAGGTTGCGGTTCGTGCCCTCGGTGAGCTCGAAGAACAGCGCCTCCAGGTCGGTGGTGGCGCCCTTCAGCTCGTAGATGGGCAGCCCTGCACGGAGCGCGACGTCGCCGATGAGTCGCAGGTCGGACGTGTCGGCATACAGCGCGCCGTCGCGCGCCGTGGTGGTGACGTCCGCCACGCGCAGCGCGCCGGCGAGCGCGTCGAGATCGGTGGTGCGCACGATGGTCTGCGCGTGGTCACCGTGCAGGTCGGCCATGGCCCCCTGCTTGACGAGCCGGCCGTTCGCGATGATCACCACGTCGTCGACGGTCTGCTCCACCTCTTGGAGCATGTGGCTGGAGATGAGGACGGTCTTGCCCTGCGCCGACAGGTGCCGCAGGAACCCGCGCAGCCAGCGGATGCCCTCCGGGTCGAGCCCGTTGGCCGGCTCGTCGAGGATCAGCACCTCGGGGTCGCCCAGCATCGCGGCCGCGAGGCCCAGCCGTTGGCGCATGCCCATCGAGTACCCACCGGCCCGCTTGCGCGCGGCGGCGGGTATGCCGACCAGCTCAAGCATCTCGTCGACGCGGCTGGTGCCGACACCGGCCGTGTCGGCCAGCACCCTCAGGTGGTCGCGCCCCGTGCGTCCGGGGTGGAAGTTGGTGGCCTCCAGGGCAGAGCCGACAACGGCGCTGGGTCGGGGGATGTCGTGGTAGCGGCGCCCACCGATCGTCGCGGAGCCGCCGGAGGGGCGGACCAGGCCGAGCAGCATACGGAGCGTCGTGGTCTTGCCAGCCCCGTTGGGGCCGAGGAATCCGGTGATCCGGCCGGGCTGGACGGTGAAGCTGAGGTTGTCGACGGCCGTGAAGTCACCGAACCGCTTGGTGAGGTCCCGGACCTCGATCGTCGCCCCCGATGTCTCTGTCATGGTGGCCATCTTGCCAACTCTCGTGCAGTGATGTGCGCAGGTCCGTTCCGGACGCAGCGCGGCCGTCGGCGCCCGGCGACCCTAGGATGGCCGCACTATGACCGATTGGTTACTGGTCCTCGCCGGTGTCGCACTGACGTTGGGCACCGCGGTGTTCGTAGCCGTCGAGTTCTCGCTCGTGGCGCTGGACCGCCCCACCGTCCAGCGCGCCGTCGACCGGGGAGACGCCAGGGCCGAGCCGGTCCTGCGCTCGCTGCGACGGCTCTCCACCCAGCTCTCCGCAGCGCAGGTGGGCATCACGCTGACCACCCTGGTCTTCGGGTTCCTGGCCGCTCCGGCGCTCGCCAACCTTCTCCGCGTGCCGTTGGGCGCCACGGGCCTGTCCGGCTCGGGGCTGCAGTCGGTCGCGGCCGTGCTCTCGCTCGTGCTGGCGACGGTGTTCTCGATGGTGGTCGGTGAGCTGCTGCCGCAGTTCCTGGGCATCTCGGCTCCCCTCGCGACAGCGAAGGTGGTCGCGATGCCGGTGCGCCTGTTCGCCGTCGTGGTGCGCCCGTTGGTCATCGTGCTCAACGGATCGGCCAACCTGTTCCTCCGCTCGCTCGGCATCACCCCGCAGGAAGCGCTGTCGGGGGCCCGGACTCCGCAGGAGCTGGCGTCACTCGTGCGCCGCTCCGCCGCCGCCGGGACGCTCGACGAGGGGACGGCGCGACTGGTCACTCGGTCACTGCGCTTCGGTGAGCAGACCGCGGCCGACGTGATGAGCCCGCGTGCTCGGGCCACCTCGATCGAGCGGACCGCGACCGCCGAGGAGGTGCTGCAGCTCGCCCGTCGCACCGGCCACTCGCGGTTCCCCGTGACCGGTGAGGACTGGGACGACATCGACGGCGTGGTGCACGTGAAGCGCGCCATCGCCGTGCCGCACGAGCGCCGGCCTGATGTGCCGGTGTCGGCGCTGATGGTGCCGCCTCTGCTGGTGCCCGAGACCATCCGGCTGGATCCGTTGCTGCTCATGCTCCGCGAGCATGGGCTGCAGCTGGCCATCGTGGTCGACGAGTACGGCGGGACGGCCGGGGTGGTCACGCTGGAGGACGTCGTCGAAGAGATCGTGGGCGAGGTGTCCGACGAGCACGACCTCCTCCGCACGACGGGACGAGAGTTCACCGACGGTTCATGGACGGTGCCCGGGCTCTGGCGCCCCGACGAGGTCCGCGAGCGGCTGGGGGCCCAGATCCCCGACGGGCCGGCATACGAGACGACTGGTGGGTTCGTCATGGCCGCCCTCGGGCGCATCCCCGAGGTGGGCGACACCGTCACCATCCCGGGCTGGGAGATCACGGTCGTCGCCATGGACGGCATGCGCGCCGACCGGTTGCGCTTCGTGCCCGTCGCCGAGCAGGACGAGCCGGAGGAGGACCAGTGAGCGCCCTCTCCGTGTGGACCACCGTGGTCCTGTTGCTGCTCAACGCCTTCTTCGTCGGCGCCGAGTTCGCGGCGATGGCGGCGCGCCGGTCGAGACTGGAGCCTCTCGCCGCTGCCGGGTCGCGGCGTGCCCAGATCTCCCTGGAAGCCCTGGAGCAGATGGGGTCGGTGCTCGCCTGTGCCCAGCTGGGCATCACGGTCTGCTCGGTCCTGCTCGGAGCCATCTCCGAAGCAGCCCTGCACCACGCCCTCGAGCCCGTGGTCCGCGCCCTGGGACTCCCCAGCGCCGTCACCGACGGGGGCGCCCTCGCCCTCGCGTTGCTCGTCATCGTGTACCTGCACGTGGTGGTGGGCGAGATGATCCCCAAGAACCTCGCCATCGCCGGACCGGAGCGCGCCGCGCTGGTGCTGGTGCCCGCGCTGGTCTATGTCACCAGGGCGCTGCGGCCGGTCATCGCGGTGATGGAGTCGCTGGCCAAGGCGCTGGTCCGGCTGTTCCGCGTGGAGCCTCGCAACGAGATCGCCTCGGCGTTCACGGCCGAGGAGGTCGAGCACATCCTCGCCGAGAGCCACCATGAGGGCCTCATCGAGGAGGGGCAGCACGGCTTGGTCGGAGCCGCGCTCGAGTTCAGCGACAAGGACGCGGTCGACGTCGCGGTGGCGTTGACCGACCTCGTCACACTGCCTCTGACCGCGACCCCCGACGACGTGGAGCGGATGGTCGCCAAGCGCGGATTCTCGCGCTATCCACTGGTCGACCGGTCGGGCGCCCTGGCGGGCTACCTCCACCTCAAGGACGTCCTGTATGCCGACGACTCCGAGCGGGCGCTCCCGGTGCCCGTCAAGCGAGTGCGTAAGCTCGCGACGGTCCAGGCGGCCGACGAGGTCGAGGAGGTGCTGCGCACGATGCAGCGCACCGGCGCGCACCTGGCCCGGGTCGTCGACCCGCAGGGCGCTGCGATCGGCGTGGTGTTCCTCGAGGACGTGATCGAGGAGCTCGTCGGCGAGGTCACCGACGCCTCCCAGCGCTGAGCGGGGTGCTCTCCGCGGCGCACCGCCCTGACGTGGTGGCAAAACGACCCTGCCAGGTCGGGATAGGTCGATCTGCCACCACCTCGACGCCCAGATATCGAGCGAGCCGCTGCACGAGCCCGTGCCGGCGCGCAGGGTGGAAGACATCCGATCTGGTGATCTCCACGTACTTCCACCCGTCGTCCTCTGCCAGCAGCCGGCGGGCGATGTCGTCGTCTCCGCGCTCGTAGCTGCCGAAGTGGTGCTCGCCCTGGTACTCGCCGATCACGCGCTGGTGCCGCCACACGAAGTCGGAGCGGCAGAGGAACCCGGACCCGTCCCGTGCCATGACCGTGACGTTGAGCTCGGGCTCGGGCAGCCCGTGTCGGACAAAGAGCAGCCGCGACCGGGTCTCCATGGGAGAGTCCGAGCCCACTCGTATCCAGTCCAGCGCTTCGCGGAGCGCCCGTACCCCACGCACCCGACCCCGGCGGGTCACCGCGGCGCGCAGCGGGTCGACGCTGCCGGCGCGGCGAGCCACGCTGTCACCGAGGACGACGAGGTCCTCGACTCCCAGGAGGGAAGCCAGATCCACCCACGTGTCCGCCGCCGAGACGACTCGCAGCCCCTCGACGCGTACCGTCTCGCGGGACTCGAGCCCGAGGTGTGCATGCATCTGTGGTCGCGCGACAGGATTGCGGCTCGTGGGGCGCATGACGTGCAGTCGCGGGTGCTCGTGGCTGCGGGGCAGGGGCAGCCCGAGCAGCGTTGCAGCCGTGCAGTGCGAGAAGGCGCAGTCGGCCGGCAGGACCAACGAGGCGGCGCGCGCATCCGTCTGGAGCGCACCGCGATGGTCTCGGGCCGGTGGCGACGCGGTGTCGACCCGGACCCCGTGGAATGGGCGCGAGAGGTCTTGTCCGCGCAGGCGTCCCTCGCCCAGGCCGAGCTGACGCGCACTGGCGATGGTGAACGCGCGGCCGGCCAAAGTGACGGGGAGCTGCTGCCTGGGCATGCCCGGAAGCCTGGCTGATACGCGGTATACGGATCGGTCGCGATCCACAGGCGACGTCGAGATGGTGGCAGATCGACCGTCCCGGGCCCTGGGCGGTCGATCTGGCACCAGGCCGGCGCGAGTCGACCGATGGTGCCCCCGGCAGGATTCGAACCTGCGCTCCCGCCTCCGGAGGGCGGTGCTCTATCCCCTGAGCTACGGGGGCCGACGTGCGCCGTTTGAAGGGGCGCGTGGTGAGGTTAGCAGCCTAGGGTGGCATCCATGGAACGCGGGGGACTCATCTATGTCTGCGACGACACCGAGCAGATCCGGCGTCTCATCAGGCTGAACCTCGAGCTCGAAGGCTACGACGTGGAGGAGCAGGCCGACGGCCAGGAGCTGCTCGAGCGGCTGGCGACGACCGACGCGCTTCCCGACGTGATCACCCTCGACGCCCAGATGCTGCCCAAGGACGGCTGGTGGGCGATCGCCCGTATCCGGGCTGACGAGCGGCTGGCCCACATCCCGGTGGTCATGGTGACGGCCTCGGTCCAGCAGCAGGACCGGGTGCAGGCGCAGGGGTCCGGGCTCGACGCGTTCGTCGCCAAGCCGTTCGACCCTCTCCAGCTCATCGACATCGTCCGCAGCTTCATGGCCGCGGGCCGGGGCCGGGCGTCCGCGCCCTAGACTTTGGCGGGTGACTCCCGAAGAGCTCTCCGCAGCCATCCGCACTGCCCTCGTCGAGGGCGCCGCCAGTGGCGAGCTCGCGGTGACCGTGCCCGCGGACGTGCGTGTGGAGCGACCGCGCAACCGCGACCACGGTGACTGGTCCACCAACGTCGCCCTGCAGCTCGCCAAAGCCGCCGGTATGCCGCCGCGCGACCTCGCGGCCGCGCTCGCCGAGCGTCTCGGCCGGCTCCCCGGTATCAAGGCCGTCGACGTCGCCGGCCCCGGGTTCCTCAACATCACGCTCGACGCCGCGTCGGCCGGTGAGCTCGCGCGCACCATCGTGGAGGCTGGTACTGCCTACGGCCGCAACGACTCCGAGGCCGGCCACACGATCAACCTCGAGTTCATCTCGGCCAACCCCACCGGTCCCCTCCACCTCGGGCACACCCGGTGGGCCGCACTCGGCGACGCGATGCGCCGGCTGCTCGTGGCGTCCGGCGCTGACGTGACGGCCGAGTACTACATCAACGACGCCGGCACCCAGATGGACAACTTCGCGGCGACGGTGCTGGCCCGAGCCAAGGGCGAGCCCACGCCGGAGAACGGCTACCCGGGCGCCTATGTCGACGACCTGGCCAAGCGCGCGCTGGCCGAGCGTCCCGACCTGCTCGACCTGCCGACCGACGAGGCGCTCGCCGAGGCCCGGCGGATCGGCTATGCCGCCCAGCTCGACGACATCCAGTCGACGCTGGAGGAGTTCGGCGTGCGGTTCGACGTCTGGTTCTCCGAGAAGGCACTGCATGACGCCAGCGCCGTCGAGCAGGCTGTCGAGCGGCTGCGGGCGCAGGGCCACGTCTTCGACCTCGACGGCGCGGTGTGGCTTCGGACGACCGACTTCGGCGACGACAAGGACCGGGTCCTGATCCGGGCTAACGGCGAGCCCACCTACTTCGCCGCCGACGCCGCGTACTACCTGTCGAAGAAGGACCGTGGCTTCGACGAGAAGATCTACCTCCTCGGCGCCGACCACCACGGCTACATCAACCGGCTCAAGGCGATCGCGGCCTGCGCGGGCGACGACCCCGAGCGCAACATCGAGGTGCGGATCGGCCAGCTCGTCAACCTCAACGGCGCCAAGCTCTCCAAGCGCGCGGGCAACATCATCGAGCTGCGCGATCTGATCCGCTGGATCGGCACCGACGCGATCCGCTACTCCCTGGCCCGTTATCCGGCCGACAGCCCGCTGTCGCTGGACGGCGAGGAGCTGCGCAAGCAGACCAACGACAACCCGGTCTTCTATGTGCAGTACGCCCACGCCCGGACCTCCAACGTCGCCCGGCTGGCGCGTGAGGACGGCGTGCTGCCGCAGGACGGCTTCGACCCGTCGCTGCTTGGCGACCCGACGGAGGCCGCGCTCCTGGCCGTCCTCGGCGACTTCCCGCGCGTGGTGGCGCAGGCAGCCCACCTGCGTGAGCCGCACCGGGTGGCGCGCTACCTGGAGGACCTCGCCGGCCACTTCCACAAGTGGTACGACACCTGCCGGGTGCGGCCCATGACTGCCGACGAGGACGTCACCGACGTACATCGCACGCGCCTGTGGCTCAACGACGCCACCCGTCAGGTGCTGGCCAACGGCCTTGCCCTGCTGGGGGTCTCGGCTCCCGACCGGATGTAGCGAGAGAAGAGGAGCGCGCCGTCGTGCGAGCCCATGAAGCCGGAGCCCTGCACGCCGAGGGCTACGGCGGCCCACCCCACTGGCTGCCCTGGCCGACCGATGTCATGGAGCTGCTGCCCCAGCTGTGGCCGCAGACGGTCGACCGCGACGGCGAGGGCCGGCTCACCGTCGGCGGCCTCGACGTGGTGAGCATCGCCCGCGAGTTCGGCACCGCGGCATACGTCATCGACGAGGAGGACTTCCGTGCGCGGGCGCGGGCCTTCCGCGACGAGTTCGCCGCGCCGTTCGCCGACCTGAGTGGCGTCGACGTCTACTACGCCGGCAAGGCGTTCCTGTGCACCGAGGTCGCGCGCTGGGTCGCGGAGGAGGGCCTGTGTCTCGATGTCTGCTCCGGTGGCGAGCTGGCTGTGGCGCAGCGTGCAGGCTTCCCTGCTGAGCGAATCGGCATGCACGGCAACAACAAGTCGCTCGCCGAGATCCGTCAGGCGCTGACCTACGGCGTCGGCCGGATCGTCGTCGACTCGTTCGAGGAGATCGACCGCGTGGCCGCGATCGCCGCCGAGCTGGGGGTCCGCGCCCCGGTGATGGTGCGCGTGACCGTCGGCGTCGAGGCGCACACGCACGAGTTCATCGCCACCGCCCACGAGGACCAGAAGTTCGGCTTCTCGCTCGCTGGCGGGCAGGCCGCCGAAGCCGTCGCCCGGATCGTGGAGCGGTCAGAGGCGTTGGCGCTGCTCGGGTTGCACTCCCACATCGGCAGCCAGATCTTCGACACGGCCGGCTTCGAGGTCTCTGCCCGCCGGCTCATCGGGCTGCACGCCGAGGTGGCCCGGGTCCACGGCATCCACCTGCCCGAGCTCGACCTCGGGGGCGGCTACGGCATCGCCTACACCTCCGAGCACACGCCCATGCACCCCCGCGAGCTGGGCGAGCAGATGGCCGACCTGGTGCGGCGCGAGCTCAAGGCCGTCGGCGACGGCAGCCCCGAGACGCCGATGCCCCGGCTGTCCATCGAGCCCGGCCGAGCCATCGCGGGGCCGAGCACCTTCACCCTCTATGAGGTGGGCACCGTCAAGGATGTCGACCTGGGTGGGGGAGTGACCCGCACCTACGTGTCAGTCGACGGTGGCATGAGCGACAACATCCGCACGGCGCTGTATGACGCGGACTACTCGTGCACGCTGGCCAGCCGCCGCTCCGAAGGAGCGCCCCGGCTCGCCCGGGTGGTCGGCCGTCACTGCGAGAGCGGCGACATCGTCGTCATGGACGAGTACCTCCCCGACGACATCTCGGCCGGCGACCTTGTGGCGGTCCCGGGGACGGGTGCGTACTGCCGGAGCATGGCCAGCCAGTACAACCACACGCCCCGGCCCCCCGTGGTCGCGGTCAGGGACGGCCGGGCGCGCGTCATCGTCCGGCGCGAGACGGTGGAGGATTTGCTGGCCCTAGACGTCGGCTGAGCAAGGATCGATGTCGGGGAGTCCGGATGACGGAACAACGCGCGTCCACTTGGTGGACACCGGCACCATG
Organism: Pedococcus sp.; assembly: GCF_036000045.1. Lineage (GTDB taxonomy): Bacteria > Actinomycetota > Actinomycetes > Actinomycetales > Dermatophilaceae > Pedococcus. The sequence goes on from NZ_DASYGF010000013.1 coordinate 15,897, forward strand.
GAGAGGTCCACGAATCGACCCCGGCAGGGGCGCAAGGAGCACGCGGTGAGTGACAGCCAGCAGTCAACGGCAGGACGGCCCATCACAGTGGCCCTCCTCGGGTGCGGTGTGGTGGGGTCCTCGGTCGCCCGCATGCTCACCGAGCACGCCGACGACCTGGCCGCGCGCGTGGGCCGCCCCCTCGAGCTGGTCGGCATCGCCGTGCGCCGGGCCGGCAGGGACCGGTCCGACCTGCCCGTCGACCCCGCCCTGTTCACGACCGATGCCGAGTCCCTGGTCACCAAGGCCGACATCGTCATCGAGGTCATCGGCGGCATCGAGCCCGCCAAGTCGCTGATCGAGTCCGCCATGAAGCACGGGGCGTCGGTGGTCTCCGCCAACAAGGCGCTGCTGGCCGAAGCGGGCCCGAGCCTCTATGCCGCCGCCGCGGAGCACGGGGTGGACCTCTACTACGAGGCTGCGGTGGCCGGTGCCATCCCGATCCTGCGCCCGATCCGTGAGTCCCTCGCGGGTGACGACGTGCGCAAGGTGCTCGGCATCGTCAACGGCACCACCAACTACGTGCTCGACAAGATGGACACCACGGGCCAGGGCTTCGCCGAGGCCGTCGAGCAGGCGCAGGCTCTCGGCTACGCCGAGGCCGACCCGACGGCCGACGTCGAGGGCTTCGACGCCGCAGCCAAGGCCGCGATCCTGGCGTCCCTGGCCTTCCACACGCGCGTGTCCAGCGAGCAGGTCTACCGCGAGGGCATCACCGAGGTGTCGTCCGCCGACGTGCAGGCGGCGCGCGAGATGGACTGTGTCGTCAAGCTTCTCGCGATCTGTGAGCGCACCGAGGTGGTGGGCGACGACGGCGTAGCCACCGCTGGGGTCAGCGTCCGGGTGCACCCCGCCATGATCCCGAGGTCGCACCCCCTCGGCGGTGTGCGCGACGCCTTCAACGCGGTGTTCGTCGAGGCGGACGCGGCGGGCCAGCTCATGTTCTACGGCAAGGGCGCGGGCGGCGACCCGACCGCCAGTGCCGTCCTCGGCGACGTCGTGGCGGTGGCGCGGCACCGCGTGGGCGGTGGGCGTGGTCCGGGCGAGTCGGCATACGCGGACCTGCCCGTCTTCACCATGGGTCAGGCACTGACGCGCTACCACATCAGTCTCGAGGTGGCCGACCGGCCGGGTGTCCTCGCCCAGGTGGCCACGGCCTTCGCCGAGCATGGGGTGTCGATCGAGACGGTCCGTCAGCAGCTGGTCGGGCCCGAGGAGGGCCAGACCGAGACCCGGGCGAACCTCATCGTCGTGACCCACACGGCCCCGGACGCCTCGCTGTCCGCCACCGTCGAGGCGCTGGCCCAGCTCGACACGGTCCGTGAGGTCACGTCCGTGATGCGAGTGGAGGGACTGTGATGGCGTCGCTGTGGCGCGGGGTGATCCGCGAGTATGCCGATCGCCTGCCGATGCTCGAGGGCGCACCCGTCGTGACGCTCCAGGAGGGGGGCACCCCGCTGATCCCGGCCGAGCACCTCAGCGAGCTGACGGGCGCGCAGGTCTACGTCAAGTACGAGGGCCTCAACCCGACCGGGTCGTTCAAGGACCGCGGCATGACCACGGCGATCTCGGTGGCCGCCAAGCACGGTGCCAGGGCTGTCATCTGCGCGTCGACCGGCAACACCAGCGCCAGTGCTGCGGCCTATGCGACCAAGGCCGGCATGGCGTGCGCGGTGCTCGTGCCCGACGGCAAGATCGCGATGGGCAAGCTGAGCCAGGCGATCGCCCACGGGGCCACCCTGCTCCAGGTGGACGGCAACTTCGACGACTGCCTGACCCTGGCTCGCAAGCTCGCCGAGGCGTACCCCGTCGAGCTGGTGAACTCGGTCAACCCGGCCCGCATCGAAGGCCAGAAGACGGCAGCCTTCGAGGTGGTCGACGCCCTCGGCGACGCCCCCGAGATCCACTGTCTGCCCGTCGGCAACGCAGGCAACATCACCGCCTACTGGCGTGGCTACGGCGAGTACCACCGCGAGTCGCCCACCCCAGGTCCGGCCACCCGCCTTCCGCAGATGTGGGGCTTCCAGGCCGCCGGTGCCGCGCCGATCGTGCTCGGGCACCCGATCGACCAGCCCGACACCATCGCCACGGCCATCCGCATCGGCAACCCCGCCTCCTGGAAGCAGGCCGAAGCCGCCCGCGACGAGTCCGGCGGCCGGATCGAGTCGGTGACCGACGAGCAGATCCTGGCGGCGCACCGGCTGCTGTCGGCCCGTGAGGGCATCTTCGTCGAGCCGGGCTCCGCCGCCTCGGTCGCCGGTCTCCTCCAGGGCGCCGCGGCAGGCCAGGTGCCGGCCGGTGCCACGGTCGTGTGCACGGTCACCGGTCACGGCCTCAAGGACCCTCAGTGGGCGCTGCGCAACGCTGACGGCTCCGAGGTCACGCCGACGCGCGTCCCCGTCGACGCGTTCACCGCCGCCCGGGCGCTCGGACTGCAGGACTGATGACCCAGAGCCTGGCTCCCGGCAGCTCGGTCCGGGTGCGGGTGCCGGCCAGCAGCGCCAACCTCGGCCCCGGGTTCGACTCCATAGGGCTGGCCCTGGGGCTGTGGGACACGTGCACGGCGCTCGTCACGCAGGAGCCGGGGCTGCGCATCGAGGTCGTTGGCGAGGGTGCTGCCGACGTGCCGCGCGACGCCTCGCACCTGGTCTACCGAAGCATGCTCCGGGCCTGGGACGAGCTGGGCGTGACGGCTCCCAAGGGCCTCCACCTACGGTGCGACAACGCGGTGCCACACGGCCGCGGACTGGGCTCTTCTGCGACGGCGATCGTGACGGGAGTCGTTGCGGCACAAGCGCTTCGTGACGTATGCCGTGGCGCGCCCGGACGGCCCGACCTCGACTTTGCCAACACCCTTGCGGCGCGCCTCGAAGGTCACCCCGACAACTCCTCGGCCAGCGTCTTCGGCGGCCTGACCCTCTCGTGGGTCGACGAGCCGGACGCCGACACGCGCACGCTGCGGCTCCAACCCCACCCGGACGTGACGCCTGTCGTAGTGGTGCCGTCCGCCCAGCTCTCGACAGCCAAGGCTCGGTCGGTGCTGCCCACCCACGTGCGCCACGCCGACGCGGCGCTGAACTCCGCGCGCGCGGCCCTGCTCGTCCACGCCCTGACCAGCGACCCGGCATACCTCCTGCCGGCGACGCGCGAGTGGCTCCACCAGGAGGCGCGTCGCGAGTCGTTCGCAGCGTCCATGGCGCTGGTGGACGAGCTGCGCGGCCGCGGCCACGCTGCGGTGATCTCGGGAGCCGGCCCTTCGGTGCTCGTTCTCACCACCACCGAACACGCCGACGAGGTGTCGAAGGCCGTCGACGAGAGCTGGACCGTCCTGCGGCCCGAGGTGCCGGCCAGGGGTGCCCAGGTCGAGTACGACACCGGCATCGGCAATCCGGCGCTGCTGGACTAAGGGCCAGTGCTCTGGTGTTACATTGGGTGCGCACCTCGCAGCCGATGCCACCTCTTGAGCATCCACCAGTGACGTGCACCCACCACATGACGGCGGCTCCGCCGCTGCCTTTGGCCTCCCTGTGCTGCGTGTGGTTCCCATCGGTCAGCATGGTCTGACCCAAGCACCGGTTCCGGATCTGACCCCGGCACCGCATACGAGGGGGAAGGATCCTTCGTGACAGACACCACCACTCTCGACGCCGCTGCTTCGCAGGACGCCGCAGAGAAGCCTCGCCGCTCCGGCGCCCTGACGGCCATGAAGGTCGCAGAGCTGCAGGGCCTCGCCGCGAGCATGGGCATCACCGGCACGGCCAAGATGCGCAAGGGCGACCTCGTCACCGCGATCAAGGCGCGCCAGTCCGGGACCACCACGAGCACCAGCACGCCGGCCGCCGGCGCTGACTCCGGAAGCGCGAACGGGGCGGCCAGCCCGGCTGCCCGCGAAGAGCGTCCCGCCGAGGCCCGGGGCACGACCGAGCCGCCGCGCCGGCAGGGTCGTGACGCGGGCGAGCGGCAGGGTCGTGGCGCGGGCGAGCGCCAGCAGGACCGCGGAGACCAGAACCGTGGGGAGCGCCAGCAGGACCGTGGCGAACGCCAACAGGACCGCGGCGACCAGAACCGGGGCCAGCAAGACCGTGGCGACCAGAACCGGGGCCAGCAGGACCGTGGGGAACGCCAGCAGGACCGTGGCGAGCGCCAGCAGGACCGTGGCGACCAGAGCCGCGGCGAGCAGAACCGTGACCGTGACGAGCGCCAGCAGGACCGTGGCGAGCAGAACCAGAACCGTGGCCAGCAGGAGCGCGGCGACCAGAACCGTGGCTTCGACGACGACGCCGATGGCCGCGGTGGGCGCCGCCGCAACCGCAACCGGAGCCGCAACCGCGACCGCGACAAGCGCGGTCCCCGTCAGCACGGTGACTTCGGCGGCGACTACGACAACGAGCCGCAGGTGGCGGAGGACGACGTCCTGATCCCCGTGGCCGGCATCCTCGACGTCCTCGACAACTACGCCTTCGTGCGCACCTCGGGCTACCTCGCAGGCGCCAACGACGTCTATGTGCCGCTCGGCATGGTCAAGAAGAACGGCATGCGCAAGGGCGACGCCGTGACCGGGGCCGTCCGTGCGCAGCGCGAGGACCAGCAGCAGAACCAGCGCCAGAAGTTCAACGCCCTGGTGCGACTCGACACGATCAACGGGATGGGCCCGGACGAGGCCCGCAAGCGCGTGGAGTTCGGCAAGCTGACCCCGCTGTACCCCCAGCAGCGGCTGCGTCTCGAGACCGAGCCGAACATCCTGACCACCCGGGTCATCGACCTCGTGGCGCCGATCGGCAAGGGCCAGCGCGGACTCATCGTCGCTCCGGCCAAGGCCGGCAAGACGATGGTCATGCAGGCCATCGCCAACGCCATCACGACGAACAACCCCGAGTGCCACCTGATGGTCGTGCTCGTGGATGAGCGTCCTGAAGAGGTCACGGACATGCAGCGGGCCGTCAAGGGCGAGGTCATCTCCTCGACCTTCGACCGACCGGCCGAGGACCACACCACCGTGGCCGAGCTCGCCATCGAGCGCGCGAAGCGACTCGTCGAGATGGGGCATGACGTGGTCGTCCTGCTCGACTCGATCACCAAGCTGGGACGGGCCTACAACCTCTCGGCTCCCGCGAGCGGGCGCATCCTGTCCGGTGGCGTCGACTCTGCCGCGCTGTACCCCCCGAAGAAGTTCTTCGGCGCAGCGCGCAACATCGAGAACGGCGGCTCCCTGACGATCCTCGCCACTGCCCTGGTCGAGACCGGGTCGCGCATGGACGAGGTCATCTTCGAGGAGTTCAAGGGCACCGGAAACATGGAGCTCAAGCTCGACCGGGGCCTGGCGAACCGCCGCATCTTCCCCGCGGTGGACGTCAACAACTCCGGGACGCGCAAGGAAGAGATCCTGCTGTCCGGCGACGAGCTCAAGATCATGTGGAAGCTCCGGCGGGTGCTGGCCGCGCTCGACCAGCAGCAGGGCATCGAGCTGCTCATCGACCGGGTCCGCAAGACCAAGAGCAACGTCGAGTTCCTCATGCAGATCCAGCAGACGAGCTCGGTCAAGCTCACGGACGAGGTCGACGACTGAGACCGCGGCACTCGCCACCTTGGAGCCCGTCTCACCGATGAGGTGAGGCGGGCTCCGCCGTATGGCCGACACGGCGCACCCGTTGTGCGCCCTTCTGGCTGGAATGGCGCGGGGGTCCCCGGCGTTTAGGAGATGTGCGCCGCTCTCTGGCACACTTGACCGCTGACCGGTTCACGGCACCCAGGGCACGCCCGCCCAGCCGACCCGGCCGCACTGACTCAAGGAGCACGCAGTTGAAGAAGGACATCCACCCCCAGTACGTCGAGACCACGGTGACCTGCACCTGTGGCAACACGTTCACCACGCACAGCACCGCCCCTAACGGCCAGATCCACGCCGAGGTCTGCTCGAACTGCCACCCGTTCTACACGGGCAAGCAGAAGATCCTCGACACCGGTGGTCGGGTGGCCCGCTTCGAGGCGCGCTACGGCAAGAAGGCCGCCAAGAACGCCTAGCTGCTCCGATGCGCCGGTCCAGACCCCCCAGGGTCAGGGCCGGCGCATTCGCATCCACCCGCCATCCACGGAGGAGCCCACCATGCTCGAGTCAGCCTCGGCGCTCGTCCAGGAGTACGCCGACCTCGAGCGCCAGCTGGCCGACCCCGAGGTGTTCGGCGAAGCCGGTGACCCCGCTCTGGTGCGCCGGATGACGAAGCGGTATGCCGCGCTGGGACCGACCGTCGCGGCGTACCACGCGTGGCATGCCGCGCAGGACGACCTGGCCACGGCACGCGAGCTGGCCAAGGACGACGCGGGCTTCGCCGACGAGCTGCCCTCCCTCGAGCAGACACTGGCCTCGGCCGAGGACACGCTGCGACGGCTGCTCGTCCCGCGTGACCCCGACGACGAGCGCGACGTCATCCTGGAGGTCAAGGCGGGGGAGGGTGGCGAGGAGTCAGCCCTGTTCGCCGGAGACCTGCTGCGGATGTACCTGCGGTACGCCGAGCGCCGGGGCTGGAAGACCGAGGTCATCGACGCCACCGAGTCCGACCTGGGGGGCTACAAGGACGTGCAGGTCGCGGTCAAGGCCAAGGCCGCTGCCGAGCCGGGGGAGGCCCCGTGGGCGCGGCTGAAGTACGAGGGTGGGGTCCACCGCGTCCAGCGTGTGCCGGTCACCGAAAGCCAGGGCCGCATCCACACCTCGGCCGCCGGGGTGCTCGTGATGCCCGAGGCCGAGGAGGTCGAGGTCACCATCGACCCCAACGACCTCAAGATCGACGTCTACCGCTCCTCGGGCCCCGGCGGTCAGTCTGTCAACACGACGGACAGCGCCGTGCGCATCACCCACCTGCCCACCGGCACGGTCGTCAGCTGCCAGAACGAGAAGAGCCAGCTCCAGAACAAGGAGTCGGCTCTGCGGGTGCTTCGCGCGCGACTGCACGCGCTGGCGAAGGAAGCCGCCGACGCTGAGGCCAGCGCGGCCCGGCGCAGCCAGATCCGTACCGTCGACCGCAGCGAGCGGATCCGCACGTACAACTACCCGGAGAACCGGATCTCGGACCATCGCACCGGGTTCAAGGCGTACAACCTCGACACGGTGCTCGACGGGGAGCTCGACCCGATCGTCCAGTCGGCGGTGGACGCCGACGAGGCCGCCCGCATGGCGGCGCTCGCCGAAGGCCAGTGAGCGACCTGAGGTCGGCGGTCCGCGAGGCGACCGCTCGCCTGGCTGCCGCCGGGATCGGTTCGCCTGAGGCAGACGCGATCGCCCTAGCCGCTCATGCACTGGGGACCTCCGTTGCCCAGGTGCGCAAGGCGATGGTGCTAGGAGCGGCCGAGCCGCCCACGTATCGCTCGCTGGTCGACGAGCGTGCCGACCGCGTGCCACTGCAGCACCTGACCGGGCAGACGGGCTTTCGCCGGCTGACGTTGAGTGTGGGGCCGGGAGTCTTCGTGCCGCGACCTGAGACCGAAGTGGTCGCGGGGCTGGCGGTCGAGGCGGCGGCGACCCTCGAGGCGCCGGTGGTGGTCGACCTGTGCACGGGTTCGGGAGCCATTGCCCTCGCCATCAAGGACGAGGTGCCTCAGGCCATCGTGTA
>NZ_DASYGF010000050.1:0-23454 GCF_036000045.1 Pedococcus sp.
TTGGCGGTGGCGGTGGGATTTGAACCCACGGAGGGCTTTCACCCTCACACGCTTTCGAGGCGTGCTCCTTAGGCCGCTCGGACACGCCACCGCCGAGCAGAGTACCCGAGCCGGTGACCGCTCAAGAAATCGCCCGAGCGCCCCCGTTCGTCGCCGGGAATGCCCTTGTCCCCGGTCGACTTGTCTCTAGGCGTGACCCCCACCTCCCGCGCCACAGTCGGCCTGCGCTCAGATCGAGGGCCCATCCTGCTCGCCCTGATGGTCTCGACCGGTCTCATCGCCATCGACGCCACCATTCTCGCGACGGCAGTGCCCTCCGTGGTGCGCGACCTGGGCGACTTCGCGCTGTTCCCGTGGCTCTTCTCGGTCTACCTGCTGGCCCAGGCCGTATCCGTGCCGGTCTACGCGAAGCTCGCCGACACGGTCGGCCGCAAACCGCTCATGCTTGCGGGGATCGCCCTGTTCCTGCTCGGCTCAGTCCTGTGTGGCTTCGCTTGGAGTATGCCGGCGCTCATTGTCTTCCGCGCGGTGCAGGGACTCGGCGCAGGGGCCGTCCAGCCGATCGCGATCACCATCGCCGGTGACATCTACACGGTGGCCGAGCGCGCGACGGCCCAGGGCTACATCGCCAGCGTGTGGGCGATCTCCTCGGTGGTCGGCCCGACGCTCGGCGGTATCTTCTCCCAGCTCGGCATCTGGCGCTGGATCTTCTTCGTCAACGTCCCCCTCTGTCTCCTGGCGGGCGCGCTCATCGCCCGCAACTTCACCGAGAGGGTGGAGCGGCAGCGCCACCAGATCGACTATCGCGGGTCGGTCCTGCTGATGACGTCCATGACCCTGGTGATCCTCGGCGTCCTCGAGGGCGGCCAGGCCTGGGCCTGGTCGTCGCCGACGAGCATCGCGGTGTTCGTGAGCGGCGGGGTGCTGCTCGCGCTCTTCGTCCTCGTCGAGCGGCGAGCCCCCGAGCCCGTGCTGCCGCTGTGGGTCTTCAGCCGACGGCTGCTCGCGACCACGGCCTGCCTCGCCCTCGGCGTAGGTGTGGTCCTCATCGGCCTGACCTCGTACGTCCCGACGTACCTGGAGAACGCTCTCGGCGTGCAGCCCCTGGTGGCCGGGCTCGCGCTGGCCGCCCTCACGATCGGCTGGCCGATCAGCGCCACGCTCTCGGGGCGGCTCTTCTATCTCCGCTTCGGCTTCCGGCCCACCATCCTCGTCGGCCTGGCCCTGACGCTCGTGGGCACCGGGTCACTGGCCCTCCTGGCACACGACCCGTCGGTGGTCGGGGTGGCACTCGGCTGCTTCGTCGCCGGGCTGGGGTTGGGCCTGGTCGCCAGCCCCTCGCTGATCGCGGCTCAGGCGAGCGTGCCGTGGCAACAGCGTGGGGTGGCCACGGGCACCAACATGTTCGCCCGGTCGATCGGCAGCGCCGTGGGGGCAGCGATCTTCGGAGCGGTCGCCAATGCCGTCATCGCCTCGTCCGGTCACCCGGAGACCGACAGGTCCACGGCGCTCGACTCTGGCGCGGCGGTGTTCGTCACCGTCGCCGCAGCAGCCCTCCTCACCGTCGCCGCGGGGTTGGCCATGCCGGCGGTCACCGCGGAGTCAGCCGAGCAGACCCAGGACCGCGAAGCATCCACCGCGAGCTAGCGCCGGCCCCCGCGACCTACAGCGGGCTGACGCGCCGCCGACGGGTCAGGCCCGGGCTTCCCTGCGGTGCCGGCGCAGCGCCCACACGGCGATAGCGACCAGCACGATGAGCGCCACGATGATCGCCGCGCCACGGCCCAGCCACTTCTCGACGCGGTGGTACGACTCGCCGGCGAGGTAGCCGGCGACCACCATGGTCGAGCCCCACGCGATGCCGCCGGCGGCGTTCCACGGCAGGAACACGCGGTACTTCATCCGGGACAGCCCGGCGAGCGCGGGCATGACCGCCCGGAAGAACGCCGTCCACCGTCCGAGGAAGACCGCTGCGCCCCCGCGCCGCCGCAGGAAGTCCTGAGCCGAGTCCAGCCGCTTCCGCCGATGTTCGAAGAACCCGTGCGCCAGGATCTTCGGACCGAAGAGCCGGCCGATCTCGAAGCCGACCGAGTCCCCGATGATGGCCGCGAGCACGACGATGATCAGGATCACCGAGAGGTGGGTGTGCCCCAGGCTCGCGGTGACACCTCCGATGATGGCCAGTGTCTCGCCCGGCAGCACGAAGCCGACGAACAGCGCGTCCTCCGCGAAGACCACGAGGGCCACCAGGACGTACACCAGCCACGGAGGGGCCCCCAGCACCGTGTTGACCAGGGAGTTGATGAGCCCGCTCATGGGCCTGCCTCTCGCATCGGGGAAAGTCGGTGAGTGGCGAAGAACTCCACCAGCATCTGTGAACACTCTGCCTCACGCACGCCGCCGATGACCTCGACCCGGTGCGTCGCCCGCCGGTCGCGCACGATGTCCCAGACCGATCCGGTGGCGCCCAGCTTGGGATCCCACGCGCCGAGGACGAGCGTGGCGATCCGCGCGAGCATGAGTGCTCCCGCGCACATGGGACAGGGCTCGAGCGTCACGACGAGAGTGCAGCCCTCCAGCCGCCACGTGCCCAGACGCTGTGCCGCCGCTCGCAGCGCGACGACCTCGGCGTGGGCCGTCGGGTCGTGCTCGACCTCGCGCAGGTTGCGACCCGTGCCGATGACCTGACCGTCCGGATCGACGACGACGGCTCCGACCGGCACGTCCCCCTCACCGGCCGCGAGCTCGGCGAGAACGAGGGCGTGCCCCATCCACGCGGCATACCGCGGGTCTGGCGCTGGGCCGGCCGATGACGTCACGCGCTAAGTTTCCCGTATGCACGTCCACGTTGCCGACCACCCTCTCGTCGCCCACAAGCTCACCTACCTGCGGGACAAGCGCACGGACAGCCCGACGTTCCGGCGGCTGGCCGAGGAGCTGGTGACGCTGCTGGCCTACGAGGCCACCCGCGACGTGCGGACGGAGCCGTTCGAGATCGAGACGCCCGTCGCTCGCACCACAGGGGTCAAGCTGAGCTCGCCCAAGCCCCTGGTCGTGCCCATCCTGCGCGCCGGCCTGGGGATGCTCGAGGGCATGGTGCGCCTGCTGCCCAGCGCGGAGGTCGGCTTCCTCGGCATGCAGCGCAACGAGGAGACCCTGGAGGCCATCACCTATGCGAACCGGCTGCCCGACGACCTCGCCGGCCGGCAGTGCTACGTCGTCGACCCGATGCTCGCCACCGGCGGGACGCTGGCGATGACCATCCGCTACCTCGCGGACCGCGGCGCCGACGACATCACCGCCGTCACGCTGCTCGCCACGCCAGAGGGCATCGCCCATCTCGAGCACGAGCTCGCCGACCTCGACATCCCGATCAAGATCGTCACCGGAGCGATGGACGAGCGGCTCGACGAGAAGGGCTACATCGTCCCGGGTCTCGGCGACGCGGGGGACCGGCTCTACGGCGTGGTCTGACCCTGTGACGCAGCGCTCTCAGCCCTGCGCGGCGCGCCTCGTTGGGCGCAGCCGCTCGATCGGGGACCATCAACGCTGAGGTGTGCCCCGTCCGGCGTGCCCGCCGACGACCGACCAAGGAGACGAGCATGCAGCGCGTGAAGAAGATCCTGCTGTGGCTCCTCGTCGCGTTCGCCGCGTACGCGATCTTCACGTCCCCCCACCAGGCCGCCGACATCGTCAGCACGTCAGGGACGATCCTGGCGGCCGGGGCCAAGAACATGGGCAGCTTCTTCGACGCGTTGCTGCACCGGTAGCGGTCGACGCCATGAGAGGGCGGCGTCACGACGAGCTCGACCGCTACCTGCTGGACGGCGAGCGCCTCGTCACCGCTGTCCATCAGCACTGGGGGAAGATCGCCGAGCCGGTGGCCACCACGATGGTCGGCACGGTCGCGGCCCTCTGGGTCGACGCGGCGATGCCCGCCTCGATGCGCCTGGCCAGCACTATCGTGTGGTGGCTGTGGTTCGCGCTCGTCGCGCGGCTCGCCTATCTGGTCATCGAGTGGCGGCACGACTGGTTCGTGGCGACCGACAAGCGGCTCCTGCTCTTCTACGGCTTCGTCACCCGCAAGGTGTCGATGATGCCACTGATGAAGGTCACGGACATGTCCTACGAGCGCTCGATCCCCGGGCGCGTCTTCGGCTACGGGCGCTTCGTCATGGAGTCCGCCGGGCAGGACCAGGCCCTGCACGAGGTGAACTGGGTGCCGAGCCCCGACGCGAACTACCGCGCCATCTGTGCGGAGATGTTCCGTGTGGCCGACCGCGGACTACCGGAGGACGGCGTCTGGGATGCCCGCAACGACGACGCCGGCCCGCCTCCGGCGCCAGAGCCCCCCGACCCGTATGCCGGGTGGGACGACCCCCCGCCCCGGCCCAGACCACGACGCCGCGACAGCGGCACGCTCTACCGGAGCGCGGACCTCCGGGCACGGGACCGCAGCGCGGAGACCGGCCCGATCCCGCTGCGGAACCGGCACGAGCGGGACGACGACTAGGTCGACCTCGGCGTCACAGCGCCTTGATGATGTCCTCGACGCGCTCCTTGGCATCGCCGAAGAGCATCTGGCTGTTCTCCTTGAAGAACAACGGGTTCTGCACGCCGGCATAGCCCGTGGCCATGGACCGCTTGAACACCACGACGTTGCGCGCCTTCCACACCTCGAGCACAGGCATCCCGGCGATGGGCGAGCCCGGCTCATCGGTGGCCGAGGGGTTGACGGTGTCGTTCGCGCCGATGACGAGCACGACGTCGGTCTCGGGGAAGTCCTCGTTGATCTCGTCCATCTCCAGGACGATGTCGTACGGCACTTTGGCCTCGGCCAGCAGGACGTTCATGTGACCCGGCAGCCGGCCGGCCACCGGGTGGATCCCGAAGCGGACGTTGACTCCCTTCTTGCGCAGCTGCGAGGTCAGCTCTGCCACGGGGTACTGGGCCTGGGCGACGGCCATGCCGTAGCCCGGGGTGATCACGACTGACGACGCGTCCTTGAGCAGCTCGGCGACGTCGGCGGCGATGGTCTCGCGGTGCTCGCCGTAGTCCTTGTCCTCACCGACCGAGACCTCCTGGCCGAAGCCGCCGGCGATCACCGAGACGAACGACCGGTTCATGGCCTTGCACATGATGTAGGAGAGGATCGCACCGGAGGAGCCGACGAGCGCACCGGTGACGATGAGCAGGTCGTTGCCGAGCATGAAGCCCGCAGCCGCGGCCGCCCACCCCGAGTAGCTGTTGAGCATCGAGACCACGACGGGCATGTCGCCGCCGCCGATGGACGCGACGAGGTGCCACCCGAAGGCGAGCGCGACCACGGTCATGATGGCCAGAGGCACCAGCGAGTGCGACTGCACGAACCACACCAGCAGCACCGCCGAAACGACCAGGGCCGCGAGGTTGAGCCAGTGCCGGGCCGGCAGCATCAGCGGCGACGACTTGATCCGCGCGCTGAGCTTGAGGAACGCCACGATCGATCCCGTGAAGGTCACCGCGCCGATGAAGACGCCGAGGAACACCTCGACGCTGTGGATGTTTCCCACGGCGCCGGCGCCGTCGGGTGTCTCCAGGTAGGAGCTGTAGCCCACCAGCACCGCCGCCAGACCCACGAAGCTGTGCAGCATCGCCACGAGCTCCGGCATCTGGGTCATCTCGACGACCCGGGCTCGCCACAGCCCGACCGACGCACCGACCGCCATCGCGACCGCGATCAGCAGCAGGGTGAGTGGGCCGTTGGACGCCCGGGACACCGACAGCCAGACGGTGGCGACCAGAGCGAGCGCCATGCCGGTCACACCGAAGGCGTTGCCCTCCTTGGCGCTCTCATGCTTCGACAGGCCCGCAAGGGAGAGGACGAACAGGACCGCCGCGACGATGTATGCCGCCTGGACGAGGTTCTCGGTCAGGGTGCCGCTCATGGAGGTTCAGTCCTTCCGGAACATCTGGAGCATGCGGCCGGTGACCGCAAACCCTCCGAAGATGTTGATCGTGGCGACCGCGGTGGCGACGAAGGCAACCGCCTGGATCACGTGGTTGGTGCTGCCGAGCTCCAGGACCCCGCCGACGAGGATGATGCCGCTGATGGCGTTGGTCTCCGACATGAGCGGCGTGTGCAGCGCATGGGCGACGTTGGAGATCACGTAGAAGCCGACGATGACGGCTAGCGCGAAGACGGTGAAGTGTCCGAGGAACACCGCGGGCGACAGAGCGGCGATGACGGCGAACACCGCCGCCGCGACCGCGATCCCGACGTACTTGCGGCGCGGGTCCTTCGGCTTCGGCGGCTCCTTGGCGACGGGGGGCGCAGCAGTCGTCGCGGTGGGAGCCGCGCTCACCTGGACGGGCGGCGGCGGCCACAGGGACTCGCCGCCGCGGCATACGGTCATGCCGCGCTGAACCACGTCGTCGAGGTCGAGGACGACCTGGCCGTCCTTGCCGGGGGTGAGCAGCTTGAGGAGGTTCACCAGGTTGGTGCCGAACAGCTGGCTGGCCTGGGTGGGCAGCCGGCCGGGCAGGTCGGTGTAGCCGATGAGCTTGACGCCGTTGGCCGTGATGACGAGCTGGTCGGCGACCGTCCCCGCCACGTTGCCCCCGTTGGAGGCCGCCATGTCGACGACAACTGAGCCCGGCTTCATCGAGGCGACCATCTCCTCGGTGAGCAGCCGCGGAGCGGGCCGGCCGGGGATAAGCGCCGTGGTGATGACGATGTCGACGTCCTTGGCCTGCTCGGCATAGAGCTCGGCAGCCCGACGGTTGAAGTCCTCGCCCATCTCCTTGGCGTAGCCGGTGGCCGAAGGCCCCTCGTCCTCCACCTCGATCCGCAGGAACTCGGCGCCCATGGACTCGACCTGCTCGCCGACCTCCGACCGCGCGTCGAAGGCCCGCACGATCGCGCCGAGGCTGTTGGCCGTGCCGATCGCCGCGAGCCCCGCCACGCCCGCACCGACGACCAGGACCTTCGCCGGTGGGACCTTGCCCGCGGCCGTGACCTGGCCGGTGAACAGGGAGCCGAACTCGTGGGCCGCCTCGATCACCGCGCGGTAGCCGCCGATGTTGGCCATCGAGGAGAGCACGTCGAGCGACTGGGCCCGGGAGATGCGCGGCACCGCGTCCATGGCCAGGGCCGTGACACCAGCCGCGGTCAGGCGGTCGACCAGGTCGGGGTTGAGCGCCGGGGACAGCAGACAGGCCAGCACAGCGTCAGGCTTCAGCAGCCCGATCTCGTCATCGGAGGGGGCGTTGACCTTGAGCACGACGTCGCTGCTCCAGGCATCGACCCGGTCGACCAGCGAGGCGCCCGCCGCGGCATACGCGTCGTCCGCGAAGGACGCGCCCGCCCCCGCACCCCGCTCGATCGCGACCTCGTAACCGAGACCGACGAGCTGGCCCACGGTCTTGGGGGTCGCCGCGACCCTGGTCTCGCCCGGTCGTGACTCCTGTGGCACACCGATACGCACTGCAGCTCCCGTCGTGGAAAGTCGAGTGACGACGTCAACCTAGAGGCAAAACCCTGCGGAAGGCGTCCTGCTGTGATGACAGTCGCGCCCGCCGTCCACTTTGTGGACGACGGGCGCGAGGCTGCAGGGAGTGACGGGTCGGCTCAGATGAGACCGGCGACGATCAGGCCCATCAGGGCGATCAGGGTGATCGCTCCGAGGAAGAGACCGCCGCCGATGTCGGACTGGGTCTCGGCGTAGGGGCGGCTGGTGTGCAGGTAGTCGTTGGGGTACTGCTCGGCCCGGTGGGCGCCGTGGCTTCGGTGTGTGCGAGTCAGGTTGATGGTCATCTGCGGCTCGCCTCCTTTCGTTACGATACGAACCGTATCGTATCTGTATGCCGGGCCTCAAGTCGAGCCCGGTGTGGCGTCGGCCACGCCGGTCCGGTCAGGCCGTGCCGCCCACGTCGCCGTGCACGATCGGCTGACCCAGGCGGCCCGCCTCGTAGTCGGCGAACGCCTGGACGAGCTCGGCTCGCGTGTTCATGACGAACGGTCCCGCCCACGCCACCGGCTCGCGGATCGGCAGGCCGCCGAGGATCACCACGTCCAGGCCCGCTGCATACCGCTGCTGTTGGGTCTGTGCCGCCGAGAGGCGCAGCACGTCGCCCGCCCCGAGCACGGCCAGCTGGCCGGTGCCGATCGGGGTCTGGTCCGGTCCGACGAAACCGTCGCCGCTGATCACGTAGACCAGGGCGTTGAAGTCGCGCCGCCAGGGCAGGTCGAGCCCACCGCCGGGGGCCACCGTCGCGTGCACCATGGCCATCGGCGTGTGCGTCGAGCCCGGTCCTGCGACACCGCCGACCTCACCGGCGATCACCCGCAGCAGCGACCCGCCGTCGGCCGAGCTCACGAGGCCGACCTGGCTGGAACGCAGGTCCTGGTAGGCGGGAGCCTTGAGCTTGTCGGCCTTCGGCAGGTTCACCCAGAGCTGGAAGCCGTGGAACAGGCCACCGCTGACCACCAGGTGCTCCGGCGGGGCCTCGATGTGCAGGATGCCGGCTCCGGCAGTCATCCACTGGGTGTCGCCGTTGGTGATGGTGCCGCCGCCGCCGAAGGAGTCGTGGTGGTCGAAGATGCCGTCGATGATGTAGGTCACCGTCTCGAAGCCGCGGTGCGGGTGCCATGGAGTGCCCTTGGGCTCACCCGGGGCGTACTCGACCTCGCCCATCTCGTCGAGGTGGATGAACGGGTCCAGGTCCCGCAGGTCGACGCCGGCGAAGGCGCGCTTGACGGGGAAACCCTCCCCCTCGACGCCGCCGGGGGCCGTGGTGATCGACCGGACGGGGCGCTGGACGGCCCCCACACCGGGCGCGGCGACGCGCGGCAGGACGGTGAGGTCGGCAACGGAGACAGCTGGCATGGTCACTCCCGGATAGTTTGAAATTCAACTATCTCCCTCAACAGCGCCCCGGGTCAAGCCATTCCCAGGCCGCCTCATGGCCACCTAGTGGGCGAGGCCCAGGTCCGCGACGGACTTCTCTCGCATCTCCACCTTGCGCACCTTGCCGGTCACGGTCATCGGGAACTCCTCGACCACCGTGACGTAGCGCGGGATCTTGTAGTGCGCGAGCTTCCCGGTGGCGAACGCCCGCACCGCCTCGGCATCCAGTGGTTGCGCCCCCTCACGCATGCGGATCCACGCGCACAGCTCCTCGCCGTACTTCTCGTCGGGCACCCCGATCACCTGGGCGTCGAGGATGTCGGGGTGCGTGTAGAGGAACTCCTCGATCTCGCGCGGGTAGATGTTCTCCCCTCCACGGATGACCATGTCCTTGATGCGGCCGGTGATCTGGACGTAGCCGGCGTCGTCCATCACGGCGATGTCACCGGTGTGCATCCAGCCGTCGACCACGATCTCGGCGGTCTTGTCCGGTTGGCCCCAGTACCCGAGCATCACCGAGTAGCCCTTGGTGCAGAACTCCCCGGCCTCGCCACGGGGCAGGGTCTCTCCCGTCACGGGGTCGACGACCTTGATCTCGAGGTGGGGCATGACCCGTCCGACCGTGCCGACCTTGCGCTCGAAGGAGTCGTCGATGCGGGTCTGCGCGGACACGGGCGACGTCTCGGTCATGCCGTAACAGATCGTCATCTCCTCGATCCCCGCGGCGATGAGCTTCTCCATCATCGACGCGGGGCACGGTGAGCCGGCCATGATCCCGGTGCGCACGGAAGACAGGTCGTATGCCGCGAAGTCCGGGAGCGACCACTCGGCGATGAACATCGTGGGCACGCCGTAGAGCGACGTGCAGTGCTCATCGGCGGTCGCCTTGAGAGTCGCGGCGGGGTCGAACCCCGGCGCCGGGATCACCATGCAGGCGCCGTGTGAGGTGGCCGCGAGGTTGCCCATCACCATGCCGAAGCAGTGGTAGAAGGGCACGGGGATGCAGATGCGGTCGTGCTCGGTGTAGCGGCAGAGCTCGCCCACGAAGTAGCCGTTGTTGAGGATGTTCCGGTGCGACAGAGTCGCACCCTTCGGGAAGCCGGTGGTGCCGGAGGTGTACTGGATGTTGATGGCGTCGTTCGGGTCGAGCCCTCGCTGGACCGCCGCCACGTCCTCGCCGGTCGCCTCCTCCGAGCGCGCCAGCAGGGCGCGCCACGAGTCCTGGCCGAAGACGTAGGTCTCGCGCAGGTCGGGGCAGCTGGCGCGGACCTCCTCGACCATCGCCGCATAGTCACTGGTCTTGAACGACTCAGCCAGGAAGAGGTGGGAGATCCCCGCCTGCTTCAGCACGTACTCGAGCTCGTGAGTCCGATAGCTCGGGTTGATGTTGACGAGGATGGCCCCGATCTTGGCGGTGGCGTACTGCACGACGACCCACTCAGCGCAGTTCGGCGCCCAGACGCCCACCCGCTCGCCCTTGGCGACACCCCGGGCCAGCAGCGCCCGAGCCAGCCGGTCCACCTCGGCCGCGAACGCGGCATACGTCCAGCGGATGCCCCGCGGCACGTCGACCAGCGCCTCACGCTCGCCGAACCGCGCCACCGTCGCGTCGAGGTTGTCGGGGATGGTCTGCTCGAGCAGCGGAGGGTCGGTCTCGCCGACATCGTGCGACAGCGCGGAACCGGCATCGTGCGACAGCATCGTCATGCGCCCATCCCACCGCGCGCCGGGCACGGTGGCAACAGGTCGTCAGGACATCGTGGGAGCTGAGGACAGGCTGAGCCTCAGGACAGGCTGAGCCTCAGGACAGGCTGAGCCTCAGGACAGAAAGAGCCTCAGGACAGGCTGAGCCTCAGGACAGAAAGAGGTCGGGCGCGAGCCCCTCGTCCTTGCCCGTCATCGAGTACGACGCGAAGTCGGCGACACCGCGCGCGCGCAGCAGGTCCTCGTCGATGACCGTCTGGCCGTTGAGGGCCTGGCCCTCGGTGGTCAGCACCTCGTAGGCGGCGTCCGCGACGACCTCGGGCTTGCGGCTCACCGCGACCATCTGGTCACCGCCCGGCAGGTTCCCGATGGCGTCGGTGGCAACGAGCGTGGCCGGCCACAGGCAGGTGGAGGAGATGCCCTTCTGGCCCAGCTCGTGGGCGAAGCCCAGCGCCGCCATCGTCATCCCGTACTTGGCCATCGTGTATGCCGGGTGGCCGGCGAACCAGCGCGGGTCCAGGTTGATGGGCGGGCTCAGCGTGAGCACCTTGGGGTCGGGCGACGCGAGCAGATGGGGCAGCGCGGCCTTGGTCAGCATGAAGGTGCCTCGCACGTTGACGTCCTGCATCAGGTCGTACCGCTTGGCCTCCAGCACCGCCGTCGGGCTGAGGTTGAGGACGCTGGCGTTGTTGACCACGATGTCGATGCCGCCGAACTCGGTCGCGGTCCTCTCGACGGCCGCGGCCAGCGTGTCGTCGTCCCGGACGTCGCCCACGATGGCCAGGGCCCGGCCGCCCGCCTCCTCAATGGCCTCGGCAGCCGTGTGGATGGTGCCGGCGAGCCGCGGGTCGGGCTGGTCCGTCTTGGCGATGAGCGCGATGTTGGCACCGTCCCGGGCGGCCCGCACGGCGATCGCGAGGCCGATGCCCCGGCTGCCCCCGGACATGATGATGGTCTTCCCGCTCAACGTCGTCATGGCACGCGAGCCTAGTTACCGGCGGGTAGACACGGAACCGCGCCGATGCGTGAGCCTCACCACCACCGCCCGCCAACCGCCTGACACACTGGCCGCGTGCGCCCGGTGACCCAGTCCTCGAAGCTCCAGAACGTCCGCTATGACGTGCGCGGCCCGATCCTGGAGGAGGCCCATCGGCTCGAGGCCGAGGGCCACCGCATCATGAAGCTCAACATCGGCAACCCGGCGCCGTTCGGGTTCGAGGCGCCCGAGTCGATCCTCGTCGACATGATCCACAACCTGCCGCAGGCCCAGGGCTACTCGGACTCGCGGGGCATCTTCTCCGCGCGCACCGCCGTCGCGCACTTCTACCAGGAGGAGGGCCTGACCGACGTCACGGTCGAGGACGTCTTCATCGGCAACGGCGTGAGCGAGATGATCTCGCTGGTGCTGCAGGCGCTGGTCGACAACGGCGACGAGATCCTGGTGCCGGCGCCGGACTACCCGCTGTGGACCGCGGCCGTCACGTTGGCGGGCGGCACCGCGGTGCACTACCTGTGCGACGAGGCCGACGAGTGGAACCCCAGCCTCGAGGACATCGAGAGCCGGATCACCAGCAGTACCAAGGCGATCGTCCTGATCAACCCCAACAACCCGACCGGGGCGGTGTACTCCGAGGAGATCGTCCGCGGCTTCGTCGAGCTGGCCACCAAGCACGACCTGATCCTGCTGGCCGACGAGATCTACGAGAAGATCCTCTACGACGGCGCGCGCCACCACCACGCCGCGACCTACGCGCACGACATCCTCTGCCTCACCTTCAGCGGGCTCTCGAAGGCCTACCGGGTCGCGGGGTTCCGGTCGGGCTGGGTCGTCGTCACCGGCGCTCGCCAGCGCGCGACCGACTTCCTCGAGGGTCTGACCCTGCTGGCGAACATGCGGATGTGCGCCAACGTGCCCGCCCAACACGCCATCCAGACCGCGCTCGGGGGCCACCAGTCGATCAACGACCTGGTCCTGCCCGGTGGCCGCCTGCTCGAGCAGCGGGACGTGGCCCACGAGCTCATCACCGAGATCCCCGGCGTCACCTGCGTGAAGCCACGAGGCGCCCTATACCTGTTCCCGCGGTTGGACCCCGAGGTCTATCCCATCGAGGACGACCAGGCCTTCGTCATCGAGCTGCTGCGGGCCACCCACATCCTCATCACCAACGGCACCGGCTTCAACTGGCCCAGCCCCGACCACGTCCGCATCGTCACCCTGCCCAGCGTCGACGACCTCGAGTTCGCCATCGGCCGCATCGCCGGGTTCCTGGAGACGAAGCGCCGCTGATGCGTCGTGGAGACGGTGGCCTGCTGGGAGTCATCGCGGCCGGCGGTGCCGTGGGCTCCCTTGGCAGGTATGCCCTGGGGCTCGTCCTGCCCCATCCCTCCGGTGCCCTCCCCTGGTCGACCCTTGCCGAGAACCTGACCGGCAGCCTCGCGATGGGAGTCCTCGTCGTGTGGGTGCTGACCATGGAGGAGCCGCACCCCTGGCTGAGGCCGTTCCTGGGGGTCGGTGTCCTCGGCGGGTGGACGACGTTCTCGGGGTACGCACTCGACATCCACGCCATGGTGGACGCCGGTCGCGGAGCACTGGCCCTGACCTACCTCGTCGCCTCGCTGCTGCTCGGCCTGGCGGCGGTCGGGCTCGGCGTTAGTGCGGGCGAGCGCCTGTTCGGCCGGCGGCGCCGATGACCCCGCTGCTGGTCATCGCCGGTGCGGTTGTGGGCGCTCCCCTGCGGTTCCTGGTCGACCGCTGGGCGCGTGAGCACTCCTCGGCCGGGACGATCCTCGGCACCCTCATCGTCAACGTGGTCGGGTCGCTGGTGCTCGGGA
The DNA here is from genome assembly GCF_036000045.1 of Pedococcus sp. Lineage (GTDB taxonomy): Bacteria > Actinomycetota > Actinomycetes > Actinomycetales > Dermatophilaceae > Pedococcus. The sequence goes on from NZ_DASYGF010000050.1 coordinate 13,425, forward strand.
TGGTCGCCGGGTGGCCGGGAGCGCCCTCGTGGGCGCTGCCGTTGATGGGGGTGGGGTTCTGCGGTGCCCTGACGACGTTCTCGACACTCGCCTTCGAGACATGGGTGTTCCTGGAGGAGCGGGCGTGGCGGCCGTTCGTCGCGAACCTGGGGCTGTCCCTCGGACTCGGGCTCCCCGCGGTGTGGCTCGGGTGGGCGCTCGTGCGCTAGGGAGGGCCGGCCCGACTCAGACGCAACGAATGGCTCACAGCAAGGCCACAGGCTCACCCCAGACGTCTCTCGGCGGCGAAGCCCACGCTGGGCGGATGAGCAGCACCGGGTTCTCCGCCACCCCCCTCCCCGCCGTCGTCTGCCTCTCCGGCGCCGGGGCGCTGGTCCCGTGGGTCGCCTATCTCGCAAGCTCACTCCCCCACACCTACGTGATGGCGAACTGGAACGCGGCGTGGGTGGGGTTCGACATCGCGCTGATCCTGCTGCTCGGAGCCACCGGCCTGCTGGTCCGGCGGGCGCATCCGCACCAGGTGCCGGCGGCATACCTCTCCGCTGCCTTCCTTCTCGCGGACTCCTGGTTCGACGTCATGACCTCGAGCGGCACCGCACTGTTCGTCGCACTGGCCACCGCAGTGTTCGTGGAGCTACCGCTGGCCGGCTTCCTGCTCAGGCATGCCAGCCGCGCCTCTCTTAATGCGAGCAGTTTGCAATAGTGGACGGTCACGCCTAGCGTTCCCAGAGGTGGGACAGTCCCCACCCGAACACCTCGCTCGAAGGGAACCTGCATGGCGGACGCCCTGACCCTGGAGGCTCCGGCACGGCTCAGGAAGTCGCTCTCCCGAACGGAGCTGACCTCGATCGCCGGCATGGGGGCGTTCGTGCTGACGCTCCATCTGGTCGGCTGGGGCACGCTCGTCGGGCTCGTCGCGCCGCAGCACCTCGCCCTCGGTGGCGGCCACGTCTTCAGCGTCGGCCTCGGGCTCACCGCCTACACGCTCGGCATGCGCCACGCCTTCGACGCCGACCACATCGCGGCGATCGACAACACCACCCGAGCCATGATGGCCAAAGGGAAGCGGCCGGTGTCGGTGGGCTTCTGGTTCTCCCTGGGTCACTCGAGCGTCGTGTTCGGGCTCTGCGCGCTGCTCGCACTCGGCGTGCGGGCCCTGGCCGGCCAGGTCGGCACGAGCCACTCCGCCCTCCAGCAGGTCACGGGCAGCGTGGGGACGCTGGTCTCCGGTGTCTTCCTCTACGCGATCGGCATCCTCAACCTCGTCGTGCTCGTCGGCATCCTGCGGGTCTTCCGGCAGATGCGCCAGGGCGACTTCGACGAGGCCGAGCTGGAGCGGCAGCTCGACAGCCGCGGCTTCATGAACCGCCTGCTCGGTGGCGTCACCCGGGCGGTCACCAAACCGTGGCAGATGTACCCCGTGGGTCTGCTCTTCGGCCTCGGTTTCGACACGGCGACGGAGGTCGGGCTCCTGGTGCTGGCCGGTGGTGCGGCGGCCTTCTCGCTGCCCTGGTACGCCATCCTCACCTTGCCGATCCTCTTCGCGGCGGGGATGAGCCTGCTCGACACCATCGACGGCTGCTTCATGAACTTCGCCTACGGGTGGGCGTTCTCCAAGCCGGTCCGCAAGGTCTACTACAACATCACCATCACCGGGCTGTCCGTCGCGGTGGCACTGCTCATCGGCACCATCGAGCTGGTCTCGATCCTCACCCAGCGACTCGGCATCAGCACCGGCCCGCTCGCCGCGATCGGCCGGCTGGACCTCAACGAGGTGGGCTACGGGATCGTCGGCCTGTTCGTGCTGACCTGGGCCTGCGCGGCGACCTTCTGGAAGGTCGCGAGGGTCGAGGACCGCTGGTCCGACGACCTGCAGTAGGCCCGTAGGAGACAGCCGGAGGGGGCCCGCGGTGGGTCACCACAGGCCCCCTCCGACGGCCTGGACGGTCGGTCAGCCCTGGGTGGAGGGCGCAGCGCCGCCGGGCGCGCCCTGAGGCATGTCCTTGGCCTCGTCGCCCGCGTGGAGCTTGTCGATCTGCTTGGACGTCGAGCTCGTCACGCTGAAGCGCACGGCATCGCCGGCCTTCAGCTGAGACAAGGTGGCCTCGCCGTTCTTGTCGATGTCGCTCGAGGTGGTGACCGAGTAGACGGTGGTGCCGGAGGACGTCTTGATGGTGACGTTGGACGGGCCCACCGCGCTGACCGTGCCGCTGAGGTCGAGCGCGCCGCCACGGCCTCCTGGCCCGTGCTGCTCCTGCGCCTCGGGAACGCCGTCGGCGCCGTTGTCCCCCGGGTGCGGGTCGGCAGTCGCCGTCGTGCCGGTGGAGCCGGAGGTCGTCGGGCTGGTGGTGGCGGCCTGGGCGCCGATCGCAGTGGCCAGCAGGGCGCCTGCGAGCAGGCCGGCTCCGGCATAGCCGATCTTCATGACTCGTGAGCTGGGCTTGGGCATCTGTCTCTCCATCGTTCGGGTCGCCAGACGGTGTATCCGGCCCACTCAGGCTCCGGGCCCCGCCTAGAGCGCGACTGTCGTGTTCCTGGGTCTGGGCTATGAGTCGGGGACCTGGCTCACAGGTATGGAGCGTCAGGCGGGCAGGCCCGCGGAAGAGGCGCCGCCTACACTGACCGGGTGACCCATCCGACCCACGGCTCGTTGCGTGTCATGCGTGCCGCCGTGGTGGGTGCCGTCTCCTTCTCCTTGTCATGGGCGGCCCACGTAGGTGCAGGCGGTTCGTCGCCGGGTGCGGGAGCCCTGGTCCTGCTGGCTGTGCTGACCGCGCTCGGTTCCACGCTCGTCACGCGATGGCGCCTTCGGCCCGTCACCCTGGTCGCAACGCTGGGCGCTGCGCAGGTCGCCCTCCACGAGGCCCTGATGTGGCTCAGCGCACCGCAGTCGACCCTCTGCGCCGGCGCGATGCCGTGCGGTTCGGCGATGCCCAGCATGCCCGGAATGCACGCCTCCCCTGTCCACAGCTCCTGGGCACTGATGCTGGCGGCGCACGCTGCCGCCACCGTCGTGCTGGCGCTGCTCCTCTCCGTCGGTGAGCGGGCCCTGTGGTTCCTCACGACGCTGCTGCGCCCTGTGCTGCGCGCGCGGCCCGAGCTCCCGGCCTTGCCCACCTCGGCGCTGGTACGCGCTCAGGCCCACGTCGCCAGGACCGGCCCGCGTCCGTTCGTGGACGGCGGGACCGGGCGCCGCGGTCCGCCCCGTCGCAGCCTCGCCCTCGCCGTCTGACCCACCGGATCTCGCTGTCTCGGGGCGGGTCGGACGCTGCTGTGCCCTGCTCACCGGCGCACTGCGTATAACCCCCACCCCTACCTCGGCCAAGGCTCCCTCGAGCCGTATGCCGATGAGAGTCCAAAGGACCGTGACCCATGTCTGCTATCCCTCGTCGAGTCATCACCTCCCTCTCCGGAACGGCCGTGGCCCTCGTGCTCGCGGCGACCGCCGCCTCCGCCCACGTCCACGTCATCCCCGACACCACGGCCTCAGGCGCCGACGCACAGCTCACCTTCCGGGTGCCCAGTGAGGAACCAGTCGCCCGGACGACTCGTGTCGTGCTGACGCTCCCCCAGGACCGCCCTCTCCCCAGCGTGGCGGTGAAGCCACTTCCCGGCTGGACGGTCAGCGTCACCGAGGGGCCCCTGCCCAAGCCCATGACGGTCGACGGCACGACGCTGACCAAGGCGCCGCGCACCATCACCTGGACCGCCTCAGCGGCAGCCGCACTCGGACCCGACCAGTACCAGGACTTCTCTCTGGCCGTCGCGCCTCTGCCGTCACCCGGTGAGCTGGTGTTCCCCGTGACGCAGACCTACTCCGACGGCACCGTGGTCCAGTGGAACCAGCCGTCCCCTGCGGGGAAGCCTGAGCCGGAGCACCCGGCGCCCGCCTTCGTGGTCACCGCAGCCGCCGCAGATGCGACCCCCGCGCAGGCAACGAGTGCCGTCCGCGCGTCGGGCGTGGCCGACCCGGTGGCTCGGTGGCTTGCCGGCGCGTCGCTCGTCCTGGCGGTCCTGGGACTTGGAGCCGTCGCCCTGGGGCGCCGCCGTACCGCGGGCCGCGGCGCATGAGCGACGGACGACGGACCGGCCGCGCCCCCCGGGCGGTCCTCGCCCTCCTGACCGTCACGTTCGTGGCGTTCGTCGCGATCGGAGCAGCGGCCAGCGCTGACGCGCACGACGTGCTCGTCTCGACCAACCCGGCGAACGGCGCGCAGGTGTCTAGAGTGCCGCCGACGGTGACGTTGCGCTTCGACCAGACCGTCCTGGGGCTGGGCACAGAGGTCGTCGTAACGGGACCTTCCGGTCCGGTCCAGGTCGGAAAGGCGGGCGTTGTCGACAACACCGTCACCGAGCGGCTGCAGCCCGGCGCCCCGGCCGGTCGCTACACGGTCGAATGGCGGGTCACCTCCGTCGACGGCCACCCTGTTTCGGGCACGTTCGCGTTCACGGCGAGAGCGGCCGGCGTGGGACAGGCGGCCCCGTCGACGGCGACTTCAGGCACGGCGTCATCCAGCGGCTCGACGACGGGCTCGTCGACGGGCTCGTCCGTGCCGTGGTTCCTGGTGGCGGCCTCCGCGCTGCTCGTGGTGCTGGGCGGCGCGGCTGCAGCCTGGTCCCGGCGACACTCGGCATCCGCGCGTAGGCGGCAGTAGGACGGCCTGCAGGCAGCTCACGGAGAACACACAAGTTCGCATGGAATGCTGCGCCCGACCGCCGCGGGCCACCCCGCGGCGGCGCGGCGTGGCATACGATCCCGCGCAGACGAAGGGAAGGACGACCAGTGGTCAACGCACGAACCAGCCGCGCTCACGCCGCAGCCAAGGTGGCCGAGATGCGACGCGAGCAGGAGCGCCGCCAGCGTCGCCGCACACTGATGGTGGCGGGCGGCTCCGTGGCGGTCGTCCTGCTCCTGGCGCTTGCTCTGGTCGGGGCCAAGCTCGCCGGAGTGGGGTCGGGGAAGTCCGCCAAGACCACAGCGGCGGCCAGCTCGCTCACGACCAGCCTGTCCAGCGCGTCGGCGGGCCTGATGTCTCTCGGGGCAGGGTCATCCGCGGACCCGCCGGCGCAGATCAAGGCGCCCGTGATGAAGGCGGACGGCAAGCCACGCGTGCTCTATGTGGGCGCCGAGTACTGCCCGTTCTGCGCGGCGCAGCGGTGGTCGGTCGCGGTCGCGCTCGGCCGGTTCGGGACCTGGTCCGGCCTGGGACAGACCAGCTCCTCCGCGAGCGACGTCTACCCGAACACTCCCACCCTGAGCTTCCATGGGGCGAAGCTGACCAGCAGCTACATCAGCTTCACCGGCGTCGAGACGACCACCAACCAGCCTCTGGCCGGTGGCGGCTACCAGGCCCTGGACTCACTGACCAGTGCTGACGCCGCGTTGGTGCAGAAGTACAACGCCGCGCCGTACGTGCCCTCGGGCGCGGCCGGCAGCATCCCCTTCATCGACATCGGCGGCACCTACGTGTCCTCGGGAGCGGCGTTCACCCCCCAGCTGCTCGCCAACAAGACCCAGGCCCAGGTGGCCGCCGCGCTGAAGGACCCCAAGGATCCCATCGCGCAGGCGGTCGGTGGCAGCGCCAACGTCCTCACCGCTGCCGTATGCCGCGTGACCGGCGGCCAGCCCGCCGCCGTCTGCACGGCGCCGGGCATCCAGGCGGCGGCGACCAAGCTGGGCCATGCCGGCTGAGCCGCGCCGCAACGCGCCGGTCGCCCCCGCCTGGGTCCCCCCAGCGACGCTGACGGTGTCGCTGCTGGGCCTGGGCGCGGCGGCATACCTGACGTTCGAGCACTTCACCTCCTCGACCACGCTGGCCTGCCCGGAGACAGGGGTCGTCAACTGCGCGAAGGTGACGACGAGCAGCTACTCGACGGTCTTCGGGATCCCCGTGGCCGTCCTTGGGCTCCTGTTCTTCGTCGGCATGGTCGCGCTCTGTCTACCTGCCATGTGGCGGCGCGACAGCCAAGCGGTGCGGCTGGGCCGCCTCGGTGCGGTCAGCGTCGGCGTCGTCTTCGTGCTCTACCTTCTGTGGGCCGAGCTGTTCCGCATCAACGCGATCTGCTTGTGGTGCACGGCAGTTCACGTCCTGACGCTGGTGCTGTTCGGGATGGTCGTCATCGGACATGCCCTGGCGGCGCCCGAAGCTCGGCACCGCTGACCGATCTGGCACGCTGCCTGCGACGAACCACGAGGGACAGGAGTCTCGCGTCCCACGACGTGATGCTCGTCCCTCGACGATCGGCGCCCCCATGACCTCGGTCCGCAGCTCCCACCGTCAGCACGTGACCTGGGCCCTCGGCGGCCTGTGGCTGCTCGACGGGCTGTTGCAGCTCCAGCCCTCGATGTTCACCAGCGACTTCCCCAAGGAGATCCTGCGACCGGCCGGGGACGGCAGTCCGCTGTGGGTGTCGGCGCCTGTCGCGTGGTCGTCAGCCCTGGTCGAGCACCACCTCGTCGTCCTGAACGCGCTGTTCGCGCTCACCCAGCTCGCGCTGGGCGTCGGCATCGTCGCCCGGCGCACCCGCAAGGTCGCACTCCTCGCGTCCATCGGCTGGGCGGTGCTGGTGTGGTGGCTCGGGGAGGGTTTCGGCGCGATGTTCGCCGGTCCCGTCTCGCCCCTCATGGGTCTGCCGGGGGCGGTCGCTCTCTACGCCCTGGTGGCCGCATTCGCCTGGCCCGTCGAGGGGAGTGGCGGCTGGTCCGTGGCGTCGGCCAGCCCGCTGCGGTCCGTGGGAGCAGCCGCCGTCTGGATGAGCCTGTGGGGGCTGTTCGCCGTCGAGACCCTGATGCCCGCCAACCGCACCTCGTCGGGACTGCACGACATGGTCGCGGGCATGGCAGCCGGCGAGCCCCGATGGCTCCAGTCCTTGGACCGGCTCGGTGCGGGGGTCCTCGATGGCCGGGGCGCCCAAGCATCCATCGCTCTGGCCGTGGTGTTTGCGGTCGTGGCCCTCGCGGTGCTCGCTCCCCGACGGCTGTTGAAGCCGGCCCTGGTGATGGCCGTCGCACTCGCCGCCCTGATCTGGGTGGTGGGCCAGGACTTCGGCGGGCTTGCCACCGGTCATGCAACCGACCCCAACTCCGGCCCCCTGCTGGCTTTGTTGGCGTGGTGCTACTGGCCCGGAAGCCAAAGCAGCGACGCCGACGCCCGACCGGCATCGCTGCATGCCGCCTCAGCTGCCGCTTGACACACGAGCACCCGGACTTGGCCCACGGAGTGGAGCCATCTGGACGAGGTTCGGCAGCGAACTACCTCTGACGGTTCGCAATCGCACCGTCCCGCAGACGGCCGTTCACCAGGAGGCATTGCTCATGTCCTTACATCTCAGAAGGTCGTCAGGCTCCTTTCATCGCAGAAAGTCGTCAGGCCAGCGCACGGACGAGCGTCGGGCCCTCCTGGCCCGGTCCGGGTCGGTTCTGGGAGCGGGTGTCCTCGCCGTGGTCGTACTGTCGGCCTGCGGGTCCACCGGCGCCCCGTCTGGAGGCGGCGCAGCCGCTGCGAGCAGCAGGTCGACGGCCCCGGTCTCCTCGCCCTCGGGGGCTTCGCCGTCCTCAGCTGCGTCGGCGAGCCCGAGGGCCGAGGCGACGATCCACATCAGCGGCTTCAAGTACACGGTTCCCGCTTCCGTGGCGCCGGGCGCCACCGTCAGCGTGATGAATATGGACGGCGAGAACCACACCGTCACCGCGGACGCCGGGAACGCGTTCGACGTCAAGGCCACGGCGGGCACCACTGTCACGTTCGTCGCGCCCAAGAGGCCAGGGAGCTACCCGTTCCACTGCACGTACCACTCGAACATGACTGCTGTCCTGGTCGTGAAGTGACCGCCCGGTCCCGGCTGACCCGGCGTGACGGCGCTCTTCGCGTCGCGACCGCCGCAGGTCTCCTGGTGGACGCCGTCATCCACCTCGACCTTGCCGGGCAGTACCAGGCCGCGGCCCCGGGCGGCATCGGCCAGGGCAACCTCTTCCGGATCCAAGCGGCAGCGGCCCTGCTTGTCGCTGGGTTCGTGCTCCTGCGAGGGACCCGGGCGGCATACCTCGGCGCGCTCGTCACCGCGGGAGCCGCGTTGGCGGCCGTGGTCCTGTACCGCTATGTCGATGTGCCACCCCTCGGGCCGCTCCCTGCGATGTACGAGCCGCTGTGGTTCCCGTCGAAGACCGCCACAGCGATCGCCGAGGCTCTCGCCACCCTGACCAGCGGGCTCGCCCTGAGCCGGGCCGGCCAATCCAATCCGTCCTGAGCCCCGGTCCGAAGACCAGCTGAGTGAGAGCTCACGTCGGGACCGTCCCGGCACCGCATAGGAGGAAAAGCATGAAGAAGTCAAAGAAGACCCTGGCGATGCTCGCTCCGACCGTCGCGCTGGGTGCGGGCATGATCGCCATGGCGGCAGGCTCCGCCTCGGCCGCCGGGTCCAGCACCTTCGAGGCGCAGCTCAACCCGATCAACCACTCCGCTGCGTCGGGCACCGTCATGATCTCCCTCAACGGCTCCCAGGCCACCATCACCGAGCACGTGACCGGCCTGGCCGCGACCTTCGGCGGCAAGCCCTACCCGCACGTGCAGCACATCCACATCGGCGCCCAGGGCACCTGCCCCGGCACCTCGGCCGACAAGAGCGGCGACGGCGTCATCTCCACCACCGAAGGCGCTCCCTTCTACGGCGGCATCGGCGCCACCCTGTCGACCTCCGGTGACACCAGCCCCGCAGCCGCGACCACGTTGACCGTCGCGCCCGCCGGTTCGACGATCAACTACAACCGCACCATCACCCTGGACGCCAAGACCATCTCGGCGCTGCAGTCCGGCACCGCGGTCATCGTCGTCCACGGTGACGACCCGGCCACGCTGTCCAAGCAGGCCCAGGGCGAGAAGAGCGACCTGGTCCCCTCGCTGCCGCTGGCCGCCACCTCCCCGGCCGCGTGCGGCACGCTGAAGGCCTCGCAGATGACGGCGATGCCCGGTGGCGCCGCCGCCACCGGCGGTGGGAGCACCTCCGGCGTGCAGGACCAGGGCCTGCTGGCCCTCGGCGGCACCCTCCTCGCAGCGGGCGCCGTTGCGGGAGGCCTCGCCGGCCGTCGTCGGACCGCCTCGGTCCGCTGAACGCGGCTGAAGCCAGCTAGACCATGAGGACCGAGCAGCACGGCCGACGCCTTCGCCTTGGAGCGGGAGCGCTGGCCGTGCTGCTCATCCTCGCTGGAGCTCTCATCCTGACCGTGGGCCTCCGCGCGCAGCGCCATGCGCCGCAACCGCCGGCCTCCGCCGCCATCCCGTATGCCGCCGACACCGCGACGACATCGACCACGACGGTGGGGCCGCCCGCTCTCGCAGCACGCGGCATACGGGGGCCGGTTCTTCCGGCCTCGACGCCGACGCACCTGGACATCCCCGCGATCGGGGTGAGCTCGGCCCTCATGGAGCTGGGGCTGAACGCCGACCACACGGTGCAGGTCCCCCCGCTCGGACGCGACTCCCGTGCGGGGTGGTATCGCTACTCACCCAGCCCAGGCCAGGTCGGACCTGCCGTCCTGCTCGGCCACGTGGACTCCGCCCAGTACGGCCCGGGCGTGTTCTTCGAGCTGGGCGCAACCCGCCCCGGCGAGCTCGTGTCCGTCACGCGGGCCGACCACACCGTCGCCGTGTTCCGCGTCGACCGCGTCGTCTCCTACTCCAAGAACGCATTTCCCACCCTCGAGGTGTACGGCAACACCGACCATGCCGCCCTGCGCCTCATCACCTGTGGGGGCAGGTTCGACCTCACCAGCCACAGCTACGAGAACAACATCGTCGTGTACGCCTCGCTCGTCTCCAGCCACCGGGCCTGACGAGCGCAGCGCACGACGCCACGACGAGAACCACGACGGAAGGTATGCCGCGATGACCGCACGGACCTGGGCGCTCGGAGTGGGCGCGACCGCGTTGCTCCTGGCCGGCTGCGGTGCGCCCCATGCCACCCAGGCCGCTTCGATGCCGGGGATGTCGATGGCACCTGGGCAGACGATGGCACCTGGGCAGACGATGGCACC
>NZ_DASYGF010000061.1:0-9437 GCF_036000045.1 Pedococcus sp.
CGACGTCCGTGCCCTCGACGGCGCGGCGGACGGCGTCCCGGTCACCGACGTCGCCCTGCACGATCTCGACCTGGCCGGCCCACGGCTGGTCGCGCAGCTTGCTCGGCGTGCGGACCAGGCAGCGGACCGCGAACCCGGCCGCCAGCAGCTCCGGCACCAGCCGGCCGCCGATGTAGCCGGTCGCGCCGGTGACGAGTGCGAGGCGTGGCATGACGCCAAGCCTCCTCCTCGTCGGCCCTGGCCGCTGGACGCCGCAACGCTTGCCGCACCGGGCTTGCTCAGCTCAACCCGCTCGGGGTGCCGTTTCGACCGGTTTGAGGTGAGCAACGCGGGCGGGAGTGAGCAAGGGGTCAGACGGTGCCGGCGATGGTGCCGCCGGAGGCCGGAGTGCCGGCAACCGGCGGGTAGACCGCTGGGGCCTGCACGCCGGCCGCGTCGAAGGCGCCCTTCACGCGCTCGCGGATCGCCCGCTGCACGCCCCACTGCTGGTTCGGCTCCGTCTTGGCGACCACCCGCAGGGTCACCGTGGAGCCGGTGAGCTGCTCGACTCCGGCGACCGTCGGCTCCTCCAGCAGGACCCCAGCGAACGCCTCGTCCTGGTAGAGCGCCTGGACGACGTCGCTGATCAGCTGCTTCGCGCGCTCGATGTCCTCGGCGTAGGCCACCGGGATGTCGACGATGGCGGTGGACCAGCCCTGGCTCTTGTTGGCCACCCGGGTGATCTCGCCGTTGCGCACGTACCAGGCCACGCCGCTGCCGTCGCGCAGCTTGGTGATCCGCAGCGTGACCTCCTCCACCACGCCGACCGCCTCACCGGTGTCGATCAGGTCGCCCACGCCGTACTGGTCCTCGAGCAGCATGAAGATGCCGGAGAGGAAGTCCTTGACCAGGCTCTGCGCGCCGAAGCCCAGCGCGACGCCGCCCACGCCGGCCGAGGCGAGCAGCGGGCCCAGCGGGATGCCGAAGATGGACATCACGGTGAGGACCACGATGAGGGCGATCACGAACGTGACGATGCTGCGCAGCAGCGAGGCCATGGTCAGGGTCCGCTGGCGGTGGCGTTCGTGGGCCGCGCCTGTCGCCAGAGCCAGCACACTGCGAGCGCGCCCCGGCTCCGTCTCACGACGGGCGTCGGACTTGGCGAGCGTGACCTCGACGATGCGGCCGATGGAGCGGATGAGCAGCCAGCGCAGCACGAGGGCCACCACGACGATGGAGACGACCATCAGGGGTCGGCCCGCGAACCAGTCCCAGACGCGCATGGGGGTCGACTCGGCCGTGTGCAGGACGCCCGAGGCGGTCAGGTCAGGCATCCGCGTCCCTGGCCTGGGCCGTGAGCGCCCGCGCGATGCCGTCGCGGTTCTCGGCGACCAGCCTCAGCAGGCCGGCCGGCGCGTCCGCGTGGGCGTCGAGCCACTGCTGGCTCGCCTGGAGCAGCTCGGCGCTCGCCAGCACCGTGGGGTAGTAGGTCACCAGGATCGCCTCGGCGATGGCGTGCGTGCGGCTCTGCCACACGGACAGCACCGCGTCGTGGTACTTGGCGACGTACGGGCGCAGCACCTCGGGGTCGTTGGCCTGGGTGAAGCCGAGCCCGATGGCCTCGACGATGCTGTTGGTGAGGGTGTCGCCCTCGACGCCCTCGGCCCAGGCCTTGGCCTTGGCCTCGGCCGTCGGGCGCGACGCCCGCGCCCGCGCGGCGCGCTCGCGACCGGTGGCGGTGTTGTCCCGCTCCTGCTCGGCCGCGATCTCCGCTTCCGTGGCCTCGCCGCAGGCCGCGAGCGAGGTGAGCAGCGTCCACCGCAGCTCGGTGTCCACGGCCAGGCCCTCGAGCTGCTCGGTGCCTTCGAGCAGGGCCCGCAGGTATGCCGCGTCGGCGCCGCCGCGCTGCAGCGCGGCGTACGCGCGGACGAGCTGGAACTGGGCGTCGCTGCCGGGGTCCGCCGCCTCGGCGAGATCACGCAGTGCGGATGTCGTGGCCGCGAGGGTGGCGTCGCGGTGCTGCGGCGCCACGTAGAGGCGGACCGCCGACTGCAGCTGGCCGAGCAGCGTTGAGATCAGGGTCGAGTCGGTCTCGCCGGGCAGGGAGGCGAGCACCAGCCGGGCGAAGTCGCGGGCCGGGATCTCCGCATCGCGCGTCATGTCCCACGCGGCGCCGAGGACCAGCGCCTTGGGGAGGCTGTCCTCGAAGCCCAGCGGGTAGGCCAGCGCCGTCGCGAGCGAGCGCTCGTCGAGGCGGATCTTGGCGTAGGCGAGGTCGTCGTCGTTGACCAGCAGCAGGTCGGGCGCGGCGCGGCCGACGAGCTGGGGCACCTCGGTGACCTCGCCGTCGACGTCGAGCTCGATCCGGTCGACCCGCACCAGGCGCTCCTGCTGGACCTCGTAGAGGCCGATCGCCAGGCGGTGCGGGCGTAGGGTCTCGAAGCCCTCGGCATACGTCTGCTCGATGGCGGCAGAGGAGATCCGGCCGCGGTCGTCGATCTCGAGGAGGGGACGCAGGGTGTTGACGCCGGCCGTCTCGAGCCACAGCTTCGACCACGTGCCGAGGTCGCGGCCGGAGGTGCGCTCGAGCTCGCCGAGCAGGTCCTGCAGCGTGGTGTTGCCCCACGCGTAGGTGGCGAAGTAGGCGCGTAGGCCCGCGACGAACGGCTCACGCCCGACGTAGGCGACCAGCTGCTTGAGGACGGAGGCCCCCTTGGCGTAGGTGATGCCGTCGAAGTTCACCTCGACGTCCTCGAGGTCGCGGATCGGAGCCACGATCGGGTGCGTGGACGACAGCTGGTCCTGCCGGTAGGCCCACGACTTCTCCGCGGCGCTGAAGGTGGTCCACGCGGTGCGCCACTGGGTGGCCTCGGACTGGCAGGTCGTCGAGGCCCACTCGGCGAAGGACTCGTTGAGCCACAGGTCGTTCCACCACTTCATGGTCACGAGGTTGCCGAACCACATGTGGGCCAGCTCGTGCAGCAACGTCAGGGCCCGACGCTCCACCAGGGCCTCGGTGACCTTGGCGCGGAAGATGTACATCTCGTTGATGGTGACAGCGCCGGCGTTCTCCATCGCGCCCATGTTGTACTCGGGGCTGAAGAGCTGGTCGTACTTCTCGAACGGGTACTCGCAGTCGAACTCGTTCTCGAAGAAGGCGAACCCGCGCTTGGTGCAGTCGAAGATGTTGTCCGCGTCGAGGTGCTCCAGCAGGGACTGGCGGCAGTAGATGGCCAGGGGCACCGTGCCTCGGCGCGACTCCACCTCGTCGCGGACCACCGCGTAGGGACCGGCCACGAGCGCGGTGATGTAGCAGGACATCCGCGCTGTCGCGGCGAACGCCCAGGTCGCCACCCCGTCACCGGCCGGCGTGGGCTCGGGGGTCGGGGAGTTGGAGACCACCTGCCAGTGCGCGGGGGCCGTCACGGTGAACGCGAAGGTCGCCTTGAGGTCGGGCTGCTCGAACACGGCGAACATGCGGCGTGCGTCGGCCACCTCGAACTGCGAGTAGAGATAGACCTCGTCGTCCACCGGGTCCACGAACCGGTGCAGCCCCTCGCCGGTGTTCATGTATGCCGCGGTGGCGTCGACGGTGAGGGTGTTGCGCTCGGCCGTGGTCGGCAGGGTGATCCGGGCGCCGTCGAAATGGCTGGCCGGGTCGAGAGCCTCGCCGTTCAGGACGATGGACTGCACCGACGGCGCGAGGAGGTCCACGAACGTCCCGCTGCCAGGGGCGTGGCTGGAGAAGGTCACCGTCGTGGTGCTGCGGAAGGTCGACTCGGAGGTGGTGAGGTCGAGTGCGACCTCGTAGTGGTCGACGGAGACGACGGCCGCGCGGGCGGAGGCCTCGTCGCGGGTGAGGTTCTTGCCGGGCAAGGAGTACTCCTGCAGCGCTGGGGGTGGGTGCTGGGGGTGGTGATCGTGGGTCCTCGCCATCCTTGCACGGGCGCTGGCCGCGCAAGGAGCCGCTTTCCCCTCGCCCCGCCGGAGATGGCAGGATTGAGGAGTGACTGCTGACACGACCGACCAGACCACCACGAAGCGTTCCTCCGCCGAGTTCTGGTTCGACCCCCTCTGTCCGTGGGCGTGGATGACCTCGCGCTGGATGATGGAGGTCGAGCAGGTCCGCCCGGTGGACGTGACGTGGTCGGTGATGAGCCTGTCCGTCCTCAACGAGGGCCGTGAGCTGCCGGAGTCCTACCGCGAGATGATGGACCGCGGCTGGGGGCCGGTGCGCGTGATCGTCGCGGCGGCCGAGCAGTACGGCGACAAGGTGATCAAGCCCCTCTACGACGCGATGGGCACACGCATCCACCTCGGCGGCGAGAAGGACTTCGCCGCCGTTCTCGTCCCCTCCCTGGAGGAGGTCGGCCTCGATACCTCGTTGGCGCGGTTCGCCGACAGCGACGCCCACGACGAGGTGCTGCGGGCCAGCCACCAGCGCGCCATCGACCTTGTGGGCGACGACGTGGGCACCCCGGTGATCTCCGTCGAGGGCGAGACGTTCTTCGGACCGGTCGTGAGCCCCGCTCCCAAGGGCGAGGCTGCTGGACGGCTCTGGGACGGCTGCGTCCTGGTCGCCGGCACGCCCGGGTTCTACGAGCTCAAGCGCAGCCGCACCGTCGGCCCGATCTTCGACTGAGCAGGAGAGCACCCATGCGCGTTCACATCGGCGGCGACCACGCAGCGTACGAGCTGCTCGGTGAGCTCGTCACGTTCCTCGAGTCGCAGGGCCACGAGGTCACCAACCACGGTCCCCACGCCTACGACGCCGAGGACGACTACCCCGTGTTCGTCCTGCGCGCGGCCGAGGCCGTCGCCGCCGACCCCGAGTCGCTGGGGGTCGTCCTGGGTGGCTCGGGCAACGGCGAGCAGATGGCCGCGAACAAGGTCAAGGGCATCCGCGCCGCACTCTGCTACAACACCGAGCTGGCGACCTTGGCCCGTGAGCACAACGACGCCCAGGTCATCGCGATCGGCGCCCGCATGACGGCCGTCGAGGAGGCCACGTCGATGGTCGCGGCCTTCCTCGACACGCCGTTCTCGCAGGCGCCGCGCCACCGTCGTCGCCTCGACATGGTGACCGCCTACGAGACCGACGGCACCCTTCCGCCCCTGAGCTAACCGGCATACCGGTCATACCCGGACGACCCGAGCGTGACCGCCGACCTGAACTGCGGATCTACCCGGTGGTCGACCACCCTCGCGTTAGGCTGACGGCGGCGTGACGGGCTGAGCCCGCCGCGCCGCCCCTTCTCCCGCCTGCCAAAGGACCTCGTGGACGTCGACCGCACGGCGCTGGGCCGCAGCCCCATGCTGTTCCGGCTGCAGCGGGCCCGGCCCCGGTGGGGGCGTTGGCGCGTCCTCGCCACTGCCGTGGGAATCGTCGCGTTCACCGCCGTGCTCTGCTGGTCGATGACGCGGTGGCCGAACTACGTGCCCTTCTCGGCCTACATCCCCGTTGCGGTGGTGGCCGGCCTGTTCCTGCCGCCCTCCATGCTCGCCCTGGTCGATGTCAGTGTCCTCCTCGCCGCGTCCTACACCGTCTTCGACCGCGGGATTCTGGCGAGCCTGCTGGCCGCGTGCGCGATATTGGGGACGGTCATGGTCATCATGTTCTGGGTGGCGACCAGCCGAGCCCGGCTCGGAGTCCAGGGCAACCTGGGTGAGTCGATGCTGGTGGACCTGCGAGACCGGCTGCGCCTGCAGGGCGAGCTGCCCGAGCTGCCGGACGAGTGGGGCGCCGAGCTGGCCGTCCTCTCGGCCTACGGCGACTCGTTCTCGGGCGACTTCCTCGTCACGAGCGCGACGGGGTCCCGGCTCGAGCTGGCGCTCGTGGACGTGTCGGGCAAGGGCATGGCTGCGGGCACCCGGTCGCTGCTGCTCTCGGGCGCGTTCGGAGGGCTGTTGGGGTCGATGCCGGTCGACCGGTTCCTGGGCGCCGCGAACTCCTATCTCCTGCGTCAGCACTGGGACGAGGGCTTCGCGACGGCTGCCCACGCCGTGATCGACCTGGAGTCCGGCGAGTTCAGCCTCGGGTCGGCCGGTCATCCTCCGCCGGTGCGGTTCTCGGCCGGCTCGGGGCGCTGGGAGGTCCTCGAGAACGACGAAGGGCCTGCCCTGGGGGTCACCGAGGGGCTGAGCTTCCCGCGGACGGTCGGCGTACTCGGCCACGGGGACGCACTGCTCCTCTACACCGACGGCGTCATCGAGGCCCGCAACCGGGACCTGCGCGACGGCATCGACCGCATGCTCGGGACGGCGGAGCGACTGCTCGGAGGCGGCTTCGAGGGGATGGCCGCGAAGATCTGCGCAGCAGCCCGGGCCGGTGAGACCGACGACCGTGCGGCCGTCCTGGTCTGGCGCCGCTGACCCGTCAGAAGTCAGGCCTGCTGGCTGGCCACCCGCCGGGTGATGTTGGCGCACTCGACGCACACCGACTCGGGGATGACCCCCAGGCGCATCAGCCAGCCGAAGACGACACAGCCCACGCAGATGCCGCCGATGGACTCCAGCGCGGGGAAGACGACCATCACGATCCCGATGAGGACGACCGGCACGGTGGTGCCTGCCAGCCAGAGGACGGTGGCGGCCACGGTGAGCACTGCACCGATGGCGGCGGCGAACCGCTTGGGCGGGCCGGCCGTGTAGCGCGGCTGCTGCGTGACGCGCGGCCGGACGAACCGCTGGACGAACCGGGCGACTGGGCTGGTCGACGGCCCCCATCCGGAGCGGAGCACGAAGTCGACGGCCAGCACGGCATACAGCCACCACTGGTGGAAGGCGAGCGCACCCACAGCGAGCACGAGCACCACACCCGCGATGAGCCGGACGGTGACGTCGTCGACGATGTTGGGGAAGCGGGAGATACGCATACGTCCCATTATGGGTCACATAAGAACGGGTTATCCACCAGTGTCCACGAGCCGGCCCACGGGGCGCTCAGCGAGCGGCGCGCGGCACCTAGGCTGGGCCCGTGGAGACGACGGGCCGAGTGCGCAGCTACAACGCCCGGCGGGGACGGCTCTCCGCGCTGACGCTCGACCGGATGGCACAGCTCGGGCCCGGGCACCAGATCCCCGACGGGCCGCTTGACCCGGTGGCCGCGTTCGGGCGAGACGCCCCCGTCGTCCTCGAGATCGGGTGTGGGCACGGTGCCGCGGCGCTGGCGTATGCCCAGACGCACCCGGACCAGGACGTGCTGGCGGTGGATGTCTTCGTGCCGGCCCTGGCCCGCATGCTCGCGGAGGCGCAGCGTCGCTCGCTCTCGAACCTGTGGATGCACCAGGGCGACGCCGTCCAGCTGCTGGAGGACCGGATCGCTGCGGCGTCGCTCGCTGCGGTCCACCTGTTCTTCCCTGACCCCTGGCCCAAGGCTCGGCACAGCCGGCGGCGGTTCCTCTCCGCGCACACACTCGACCTCGTCGCGGGCGCGTTGCGTCCAGGCGGCCACCTTCTGGTGGCGACCGACCACGAGGTGTACGCCGCGCACGCCCGGTCCGAGCTGGGCTCGCATGGGCGGTTCGTCGTGACCGAGGGGGAGCGTCCGCCGTGGCGGCCGCTGGACGGGTTCGAGGCCAAGGGCCTGGCAGCGGGACGGCGCATCACCGAGCTCCGCGCCATGTGTGTCGAGCCGTGAGCGGGTGACGAGAATCGAACTCGCGTAGCCAGTTTGGAAGACTGGGGCTCTACCATTGAGCTACACCCGCGTGGATCAGCGAGCCGCGCACGGGCTGCTGTGTGGGCTGCTGATCCGAGGCGTTAGCCTAATGCCCGCGATCGCGTGGGCTGAAATCGGCTCGCCGCCCGCGGGGTATGGCGCAGGTTGGTAGCGCGTCCGCTTTGGGAGCGGAAGGCCGCCGGTTCAAATCCGGCTACCCCGACAGTCCCGGCGACGGCTAGATGCCGTACCGCTCCAGCACACGCAGCCAGATCTCGCTCATGGTCGGGTACGACGGCACGGCATGCCACAGGGTCGTCAGCGGCACCTTGCCGACGATCGCGACCGTGGCGGCGTGCACGAGCTCGGCGACGTCCTGGCCCACGAACGTGGCGCCCACGAGGACCCCCGCGTCCTCGTCGACGACCACGCGCAGCTGCCCCTGGTAGCCCTCGGCTTGCAGGCCCGAGCCTGCTGCGGCGTCCATGGGCACGTCGACGACCCTGACCCGTATGCCGCGCTCGCGTGCTTGCTGCTCCGTGAGCCCCGCGCTGCCCACCTCGGGGTCGGTGAAGACCACCTGCGGCGACCCCAGGTCCGTCGCGAACGGCACGGTGGTCCTCTGGTCAGGCTCTCGGCCGGTCGCCCGTGCACCGACGAGGTCCCCCGCGGCGCGCGCCTGGTACTTGCCCATGTGCGTGAGCTGAGCGATCCCGGTGACGTCGCCCACGGCATACAGCCAGGTCTGGTCGCCCGCGACGCCTGCCACCTCCATGTGCTCGTTGACCTTCAGGTAGCCCTTCTCGTCCGTAGTGGCTCCCACTGACTCCAGCCCGAGGTCGGCAGTGGCCGCCACACGCCCCGTGGCCACGAGCAGCTCGTCAGCCAGCAGGGTGCTGCCGTCGTCGAGCTTCAGCGTCACCTCGCCCGAGGGGCCGAGCCGCGACACCGACGCCGCCGAGGAGCCGAACCGCAGGTCGACCCCGTCGCGCCGCAGCGCCTTCGCGACCGCCTCACCGGCGAACGGCTCGGCCCGCCCGAGCAGCGCCGAGCGGGACAGGACGGTGACCGTGGACCCCAGCGCCGCGTAGACCTGAGCGAGCTCGCACGCCACGACGCCCCCACCGAGGACAGCCAGCCGGTCCGGGATGTGTCGCGAGGTGGTGGCCTCCCGGTTGGTCCACGGTCGTGAGTCGGGCAGCCCCGGGATGTCCGGTACGAAGGAGCGGCTCCCCGTCGCGACGATGACCGCGTGGCGCGCTTGGAGCCGACGGCCGTCCACCTCGACGGCGCGCTCGCCGTCGAGCCGGCCGACGCCGCGCACCAGGGTGATGCCCGTCGAGTCGAGCCACTGGACCTGACCGCCGTCGTCGAAGGTGTCGCTGGTGCCGACCCGGTTGACCCACGCGTCACGCCGTGCGAGCACGCCCTCAGGGTCCAGCCGCGCGCCCACCGACCCCTGCACCCGCTGGGACGCCCGGGTCGCGTGGATGGGGCGCAGCAGCGCCTTGCTGGGGGAGCAGGCATAGAAGCTGCACTCGCCACCCACGAGATGCCGCTCCACGATCGCCACGGTCAGCCCGGCCTTGCGGACCCGGTCCGCGGCGTTCTCACCGACCGGTCCCGCACCGACCACGATGACATCGAACTCGTCGCTCATGCAGACAACCTAGGCGCGTCGGACGCCGGTGTCGCCGTCAGGTTGAAGCTAGAAGGCGCTTGTCCCGTTCGGGGTGCCGAGCCCGGTCGGTCCGTCCCACCCCGCCTTGGCCGCGCACCATGAGGCGCAGGTGCCGTT
>NZ_DASYGF010000082.1:0-6765 GCF_036000045.1 Pedococcus sp.
TACCTCGACAACATCGTCGTCTTCGCCTCGCCGGCGGCCTAGGGCTCTCGCGTCGCTGTCCTCGGGTCGGCTCGGCCTTGGGCTTGGGCTTGGCGCCGGCTTCGCTGAGTTGGCCGTTGCTTGCCACCGCTGACCTACGTCGACAGCCGTTCACGTTCGGGGATTGGCTATCGAACATATGTTCTATAGTACCCCTGTGTGGGCACCACCATCGGGTCATCCATCACCCCGGGTTCGACCACCACATCGACACCGACCCGCGCGGGATCAAGTCAGTCAGCTTCCACCGACGATCCTGAGCGGCGCCGATTTTGGGGTCAGGGTGTACGGCGGCCGGCTACGGCCGTGGGCAGCACGGCCGTCGGGCAGCATGGCCGTCGGCAGCACGGCCGTCGGCAGCACGCGTGGGTGCAGCACGAGCCAGCCGCCGCGCTGGTCGATGCCGAGCCCATGGGCGGCCCGATCGACCGGCCTGCGCAGACCCTCACCTGCCGCCCAGGTGTGCTTTAGGCGCGCTCGCCGGCCAGCTCTGCCTCGCGGTGCGCACCCCGCACGACGCGGTCGTGACGCAACGAGGTGCACCGGGTCTCCTTGGAGAGCAGGACCGCGACGATGGTGATCACCGATGCCGCCGACACGTAGTACGCCACCGCGATGGTGTTCGACCCGTTGCCCGTGGCGAGCAGCTTCACCGCGATGATCGGGGCGAGCGCCCCGGCGAAGATCGAGGCGAGCTGGTAGCCCACTGAGGCCCCGGTGTAGCGGACGGAGGTCCCGAACAGCTCGGAGAAGAAGGCCGCCTGAGGCGCATACATCAGTGAGTGGAAGAAGAGGCCGACCACCACGGCGAGCAGGATCTTCGGACCGCTCTGCGACCCGGCGAGGCCGAGGAAGAAGAACGACCACACCCCGACACCCAGCGCCCCGACGAGATACAGCGGACGACGCCCCACCCGGTCCGACAGGGCGCCCAAGGCAGGGATGAGGAGGAACTGGAACGCGGCGCCGATGAGCAGCATCTGCAGGATCAGACCGGTGCCGACCTTCGCGAAGTCCTTGGCATAGGCGATGACGACGACGGTGAAGATGTAGTAAGAGATGTTCTCGGCCATCCGCATGCCCATGGCCAGCAGCACCTCCTTGGGGTAGGTCCGGATGACCTCCAGGAAGGGGAGGTGGTTGGCCTCGTCCTTGCGCTGGGCGATCTGCGCCCGCGCCTCCTGGTACACCGGCGACTCCTCGAGCCGGACCCGCACCACCAGGCCGATGAACACCAGCACCGCGGACAGCAGGAACGGGACCCGCCACCCCCACGCCTCGAACGTCGCCGGGCTCTGCACGGCGGACAGGACGAAGAGCACCGCCGTGGCGAGCATGTTGCCCAGCGGAACTCCGGCCTGCGGCCACGACGACCAGAACCCGCGGTCCTCGTCCTTGCCGTGCTCGGCAGCCATCAGCACCGCCCCGCCCCACTCGCCGCCCACCGCGAAGCCCTGCACGAGGCGGCAGACCAGCAGGAGGATGGGCGCCCCGACGCCGATGGCGGCATACGTGGGCAGGAGCCCGATCGCCACGGTCGCCACGCCCATCATGAGCAGCGACAGGACGAGCACCTTCTTGCGCCCCACCCGGTCGCCGAAGTGCCCGAAGACCACGCCACCCAGCGGGCGGGCCACGAAGCCCAAGGCGTAGGTGCCGAACGCCAGGAGGGTCCCGGTCACCGGGTCGGACTCGGGGAAGAACAGCTTGCCGAACACGAGGGCGGCGGCGGACCCGTAGAGGAAGAAGTCGTACCACTCCACGGCGGTGCCGATCAGACTGGCGAACACCACCGTGCGGATCGAGCTGGTGCGCGTCGCGGGAGAGGCCTGCGGCGTCCCGGCCGCGTTGGTCTGCGTGGACATGGGCTGTGTTCCTTTCATGCGGCGCTCCAGCCGCCATCCATGAGAAATGAGCTTCCGGTGATCGAGTCGGTGCCCGGCCCGCACAGGAAGCCGACGAGGTCGGCCACCTCCGAGGGCTCGACGAGCCGCTTCACGGCGGTGCGGGCGAGCAGCACCTCGTCGAGGACCTCGTCCTCGCCGACCCCGTGGGTGCGTGCCTGGTCGCTGATCTGTCCCTCGACCAGCGGCGTGCGGACGTAGCCCGGGCACACGGTGTTGCTCGTGACCCCCTTGCCGGCCGCCTCCAGCGCGATGACCTTGGACAGTCCCTCGAGCCCGTGCTTGGCGGCCACGTACGCGGACTTGTACGGCGAGGCGCGGTGCCCGTGCACCGACGACACATGCACGACCCGACCCCAGCCCCGCTCGTACATCCCCGGCAGCAGGCCGCGCGTGAGGCGGAACGGTGCCTCGAGCATCAGGCGCACGATCAGCCCGAACCGGTCCGGGTCGAACTCCTCGATGGGCGCCACATGCTGCACGCCCGCGCTGTTGACGAGGATGTCGGCATGCACGGTCTGGCCCAGGCCGAGTCCGTCGACCGCGGCCCCGTCGGACAGGTCCGCGACGAGGTAGTCGCCGCCCACCTCCTCAGCCGCCCTTCTGGCAGCCGCCTCATCCACGTCGAGCACGACGACGCGGGCGCCGCGTGCCGCCAGTACGCCGGCGACCGCCCGCCCGATGCCGCTGGCTCCCCCCGACACCAGGGCCGTGCGCCCCGTCAGCTGTCTCTGGCCCGGTCCGGTCATCGTCGTCGTCTGGCTCACGCCTCGACGTTATGGGCGGTTTGCGGTTCGGAAAATGTGCCGTCACCACATCGCTCAGGCGTGGTTATGTGGCTTCTCTCCATGCTGGAGCACGCCGCGCAGCCGCCACAGGCGGAGGGCGACCTGGAGGTCGAGCGACCTCGCGGGATCGCGAAGCTGCTCCCCCAGCAGGGTGGTGATGCGTTCGAGACGCTGGCCCACGGTGTTGGCGTGCACCTGCAGCCGCCGGGCGGTCTCGACGGGACGGCCCCCGCTGGAGAACCATGCGTCGAGCGTCTCGACGAGCTCGGTCCCCCGCTGGCGGTCGTAGGCGAGGACCGGCCCGATGAGACGCTCCACGAAGGCCTCCAGCTCGGTGGGCCCGTTGTGCCCGAGCAGCAGGCGGGCCACGCCGAGCCCGGCCGGGTCGCTCACCTCACCCTCGCGGCCGAGCGTCACCAGGGCGTCCACGCACCGGCGTGCCTCGACGTATGCCGCGCCGATCACGGCATACGTCGGCGCGGGTGCCAGCCCCACGGTGGCCTTGGCGCCCGCGGTGGCCAGCCGGTCGCGGAGCGCCCGCCCGACACGCAGGGGGTCGTCGTTCTGCGGCACCACGAGGACGATCCGCCCGTCGTACTCCCCCGCCAGCCCCGCGAGCTCGCCACTGAGCCGGCTCGCGAGCTGAGCCGCGCGACGACGCTCCCCTCCGCCCACCCGCGCCACGACGACGACGGTCGGGCCGTCGAGGTCGGCATGCTGGCGCCGGGCACGCTCCCGCAGCCGCGAGCCGTCGAGCTCGCGGCCGTCGATGAGATCGCCGAGCAGCTCCCCACGGACCCGGTCCTCCGCTTCGGCGACCGAGCGGCCGAACAGCAGGACCAGCGCCGTGACCAATGCGCCGCGCTCCAAGGTGCGCCGGTCGGCCAGCCCGAGCTTGTCCTGAAGACCGTGGAGGACAAGGGTGCCCAGATGCTCCGTCCCGGCCATGGCGACCGCGACATAGGTCGGCGAGGCGCCCTCGTCGACCGGGACGCTGCGACCGGAGGCGCGCGCCTCGCGCACGGCCGCGTCCACCTGCTCGCCGACCGGCGGGGTGGCGGACCCGGCGAGGAGATGCCCGTCGCCGTCGAGCACGGTGACCGAGCCGCGTAGGACATCGGCGACGACAGCTGCGACCTCGGCGACTCCGCCGCCGTGCAGGAGCACGTCGGTCAGCCGGTCGTGTGCATGCGCGGCCACCTCGACGGCTGTCGCCTGCGCGCGCACCTGCCGGTTGACCTGGTCGACCTGCTCGAACAGCCGGGCGTTCTCCAGCGCCACGGAGGCGTGTGCGGCGAAAGACGTCAGCAGCGCGATCTCGGCGGGAGGGAAGCGCCGTACGCTGCGGTGTACCGCGAGCAGGGCGCCCGTGACCTTGCCCTCGAGCATCAGCGGCACACCGAGGATGGCCCGGATGTTCTCACCCGCGACCGCGCTGTCGATGAAGTCGCGGTGCACGAAGCGGTGATCCGCTTGGTAGTCCTCGGTGAAGTACGGCTCGCCGGTCTGTGCGACCAGTCCGAGCAGTCCTGTCCCCAAGGGCAGCCGGAGCCGACGGAACTCAGCGGTGAGGGCCCCCTCCGTGACCTTCATGTACGACGCGCCCTCTGCCTCGTCGTTGAGCGACAGGTAGGTCATGTCGGCGTGCAGCAGAGATCTGGCTCGCCGCGCGATCGCGCTCAGGACAGCGTCCACATCGCGAATCGCGGTGAGGTCGTTGGCGGTCTCGTAGAGCGCCGAGAGCTCGGCCTCGCGCTGGCGTTGCCGCTCCATCTGGTCACGGATCCGCAGCGCGACGCCGTGGTGCTCGCGCAGCCGGTCGAGCTCGGGACCGGTCGCGCCCGACTCGATCGCCGACGACAGCACGGAGTCATAGGCGTCCCGCGCCGCCCCGCGATACAGCAGGTCAAGGAACTGCTCGCTCACGTCACCACTCCCGACGCCGAACCGTACCCGAGTTCGCCGTTCGGGGGGTCGGGGGCGGAGCGGGGAGGCCGGTGGTTGAACCGCGGTACCTCATCCGGATGGGACGGCCCGACCGGCCTGGTACGCCGAACGGGACGGCCGCCTTCTAAGATCCACGCATGGATCTCAGCATCGACCAGCTCGGACCGTTCACCGAGAGCCTCGGCCTGCGCGTGACCCGCGCCGACGGCGACGAGGTGTCCGTGACATGGACCGCCTCGCCGGCCATGCACCAGCCTCACGGCATCGTCCACGGGGGGGTGCACTGCAGTGTGGTGGAGACCCTGGCGAGCGTCGGGGCCGGGTTGTGGCTCGGAGACCGTGGCCGCGTCGTGGGCGTCTCGAACTCCACGGACTTCTACCGAGCGGTCAGCGAGGGTGACCTGAGCTCGGTGGGCCGGCCGATCCATCGCGGACGCTCACAGCAGGTCTGGGTCGTCGAGACTCGCGACGACCAGGACCGGCTCGTCGCGCGGGGTCAGGTCCGGCTGCAGAACCTGACGTGACCGCCGATCTCCCCCTCCACTCTCAACGTATAACGCAGTAGGGGGCTTGCGGCAAGGCCCCTGGCCTGGCGCACAATCGCTGGCCCAGAGCCAGAAGCCGCACACAGGGAGCCGCCCATGGGTGTCCATCTGCCGACCTCCGACGCCCAGGAGGGACGCCCGGCGAGCGCGTTCGACCTGCCCGACCACCTTGCCGCCAAGGCGGACCCCGGCCTGGTCGCGCGCGACGAGCAGCACTTCGCGGCCATCTCGCACACGCTCGAGGAGTCCCTCGCAGACCTGTCCGCCAGGCTCGACGCAGCGCGCAGATCCCCTGGCGGGAAGGGCCAGGCCGCGATGGACCGCGACCTGGAGATCCACCGGCTGTCCGCCCGGCTGCGCACTCTGCGGCGCTTCGGTCGCGACCTGTGCCTCGGACACATCGTCAGCGCCGACGACCCTGAGCCCGTCTACGTCGGTCGGCTCGGCCTGACGGACAGCACGGGCCGTCGGCTGCTCGCCGACTGGCGGTCCCCCGCCGCCGAGCCGTTCTTCGGTGCCACCCATGCCAACCCCATGGGGCTGGCGAGCCGTCGACGGTACCGCTGGACGCGCGGCCGGGTGAGCGACTACTGGGACGAGGTGTTCACCCCCGAGGGGTTCCACGGCCACGCGGTCTCGCTCGACGACCAGTCCGCCTTCATCGCGAGCCTCGGCAGCACCCGGTCGGCGCAGATGCGCGACGTGCTCGGCACCATCCAGGCCGACCAGGACGCGATCATCCGCGCGGGCTCGCGCGGGACACTCGTCGTCGACGGCGGGCCCGGCACGGGGAAGACGGTCGTGGCCCTGCACCGCACCGCATACCTGCTGTATTCGGACCCGCGCCTCGGGCACCGCCGAGGTGGGGTGCTTTTCGTCGGCCCGCACAAGCCCTACCTCGCGTATGTCGCGGACGTCCTGCCCAGCCTCGGTGAGGAGGGAGTTCAGACGTGCACCGTGCGCGACCTCGTCCCCGAGGGAGCCACGGCGCCAGTCGAGCGCGACCCTGACGTCGCGCTGCTCAAGGCCTCCGCCGACCTCGTCAGGGCGGTCGAGGCGGCCGTCCGGTTCTACGAGGAGCCACCCGCGACAGGGACGCCCGTCGAGACGCCCTGGTCCGACCTCTGGCTGACCGAGGACGACTGGAAGGCCGCGTTCGACGGCCCGGACGTCGGCACGCCGCACAACGAGGCGCGCGACGAGATACTGGAGGAGCTCGTCACCATCCTGGTCCACCAGAACGTCGAGGACGCGCCGGAGGACCAGCTTCGAAAGTCATTGCGGCAGAACAGAGGCCTGCTCACCGCGCTCAATATGGCCTGGCCGTTGCTCGAGCCCACCGACCTCGTCGGCGACCTGTGGTCGGTGCCGGCCTACCTGCGGCTCTGCGCGCCCTGGCTCAGCGCCGACCAGGTCCGCGCCCTGCAGCGAGCGGAACCGCAGGCGTGGACGGTCTCGGACCTGCCTCTGCTCGACGCCGCCCGGCAACGGCTCGGCGACCCGCAGGCCTCACGGCGTCGCCGTCAGCAGGAGGCAGAGTCC
>NZ_DASYGF010000011.1:0-6154 GCF_036000045.1 Pedococcus sp.
AGGCTCACACTTCCTCGATGGTGACCCGCACGGCCCTCCCGCGCCGGAGTGCGTCCTCGAGCACGGCGCGCCTGGGGTCGGGCAGGTCGTAGAGCTCGCGGCGCGGCACCCCTTCGAGGTGCGCGAGGCGCGGATCGTCCAGGACCGCACGGACCAGCGCCTTGTCGCCGCCGACGACCAGGCCGGCCGGTATGCCGCGTGGCAGGATCCGCACGGCATGGTCGGCGACCGCGCGGACCAGCTCGTCCGCCTGGTTGCCCCGGCGGCGGGCGAACCGCTGCTGGGACCACCCACCGGCGGCCGTGCGCGACTGCACGTGTCGGGTGCCGACCTTGGACTCGGCGAGGGCAGCTCCATGAGCCAGCCCCACGGCATACCCGCCGCGGCGGATGAGCAGCAGGGCCAACGGGTCGTGCGCGAACTCATCACGCGTCACGAGGCGCTGGCGCGGCTCCGGCCCGGCGTTGCTCGTGGCGAACCGCTCCAGCCAGCCGTCCAGCCGTTCGGGCGCGACCTCGACGACCCGGGTCGTCACCTGAGGGCGGTGGTGCTCAGAGGTTGAAGCCGAGGGCGCGCAGCTGCTCGCGGCCGTCGTCGGTGATCTTGTCGGGACCCCACGGCGGCATCCAGACCCAGTTCACCCGGTAGGACGCGACGAGCCCCTCGAGGGCCTGGGCGGTCTGGTCCTCGATGACGTCCGTCAGCGGGCAGGCTGCGGAGGTCAGCGTCATGTCGAGGACGGCATGGTTCTGGGCGTCGACGGTGATGCCGTAGACCAGGCCGAGGTCGACGACGTTGATGCCCAGCTCGGGGTCGACGACATCGCGCATGGCCTCCTCGACGTCTGCCACGTTGGGGCGGGTGGTCACTTCGCTCATCGTCGTGCTTCCTTCACTTCGCTGTCGCTGATCACTTCAGGGTGGCTCATCGCCTGGTTCAACGCGTCGGTGAACGCCATCCATCCCAGCAGAGCACATTTGACCCGTGCGGGGTACTTCGAGACGCCGGCGAACGCGACGCCGTCGCCGATGACGTCCTCGTCGCCGACGAGCTGACCCTTGGAGGTCAGCATGGCGCGCATCGCCTCGTGGGTCGCCAGGGCGTCGGCGACGGTGTGACCGATCACCTCGTCGGTCAGCACGCTGGTGGACGCCGTGGAGATCGAACAGCCGACGGCCTCGTAGGACACGTCGCGGACCACCGCGTCGGAGCCGCTGCCGTCGACGGCGACCCGCAGGGTCACCTCGTCACCGCAAGTGGGGTTGACGTGGTGCACCTGGGCGCCGAAGGGCTCGCGCAGCCCGGCGTGGTGAGGGCGCTTGGAGTGCTCGAGGATGAGCTCCTGGTAGAGGTCCATCAGCTCGCCACCCCGAAGACGGCGGGCACCCGGTCGAGGGCCTCGAGCATCGCGTCGACCTCGGCCGGCGTGGTGTATGCCGCGAGCGTGGCTCGCGTCGTCGCCGTGACTCCCATCCGGCGGTGCAGTGGCCACGCACAGTGGTGGCCCACCCGCACGGCGACACCCTGGTCGTCGAGCACCTGGCCGACATCGTGGGCGTGGACGCCCTGGACGTCGAAGGCCACCGCGCCGACACGGTCGACCGCCGTCGCGGGACCGACGACCCGCACCCACGGACGCTCCGCCAGCCCTGCGAGGAGCTGCTCGGTCAGGGCGTGCTCGTGGGCGGCGATGCGGTCCATGCCGAGCTCACCGAGGTAGTCGATGGCCGCGCCGAGCCCCACGGCCTGCGCCGAGTTGGGCGAACCCGCCTCGAAGCGCTGCGGCGGCGCGGCATACGTCGTCGCCTCCATGCGGACCGTCTCGATCATGGACCCACCCGTGATGAACGGCGGCATGGCGTGGAGCAGCTCGCTGCGGCCCCACAGGACGCCGACGCCCGTCGGGCCGAACATCTTGTGACCCGAGAACGCCGCGAAGTCGACACCGAGCTCGGTCACGTCGAGCGCGAGATGAGGGGCCGACTGGCAGGCGTCCAGCACAGTCAGCGCGCCGACGGCGCGAGCGGCGTCGGCGAGCCGGCGGACCGGGTTCACCGTGCCGAGGACGTTGGAGACGTGGGTGAAGGCGAGCACCTTGGTGCGATGGGTGAGGAGCTCGTCGAGGTTGCTCAGGTCGAGCCTGCCCTCGTCGGTGACGCCCAGCCAGCGCAGGGTCGCGCCGGTGCGGTGCGCCAGCTCCTGCCACGGCACGAGGTTGGCGTGGTGCTCCATCTCGGTGATGAGGATCTCGTCACCCTCGCGCAGGTCGAGCCGGGGGTCCTTCGCCTGTCCTGCAACGGAGTTCGAGAAGGCGTAGGCCACGAGGTTGAGCGACTCGGTGGCGTTCTTGGTGAACACCACCTCCTCGTCGGCCCCACCCACGAAGCGTGCGGTCGTGGCCCGAGCGCCCTCGTAGGCGTCGGTGGCCTCTTCGCTCAGCTGGTGCGCGCCGCGGTGGACCGCGGAGTTCACCTGCTCGCTGAAGACGCGCTCGGCATCCAGGGCGCCGGCGTACCGCTGCGAGGTCGCCCCGGAGTCCAGGTAGACCAGCGGTTTGCCGTCGCGGACGGTGCGGGACAGGATCGGGAAGCCGGCCCGGATCTGGGCCAGCTCCTGATCGCTGAACGCGCTCATCAGGCCGAGGCGCCCACGAAGCGGTCGTAGCCCTCGGCCTCGAGGCGGTCGGCCAGCTCGGGGCCGCCCTCCTCGACGATGCGGCCGTCGACGAAGACGTGCACGAAGTCGGGCTTGATGTAGCGCAGGATCCGCGTGTAGTGCGTGATGAGCAGGACGCCGACATCGGAGCCCTCCTTGACGCGGTTGACGCCCTCGGACACGATCCGCAACGCGTCGACGTCGAGGCCCGAGTCGGTCTCGTCGAGGATCGCCATCTTGGGCTTGAGGAGCTCCATCTGGAGGATCTCGTGGCGCTTCTTCTCACCGCCGGAGAAGCCCTCGTTGACGTTGCGCTCGGCGAACGCGGGGTCCATGCGCAGAGCGCCCATGGCCTCCTTGACGTCCTTGACCCAGGTGCGCAGCTTGGGAGCCTCGCCGTCGATGGCCGTCTTCGCGGTGCGCAGGAAGTTGCTCACCGTGACCCCGGGGACCTCGACGGGGTACTGCATCGCGAGGAAGAGGCCGGCCCGCGCGCGCTCGTCGACGCTCATCGCGAGGACGTCCTCGCCGTCCAGGGTGACGGTGCCGCCGGTGACGGTGTACTTGGGGTGGCCGGCGATCGAGTAGGCCAGGGTGGACTTGCCGGAGCCGTTCGGGCCCATGATGGCGTGGGTCTCACCGGACCGCACGGTGAGGTCGACGCCGCGGAGGATCTCCTTGACGCCGCCCTCGACCTCGACGGTGACCGTCAGGCCGTGGATTTCCAGGGTGCTCATGGTTGCTCGTTCCTCTGCTCTCAGCGGGTTTCAGGAGTTCGTTGGGGTCGTGCCGACGAAGACCTCGTCGCCCTCGACCTTGACGGGATAGACGTTGACGGGAGTGGTCGCGGGCGGACCCGACGGCTCACCCGTGCGGATGTCGAAACGCGAGCCGTGCAGCCAGCACTCCAGAGTGCAGCCGTCCAGCTCGCCCTCGGACAGCGAGACGTTCGCGTGGCTGCAGGTGTCGTCGACCGCGTGGATGGAGCCGTCCTTCGCGTGGACGATGGCCACGACCGTGCCGTTGATGTCGGCGGCAGCGACACCCACCGCAGGCAGCTCATCGACGCGGCAGACGCGCACGAAGTCCTCGGCGCCCTCCTCCACCAGCTCGGGAGCGGCGCTCACGCGACCTCCTCCGCCTGCGCCGACAGCGAGCTGCCGCCGAGCTCTGCCTCGATGGCCGCCATGAGGTGCTCGGAGATCTCGGGCACGCCGATGCGCGCCACGATGCTCGCGAAGAAGCCGCGCACCACCAAGCGCCGCGCGGCGTCCTCGGGGATGCCGCGTGCCTGCAGGTAGAACAGCTGCTCGTCGTCGAAGCGCCCGGTGGCCGACGCGTGGCCGGCCCCGACGATCTCGCCGGTCTCGATCTCGAGGTTGGGGATCGAGTCGGCCCGCGCGCCGTCGGTGAGGACGAGGTTGCGGTTGAGCTCGTAGGTGTCGGTGCCCTCGGCGGTCGCCCGGATGAGGACGTCGCCGACCCAGACCGTGTGGGCGCTGTCGCCCTGGAGCGCGCCCTTGTACTCGACGTTGGAGTGGCAGTGCGGCGCCTCGTGGTCGACGAACAGGCGGTGCTCCTGGTGCTGACCGGCGTCGGCGAAGTAGACGCCGAGGCCCTCGAACGACCCGCCCGGACCGGAGTAGCGCGCGTTCGTCGAGACACGAACGACCTTGCCGCCCAACGTGACCGCGATGTGGCGCAGACGCGCGTCCCGGCCGATGAGGGCGTCGTTCTGGGTGACGTGGAGCGCGTCGTCGTCCCACTCCTGCACCGTGACGAAGGTGAGGTCGGCGCCGTCGCCCACCTTGAGCTCGACGTTGGCGCCGCACTCGGCGGACCCGCGGTGGGTCAGCACGACGGTGGCCTTGGAGTGGTGGCCGGCCTCGATGACCAGGTGGCCGTTGAGCCGCGCCAGGTCCCGGGCTGTGATGGTGATCGTCACGGCCTCGGTGAGCTCGGCCTCGGCCGGGATGCTCACCATGGTCGCCTGCTCCTCGCCGGCCCAGGCCACGGCCGACGCGCGGTCGGCAGGCACGAGCACTCCGGCGGCTCGCGGGGCCACCTGCGTCGTGGTCACCCCGGCGGGGGCACTCACCTCCATGGTGACCTTGTCGGGCTCGGTCGGGGCGGGGTGGAACAGCGCGGACACGCGGTCGACGGGCGTGAAGCGCCACTCCTCCTCACGGCCGCCAGGCACGGCGAAGTCGTCCACGGCATACGAGGTCCTGCGCTCGGCGCGGGACTGGTCGGGGACGAACGCGGCGGCCGAGTCGGTGTGCTCGCCGGCGGTGGGGTTCTTCTGGGCCAGAAGGCTCATCAGCCGACGGCTCCTTCCATCTGAAGCTCGATGAGGCGGTTCAGCTCGAGGGCGTACTCCATGGGCAGCTCGCGCGCGATCGGCTCGACGAACCCACGCACGATCATCGCCATGGCCTCCTCCTCGGTGAGACCACGCGAGCGGAGGTAGAACAGCTGGTCCTCGGACACCTTGGAGACCGTCGCCTCGTGGCCCATCGTGACGTCGTCCTCGCGGATGTCGACATACGGATAGGTGTCGGACCGGCTGATCGTGTCGACGAGCAGCGCGTCACAGACGACGTTCGACCTGGAACCGTGGGCGCCTTCGAGGATCTGGACCAGGCCGCGGTAGGACGTGCGACCGCCCCCACGGGCCACGGACTTCGAGACGATGGTCGAGCTCGTGTGGGGCGCGGCGTGAACCATCTTGGCGCCGGCGTCCTGGTGCTGGCCCTCGCCGGCGAAGGCGATCGACAGCGTCTCGCCCCGGGCGTGCTCGCCCAGGAGGAAGACGGCGGGGTACTTCATGGTGACCTTGGAGCCGATGTTGCCGTCGATCCACTCCATCGTGGCGCCCTCGGCAGCGGTCGCCCGCTTGGTGACGAGGTTGTAGACGTTGTTGGACCAGTTCTGGATGGTCGTGTAGCGCACGCGGGCGTTCTTCTTGACGACGATCTCGACGACGGCAGAGTGCAGCGAGTCGGACTTGTAGATGGGAGCCGTGCACCCCTCGACGTAGTGCACGTACGAGCCCTCGTCGGCGATGATCAGGGTCCGCTCGAACTGGCCCATGTTCTCGGTGTTGATGCGGAAGTAGGCCTGCAGCGGGATGTCGATATGGACGCCCGGCGGGACGTAGATGAACGAGCCACCCGACCACACCGCGGTGTTGAGGGCGGCGAACTTGTTGTCACCGGCCGGGATCACGCTGGCGAAGTACTCGCGGAACAGGTCCTCGTGCTCGCGCAGACCGGTGTCGGTGTCGACGAAGATGACGCCCTTCTCCTCCAGGTCCTCGCGGATCTGGTGGTAGACGACCTCGGACTCGTACTGCGCAGCCACGCCACCGATGAGGCGCTGCTTCTCGGCCTCCGGGATGCCCAGCTTGTCGTAGGTGTTCTTGATGTCCGCGGGCAGGTCGTCCCAGGTGGCCGCCTGCTTCTCCGTGGACTTCACGAAGTACTTGATGTTCTGGAAG
>NZ_DASYGF010000033.1:0-21375 GCF_036000045.1 Pedococcus sp.
CGCGAAAGGGGAAAACAGCACATGGTTTTCAAGGTCGGCGAGACGGTCGTGTACCCCCACCACGGGGCTGCACTGATCGAAGAAATCAACACCCGCACGATCAAGGGCGAGGAGAAGATCTACCTCAAGCTCAAGGTGGCCCAGGGCGACCTGACCATCGAGGTTCCCGCAGAGAACTGCGAGGACATCGGCGTGCGGGATGTCGTCGGACAGGAGGGCCTGGACAAGGTCTTCTCCGTTCTGCGCGCACCTCACACCGAGGAGCCGACCAACTGGTCGCGCCGCTACAAGGCCAACCTCGAGAAGCTCGCCTCCGGCGATGTCATCAAGGTGGCCGAGGTCGTCCGCGACCTGTGGCGTCGTGACAAGGACCGTGGCCTGTCAGCCGGTGAGAAGCGCATGCTCGCCAAGGCTCGTCAGATCCTCGTCTCCGAGCTGGCTCTCGCCGAGAAGACGAACGAGGACAAGGCCGAGGCCATCCTCGACGAGGTCCTCGCCTCCTGAGCGTCGCGGTCGTCCTCGTGGCCGCCGGCCAGGGGACCAGACTCGGTGCAAGCCAGCCCAAGGCGTTCGTGACGCTGGCAGGTCGGCCGTTGCTGGAGCACGCCGTGGAGCGCGCCTTCGGAGCTCCCGAGATCTCGCACATCGTCATCGTCGCGCCCGCCTCCCATCTCAGGGAGGCGGGCGCGGTCGCGTCTCGAAGTGGCCGTCCCGGTGACGTCGACGTGGTCACCGGTGGCGCGGAGCGAACCGACTCGGTGGCGGCGGGGCTCGCCGCGCTGCGGGCGGAGGACGGCATCATCCTGGTGCATGACGCCGCGCGCGCCCTCGCGCCGTCTGCGTTGTTCTCCCGACTGGTCCACGAGGTGAGGTCGGGTCACCCGGCCGTCGTCCCGGGCCTGCCCGTCACGGACACCATCAAGCAGATCGACCGGCGAGGGGTCGTCGTCGCGACCCCCGACCGCGCGTTCCTCCGGGCCGTGCAGACGCCCCAGGCCTTCCTGCGTGAGGTTCTCGAGCACGCGCATGCCACAGGAGCTGCCGCCACCGACGACGCTGCTCTCGTGGAGGCGGTCGGAGGCCATGTGCGCGTGGTCGAGGGCGAGCCGCTCGCCTTCAAGATCACGACGGCCGACGACCTCGCTTTCGCGGAGCGGCACCTCGGCGACGCCTGAGGCCTAGCGTCGCAGCGCGGCATACACCTCGTCCCACGGCGCGACGGGAACGCGCGTCGCTCCCTGACGGAGTGTGCTCACCCAGGCATCGAGCACTTGTCCGCGCTCCACCAGCAGGTCGGGAACGAAGGTGGGCAGAGGGAAGCCGGCGCGCCACACGACCTTCGCGCTGCCCCAGTTGCCGGCGTGAGCCGTCCACTGCACGAGCTGCCAGCCCAGCGTGTCGAGCGCGTGGGCCAGGACCAGGCGCACGGCGTCCGACATCGCGCCGCGGCCCCGGTACGCGGGGTGGGTCACGAACCCGAGAGCCCCGGCGCCGCCTTCGACCGGCAGCGAACGCAGGTCGATGGTTCCGGCATACCCGCCCTGCAGCTCGATGGCCCACGACGCCGTGCTCGCCGATGGCCTGAGCAGAGTGTCGAGGTAGTCCTGTGCCATGGCCCGCGTGTAGTCCAGCGGGATCGTCGTGAACCGGCGAGTGTCCTCGTCGAGGCATCGCTCGAGGATGGGGTCGAGGTCGTCGGTCCTGTGCGGCCGGAGGACGACCCGGTCACCAGTGAGGACCGGCACGGCCAACGTCTCGCTCATAGGCCGCAACCGTAATGGGGGGAAGGCCACCGGTCACCTGAGTTGGGAGCCTGCCGGTGGTTGGATGGGCGACATGGAGCTTCCCGGTATGCCGCGCACGGGCATCGGTGTCGACGTGCATGCCTTCGCGGACAGCGACGACCGCCAGCTGTGGGTGGGCGGGCTGCTCTGGCCGGGGGAGCGCGGCCTGGCCGGTCACTCGGACGCGGACGTGGCCTGCCATGCGGCGTGCGACGCGTTGTTCTCCGCCGCTGGCCTGGGTGACCTCGGCACGCATTTCGGCACCGACCGGCCCGAGCTGGCGGGAGCCAGCGGGCTGACTCTGCTGGCGGAGGCGGCACGTCTCGTGCGCGAAGCCGGCTTCGAGGTGGGCAACGTCGCAGTCCAGGTGGTCGGCAACCGCCCGCGCATCGGCGCCCGCCGCGCGGAGGCGGAGGCCGCCATGTCGAGCGCTGTCGGGGCGCCGACCTCGGTCAGCGGCACCACGACGGACGGCCTGGGCCTGACCGGTCGCCACGAGGGCGTGGCTGCCATCGCGACCGCTCTGGTCTTCGCTGCGGGCTGAGCGGCCCGTTCGAGGGGCTGCCGTCGTGTCGGACGCCGTGCTGACCCGCAGGTAACCTTGCCCGCGTGAGTCTTCGCCTGTACGACACCGCCGCGCGTGAGCTGCGCGACTTCGTCCCCCTCGAACCGGGTCGGGTGGGCATCTACATCTGCGGGCTCACCACGCAGGCCGCGCCACACATCGGCCACGTGCGGTTCGCTGTCGCCTTCGACGTGCTGCGCCGGTGGCTCGTGGCTCGCTACGGCTACCAGGTCACGCTGGTGCGCAACGTCACTGACATCGACGACAAGATCCTCGCCAGGTCCGCCGATGCCGGTGAGCCGTGGTTCGCCTTGTCCTACCGCAACGAGCTGGCCACCACCGCCGCCTTGGCCTCCCTCGGGGTGCTGCCCCCCACCTACGAGCCGCGCGCCACCGGTCACATCCCCGAGATGGTGGCGCTGATGGAGACGCTCGTCGACAAGGGCCACGCGTATGCCGCCGCAGATGACAGCGGCGACGTCTACTTCGACGTCCGCAGCTTCCCCGCTTACGGCTCGCTGACCCACCAGAAGATCGACGACATGGAGGCGGCGCAGGACGCCGACCCGCGGGGCAAGCGCGACCCGCGCGACTTCGCGCTGTGGAAGGGCCACAAGGACTCCGAGCCGGAGACGGCTTCGTGGTCCACTCCCTTCGGCGACGGTCGTCCTGGATGGCATCTGGAGTGCTCGGCCATGGCTCGCAAGTACCTCGGCGACTCCTTCGACATCCACGGCGGCGGCGTCGACCTCCGCTTCCCCCATCACGAGAACGAGCAGGCCCAGTCCCATGCGGCCGGCCTGGGCTTCGCCGGCTACTGGCTCCACAACGCGTGGGTCACGGTCGGCGGCGAGAAGATGAGCAAGTCGCTGGGCAACTCGCTGGTCGTCTCCGAGATCACCAAGGTGGCCCGGCCGCTGACGCTGCGCTACTACCTCACGGCCGCGCACTACCGGTCCACGATCGAGTACCACGAGGGATCGCTCGCGGAGGCCGAGGCGACCGTCGAGCGGATCGAGGGGTTCTTGACCCGTGCCCTGCGGGCGCTGCCGAGCGGCACCCCCACAGCGCCAGACCCCTCCCACCTCCCCGACGCGTATGCCGCCGCGATGGACGACGACCTCAACGTGTCGGGAGCGCTCGCGGTCGTCCACGAGACGGTTCGTGCCGGCAACACCGCGCTCGACGAGGGCGACGAGGTGGGTGTGGCGAGCGCCTTCGCGCAGGTGGTCGCCATGACCGACGTCCTCGGGGTGAACCCGTTGGATCCGCATTGGGGTCACGGCAGCGACGCCGGCAGCGGGGATGCCCATGCGGCACTCGACGCCCTCGTGGGGGCGCAGCTGGAGGCCCGCGCTCAGGCGCGCGCGGCACGGGACTTCGCGACCGCGGACGCGATCCGCGACCGACTAGGTGCGGCAGGCATCGTCATCGAAGACACGGCGTCGGGAGCGAACTGGTCGCTCGCCCGCCGCGAAGGTTGAGAGGCACACTCATGGCAGGCAACTCCCAGCGCCGTGGCGCCGTCCGCAAGGGCAGCTCCAAGAAGGGCGCCACCGTTGGTTCAGGCGGCCAGCGCCGACGAGGGCTCGAAGGCCGGGGCCCGACGCCCAAGGCCGAGGAGCGTCCCCAGCACAAGGCCCACAAGCTCGCCAAGGCGGCGGCGAAGCGTGACGGCGCAGGCGCCGGCGCCCGCCAGGCCGGTACCCGGTCCGCCGGGCCCCGGGGTGGTTCGCGCCGAGGCGGCAAGGCATCGAGCGAGGTCGTCGCCGGACGCAACTCGGTCGTGGAGGCCCTGCGTGCCGACGTGCCCGTGAAGACGATGTACGTGGCGGGACGGATCGACTCCGACGACCGGGTCCGCGAGGCCCTGAAGATCGCGACCGAGCGCGGCATCCCCATCCTGGAGACCCCGCGCGGCGAGCTCGACCGGCTGACCGACGGCGCGATCCACCAAGGGCTCGCCCTGCAGGTTCCGCCGTACGAGTACGCCCACCCGGGCGACCTCATCGATCCCCAGGCACCCGGCATACCTCTCGTCGTGGCTCTGGACGGGATCACGGACCCCCGCAACCTCGGCGCCATCGTGCGCTCTGTGGCCGCTTTCGGAGGCCATGGGGTCCTGGTGCCGGAGCGGCGTTCGGTCGGCATGACGGCGAGCGCCTGGAAGACGTCGGCCGGTGCCGCGGCGCGCGTGCCAGTGGCCATGGCTCCCAACCTGACCCGTGCGCTCGAGGAGTACCGCAAGGCCGGCTTCTTCGTGCTCGGTCTCGACATGGACGGCGACGTCTCGCTGCCCGACCTCGAGCTCGCCACCGAGCCGCTCGTCATCGTCACGGGGTCCGAGGGCAAGGGGCTGTCGCGTCTGGTCCGCGAGACGTGCGACCAGGTGGTCTCGATCCCCATGTCGTCGGCGGTCGAGTCGCTCAACGCGGGCGTCGCCACGGGCGTGACGCTGTATGAGGTGGCGCGGCGTCGCGCGATGTGACACATCCGGTGGGCGTAGTCCGATAGGTTCGCCGCGTCGCGCCCGAGGGGGAGCGGCGCCACCTCCTGAAAGGACACGTTCGCGCATGTCTGACTACGGCACTCCGCCGCCTCCGCCGCCGCCCGCCCCGGGATACAACGCTCCCGTCGGAGGTGGCACCCCGCCGCCGAACCACCTCGTCTGGTCGATCCTGACGACTCTGTTCTGCTGCCTGCCCCTGGGGATCGTGTCGATCGTCTTCGCGGCCCAGGTCAACGGCAAATGGCAGGCGGGGGACTACGCAGGTGCCCTCGACTCGTCCAAGAAGGCGAAGCAGTTCGCCATCTGGGCCCTGGTCGCCGGCGTAGTCGTCGGCGTCATCTACGGCGCTCTGGCGGCCGCTGGGGTGATCAGCACCTCGAAGACCAACGGGATGTGATGAGCACGTCCATCCTGCACGCGGCGCCTCCAGCCCTCGGCTGGGGGCGCCGTACGCGTCTGCCCGTCGCTGTGGCCGCGGCGGCGGGCGCCGTGGTCGGGACGCTGGCTGTGGTCGACCCGAACCAGCCAGGCCATTACCCGACGTGCCCGTTCCTCGCGCTGACCGGGTTCTACTGTCCTGGGTGCGGGTCGTTGCGGGCCATCCACGACCTCGCACACGGTGACCTCGGGGGCGCCGTGGCGCGCAACCCGATGGCCGTGATGGCGGTGGCAGGGTTGCTCGTCGCGTATGCCGCCTGGACGCGACGCCTGTGGCGGGGGGAGCCGCGGTCATGGGTCGCGCCGCCGTGGCTGCTGTACCTGATGTTGGGGGCTGTCGTCGCGTTCTGGGTGCTGCGCAACGTGCCTGGGTGGACCTGGCTGTCACCAGCCTGACTGGAGGCGTTCAGCCGCGCGGCGCGTGGATGACCACGGTCTCCATCACCTTGTCGGCGAACGTCTGGCGCTTCGGGTCCCAGAGCGGCCAGAGGTATCCGATATAGAAGATCCCGTCGAGGAAGTGGGCGAGGTCCCGGACGAACGACATCCATGGGCCGATCGGGCGACTGGTCCGCTCGCTGACCAGGGCGAGTCCCATCGCCTTCTTTCCGACGCTCTGGCCCGTGCGCCCCTGCCGGAAGACGCGGTTCCAGAGCTGGATGCCGACCATGAGGCCGAGGCCAACCAGCAGGAGGACCCCACCTGCGATGACGAGGCCGCCGTTGCCGGTTGCGGGCGAGTCTGGCGGCAGGTAGGCGGCGTCGTTCGCCGGCGGCTTGGGGGCTCCGGCGAACAGCAGGCCGAAGCCGGCGAAGTAGGGAACAAGGCCAATCATCGACAGGAGGCTGTCGATGATTGACGCCCCCACGCGCGAGCCCCAGCTCGCCAGTGGCCACGACTGCGGTGGGGCGTAGGCCGGCTGGCCGGGCCATGTGGGCGCCACGGCATACGTCGGCGGTTGGTCGGTCATGTCTTCCCCCTGCGAGAGTCCTGAACGTGGGTCACCGTAGCGCGAGCGTGGCGTCGGGACGGCCCGTTTCTAGTCTTGTCGGCGGAGGGCTACGTCGGGAGGGAGTCCGGCTAGGCGAAGCACCCGCGGTGCCGAGCCCACGACGAGCGCGAGCGGTATGCCGGCGATCACGGCTGCGAGCCATGAGGTCGGTGGCAGTGCCGGGCCGCCTGCAAACTCCGCACCGAAGACATCGCGCCCGGCGAGCCCGAGGCCGATCAGCATGGACGCAAGGCACCCGAGCATGGAGGCCCCGAGCCCGACGACCACCCCGACGATGACGACCTCCGCGGTGTAGGAACCGAGGATCCGTGTTCGAGACCAACCCAGCGCGGCCAGCACCCCGACGTCCCAACGTCGCAAGGACGACCACGTGCCGCCGAGGGACAGCCCGACCCCGACGCAGAAGATGGCGAGGAGCGTGCCGAGGATGTCATTCATCCTTGCCACGAGCTCGAGGACCGCTGGCAGCTGCTGGGCACGGGCCGCGAGGCTCTGGGCGTTGAAGCCCATGCGTACCAGCGCCGCCTGGACGCGTGCGACGTCGCGGGTGGACCACACCTTCACGTAGACGGTCGGATAGGCATATCCCTGCGGGACCGACCCGCCGCTGGGCAGCCCGAGCTGGGCGGACAGCAACCTTCGGGAGAGCACGTCGCTCACGTACATGGCCGACTCGCCGTCGGCCCCAGGTGTCGAGTTGTCGAACAGCCCGATGACGCGGACCGCTGCTACTGCCGCCTCGCCCTGAGAAGGTCCCGTTGCTTTCGTGTACTGGATCGTCAGCTGCTGACCGAGCAGGGCGCGGGTTGTGGAGCCGAGATGGGTGTCCGGGAGGTAGACCTCGTCGCCTGCAAGCACATGATCGGGCGTGACCCCGGGGGCAGCCGTCGTCACCCGGGGTTGTACCCAGGGCACGCGTGGGGTGGCCCAGAATGCGCCCGTCAGAGTCGACGCCCGGTCATCCACGATCGAGATCCCGAACTGTGCACTGGGCCGCACGTCCTGGACACCCGGGATGTGCCGCATCGAGGCGATCGCCCTGCCGGTCAACGGTTTTGTGGGACCGCGCGGGGCGACAGAGTCGAGCTCGAGGACGCTCAGGGCCGAGCTTTCGTCCAGCGCCGAGGCCGATCGTGAGACTGCCCCTCCAAGGGTCCCGGCCACCGTGAGCAGCACCACGGCGCCGAGCGACAACGCGGCAAGGATCGAGGTGAACTGCGCCAGGGTCGCTCGGAGGTTGCGGCGCAGCAGCGCTCTCCCGTTCACCGGACCACGCCGTCGACCAGCTCGAGCCGCCGGGTGGCGATCGAGGCAGCGCGGGCATCGTGTGACGCGATGAGCACGGTCGCCCCGGCCTTCGACGCCTCGCGCAGCATCGAGAGCACGCTCATGGCGTTCTGCTCGTCGAGGCTCGATGTGGGCTCGTCGGCGAGGATCACCTCGCTCTGTCTGGCCAAGGCGCGTGCGATCGAGACCCGCTGCTGCTCCCCACCTGACATCGCCCCGGCTCGCCGGTTGGCCAGGGACCCGAGGTGTGCTCCCCGGAGCGCTTCACGCGCGCGTCGCACCGTGCCCGGCGGCATACCGACGAGGACGTTTTCCAAGGCCGTGAGGTGGGCGAAGAGGTTTCCCGTCTGGAAGACCGTGCTGAACACGGTTCGGCGAAGTTCGGTTCGGCGGCGACTGGACAGCGCCAGCAGCTCCGCGTCGCTCAGCCGGTAGCTGCCGCTGTCCGCAGTCGCGAGCAGCCCGAGAACATTGAGGAGCGTGGTCTTGCCGCACCCTGACGGGCCCGAGATCCACGCGATCTCGCCGCGATCGACCTCGAACGTGACGCCCTTGAGGACATCCACGCGACTCTCGCGAGCGGTGAAGGACTTCGTGACCATCGACATCTCGATGAGGGCCATCAGGGGTCACCGTAAGCGAAGCCGGAGCGGATGGCTTGCCAGGTGGCCTCGAGCGAGCACGACTCGCCGGCCGCCATCGACGAACGGAAGAGATATCGATAGGCCCTGCCGTTGAGGTAGCACCCCTGCGTGCGGCTCATCCCGACCACGAGGCGCTGGTGAAGGGCCGGATCCGGCTGCAGCTCAGCGCCGCTGATGGCATTGGCCGCGGAGAAGAACGCGATCAGGGGATCCTTCGGGGTAACGGCTTCAGCCAGCAAGCGCTCTCGGACGCTCGCAAAGGCGATCCGGACAGCCGCTGCGTTGGCGAACACGTCCGCGTGCGCAAGGGCCAAGCGCGCCAGCTGTTGCGCCTCTGCATCGGCCGACGGAAAGGTCGTCAGCGTGACCAACGGGACGTTGGGGTCCAGCAACCGCAGAGCCTCGATCACGTCGACCCGCGACTGGAGTGACGAGCGCGTGGTCGGCGTCGAGGTCAGCCATCGGACGGCCGTCGAGATCTCCGCCTTGTAGGCCGTCCACGCGGGTCCGCCTGAGGCCTTGAGGACGGCCACCGCCCTCAAGCGGGTTGCGGTGTCGAGCCTGCTGCCGAGCTCGAGGTCGTCCTGCATCACCCGTGCGGTTGCCGCCGGAGCCGGACCGGGAAAGAGGTCGGGCGCCATCTGCAACACCAGGAAGGTGCTGGCGATGTCACCCTCCGGGCGGCCGCTGCGGACGAGACCAGTCTCAGGATCTACTCGCTGGGCGATGCTTTGGCGGAGGGTCGCGACCAGCGCCGTCTTACCCTGGATTCGAGCGATCGCGATCGCGGCTGCCAGGCTCAGATCGTCGCCGAAGTAGCGCTCGCCCTCGAGGACCGCTTTCACGTTGGGCGCGCCACTCGAGTCACACAGTTCCTGATGAGCCACGCAACGCTCGGCATAGCCCCACAGGTCGAGCAGATCGGTGGGATCCACAAGATGACTGGGCGGGGCGGCCGGATGCGCCACTGCGGTGTCCGCCGCGCCAGTCAGGACGTCGAGCTGATCGAGCCGCCAGCGGACGTAGGGCGAGATGACGCTGTCCACCGGCAGGTGTGCAAGCCGAGGAGCCGCAACACTGGAGATCTTCGCTCGGGGCATTCCCAAGCTGGCGACGGTTCGTGCCCAGGCCCACAACAACGGGATGTCCTGGGTGGGATCGCCCGTTGGCGCTGGCGGGGTGCGGCTGAGGCAGGCGCCGGCTGAGGAATGGAACGCGTTTTCACCAAGGGTCTCCGTCGCCGCCCACGCCAACCAGGTCGGATGGACCAGCTTGGGCTCCTGGCCATGGCACAGTGCCGCTGTTGCAGCCGTGGCCTGCTGGTGGGTGAGGGTCCAGCCACCCAAGGCGGCACCGAGCAGAGCGGTTGAGTAGAGGCTGCCAGCTTGACGGTAGTAGCCGGGGTAGATGAACAACCCGTTGGGATCCCGCAGGGTCTGAAGCTCCGCCCTCAGGCCCTGCGGGTATGCCGCACTTGGAAGTCTCGTCGTTTGGTCGCCCGCGCATCCACCGGCCATCACCAGCAGTGCCGCCGCGGATGCGAGGCTCATCGCCTTTCGGCACGGCCAGGTCATGGTGAAAGTCCTTGTGCTGGCTTGTGGTCAGAGCTGGCGGGTCTGGACAGTTCGGACCGTGCCGTACTGAAGCGACGCCCCCGTCGTCTGAAGGTGCAGGTACCACGCTGCCCAAGACATGCAGGCGCGTCCCGAGAGGTAGGCGCCCAGTGCCCCGTTGCTGTTGGTCCAGCTCAAGGTAGGGCTGCTGCCGGAGATGGTGCCGCTGACCGCACCGACAGAGACAGAGCCGAAACCGTCTTCGCTGAACTGGGCGACGACCTTGATCCACGACGGGCGCTTGCTGATCTGAGACCACACGTTGTAGTTGCCACAGCCGCCTGAGTCTGACTGGCCGTCGAGGTACGCGTAGGCCCACAGATAGGCCCCGTTCGGGTAGTAGACCTTGCTGGAGTAGGCGGAGTTCGCCAAGGCGGTCGGTGCGAGGCCGACCAGGGCGGCGCTCAATGCCAAAGATACGGCTGCAACGCGCCGTGCAAGAGATTTCATCAGACGTGCCCCCTCGTGATGGTCCCCCGGAAGCCCTCACCCCACGGCTCCGAGGAACGGTTGCCGAGGGCGTGACGGTAGCGAGCGCCGCGACGCCGGCGCTAGGAACTATTCGAGGTTCCTATGACGCCTTGACAGCGGAGTTGGAGTCGGAGTATCGGCTCGGCCGGCGCGGGGGTCAGTCGTCGTCGTACATCGCGACGACGGGCATCTCCACGGTGTCGACACCCACCACCGTCGCCTCGTCGGGCTTGCCGGGCAGCACGTGCGCGACGTAGTCCTTGATGGCGTCCTCGGTGGACACGTCGTGCCCGGCCCGCTCGGACAGGTACCACCGGTGTTCGAGAACCTCGTGGAACAGCTCGGCGGGCTCCAGCTTGCCGGCTAGCGCACGGGGGACCGTCCTGGTGATCGGCTCGTAGATCTTGGAGAGCCAGTCGTGAGCGACGATCTCCTCGTCGTCGTTCTGCCGGTCCTGGGAGGCCCGGTACGAGTCGAGGTCGTTGAGCAGCCGCCGCGCCTGGTTCTCTTCGACGTCCAGTCCGGTGAGCCGCAGCAGGCGCCGCGAGTGGTGCCCGGCGTCGACGACCTTCGGCTGGATCTGGATGTGGGTCCCGTCGAAGTCGGTGGTGATGGCCAGCTCGTCGATGTCGAAGCCCAGCTCGTTGAGCCGTCGGATGCGCTCGTCCACCCGCCACCGGTCGCCGCGCTCGAACCGCTCCAGCCCGGTCAGCTCCCCCCAGAGGTCGGTATAGCGCGTCACGATGCGGTTGGACGTGTCGACGGGGTCGGTCCCGGCCTCGAGATAGCCGCCGGCCTCCAGGTCCATCAGCTCGCCGGCGATGTTGACCCGGGCGATCTCGAGGTCGTGCTCGCGCTGGCCGGAGCTGAGGGACTGGTGGAGCTCGCCGGTCTCTGCATCGACGAGGTATGCCGCGAACGCGCCGGCGTCGCGTCGGAAGAGCGTGTTGGACAAGGAGACGTCGCCCCACCAGAAGCCGATGAGGTGCAGGCGCACCAGGAGCA
This sequence comes from Pedococcus sp., assembly GCF_036000045.1. Taxonomy (GTDB): domain Bacteria; phylum Actinomycetota; class Actinomycetes; order Actinomycetales; family Dermatophilaceae; genus Pedococcus. The sequence goes on from NZ_DASYGF010000033.1 coordinate 11,329, forward strand.
CGGCGAGTGCATCGATGAGGCGGGTCGAGGTGTCCGGGCGCAGTGACTGGCTGAACAGCGCCCGATAGGGCAGCGAGAACTGCAGGTGGCGGGTGATCAGGCAGGCGTCCAGCGGCTCGCCGTCGAGGCCGACCCGACCGCCCACGACACCGAACGGCTCGACACAAGGAACCTCGAGCCGGTTGAGGACCCGCAGCATCTGGTACTCACGCGCCGCGATGTCCTCCTTGATCTCCTTGACCGCCAGGACCCGCCCCGACAGCTTCACGAAGCGCACCACATGCCGCGAGATGCCGCGCGGCAGTGCGGCGAGGTGGTCCTCCGGCCAATGCTCCAGCGGCAGATCCCACGGCAGGTCAAGCAGGGCCGGGTCCGGTCGGGCGGTCCTGATCTCGAATGCCACGTCCTCATGCTCCCAGATCGGTGCCGTCTCGGCGCCTGCACGCAGGAGGCCGGCGCCCAGAGAGGGCGCCGGCCACCCGGCATACGGTCAGTGGTGGTCAGTCGGCGAGGCGCTCACCGGTCTCGGAGTCGAACAGGTGCAGGTGACCCTGCTTGGGAGCGAGGTAGACGGTCTCGCCCTTCTTGGGGGGACGCCGGCCGTCGACGCGGGCGATGAACGGGCGCTCGGGGGCGTCGGCGTCGTCATCGGCGTCGATGTGCTGGTGGACCTTGGCGGAGCCGTAGATGTAGGCATCGGCGCCGAGCTCCTCGACGACGTCGACGTTGACGGCGATGCCGCCGCCACCATCGGTCGTCAGCTCGAGGTCCTCGGGGCGAACGCCCATCGTGATGGACTTGCCGTGAGCGCGCGCCAGCACCTCGCGGTCGACCGGCATGACGCTGCCGCTGACCTTGACGCCTCCGTCTGCGACGTCGACGTCCAGCAGGTTCATGGCAGGTGAGCCGATGAAGCCGGCCACGAAGACGTTGTTCGGGTGGTCGTACATACGCCGCGGGGTGTCGCACTGCATCAGCAGGCCGTCCTTGAGGACCGCCACGCGGTCGCCCATCGTCATGGCCTCGACCTGGTCGTGGGTGACGTAGACCGTCGTGACGCCGAGCCGCCGCTGCAGCGAGGCGATCTGGGTGCGCGTCTGGACACGGAGCTTGGCGTCGAGGTTCGAGAGCGGCTCGTCCATGAGGAACACCTGGGGGCTGCGGACGATCGCGCGGCCCATGGCGACGCGCTGGCGCTGGCCACCGGACAGAGCCTTCGGCTTGCGCTCGAGGTACGGCTCGAGGTCGAGGATCTTCGCGGCCTCCTCGACGCGCTTGCGGATCTCGCCCTTGTCGACGCCGGCGATCTTGAGCGCGAAGCCCATGTTGTCGGCCACCGTCATGTGGGGGTAGAGCGCGTAGTTCTGGAAGACCATCGCGACGTCGCGGTCCTTGGGGGACAGGTTGGTGACGTCGCGGTCGCCGATCCAGATCTTGCCGGCGTTGACCTCTTCGAGGCCCGCGAGCATGCGCAGGGACGTGGACTTGCCACATCCGGAGGGGCCGACCAGGACGAGGAACTCACCGTCCTCGATGTCGATGTTGAGCTTGTCGACCGAGGGCTTGTCGTTGCCCGGGTAGAGCCGGGTCGCCTCATCGAACTTGACTGTTGCCATGGCTTCGTTGCCTTTCCTTCACCGGCAGGAACGTGCCGGACGATCCGTTGTAAAGGTGGTGCCCCCCGGACATCGGTGTCCGTGGTGGGCTCAGTCTGGCCCAGCGGCAACAGTTGCGCCAGAGCCCGTGCACGACATTGTGAAACTTCTTGCAGTATTGCCGCCGGGAATGCTGCAATTTCTTGCTACCGTCTGCCCCATGAAGGCGAGACTGGCTGACATCGCGGCACACGCCGAGGTCAGCGAGGCGACCGTCAGCAGGGTGCTCAACGACAAGCCGGGGGTCGCCGATGCGACGCGCGAGGCCGTGCTGACGTCCCTGGACGTCCTCGGGTACGACCGGCCCTCGCGTCTGCGGCGACGCAGCGCCGACCTGGTGGGCCTCATCGTGCCCGAGCTCACGAACCCGATCTTCCCCGCCTTCGCCCAGGTCATCGAGACCGCGCTGGCCGCCAACGGCTTCACGCCGGTCCTGTGCACGCAGACCCCTGGGGGCGTGCACGAGGACGACTACGTGCAGATGCTGCTGGACCGCGGTGTCGCCGGCATCATCTACGTCTCGGGGCAGCACGCCGACATCACGACCGACCCCGAGCGGTACACCCGGCTCCGCGAGCGGGGCCTGCCGATCGTGCTCGTCAACGGCTACCACGAGGCGATCGACGCCCCCTTCATCAGCAACGACGACGTCGCCTCCATGGAGCTGGCGCTGACCCACCTGGTGCAGCTCGGGCACACCCAGATCGGCCTGGCGATCGGACCGGACCGTTTCGTCCCGGTGATCCGGAAGGTCACCGGCTTCCGCGAGTCGATGAAGAGCCTGCTGGGGCGCGAGGATGTCGAGGAGCTCATCGAACGGACCCTGTTCTCGGTGGAGGGCGGCGACACGGCCGGCGCCCGGCTCATCGAGCGCGGCTGCACGGCTGTCGTGTGCGGCTCTGACCTCATGGCCTTGGGTGCCATCCGGGCGGCGCGGCGCATGGGGCTGCGCGTTCCCGAGGACTTCTCCGTCGTGGGCTACGACGACTCCCCGCTGATCCCGTTCACCGACCCGCCGCTGACGACGGTGCGCCAAAGTGTCGCCGCGATGTCCGAGGCGGCGGTGCGTGCCCTGCTCGACGAGATCGCCGGTGAGCCCGCTCCCCGTGCCGAGTTCGTGTTCCGCCCAGAGCTCGTGGTCCGCGCCTCGACCGGAGCCGCGCCCCGGCGTTGAGAGTGCCCCGGGGTCGACGGTGCCCTCGCAGTGAGGGAGGCCTGGGTCAAACGTCCTGCCGGATGCGGGTGAGCAGACTCAGGGCCTCGGCGGCCTGCTCCGGCTCGGCGACGCGGTACGTCGCCGCCGTGGCTCCGTCGCCCACCTTCACCCCGACATCGGTCGCGGAGAGTACGGTGAAGACGTCCTCGTCAGTCACGTCGTCGCCGAAGTACACGACCGCGTGGGCCCCGACGGCAGCGCGGACGGCCATCAGCGCGGTGCCCTTGTCGGCCCGCACGACGCTCATCTCCACGACGTGCTTCCCTCGCGTGACGTGCACTTCGGTATGCCGTTCGGCGAGCTCGCGTGCCGCGGCCTCTGCCGCCGCGGCAGCCCCCGGCTCCATCCCTCGGGTGTGCAGGACCACGGCCGCCGGCTTGTGCTCGAGGGTGGTCCCCGGGTGTGCGGCGGCGAGGGCGGCCAGGTCGGTGACCAACGCCTCCAGTCGCTGGGTCTCCGGCTGCCCGAGATCGCCCGCGCCGGCCCCGTCGGCGCTGGTCTCGGCGCCGTGGCTGCCGATCCGCGTCACCTCGCTGTCGGCGAGGCCGGTCAGTGTCGTCAGCGTTGCGAGGTCGCGCCCGGACACCACTGCCGCGTGCGTGCGCGGAAGCGTGGCGAGGGTCTGCAGGCTCTCGATCGTGCCGGGCAGGGGGCGCGACTTCAGCGGGTCGAGGACCAGGGGGGCCAAGACCCCGTCGAAGTCGGTCGCCACGAGCAGGGATGAGGACCGCGCCACCTGGGCGAGTGCCTGCTCCAGAGGTGCCGGCAGCGTCATGGGCGGTCCTCGTGCTGCGCCTTGCTGGTCCCGGGTCGCTCGGGTGCATGCGAAAGGTTCTCCAGGAACCGGTGCGCCCAGCGCTGGACGTCATGGTCGGCGACCCGGCGGCGCATCGCCCGCATCAGGCGCCGCTTGTCCTTGTCGGGGGTCTCGATCGCCCGCATGATCGTCTGCTTCAGGCCCTCGATGTCGTGCGGGTTGCAGACGAACGCCTGGTGCAGCTCGTGGAACGCGCCCGTGAACTCGGACAGCACCAGTGCGCCGCCCTCGTCGTGGCGGCAGGTGACGTACTCCTTGGCCACGAGGTTCATGCCGTCTCGCAGCGGCGTCACCAGCAGCACGTCGGCAGCCAGATAGAGCGCCGCCATCTCGTCGCGCGGATAGGCGTGGTGCAGGTACTGCACCGCCGCGGATCCGATGACGCTGTGGTCGCCGTTGAGCCGGCCGACCTCACCTTCGATCTCCTGACGGAGGTCGCGGTATGCCGCGACGCGCTCGCGGCTCGGCGTGGCCACCTGGACGAAGATCTCGCGAGGAGGGGCCACCTTGCCCTCCTCCAACAGCTCGCCGTACGCCTTGATGCGGTGCCCGATCCCCTTGGTGTAGTCGAGCCGGTCGATGCCCAGGAGCAGGGTGTCCGGGTTGCCCAGGGACTCGCGGATCTCCTTCGCGCGGGCTTGGGTCTCCGGCATACGGGCCAGCTCCTGCAAGCCGACGAAGTCGATCGATATCGGCACCGCGCTCGCGCGGACCCGCCGCGCGTTCGCGCCGCGAGAGACCGAGATCGTGTCGCCCTTGGTGGGCAGGCCGAGCAGCTGGCGGCAGGCGCGCACGAAGTTCTGGGCATCTGCGACCCGCTGGAAGCCGAGGTAGTCCGCACCCAGCAGACCCTCGAGCAGGGCTCGGCGCCACGGCAGCTGCGCGAAGAGCTCGACCGGCGGGAACGGGATGTGGTTGAACCAGCCGATACGGACGTCGGGCCGAAGCTCACGGACCATGGCCGGCACGAGCTGCAGCTGGTAGTCGTGGACCCACACCGTGGCTCCCTCGGCGGCCACCTCGCAGATCGCCTCGGCAAAGCGACGGTTGACGCGCTCGTACGCGGTGAACCAGAAGCGGTGGAACGTCGCCGGCACGATGACGTCGTGGTAGATCGGCCACAGGGTGCCGTTGCTGCAGCCCTCGTAGTAGTGCGCGACGTCTTCCTCGGACATGGCTACGGGGCGCAGGTACATGTCGCTCTGCACGAAGGGCTCCGGTGCGTCGCCCGACTCGCCCGCCCAGCCGACCCAGGCACCCTCGCGGCTGCGCATGACCGACTCCATCGCCGTGACCAGGCCCCCGGGGCTGGTGCGCCAGGAAACGTCACCATCGGGGCCCACCACACGGTCCACGGGCAGGCGGTTTGCGGCGATGACCAGGTCGAAGGTCTGGGTTGGGGCGGACACGGCAATCCCTCCAAACGGGACATGGGACGTTCTCACCCTATGCGTCTCCCTCTGGCGGCGACTCCCGGCCCGGTCTACGGTCGGATCATGAGGATCTCGGACGTGGTGCGCCGCAAGGGCGCCGAGGTGGTCACCGTCAAGCCCGACGAGAGCGTGGAACGGCTTCTGGCGATACTCGCCGAGCATCGCATCGGTGCACTGGTGGTCAGCGAGGACGGCGAGACCGTGGGTGGCATCGTCAGCGAGCGCGACGTCGTGCGCCACCTCCACCGCGACGGCCCGGAGATTCTCCAGGCTCCTGTCTCGCGCATCATGACCGCCGATGTGCGCACGTGCGGCCCGGACATCCCCATCGAGGAGCTGGCCCGCACCATGACCGAGCACCGCATCCGCCACGTGCCCGTGGTGGTCGACGGGCGACTGCACGGCATCGTCAGCATCGGCGACGTCGTCAAGCACCGGATCGCCGAGCTCCAGGCCGAGCGTGACCAACTTGTTGGCTACATCCAGCAGTGACCTGACCGGTTTCACCCAGCACCCTCGCTTACCGTAGGGGCATGACCACGGAGGCCAGCCACCGCGACGCAGACGGCTCGCGGGTGCCTGCCTCAGGACTCGTGGGGCCTTATCGCCTCGTTGAGCAGCTGGGTGAGGGCGGCATGGGTGTCGTCCACCTGGCCCTGGACCCGCACGGCCGTGCGGTCGCCCTCAAGCTGCTGCGCGCGCACGTCGCCCACGACAGCCACGCGCGGGCCAGACTGCGCCGCGAGGTCGACGTGCTGGGACGGATCCGGGACCCGAGAGTGGCCGCGGTCATCGACGCGGACCTCGACGGCGACCGCCCCTATCTCGTGACCCGCTACGTGCCCGGGCCCCCACTCGACCAGGTCGTGGAGGATGACGGTCCCATCGAAGGACCGGAGCTGCTTCGGCTGGGGCGCGGGCTCGCCGGCGCCCTGGACGCCATCCACGATGCCGACGTCATCCATCGTGACCTCAAGCCCGGCAACGTGCTGATGCTCGACGGCGACCCGGTGCTCATCGACTTCGGGATCGCCCACGTGGCCGACGACGTGCGCATCACCCTGACCGGCCTGGTCATGGGAACCCCCGGCTACCTCTCGCCGGAGGTCGTCGAGGGCGCCCCGGTCACCGTCGCGACCGACTGGTGGGGCTGGGCGGCCACCCTGGCCTTCGCGGCTCGGGGCGCGCCGCCCTTCGGGCGCGGTCCCATGGACGTGGTGCTCTCCAGAGTCAGCCGCGGTGACGCCGACCTGTCCGGGGTGGACCCCCGGCTGGCGCCTCTGCTGTATGCCGCGCTGTCGCCCGACCCCGCCCGGCGCCCGGACGCGGACGAGGTGATGGACGCCCTCGAGCGGTATGCCGAGGGTCGACCGGTCACCGCGGCGCTCGCGGTGAGCTCGCGGCATACCCAGGTGTTGGACCATCGCGGGACGGTGACCTGGGCCCGTCCCCAGGTGGCGCCTGTGGGTGGCGCGTACGAGCCGGCGGCCCCTGGCGACGACGACCTCCTCCCGTGGGACGAGTCGGGGGAGCTGTCCGACTGGGAAGCCGCCTGGGAGGGTGGCCCCGGTGAGCCTGACCCACGCATCGGCAGGCCCAACCGCACCGGCACCCTGCTCGCGCTGATGCTCGCCCTGGTGGCGGCGTTCGCGTGCCTGCCCGTCGTGGGTGCTGCCGTCGCGCTGGCCCTGTCGTGGGCGGCCCGGACCGCGGACCGTTCGGTGACGTCGCTGGTGCTGCGCCGGCATGCCAAGGGACGGCGGCGCAGTGACATGCCGTTCGCGGTCGCGGCGAGCCCGTGGCACGTGGTGGTGGGCGCCCTCGCGAGCGTGATGGGCGCGCTGCTGCCGGTTGCGGTGGGAGCGTGCGCGGTCTTCAGCACTGCCCTCGCCACCGTTGCCGTGACTGGTGGCTCGCCCCAGCCCCAGAAGTCGTCCGCGCTCGCGGTGGGTGCCGTGATCGCGGGGTTCGTGGCGTGGTGGGGGCCGGGCGGATCCGGGCTGCGACGCGGCACGCGCAGCATCGTCCGGGGTGTCAGTCCTGGCCCGAAGGCGACGCGGATCCTCACGGGCCTCCTGCTCCTGCTGGCGCTGGGCCTGGCCGCCGGGGCGCTCCAGCATGGGGGCACAGCTCAGTGGTGGCCGGCCCGCTCGCCGTCAGGCCTGCTGCGGATCGTCGGCTTCGGGTCATGACCGACAGCGGGTCGTCGCCCGTCCGGCCCCCGACGCAGGTGCATCGCCGGCGGATCTGGCGTGGCGAAGAGCTGACGGAGACCATGCCGATGGTCGAGTCGCTGCGCCACACCCCGTATCGCAACGTCAAGGTCCGGCAGGCTGCCGCCGAGGAGCGCGAGGCCCGCGCTTCGCTCGACCTGGCCCTGAGGGTGGGCGAGCTCATGCTCCGGTGCGGGGCCGGCGCGCCCCAGGTCGAGTCGTCAGTGATCGCGGTGGCGGCTGCCGCCGGCCTCAACAACCTCGAGGTCGACATCACGCTGCAGTCCCTCCTGGTGCAGTGCACCACAGCCTCGGGCGCACCCATCACGATGCTGCGCGTGGTCCGCTCGGCCAGTCGAGACTTCGCGCGGCTCACGGCAGTTCACGAGTTCGTCGACACGTTGGTGCGCGAGGGATACGACCGTGAGACGGCCGCTGACCAGCTCCGCGAGATCCGTCGGGCGCCGCGGTACTGGCCACGCTGGGCCGTGCGTGGCTCGCTGGGCGTGCTCGCCGCGGCTATCGCCACGATGCTGGGCGCGGGGCTGGTTGCGGCGCTCGTGGCGGCCGCATCCGCGTTGATCGTCGGGTATGCCGCCCGCGCCCTCGGGCGCCGGGGACTGCCGGACTTCTACCAGTGCGCCCTGGGCGGGTTCCTGGCGACCGTGATGGCCTGGACCGCCTTCAGCCTGGGCGCCAAGGGGTGGCTGCCTGTGACCTCCTCGGACTTCGCCTTCATCGTCGCGGGCGGCATCACCGTGCTCCTGCCCGGGCGGACGGTGGCCTCCGCCTTCGAGGACGCCATCTCGGGCTACTCGGTCACCGGAGCCGGCCGGATGTTCGCCGTGTTCCTCACCACCGCTGCCATCATTCTGGGTGTCGCCTCGGGTCTGTCCATCACGTTGGCGCTCGCGCACTCGTTCGGTGTCCAGCTCGCCTCACCCTCGATCGTCGCGACGCGGGCCCTCAACGCTCCGGTGGTCCTGGCCGTGCTCGGTGCCGCTGTTACCGGCATGGCCGGCGCGGTGTCGCTGCGCAGCCGGCGCCGTCTGGTGCTGCCGGCCGGTCTGCTCTGCGGCCTGGGTGTGGCTGTCTCTCTGGGTGTCGCGCATGTCGACCGGCTCGGGCCCATCGCCGCTGCGGGGTGTGCGGCGTTCATGCTCGGTTTCGTGGGCCGCCTCGTCGCGCTTCGGCTCGGCGCGCCGGCGATGGTGCTGGTCGTACCGGCGTCCTACGGGTTGCTTCCCGGTCTGGCGATCTTCCGTGGGCTGTACGAGATGGTGAACGGCTCGTCGGCGCGCACCGGGTCGCTGTCGGTGCAGGGGGGCATCACCACGCTGCTGGGTGCGATGGCGGTGCTGTTGGCCATCGCGGCCGGAAGCGTGCTGGGGGAGTTCCTCGCGGCACCCTTCGACCGGGGCGGCGTCCAGAAGCGGCGCGCCCGTAGACGCTGACCGAACGGACTAGTTTCTTTCGGCCCACCTTGTCCCCGTTGGTCAGGCGGCCTACGGTGGACCCTTGGTGCCGTCCGGCGCCCACAAGTGAACACGGCATACCCATCATGCACACCCGCAGCGCCGAGCCTCGTCAGGCGGGTGACAAGCCGGAACGGTTCCGGGCAGACGAGGACGGGGGACCCAACGTGGCCGCATCGCGGCCTTGGGGTGAAGCCGGTCCGCCGGCCGGGCACCTGACAGCCCGAACCCGACAGCTCACCTCGCAGGCGCAGGTCAGGAAAGGACCGCGCACACCTATGTTCTATGCGCCGAAGCACTCTGCTCGGAAGATCAACCCCCTCAAGCGTCGCGTGACCGGTGCTGCCGTCGCTGGCGTGGCCAGCGTCGCAGGCGGGCTGGCATCGGCCGGCTCGGCCTCGGCCGGCAGCGTCTGGGACAGCGTCGCCGCCTGTGAGAGCGGCGGCAACTGGTCCATCAACACCGGCAACGGCTACTACGGCGGGCTGCAGTTCAGCGGCTCGACCTGGCGCGGCTACGGCGGGGACGCCTATGCGCCGCGCGCCGACCTGGCCAGCCGCAGCGCCCAGATCACCGTGGCTCAGCGGGTTCTCGCCTCGCAGGGGCCCGGTGCCTGGCCGACCTGCGGGGCCCGCGCCGGGCTCACACGGTCCAACGGCGGCAGTGCCGTGGCGTATTCGGCGGACCGCTCCGCCTCGACGGCGTCCCGCTCCGCGGTGCGCACGGCGCCGCCGGCCAGCAGGTCCTCGGCCTCCTCGGCCCGAGCAGGCAAGCTCGTCGTGGACGGCATCCGCGGACCCCTGACCAACGCGGCGATCGAGCGCTGGGTCGGGGCTTCGGTCGACGGCTCGTTGTCGCGAGCCGACAACCAGAAGCTGCAGCGCAAGGTCGGCTCGGCACCCGACGGCATCATCGGCCCGCGCACGGTCGGCGCGCTCCAGGCCAAGATCGGCGCTCGGCGCAACGGTGCGCACTACCTGGACCGCGCCACGGTGGCTGCGCTCCAGTCGTACCTCAACGCGCACTGACCCCAGCTTCCCCGGCTTCCCCCGGACGGCCCGGCTCCCCCTGTGGGAGCCGGGCCGTTCTGTATGCCGCCCGGCAAACGCCGCTGTGCGCGGCAGGTACGATCGTGGCCGCCTGCTGAGCAGGCGACCGCCGGCGTGGCGCAATTGGCAGCGCACCTGTCTTGTAAACAGGGGGTTAGGGGTTCAAGTCCCCTCGTCGGCTCTCTGACC
>NZ_DASYGF010000027.1:0-37075 GCF_036000045.1 Pedococcus sp.
GGGCACACGTCGGGCCTGCGACACTCGCCTGGGAAGGCAAGCCGGGGTTGACTCCAGCGCCAGGTCCACCAGAAGGGCTTCCGGTCCCTGAACCAAGAGGCGACAGAACGTGCCCGTGCCAATGACGTGCTCGACCGCCCATCCGCGACCCTGAGCAGCTGAGGTGAACTCGTCCCTGGCTCTGGTCACGTCTCCTTGACCCTGGGCGGTGAAGAAGTCCAGGTCCTGGGTGGGGCGATGCGTCAGTCCCTGGGCCGCGAGGGCCGCGCCGCCGGCAAGCAAGAAGCCTTTGCTTGCCGGCAAGCTGAAGAAGAGCTCCGCGAGCTGGCCCTGCTCGGTCCGCCCCCCTGCCCGGCCCGAAATGCCAACGAAGCCCTCCCCGGTTGGCCCGGGAAGGGCTTCGTTGTTCGTTCTTCCGACCATCGGTCGGCCAGTGGGCTGACCATCGGTTAGCCACTTGGGGTGGAGCTGAGGGGATTCGAACCCCTGACCCCTTCCATGCCATGGAAGTGCGCTACCAGCTGCGCCACAGCCCCGGATCTCCCGAGGGGAGGTCCCCCGGAGGGGACTGCGGAAGTTTACCCAGGGACCCACCCGTTTCACCAAATCGAGGCCCGGCAACGGGGCCGGGGCGCAGCACCGCTCAGGCGCCGACGTTCCAGGTCTGGATGCGCCAGCCGGTCTCGGCCTCCACGACCTCAGCCCAGTGGCAGTTGCCGAACCCGCCGAGCACCCGCCACGCCGTGAGCCGGTCGAGGTCCACGAGCTCGGCGATGACGACGCGGCCCGTGACGCCGTGGGTGGCGACGACCGCCGTCTCACCCGGCCCCAGCGCGTCGAGCAGCTCGTCCAATGCGCCACGGACGCGCTGGGCCACGTCAGAGAGCGCCTCGCCGTCTACGCCGCGCCGGAAGTCCTCACCTCGCAGGTGCCGCAGCCGCTCCTCGGGGTACTCGGCGTTCACCTCGGCCGCAGTCAGGCCGGCCCACTGGCCGACGTGGATCTCGCGCCACCGGCGGTCGTAGGTGATCGGCGCGTCGCACGCGCGCGCCACTTCGTCACCGGTCTCTGCCGCGCGCTTGAGGTCCGAGGCCACCACGAGGGCAGGCCTGTATGCCGCGAGCGCGAGCGCCGCGGTGCGCGCCTGCTCGCGGCCGAGGGACGACAGGTCGCTGTCGATCTGGCCCTGCCACACGCCCCGGGCGTTGTGGTCGGTCTCGCCGTGGCGCAGCACGATCACCCTGCGGGCGGAGCGGGACCGCTCCGACTGCCCTGCGGTGGCCACGGGTGGCTAGGCCTCGCGGCGCTTGGGCACGCCCAGGTCGATCTCGGGGCAGTCCTTCCACAGGCGCTCCAGCTCGTAGAACTCGCGCTCCTCGTCGTGCTGGACGTGGACGACGATGTCGCCGAAGTCGAGCAGCACCCAACGGCCGTCGCGCTCCCCCTCACGACGGATCGGCTTGGCGCCCTTGAGGCGCAGCTGGTCCTCCACCTCGTCCACGATGGCCCCGACCTGGCGGTCGCTGCTGGCGGAGACGATGACGAAGGCGTCGGTGAGCGCCAGCTGTTCGCTGACGTCGATCCCGGCGATGGTGGTGGCGAGCTTCTCGTCGGCGGCCGCGGCGGCGGTCCTGGCCAGGTCGAGGGAACGTTCGGTAGCGGGCACTGCTCTCCTACTCGGCGACTGTGGCGGCGGGCTGGCCCGCGGCATACAGCCGGTATTTGTTGATGTACTGGACGACGCCGTCGGGCACGAGGTACCAGACCGGCTCGGCTCGCTCGACGCGTGCGCGGCAGTCCGTCGAGCTGATCGCCATGGCGGGCACCTCTTCGAGGGTGACCCGGTCGGCGGGCAGGCCGGACTCCGAGAGCGGGTACCCGGGCCGGGTGACGCCGATGAAGTGGGCCAGCTCGAACAGCTCGTCCGCGTCCTTCCACGACAGGATCTGGGCCAGGGCGTCCGCACCTGTGATGAAGAAGAGCTCGGCACCCGGTCGCTCGGCACGCAGGTCGCGCAGCGTGTCGATGGTGTAGGTCGGCCCGGGACGGTCGATGTCGACCCGGCTCACGGTGAAGCGGGGGTTGGAGGCCGTCGCGATGACGGTCATCAGGTAGCGGTCCTCGGGGGGGCTGACCGCCAGCGCGTCCTTCTGCCAGGGCAGGCCGGTGGGGACGAACACGACCTCGTCGAGCCCGAACCTGGCCTGGACCTCGGAGGCGGCCACCAGGTGGCCGTGATGGATCGGGTCGAACGTCCCGCCCATCACTCCGAGCCGCATGGTCAGTGGTGGCTGCCCTGGTGGTCGTCGTGCGCGTGCGCCTCGGAGGCGGCCGTGTGGTGCCCGTGGACGGTGCCGGCCCCCAGCTTGGCGGCGGTCCCACGGAAGGACCAGAGCACACCGAGGAGCAGCAGGAAACCGATGAACGCCAGCGCGCCGTAGGCCAGGGGCGGCATGGGGAGCGCCCGCGTGGGCTCCTCGGAGGCGGCGAGCAGGTGCGACAAGGACAGGGACATGGCCACAGCGTACCCGCAGCCCAGGACGGGACATGGCGAGCACTGCGCAGCGAGAGGCGGCCGACTCGCGCCATCTCGCTATCCACCACTTTCGTGCACAGGGGTGTGCACAACCGGGGCCGACGAGCACGGCGCCATGTGGACAAGGGTGTGGGAAACCGGTGCACGACAATTGGTTTCCGGAAACGCTTGCGGCGCAGTCGATCCGAGGACTAGAAATCTCTCACGCGCTCCGGCTGGCAGGTCGAGAAGGGGAAACCCGGATCGGTCTGCGGACTGGAGTACAGGTCAGCCGGATAACGGTGGACCGCCTCCCTGGGGCTTCCCCCAAGGAGGTCCCTGGGCCGCGAGGCCAAGGGTCCGTGGGCGACGCCGCGGAGGCCCTCCGAGCCCGCTGACCAGATCGCATCGTCATCGGTGCGCCGGCTCGCCGGACTCCGATGACGCCACCGTCGCAGTGGAGACCGCCCGTGGCTCGCCAGGGTGCGGGGCGATCGAACCGGGGCAGAAGCAACCGGTCGGCCACGCCGACCAGCCAGACCTGCACCACCAGAGGGCCCCTCGAACTCATACTTCGAGGGGCCCTCGCCAGTCCCGGCCCTGTGACCCGGGGCGCGACCGTAGGCTGGCCTCATGGATGCCACGGACCCGATGGACCCGCTGGATCGCGCGCTGAGCGATCCCACGCTGGGTCGTCCCGAGCTGAGCATCGTCATCCCCGTGTTCAACGAGGAGGACGTGCTCCCCCTGCTCGCGCTGCGGCTACGGCCGGTGGCGGACGGGCTCGGCCGGTCCTACGAGGTCATCGCCGTCGACGACGGGAGCAACGACCAGTCACCGGTGGTACTCCAGCGGTTGCGGCGCGAGTGGCCGCAGCTGCGGGTCGTGCGGCTGCGGGCCAACGCGGGCCACCAGGCCGCCATCTCGGCCGGTCTCGCGTGCGCTCGGGGCGACTACGTCGTCACCCTCGACGCCGACCTGCAGGACCCGCCCGAGGTCCTCCCAGAGATGCTGGCCGCCATGCGCGGCGGGGTGGATGTCGTCTACGGGGTGCGTTCAGACCGCTCGAGCGACTCGGCCTTCAAGCGGCTGAGCGCACGCGCCTTCTACCGGCTCATCCGGATCCTCTCGGGAACCCACGCGCAGGTCGACGCGGGTGACTACCGCCTCATGTCGCGGGCGACAGTCGACGCCATCAACGCGCTACCCGAGCATCACCGCGTGCTCAGGTTCGTGGTCCCGGCGCTGGGCTTCCCCTCGGCGTCCGTCGCGTACCACCGCGACGAGCGAGCCGCAGGCAGGTCCAAGTACCCCTTGTCGAAGATGATCCGGCTCTCGCTCGACAGCGTGACCGGCTTCTCCACCGCGCCGCTGCGGGCGGCGACCTGGCTGGGCCTGCTCGGCGGCGTCGGCGCACTGGCCCTGCTCGGCTACGCGTTGGTGGCGATGGCGGTCGGGCACACCCTTCCGGGCTGGACCTCGACCGTGGTGGCCGTGGCAGGTGTCGGTGCGGTGCAGCTGCTCTGCCTGGGCATCCTCGGCGAGTACGTCGGGCGGATGTACGCCCATCTCCAGGCGCGACCGACCTACTTCGTCGCCTACGACTCGCTCGCCTCCACCTCGACCGGCCAGCGGTCCGCTACGCCCGCGGACGAGCCTCTGCGAGCAGAGTCACGCCGGGCATCGCTTTGACCGGCAGGTAGCGCTCGAGGGTGACGACGGCCCGCAGGGCCACGTTCAGGACGGCCGGGACCTGCTCGAGGTCCGAGCCCGAGGACGACCGGCGGCGCAGTGCCACGACCGGACGGAGCAGGACGTTCCATGAGGTCAGGGACGTCACCTCGAAGCCTCCACGCTCGAGGACCTGGCTCAGCGTGGCCCTCGTGTAGCGCCGGACGTGGTCCACGGCCACGTCGTGCTCGGACCACAGCCTGGGGTCGGCGGGCACGGCGATGAGGAAGTGTCCGGTAGGCCTCAGCACCCGCAGCACCTCGGCGACCGCCGCGTCGTCGTCGAGGATGTGCTCGAGCACGTCGAACGCCACGACGAGGTCGAGGCTGTCGTCCTCCACGGGCAGCGCCGTGGCGTCGCCACGCAGCACGGGCAGCCCTCGCTCGGCCGCCACGGCCGCGCCGTCGGCGCCGTACTCCAAGGCAGCGACCGACCAGCCGGCAGCCTGCAGGACCCTGGTGTTGCCGCCACCCGCGGCGCCGATGTCCATGGCTCGCCCGGGCCGCAGCCCTCGGATCGCCTGTCGGAGCAGGTGCCGCCGCTCCTGGTACCACCAGTGCGCGTCCTCGACCGCCGCCAGCTTGCGAACCTCAGTGCCTTCCACGGGCAGCCATCCTGCCAGCAGCCCCGGCCTAGGCGCGCACCTGCCCGTCGCCCTCCACGATCCACTTGGTGGTGGTGAGCTCGGGGAGCGCCATCGGCCCGCGCGCGTGCAGCTTCTGGGTGGAGATGCCGATCTCGGCGCCGAAGCCGAACTCGCCCCCGTCCGTGAACCGCGTGGACGCGTTGACCATCACTGCGGCGGCGTCGACCTCGGCGGTGAACCGGCGCGCGGCGGCGCGGTCCTCGGTGACGATCGCTTCGGTGTGGCCGGACCCGTACCGAGCGATGTGGTCGAGCGCCGCGTCGAGGTCCGCGACGACCCTGACGCTCAGCTCGAGCGCCAGATACTCGGTCGCGAAGTCCTCCTCCGTCGCCGCCTCGTGGGGGACGCCGGCGGTCTCGGCCACGGCGCCGGATGCGATGTCGGTGTGGAGCACGACCCCGGCCCCGGAGAGCTCCGCGAGAGCCTTGGGCAGGAAGTCCGCAGCGACCTGCTCGTGGACCAGCAGCGACTCGGCAGCGTTGCAGACACTCGGCCGGTGGGTCTTGGAGTTGACCGCGATGGCCAGCGCCTTGTCGAGGTCGGCCGCCGCGTCGACGTAGACATGGCAGTTGCCGACGCCCGTCTCGATGACCGGGACCGTGGACTCCAGCACCACTGTCTGGATCAGGCCCGCCCCACCCCTTGGGATGATCAGGTCCACCAGGCCACGAGCTGTCAGGAGCGCACGCACCGCATCACGGCCACCCTCCAGCAGTGTGATGGAGTCCTCCGGAAGCCCCTGTGCTGCAAGGGCTTTGCGCATGACCCCGACCAGTGCGTGATTCGTGCTCTCGGCGGCTGAGCCCCCGCGGAGGATCACCGCGTTGCCTGACTTGAGCCCCAGGCCGGCGGCGTCGACGGTGACGTTGGGTCGCGCCTCGTAGACCATGCCGACCACGCCCATGGGCACGCGCACCTGCCGGATCTGGAGCCCGTTGGCCAGGGTCGACCCGCGCACGACCTCTCCCACGGGGTCGGGCAGTCCGGCGACGTCGCGCAGGGCCTGGGCCACCGAGGCGACGCGGGTGGAGTCGAGGGCGAGTCGGTCGAGCAGGCCCTGCGGCATACCGCCGTCACGACCGCGGGCGAGGTCCTCCTCGTTGGCGGCGACGATGTCATCGGTGGCGGCCACGAGGGCGTCCGCGAGCGCCAACAGCGCGGCGTCCTTCTCGGCGCGGTGCGCGAGGGCGAGCCGGCGCGAGGCCACGCGGGCGGCGCGGGCCGCCGTCGCCACCTGCTCGACGGCCGCGGGGTCGATGCTGGGGATCTGCTCAGCCATGCTTCAAGGGTATGCCGCGGTCCCCCACCGTCCGCCGCCCGTCCCGACCGCCGGACTGCTGCGTCAGCGCAGCGCGAGACGCTTGGGTCACCGCAGCGAGAGACTCTGCCTCAGAGCAGGGCGAGGTCGTCGCGGTGCACGACCTCGCGCTCGTACGCGGGACCCAGGTCCTTGGCCAGGTCGCGCGTCGAGCGGCCCAGCATGCTCGGCAGCTCGGCCGAGGTGTAGTTCACGAGCCCACGGGCGATGACCCGGCCGTCGGGGGTGCACAGGTCCACGGGGTCGCCGTCGACGAACGTGCCCTCCACGGCCGAGATGCCGGCCGGCAGCAGCGAGGTGCGGCGCTCGGTGACGGCTCGCACCGCCCCGGCGTCGAGGACGAGCCGGCCGCGCGGGGTGGTGGCGTGCGCCAGCCACAGCTTTCGCGAGGTACGGCGCGACCCACTGGGGACGAAGACGGTGCCGACGTCGGCACCCTCAAGCGCCTCCTGGATGCGCGCGGAGCTGGTGAGCACCGTGGTGATGCCGGCGGCGTTCGCGATCGACGCCGCCTCGACCTTGGTGACCATCCCACCGCTGCCGACGCCCGATCCGGTGCCTCCGATGACCACGTCGTCGAGCCCGGCGCCACCGACGACGAGCGGCACCCGCGCACTGCCCGCCCGGCTCGGCGGCCCGTCATACAGGGCGTCGACGTCGGTGAGCAGCAGCAGGCCGTCGGCATGCACGAGGTGGGCGACCAGAGCGGCCAGCCGGTCGTTGTCGCCGAACCGGATCTCCTGGGTGGCGACGGTGTCGTTCTCGTTGACGATGGGCACGATTCCGAGCTCGAGGAGCCGGTCGAGCGTGCGGCGGGCGTTGGTGTAGTGCGAGCGACGCGTCACGTCGTCGGCGGTGAGCAGCACCTGCCCCACCGTGAGGCCGTGGGCTCCGAACGCCCGCTGGTATGCCGCGACGAGGGCTCCCTGCCCGACACTGGCCGCCGCTTGCTGGGTGGCGAGGTCGTGCGGGCGCCGGGCGAGTCCCAGGGGGCTGATACCGGCGGCGATGGCACCCGAGGAGACGAGGACGACCTGCTGGCCCGCGAGCCGTCGAGCCGCCAGGGCCTCGACGATCGTCACCAGCCGGCTCTCGTCGAGCGACCCTCCGTCGGCGCCGGTCAGCGAGGACGAGCCGACCTTGACCACCAGCCGACGGGCCCGTGCCACGTCCTGGCGCCGCTCGGCACCGCTCACGCGTCGTCCTCGTCCTCGTCCTTGGCGGTCGCCCAGTGGCCGGCCTTTCGCTCTGCGGCGAGCTCGCTGCGGGCGGCCGACTTGGCGGCGCGGCGGTCGGCGTAGTCGGCGCGCTTCTCGTCGCGCGTGGGCCGCGAGGCCTCCTCGAGGCGCAGGTCGGTGCCCCGCGCTCCCAGCAGCTCGGCTCCGGTGGCCAGCGTCGGCTCCCAGTCGAAGACGACCGCATTGTCCTGCGGCCCGATGAGCACGGTGGCGCCCGCGAGCGCGCCGGCCTTGAACAGCGCCTCCTCGATGCCGAGGCGGTTCAGGCGGTCGGCGAGGTAGCCGACGGCCTCGTCGTTGGAGAAGTCCGTCTGGCGCACCCAGCGTGTGGGGCGCTCACCGTCGATTCGGAAGACCTCGCCGTCGGCGGTGTTCTCGCGCACGACGGTGAAGCCGGTGTCGTCGACGGCCTTGGGCCGGATCACGACCCGCTGCGGCGTGGCGGCCGCGGCCTCGATCTCGGCGCGCGCCGCCGTCACGTGACGGGCCATGGCGAAGGTGAGCTCGCGCAGCCCCGTGTGGGCCACTGCGGAGACCGTGAACACCTCGACACCGTGGGCCTCCAGCTCGGGCGTGACCAGCTCGGCGAGCTCGCGCGCCTCGGGCACGTCGGCCTTGTTGAGCACGACGATCCGGGTGCGCTCGGACAGTGGCCGGCCGCCCAGGGTCTCGTCGGGGACGTACTGAGAGAGCTCCTGCTCGATGACCTCGAGGTCGGTCATCGGGTCACGGCCGGGCTCCAGGGTCGCGCAGTCGATGACATGCACCAGCACCGAGCACCGCTCGACGTGACGCAGGAACTCCAGCCCGAGACCCTTGCCCTGGCTGGCGCCCGGGATCAGCCCCGGCACGTCGGCCACGGTGAACCGCTGCTCCCCCGCCTGGACCACGCCGAGGTTGGGGACCAGGGTCGTGAACGGGTAGTCGGCGATCTTGGGGCGCGCCGCCGACAGGACGGAGACGAGCGAGGACTTGCCCGCGGACGGGAACCCGATCAGGGCGACGTCGGCCAGCGACTTCAGCTCGAGCAGGATGTCGAGAGCGTCACCCGGCTCACCCAGCAGCGCGAAGCCGGGCGCCTTGCGACGAGCCGAGGCGAGCGCCTTGTTGCCCAGGCCCCCGCGCCCGCCCCGCGCCGCCACGAACTCGGCATCGGGCGCCACGAGATCGGCCAGCACAGCCCCGGAGGCGTCCTTGACGACCGTGCCGGCGGGCACCGGCAGCACGAGGTCGGCACCGTCGGCGCCGTTGCGCTCGTCGCCTGCCCCCGGCTTGCCGTTGGTGGCCTTGCGGTGGGGGTGGCGGTGATAGTCGAGCAGCGTTGTGGCCTGAGCATCGACGCGCAGGACGACGTCACCGCCGTGGCCACCGTTGCCACCGTCGGGACCGCCGAGGGGCTTGAACTTCTCGCGCTTGACCGAGGCGACACCGTGTCCGCCGTCGCCGGCGGCGACGTGCAGCACGACGCGGTCGACGAACGTGGTCATGGGGCTCTTCTCTCTGTTCTCAGTGCGTGGGACGCGCCCCCGAGTCTAGGTGGGAGACGCGCGAAGGGGACGGGCCCGGTCAGGCCCGCCCCCTTCGAGGCGGTATGCCGCGTGGCTGGGCCACGCGGCATACCTCAGATCAGCTGGCGTCCGCGGTCTGGGCGGGGACGATGTTGACGACGCGACGACGACGACGCGTGCCGAACTCGACGTTGCCCGCGACGAGCGCGAACAGGGTGTCGTCGCTGCCGCGGCCGACGCCCTCACCGGGGTGGAAGTGCGTGCCGCGCTGACGGACGATGATCTCGCCCGCGTTGACGAGCTGGCCGCCGAAGCGCTTCACGCCGAGTCGCTGTGCGTTGGAGTCGCGACCGTTGCGGGTCGAGGACGCACCCTTCTTGTGTGCCATGTCAGTACCTGCCTTCTGCTCAGTCTGGGGTTCGAGGGGGCCGGACTCAGGCGTCGATCGCGGTGATCTTGACCTGGGTCAGGTGCTGACGGTGGCCCTGACGCTTCTTGTAGCCCGTCTTGTTCTTGTACTTGATGATCGTGATCTTGGGGCCCTTGGCGGGCTTGACGACCTCGGCCTTGACGGTGACCTTGGCGAGCTTGTCGGCATCGCTGGTGATCGTCGAGCCGTCCACCACGAGGAGAGGGGTCAGGTCAATGCTGTCGCCGGCCTTGCCACCGACCTTGTCGATGATCAGGACGTCGCCGACGGCGACCTTCTCCTGGCGGCCACCTGCGCGAACAATCGCGTACACGGGGAACTCTCTTTCGTACTTCGGGAGGCACGCGCTCTCTGTCTGGACCGGCCGACAGCGACCCGGGACAGAGAGCTCAACGCAGAGAACTCTGCCGACGGACGTCGGACGGTGGGCGCACCAAGGGCACAGATTACCGGGTGGGAGCGCCGCCGACCAAACTGGCGGCGCCCCGGCGCTCAGGAGGAGGCGGGCGCCCCGTCGGTCGACGGGCGAGGCGGCCCCGCAGGGGCGACCACACGACCGCGCTTGCGGCGCTTCGGAGCGGTCGCCGTGGCAGCCGCCGCGGCGGTGGGCTGAGCCGCTGCCGGCTCGGTCTGCACCTGCTCGGTCTGCACCTGCTCAGCCTGCACCTGCCGGGCGGGGGCCTGCTCGGTGCGCGTGCGCTCGGTGCTCGTGTCGGTGACCTGGGTGAGGTCGACCTGCTCCAGCTCGTGGTCATCGAGCCCGTCATGGTCGTGCCCGTCATGGTCGAGCCCGTCATGGTCGAGCCCGTCGAGCGACTCGGGGTGCTCCGCGGCGGACTTCAGGGCAGCCGCATGGGCCGCTGCCGCGATCTGAGCCGGCGTCGGCCCCGAGTGGACCGGTGCGGAGGCCTGCTCCGCCGGCTGGCTGGCTGCTCCGGAGCGACCACGGCGGGTCCGACCGGTGCGCGCCTGACCGCCACCTTGGGCGCCAGAGCCGCCATGACCGCCACCATGACCGGAACCGTCGTTCGAGGACTTCTCGACCGGGTCGGCGTGGACGATGATGCCGCGGCCACCACAGTGCTCACAGGTCTCGGAGAAGACCTCGATGAGGCCTGAGCCCACGCGCTTGCGGGTCATCTGGACCAGCCCGAGCGAGGTGACCTCGGCGACCTGGTGCTTGGTGCGGTCGCGTCCGAGGCACTCGAGCAGGCGGCGTACCACGAGCTCGCGGTTCGACTCGAGCACCATGTCGATGAAGTCGATGACGATGATGCCGCCGATGTCGCGCAGCCGCAGCTGACGGACGATCTCCTCGGCCGCCTCGATGTTGTTCTTGGTGACGGTCTCCTCGAGGTTGCCGCCCGAGCCCACGAACTTGCCCGTGTTGACGTCGACGACCGTCATCGCCTCGGTGCGGTCGATGACGAGGGAGCCACCGGAGGGCAGCCAGACCTTACGGTCCATCGCCTTGGCGATCTGCTCGTCCACGCGGTAGTGGGTGAACAGGTCCTGCTCGGACGTCCACCTGTGGAGACGCTCGGCCAGGTCGGGGGCGACATCGCTGAGGTACTCGCTCACCTCGGCATACGCCTGGTCACCGGCCACGACGAGCTGGGTGAAGTCCTCGTTGAAGACGTCGCGGATCACGCGAACGGTCAGGTCGGGCTCGCCGTGGACGAGCACCGGGCCGCCCCCCTTGGCCTTGCCCTTGGACTCGGCCTTCTGCTTGATCTTCTCCCAGGTCTTGGTGAGCCGCTCGACGTCCGCGCGCAGCTCGTCCTCGCTGGCGCCCTCGGCCGCCGTGCGCACGATGACGCCGGCACTGTCGGGGACGACCTCCTTGAGGATGCCCTTGAGGCGGGCCCGCTCGGTGTCAGGCAGCTTGCGCGAGATGCCCGTCATCGAGCCCTCGGGCACGTAGACCAGGTAACGCCCAGGCAGCGAGATCTGGCTCGTCAGCCGTGCGCCCTTGTGGCCGATCGGGTCCTTGGTGACCTGGACCAGCACTGCGTCGCCGGACTTCAGAGCGTTCTCGATGCGCTTGGGCTGGTTGTTCTCCAGGCCCGCGGCATCCCAGTTGACCTCACCGGCATACAGCACGGCGTTGCGGCCCTTGCCGATGTCGACGAACGCGGCCTCCATCGAGGGGAGGACGTTCTGCACCCGGCCCAGATAGACGTTGCCGGCCATGGAGGCGTTGCTCTCACGCGAGACGTAGTGCTCCACGAGGACGCCGTCCTCGAGCACACCGATCTGGGTCTTGCCATCTCGCTCGCGCACGGCCATGACCCGCTCGACGCTCTCGCGGCGCGCCAGGAACTCGGCCTCGGTGATCACCGTGCGGCGCCGGCCTGCCTCGCGGCCCTCGCGGCGGCGCTGCTTCTTGGCCTCGAGCCGCGTGGAGCCCTTGACGCTCTGGGGCTCGTCGCGGCGCGCCTCGCGCACGCGGGTGACGGTGCCGGGCGGGTCCTCGCTCTCGCCCGCGCCGCCGCGACGACGGCGGCGGCGACGACGGCTGGACGAACCGTCGCCCTCGGTCTCGTCATGGTCGGCGCTGTCGCTCGCCGTCTCGGCCCCGGCCTCGTCACGGTCCTTGCGCGTGTCACCGGCGTCGGAGGCCTCCGAGGCCCCCGCCGACTCGGCGGTCTCGCTCGAGTCGTCGGCGCGCCCGCGGCCCCGCCCCTTGCCGCCGCGACGGCGGCGGCGGCGACCGCCCTCACCACCGTCACCACCCTCGGAGTCGGTCTCGTCCGCGGGTCCCTGCGTCGCGGGGGCTGCCTCGGCGTCCACCGTGGCGTCAGGCTGGAGCGCCTCCGGGACGGGCTCGGCACTCGGGGCTGCGGCCTTCTTGGCTGTCTTGCGGGTCCGGCGTGCGGGGGCGCTGGCGACATCGGGCGCCTGGAACAGCACACCGAAACTGGGCACGGTGGCGGCCGGCTGCGACATCTCGTCGTCGTGCGGCGTCTCGTCGTCCTGCGCCGCCTCGGGCTCCTGAACCGGCTCGTCGCCGGCAGCGGCGTCTACCGGCTCCGCCGGGACGGCGGCCTTCTTGCTGGCGCGCTTGGCGGGGGCCTTCTTGGCGGCCCTCTTGGCCGTGGCCTTCTTCGCTGCGGGGGCCGGCGTCCCCTGTTCGGCGCTCCCCTCGGCGGTGGCGTCCTTGGCCGCCGACGGCTGCTGCCCCTGCGGCTCCTCCGATGACTGCTCAGGCGCCGGCGCCGGGGCAGGCGCGGAGGCCTTCTTGGTGGCGCGCCGGGCGCGCTTGCGAGCCGGGGCGGGCGCCTCGCCGGAACCGTCGCCCGCAGCCGCGGAGCTGTCGGTCGGTGCGGCGTCGCTGGCGGGGTCGCTGGCGGGGTCCCTGGCGGGGTCCCTGGCGGGGTCGTGGCGTTCGGCGTTCTCGGTTGTCGGGAACAGGTCTTCAGTGGAGGCCATCGCGGCGTCCTTCCGTCACCCACGAGGCGAGGGCCACACCCGAGCGGCCCTCTCGGGCCACTCCGATCAGCCGCGTGGTGCGTGTCATGCGTCGTGTCGGGGGCGGGTGCCTCCGACACGGAAGTCGGTTGGCTACGCCTGTCGAGGCTCGCGCAGGTCGCGCGGCACCAGCTCAGGCGCCGTCGGCGTACTCGTCGGCAGCCAGTGGATCAGCCACCCCAGCGGTTGCGGTGTGCAGCGGGCCCTGCGCCAGCCGGGTCACCAGGGGCGGTGTCGGTGGCGCCAGCGCGGATACTGCTCGCAGCGCGGTCAGAACGTCGTCGGGGCGCACGGCCGGTGTGGTATGCCGTACGACCACCCGCAGTATCGCACAGTCCGACCCCGAAGAGTCCGTCACACCCATCGACACGAGGGCCGACCTGACGTCGAAGGTCCGCGGGCCGGTCTTGAAGGTGCGGGTGACCTCGGCCCGCTCCCTCGCCCAGAGCAGGTCCGCGGCCCGCTGCAGCTCCTCGCGCCCGAGCCCGCGGAACTCCATCACCCAGTCGCTCGCCTGGAGGCGGTCGGCGAGGGCTCCCTGGCGCGCCTCGACCACCTCGAGGATGTCGAGCCCGACCGGCAGCGCCGCGCCCAGGGCCTCGCGCACCGCCGCTGGGTCGACCCGCTCGGTCACCGAGATCTCGAAGTACTCGGCCTCGCTGGCGGTCCCGGTCGGGGCTGCGTTCGCGTACGAGATCTTCGGATGCGGGTGGAACCCCGCGGAGAAGGCCATGGGCACCCTCGCGCGGCGCAACGCCCGCTCCAGCGCCCGCTGGAAGTCACGGGTCGAGGAGAAGCGCAGCCGGCCGCGCTTGGCGTACCGCACCCGCAGCTTCTGGACCGCGGGAGCGGGAGGGGGTCCTTCGGGAACGCGCTGCCGGGCCATGTCCACCAGCCTACGGAATCCGCAGTCGCCCTCGGGCGGCGCCTGGGCGCCCCTACGGTGGGCTCCATGGCTGAACTCGACCGCGACCGGCTGAAGGCGCTCCTGGACCGCGAGCAGGCGGCATACACCGAGAACCACCCCCGGAGCCGGGAGCTCTTCGCCTCCGCAACGAACCTCTTCGGCGGGGTCCCCATGACGTGGATGAACATGTGGTCAGGCGGGTTCCCGCTCTATCTCGACCACGCGCGGGGCAACCGGGTGACCGATGTGGACGGGCACACCTACGTCGACTTCGCCCTCGGCGACACCGGTGCGATGGCGGGGCACTCCCCCGCGGCCACCCTCGCGGCGGTGCAGCAGCGCGCCGGCGAGCTGGGCGGTATCACCACGATGCTCCCCACGGGGGACGCGCAGTGGGTGGGTGCGGAGCTCGAACGCCGCTTCGGTATGCCGCTGTGGAGCTTCACGCTGTCCGCCACCGACGCGAACCGGTGGGCCATCCGCCTCGCCCGGCTCGCGACGGGCCGTCCCAAGGTGCTGGTCTTCGCGTACTGCTACCACGGTTCGGTCGACGAGGCGTTCGCCCTGCCCGGGCCCGACGGCAAGGCCCAGAGCCGCCCAGGCAACGTCGCTCCTCCGGTCGACCTGGACCTGACCACCCGGGTCGCGACCTGGAACGACCTCGCGTCCGTCGAGGCTGCGCTCGCGCACGGCGACGTCGCGGCGGTGCTGACCGAGCCCGCGCTGACGAACATCGGCATCGTGCTGCCGGAGCCCGGCTTCCTCGAGGGCGTGCGCCGGCTCGCGACCGAGCACGGCGCCCTGCTGATGGTCGACGAGACCCACACGTTCTCCGCCGGCTGGGGCGGTGCCACCCGGGAGTGGGGGCTGGAGCCGGACATCCTCGTCGTCGGCAAGTCGATCGGCGGTGGCATCCCGAGCGGCGCCTACGGCATCAGCCGTGAGGTCGCCGCCGCTGTCACCCGACACACGTCCGCCGGTGACGCCGACATCGTCGACGTCGGCGGTGTCGGTGGCACCCTGGCCGGGAACGCGCTGTCGACCGCGGCCATGCGCGCGACCCTCGGCGAGGTGTTGACCGCCGAGGCGTTCGAGCACATGACCGAGCTCTCGGCGGCCTTCACGGCAGGGGTGCAGCAGACCCTCGACGAGCTCGACGTGCCCTGGTCGGTCAGCCGGTTGGGCGCGCGGGCCGAGTACCGGTTCGCGCGGCCGGCGCCGCGCACCGGCGAGGAGTCGGCGGCGGCTGCCGACGACGAGCTCGACGCCTACCTGCACCTGGCCCTGTGCAACCGCGGCATCCTCATGACACCGTTCCACAACATGGCCCTGATGTGCCCGGAGACCACGCGCGCCGACGTGGACCGGCATACGGACGTCTTCCGCGAGGTGGTGGGCGCGCTCTGGGGGGCCTGACGCGCCGGTGACGCGCGCGACACCCGCGATGATGCGCGGGACTGGCGCCGTGACGGATGACATCGCTGGCACCCCGGCGTACCTTCGAAAGCTGACCACTTCAGGGTGAAGCGGCCTTCGAGAAGCGGAGGGTTGACGGTGTTCATCCAGATCATCCAGGGCAAGGTGCGGGACGCCGACGAGATGCGTCGGCTGGTCGACGAGTGGCGCGAGCAGATGGGCCCGACGGCGGACGGTTGGCTCGGCGGGACCTATGGCATGACGGACGACAACCAGTTCGTCGGCGTGGTCAGGTTCGAGAGCCGCGAGGCCGCCGCACGGAACTCGGGCAAGCCCGAGCAAGGCGAGTGGTGGCAGCGGATGGAGGCGTGCTTCGACGGAGCCGCGACGTTCCACGACTGCGACGAGGTCGCGATGTTCCTCGACGGTGGTTCCGACGACGCGGGCTTCGTGCAGGTGATCCAGGGACGGGTGAGCGACCCCGAGCGGTTCCGGCACTTCATGGAGCAGCCGATGGACATGCTGCACGAACAGCGGCCCGAGATCATCGGCGGGACGATCGCCATGGAGCCCGACGGGTGGTTCACCGAGACGGTCGCCTTCCGCAGCGAGGACGAGGCCCGCGCGGGCGAGCGCAAGGAGATGCCCGCAGAGGCGCGGCGCGACTGGGAGCAGGAGATGGCGACCATGCAGGACGTGAAGTACCTGGACCTGCACCACCCGTGGTTCGCGAGCGCCAGCTGAGCTGACCTGTCGCGCCGCCCCCTCGTGCCGGACGGGAGTCTTTGATGGGTCTGAGTCGTCAGCACCACCCAGACCCGTCAACGACTCACGGCCGGGACGGTGCAGCCGGGGCGCCGACACTGGTGCGGTCGCCCCAGCCAACCTCGGCCGCGCAGTATCGACCCCAGCTCGGCGGCCGTGTCGCACGGCGTCAGCGCCACATCCGGCCAGAACACCCGCGTGGTCAGTCGCTCGCGGGTGAGCAGCTGACGGTCGCGTTGTCCGTCACGCACGCGGTCGCGCCGCTGCTCGTGCCCGAGCCTGCCCTCCAGCTCGACGACCAGGCCGTACTCGGTGTAGCCGAAGTCGTGGTACCTGCGGCGCGCGGCGGTCGCGGTGGTGAGCCAGTCGTCACGGCCGGGGACGGTGAGGAACACACCCTCGTGCAGGCGAACCCATCTGCCTGAGCCGACCCGCCATCGCAGCATGGCCACCGACCTGCCCGGATCGCCTCCCGCGTCATCGCGCTCATCCACAGCCCCCGGTCTTTGAGGGGTCTGGGCGGTCCTGACAGCCCAGACCCCTCAAAGACTCAGGTTCAGGGGGTCAGGACGGTCAGCGGCAGGAGCTTCTTGCCGGTCGGCCCGACCTCGATCTGGGTCCCCAGCTGCGGGCACACGCCACAGTCGAAGCACGGCGTCCACCGACAGTCGTCGACCTCGGTCTCGTCGAGCGCGTCCTGCCAGTCGGCCCAGAGCCACTCCTTGTCGAGCCCCGAGTCGATGTGGTCCCAGGGCAGCACCTCGGACTCGCCGCGCTCGCGCGTGGTGTACCAGGCGACGTCCACCGGCAGCTCGGCGAACGCCCGGTCTGCCGCCACCATCCACCGGTCGAACGAGAAGTGCTCGCTCCACCCGTCGAACCGCCCACCGTCACGCCACACCTGCTCGATGACCCGGCCCACGCGGCGGTCGCCCCGGGACAGCAGTCCCTCGACGATGCCGGGCTGCCCATCGTGGTAGCGGAACCCGATGGACGAGCCGTAGCGCCGGTCGGACCGGATCGCCTCGCGCAGCTTCGCCAGCCGCGCGTCGGTCTCCTCGACCCCGAGCTGGGCGCACCACTGGAAGGGCGTGTGCGGCTTGGGGACGAACCCACCGATCGACACCGTGCACCGGATGTCTCGACGACCCGACACCTGCCGGCCGGTCTCGATGACCCGCTTGGCGAGCTCGGCGATCTGCAGGACGTCCTCGTCGGTCTCGGTGGGCAGACCGCACATGAAGTAGAGCTTCACCTGCCTCCACCCCGCGCCGTAGGCCGCCGCGACGGTGTTGATGAGGTCATCCTCGGACACCATCTTGTTGATGACCTTGCGGATCCGCTCGCTGCCACCCTCGGGCGCGAAGGTGAGACCCGAGCGCCGGCCGTTGCGGGTCAGCTCGTTGGCCAGGTCGATGTTGAACGCGTCAACGCGGGTCGACGGCAGCGACAGGCCCGTCTGCGTCCCCTCGTAGCGGTCGGCCAGCCCCTTGGTGATGTCGGCGATCTCGGAGTGGTCGGCGGACGACAGCGAGAGCAGGCCGACCTCCTCGAATCCCGTGGCGGCGAGCCCGCGCTCGACCATCTCACCGATGCCGGTGATCGACCGCTCGCGCACGGGCCGGGTGATCATCCCGGCCTGGCAGAACCGGCAGCCGCGGGTGCACCCGCGGAAGATCTCGACGGACATCCGCTCGTGGACCGACTCGGCGAGCGGCACCAGCGGCTGCTTGGGGTAGGGCCACGCGTCGAGGTCCATGACCGTGTGCTTGGCGACGCGCCACGGCACACCATGGGCGTCGGCCTTGGGCGCCACGCGCTGGATCCGGCCGTCGGGCAGGTACGACACGTCGTAGAGCGACGGCACGTAGACCCCGCCCGTGCGGGCCAGTCGCAGCAGCAGCTCGCGCCGGCCACCCGGCATCCCCTCGGCCTTCCAGGCGCGGACGAGGTCGGTGACGGCGAGTACCGCCTCCTCACCGTCACCCACGATGGCGGCGTCGACGAAGTCGGCGATCGGCTCGGGGTTGAACGCCGCGTGCCCGCCGGCGACCACGAGCGGGTCCTCGTCGGTGCGCTCGGCCGCATGCAGCGGTATGCCGGCCAGGTCGAGCGCGGTGAGCAGGTTGGTGTAGCCCAGCTCGGTCGAGAACGACACCCCGAACACGTCGAAGTCACGCACGCTGCGGTGCGCGTCGACGGTGAACTGCGGCACCCCTGAGTCCCGCATCAGTGCCTCGAGGTCGGGCCACACGGCATAGGTGCGCTCGGCGAGGGCGTCAGCCCGCTCGTTGAGGACCTCGTAGAGGATCATCACGCCCTGGTTGGGGACGCCGACCTCGTAGGCGTCGGGATACATCAGGGCCCACCGTGTCGTGAGCTCCTCACCTCCCGGGCCGAACCCGCCGCAGTTCCAGTCCTTGACGGTCGAGTTGAGCTCTCCGCCGACGTACTGGATGGGCTTGCTGACCTGCTCGAGCAGCGGCTCGAGGGCAGGGAAGACGGTGGTGCCGGGGGTGTGGTCCATGATGGCTCCAAGGGTAACCGCGCCCGGCGGGGGCTGACGTGCCCAGGATCCCCCGCTACCCTGCCCGGGTGCCACTCCCCTGGAGACGACTCACGACGCCGTGCGTCCTCGCCGCCCTCCTGCTGGCGACGAGTGGCTGCGCCAGCAGCGTCGTCGCGGCAGACCCGAGGACCTCCGGACCCAGCGCCCCCTCAGCGGCTCCCGGCGGGGCTCCCACGACCTCAGCGCGCGACACCTCGCCTGTCGTCGTGGTCGGGATGGGCGACTCGGTGACGGCCGGCACGGCCTGCTCCTGCTCGACCTTCGTGGACCGGTATGCCGCGATGCTGCACCAGCACTCGGGGCGGTCGACCTCAGCGGTCAACCTCGGCACGGAGGGCCTGACCAGCGTGGGGCTGTCGACCCAGCTGTCCAGCCCCGGCGTCCGCAGCCAGCTCGCGCACGCGACCCTGGTGGTGCTGACCATCGGGGCGAACGACCTCGAGCCGCTGATCGGGCGCTGGCAGAGCCAGGGATGCCCGGCCAGCACATGCATCGACCCCGCCACCGCCGCCATGGGGTCGCAGCTGGGGACCGACCTGCGCCAGGTCCGTACCGAGGTGTCACCGAGCGCGCGGGTCCTGGTCACGACGTACTGGAACGTGTTCGAGGACGGCGACGTGGGCGAGCAGAACTACGGCAAGGCCTTCCACCCCTGGAGCGACGCGGTGACCAAGTCCGCCAACGCGCAGATCTGCTCGGCGGCCCAGGCCTCCGGAGACACCTGTGTGGACCTCTACACGCCCTTCGAGGGAGACGGCGAGCGCAACCCCACGGACCTGCTGGCCGACGACGGCGACCACCCCAACGCCCAGGGCCATGAGCTCATCGCCGAGGCGCTGCTCGAGGCCGAGCCGCTCGACCCGACCAGCTAGACGCTCACGCTAGGCGTGCAGGTGGGCTGACAGCCAGTCGAAGCCCGTGGGCACCACGCGGGCCCAGTTGGCGTAGTTGTGGCCCCCGCCCGGCACCACGATCGACGACGCGGTCATGGGTGGCCGGACCAACGAGAGGAAGCGGCGCAGGTCGCTCAGACCGCCCAAGCCACCCTCCTGCTGACCGATCGAGCCGAGCACCGAGACCGGTGGCGGCGGCTGATGGGCCAGCAGCCACTCCGGGCTGTTGAGGTTGCGCAGCACCTGCGAGCCGCCCCACAGGTTGCCCGTCGTGGGGTCCTCGAGGGTGTGGTAGTAGCCGGACATCGACACTGCCGCTCGGAAGACGTCGGAGTGGAGCATCGCGGCCTTGACGGCGCAGTAGCCCCCGGTCGACTCCCCCATCGCCCCCCAGTCCAGGGGGCGCACCCGCAGCAGCCCGTCGATGGCGGAGGGGACGTCCTCGGTGAGGTAGGTCAGCGTCTGGGGTCCTGCCGGCACGTCGGTGCACTCGGTGTCGCGCGGCGGGGCCACGGTCGGTCGCAGCATCACGACGACCATGGGGCGGGCCCGGTGGTGGGCGAGCTCTGCCAGGTAGAGCTCGGGCACGTGCAGTCGGCTCACGAGGCTGCTCGTGACGCCCGGGTAGCCCGTGAGCACCTCGACCGCCGGGAACTGATGGTGCGCATAGGCCGGCTGGAAGTACTCCGGCGGCAGGTAGACGAGCGCGTCACTCGTGAGCCCGCTGCGGGCCCCGTGGACCCGCAGGGACTCCACCTTGCCCTTGACCGCAACCGCGGAGGGCGGCGACCAGGTGGTGGTCTTGGCCAGGCTGACCGCGGGGACGACGACGGTGCGGCCGTAGTGAGCGCGTGGCCACTGCGGCGCCGCGGTGACCGGGGCCGTCGAGCCCGTCCCGAGCAGGTCGCTCCAGGACCCGTAGAAGTAGCCGTAGTTGTTCACGGCCACCGCCACGACGAGCACCGCGGCGACCTGGCAGGTCAGCAGCAGACCCAGGCGCTGGGCGTAGCGCACCGCCCCCACCCCAGGCACGCGGGTCCACAGCAGCAGGGTCGCCAGCGTGGCGGCCACCAGGAGCGCGACCATGACGACCTGCAGCGGCCAACCCAACAACGGCACGCGGCAACCTCCCCGTCAGTGAGCCCACACTCTCTCACGGCGACGTGACAGCAAGCACAACGCTTCCTGAGAGACCATCTGACCAGCACGCGCATACTGGGCAGATGGCCACGGCCAGCCGCGTGGAGCAGGCCATGAGGGCAGTGCCCCGCCGCAGCTTCCTCCCCGCAGACCAGCAGCGCCACAGCGAGCGCGACGCGCCCCTGCCGATCGGCTACGGCCAGACCAACAGCCAGCCCACCACCGTTCGGCAGATGCTGGAGCTCCTGGACGTGCAGCCGGGCGACCTCGTGCTGGACGTCGGATGCGGGTCAGGCTGGACGACTGCCCTGCTGGCCTGGCTCACGGGACCCACCGGCCGGGTCTGGGGGGTGGAGCGCCTGCCTGCCCTGGTCGCGTTCGCGACCGCGAACGTGGAGACCGCCGGTATGCCGTGGGCGCAGGTCAGCCAGGCGCTGCCCCACGTCCTGGGGTTGCCGGCGCACGCGCCATACGAGCGCATCCTGGTGTCGGCGCAGGCGCGGTGGCTGCCGGACCGGCTGGTCGACCAGCTCGCGCCCGGAGGTGTCCTCGTCGTCCCTGTGGCGGGGCGCATGCTGCGCGTGTCGACCAGCAGGGATGGCTCGCACGGTCCCTCGGTCGAGGAGCACGGCTGGTACCGGTTCGTGCCTCTGGTCGACGACTCGCCGTCGAGTCCGGTGGTCGACTAGGGAGGGCAGCCGCCAGGGTCAGCGCTACCTGGACCGCCGCAGCGACGACAGGTGGGCGTTGTTGACCAGGCCGATGGCCAGCCAGCACGCGAACATCGACGAGCCGCCGTAGGACAGGAACGGCAGCGGCAGTCCGGTGACCGGCATCAGCCCCAGGTTCATCCCGACGTTCTCGAACACCTGGAACAGGAACCACACGGCCACCCCGGCTCCGACGAGGAGCCCGAAGGCGTCCTGTGCGCGTGCGGCCACGAGCAGCGAGCGCAGGATGACGAACCCGAGCAGCAGCACCAGGCCCGCGGCTCCGAGGAACCCCAGCTCCTCCCCCGCGACCGAGAACACGAAGTCGGTCTGCTGGAACGGGATGAAGCCACCCTGCGTCTGGTGCCCGTGGAACAGGCCCTGGCCGCTCCAGCCACCCGAGCCGATGGCGATGCGGACCTGGCGGGTCTGGTAGCCGAAGCCCTGCGGGTCGGCCTGTGGGTTCGCGAACGCGGTGAGTCGGTCCCGTTGGTAGGCACCCAGGACCGGGGTCGTCAGGGCGACGACGATCCCCCCGACCACCAGCGCGACCGTCGCCGCGAGCCAGCGCTTGGGCGCGCCGCTGACCGCGACGACGCCGAAGGCGAGCGCCCCGAGCACCAGCGCCGAACCCAGGTCCGGCTGCAGCATGACCAGCCCGATCGGCACGGCGCCGACGCCTGCGGCGAACAGCAGGTCGCGACCGTCGGGAGTGGCACCGCGGTCCAGGCGCTCGCTGAGGATGATGGCCAGCCCCAGACACAAGGCGACCTTGGCCAGCTCGGACGGCTGCACCGAGAACCCGCCGGGCAGCTGGATCCACGAGTGGGAGCCGTTGATGGTCGACCCGACCGGAGTCAGCACGAGCACCAGGCCCCCGACCGAGGCGAGGTAGAGCACGGGCGCCAGGGCGCGCAGCAGCTGGTATCCCATCCGGGTCAGCACCGCGGCGAGGCCCAGCCCGATCGCGGTGTTGAGCAGGTGACGGACCAGGTATGCCGTGCCGTCCTGGCGGCGCGTCGCGGACCAGACGAGCAGCGCGCCCACGACCGAGAGGCCGAGGGCTGCCACGACCAGGCCCCAGTCGCTCTCGGTCCAGCGCACCGCGTCACCGCCGGCCCGCTCCCACCAGGTCCGGCGTGACGGCGGCCCGAACCGGCTCAGGAGGGGACGATCGACGCCAGAACCTGCCGGCACGTCTCGATGTCTCCAGCCATCGCCTCGAGCAGCTGCTCGATCGAGTCGAACCGCAGCGTCGGGCGGATGTGCTCGACGAACTCCAAGGTGACCTCTTCGCCGTAGAGGTCGAGATCCGTCCGGTCCAGGACGTAGGCCTCGACGGTGCGGACGGTGCCGTCGAAGGTGGGGTTGCTGCCCACCGAGATGGCGGCGGGCATCGTGCGCTCGGGGTCCTGCGGGGGACGTGTCGTGCGGGTGAGCCACCCGGCATACACCCCGTCTGCGGGCACGAGGCCCAGCGCGTCGTCGGCGAGGTTCGCGGTCGGGTAGCCGAGCTCGCGGCCACGGTGGGCGCCGTGGACGACCGTGCCGGTCATCTTGTGCGGACGGCCGAGGATGGCCGCGGCCGCCGCGACCTCGCCGGCGTCGAGGTGGCGGCGCACCGCGGAGGAGGACCAGCGCTCGGTGTCACCGAGGTCGTCCAGCACGACGACGTCGAACCCGTGGGCGGCGCCGAGCTCACGCAGGGTGCCGACGTCCCCGGTGTAGCCGCGACCGAAGCCCCGCGCGTCCTGGCCCACGACGATGGCCTGAACGTCGAGGGTCTCGACGAAGGTGCGGACCACGAACTCCTCGGCCGTCTGGTCGGCGAACTCGCGCGTGAAGTCGAGGACCAGCAGCCCGTCGATGCCGACGGTCTCCAAGAGGTCGTCACGCAGCCGGCCGGGAGCGATGAGCTCGAGGGTGTCGGGGTGGAAGATCGAGGCCGGGTGCGGGTCGAACGTCACGACGACGCTGGCCACCCCGCGCCGGGTGCCCTCCTCGACGAGCCTGGCCAGCACACCGCGGTGGCCGAGATGGACGCCGTCGAAGTTGCCGAACGTCGCCACGCAGGGACGTAGCCCTGCGGGTGTCTGGGAGGGGTCCGTCCACCGATGCACGGAGGACACTCTACGAACCAGCCGGGGCGAACACGACGTACGCCCTGGCTTTGTGACCCGACTCATCGAGCAGCGCCATCAGGCGCCCGTCCGGGGCGAAGGCGGCCACGGGTCCCTCGCGCCCCGGCTCGAGGGAGTCGACCCTCTGGCCGAAGCCCACGGCCGTGGTCTCGGCCTCGGTCAGCTCGCGCACCGCGAACTGCGCGCGGGCCGCGTCGGCGAGCAGGGTGACCGGCATGTCCTCGGGCCGGCCCACCTCCGCGAGGGCCGCCAGGTCATGGGCGCTGTCGACGGTGAACGCGCCGACGCGGGTGCGGCGCAGCGCGGTGAGGTGCCCACCCACGCCGAGGGCTGCCCCGAGGTCGCGGGCCAGTGCCCGGACGTAGGTGCCCGAGCTCACCGTCACCTCGACGTCGAGGTCGAGCACCGGCGTGCCGTCGGAATCGGCCTCGCGGCGGCCCAGGATCTCGAACCGGCTCACGGTGACGGGCCGAGCCGCAAGGACGACGTCCTCACCTGATCGGACCCGGTGGTAGGAGCGCTCGCCGTTGACCTTGATCGCGGAGACGGAGCTGGGCACCTGGGCGATGTCACCGGTCAGGGCGGCCACGGCCTGCGCAAGGGCCTCGGGGGTGACTCCGGTCGCGGGAGCCGAGGCGGTCACCTCGCCCTCGGCATCGTCGGTGAGCGTGCTCTGCCCCAGGCGGATCGTCGCGGCATACGCCTTGTCGCAGCCGACGAGGAACGTCAGCAGCCGGGTGGCCCGGCCGATGCCGAGCACCAGCACGCCTGTGGCCATCGGGTCGAGTGTGCCGGCGTGGCCCACCTTGCGGGTGCCACACAGGCGCCTGGCACGACCGACGACGTCGTGGCTGGTCCAGCCACCCGGCTTGTCGACGACCAGGAGGCCGTCAGGCGCGGGCATCCGGGGCGCCGGCCTCGAGCTCTGCGTGGTCGGCGTCCTCGGCGTCCTGGCCCACCTCGGAGTCCTGCGCCACCTCGGCGTCGTCGGGTTTCTTGTAGGGGTCGGGCTCGCCGGCGTAGCGCGCGCCCGCTGCCGCGGCGGCCACCGCGGCGTCGCGCTCCTTGGCCTCGCGCAGCAGGTCCTCGAGGTGGGCGGCTGTCTCGGGGATGGCATCGGCGAAGAAGTCGAGGCTGGGCGTGAGCCGGATCTTGATCTGCTGGCCCACGAACGAGCGCAGCCTGCCCTTGTTCTTCTCCAGCAGCGCGGCGGTGGTCGCGCGCTGCTGCTCGTCGCCGAACACGGTGTAGAAGACCGAGGCGTGCTGGAGGTCGCCTGTCACCCGCACGTCGGTGATGGTGATGAAGCCCAGGTCGGGGTCCTTGACGATCGACTCGACGTTCGCGGCGATGAGGGTCTTGATGCGGTCGGCGATCTTGCGAGCGCGTCCGGTGTCAGCCATGGATGTCCCTCCGTGGTCGTACGAAAAGCGGCGTATGCCGCCGGCCTGAGCCGGCGGCATACGCCATGGTCGCTCAGGCGCGGGGCTTCTCTCGCATCTCGTACGTCGCGATGAGGTCGCCGATCTGCAGGTCGTTGAACGAGCCGAGGTTGATACCGCACTCGAAGCCCTCGCGGACCTCGGTGACGTCATCCTTGAACCGGCGCAGGCCGGCGATCTCGACGTTCTCGGACACCACGACACCGGCACGGGTGATCCGCGCCCTGGTGCCTCGCTTGATCTCGCCGCTGCGGACGATGGACCCGGCGATGTTGCCGAACTTGCTCGACCGGAAGATCTCGCGGATCTCGGCGGTGCCGAGCTCGACCTCCTCGAACTCCGGCTTGAGCATGCCCTTGAGCGCTGCCTCGATCTCCTCGATGGCCTGGTAGATCACCGAGTAGTAGCGGATCTCGACGCCCTCGCGCTCGGCGTAGTCGGCGTTCTGGCCCTCGGCTCGCACGTTGAAGCCGATGATGATCGCGTTCGACGCCATCGCGAGGTTGATGTTGTTCATCGTGATCGCACCGACGCCACGGTCGATGATCCGCAGGTCGACCTCGTCGCCCACGTCGATCTGCAGCAGGGCGTCCTCGAGCGCTTCGACGGAACCCGACACGTCGCCCTTGAGGATGAGGTTGAGCGTCTCGACCTTGCCGGCCGCGAGGGCCTCGTTGAGGTCCTCGAGGGAGATGCGCTTGCGGGCCTTCGCCAAGGAGGCCTGACGGTCGGCCGCCTCGCGCCGCTCGGCGATCTGGCGGGCGGTGCGGTCGTCCGGTGCCACCACGAAGGTGTCACCGGCCCTCGGCACCGACGACAGACCCAGGACCTGGACGGGACGCGAGGGCCCCGCCTCGGTGAGGTTGTTGCCGTGCTCGTCGAGCATCGCGCGGACGCGGCCGTAGGCCGAGCCCGTCACGATCGCATCGCCGACGTGCAGCGTGCCGGCCTGGACCAGGACGGTCGCCGTGGCGCCACGGCCACGGTCGAGGTTGGCCTCGATCGCGACACCACGGGCGTCGCGGTCGGCGTTGGCCCGCAGGTCGAGTGCCGCGTCCGCGGTGAGCAGGACGGCCTCGAGCAGCGCGTCGATGTTCTGGCCGGCCTTGGCGGACACGTCGACGAACATGGTGTCGCCGCCGTACTCCTCGGCCACGAGGTTGTACTCGGTCAGCTGCTGGCGCACCTTGGCCGGGTTGGCACCCTCGACGTCGATCTTGTTGACCGCCACCACGATCGGCACGTCCGCAGCCTGGGCGTGGTTGAGCGCCTCGATGGTCTGCGGCATGACGCCGTCGTCGGCAGCGACCACGAGGATCGCGATATCGGTGACCTTGGCACCACGAGCACGCATGGCCGTGAAGGCCTCGTGACCCGGGGTGTCGATGAAGGTGATCGGACGGTCGACGCCCTCGTGCACCTTGTGCACCTGGTAGGCGCCGATGTGCTGGGTGATGCCACCGGACTCGCCGCCGGCGACGTCCTCGTTGCGGATGGCGTCCAGCAGGCGGGTCTTGCCGTGGTCGACGTGACCCATGACGGTGACGACCGGCGGACGCGGCTGGAGGTCCTCGTCGTCCTCGCCTTCGATGCCGGTCTCCAGGTCGATGTTGAAGGAGTCGAACAGCTCCTTCTCCTCCTCCTCCGGGGAGACGACCTCGATGTTGTAGCCGAGCTCGGCGCCGAGCAGCTTGAAGGTGTCCTCGTCCAGCGACTGGGTGGCCGTGGCCATCTCGCCGAGGTGGAAGAGCACCGTCACCAGTGCACCAGGGTTGGCGTTGATCTTGTCGGCGAAGTCGCTCAGCGAGGAGCCACGACGCACCCGGATGAGGGTGGTGCCGTTGCCGCGGGGCACGCTGACGCCGCCGAGCGACGGCGCCTGCATCTGCTCGAACTCCTGGCGCTTCGCACGCTTGGACTTGCGTCCGCGGACCGGACGACCGCCACCGCGGCCGAACGCGCCGGCCGTGGAGCCACGACCCGCACCACCGCGGAAGCCACCGCCGCCCGGGCGACCGGCGAAGCCGCCGCCCGCGCCCGGACCACCGGGACCACCCGGACCACGGCCGGCGCCGGGCCCACCGGGGCCACGGCCGCCACCACGGGCGGGACGCTCACCGGGACGGCCGACCGCACTGCGGTCGGGCATCATGCCGGGGCTCGGACGCGGACCGCCGGGACGGGGACCACCGGGACCGGCCGTGCCGCCGGGGCGCGGCCCGGCAGCACCGGGACGGCTCTGGGGGCGCGGCATGCCCTGCGACGCGGCGAACGGGTTGTTGCCGGGACGCGCGCCACCCTCGCGGGACCCACCCTCGCGGGGGGCGCCGTCACGGCCGGTGCGCATGCCCTGGGAGGGCGCGAAGGGGTTGTTGCCCGGGCGCGGGGCGCCGGGACGAGGTGCGCCCGAGCCAGCGGAGCCACCCGGGGTACCGGGGCGCGGGGCGCCGGGACGGGGCGCTGCGGGGCTCGGTGCCGACGGGGCCGCTGCGGCGGGTGCGCTGGCTGCCGGGGCAGCCGGCGCAGCGGGGGCGCTCGCTGCGGGGGCGGCGGGTGCGCTCGGGGCAGGGGCGCTGGGGCCGGGTGCCGGGGCTGCAGGCGCGCTGGGGCCGGGTGCCGGGGCTGCAGGCGCGCTGGCAGCCGGAGCCGCCGGAGCACTCGAGGCCGGGGCCGCCGATGCGGGGGCAGCGGGCGCGGGGGCACTGGGCGCCGCCGGGGCTGCGGGAGCCGGCGCGGACGGGACCGCCTTGGCGGTACCGCGCGACGGCGACTTCCTGAGGTTCTCTGGGAATGTCTCGGTCGCCTTGCGGACGACCGGTGCTTCGATCGTCGAGCTGGCGGTTTTGACGTACTCGCCGATGCTGTTGAGGTGGGCGATCAGCGTCTTGCTGTCGGTGCCCAGCTCTTTGGCGAGCGCGCTTACACGGACCTTAGCCACGTTTCTCCTGTTCCTGGTCCGTGCAGATGTCGAGGAGACAGGCGCGGACCGTCGTTACTGCTGGGGGGAGCTCATTGCTGAGTTCTCATCGGGTGCTCATCAGCGTCAAACCCGCTTTCGGTTCCCATGGATGGTTCGGACGGTTCACTGCTCGCGGCCGCTGGCCTGTGCCTCGACGTAGGCCGTGACCGCGGCGGGATCCGGGGCGGCGCTGGTGTGCAGCGCTCGCCCGAACGCCCG
The DNA here is from genome assembly GCF_036000045.1 of Pedococcus sp. Taxonomy (GTDB): domain Bacteria; phylum Actinomycetota; class Actinomycetes; order Actinomycetales; family Dermatophilaceae; genus Pedococcus. The sequence goes on from NZ_DASYGF010000027.1 coordinate 28,019, forward strand.
GCGACGGAGGGCCTGGTCAAGACAGTCACCTGTGGGGTGCAGCCAAGCGCCGCGCCCCGGCAGGCGGTGCCGCGGGTCGGGCACCAGCCGGGTTGCCCCAGCCTCGTCCGTCTCCACGACCACTCGCAGGAGTGCCGACCAGCTATCCGTCCCGCGGCATCCCACACACGTCCGGGTCGGTTGCCCGTGCGTGCTGCGAGGGGTGGTGCCAGGTGCCTCGGGCCGGAGTCCAGTCCGGTCGGTCCCCACCAGTCTATCCCCTATTGCCGTGCGGCCGTGTCACCCGTGCTCGGCCTGGTGCTCCGGGCCGTGCTGGGAGCGGTGCTCGGCGGCGTCGCGGCGGTGTCAGGCCGGATGTCGATCCGCCACCCGGTCAGCTTGGCGGCGAGCCGGGCGTTCTGGCCCTCCTTGCCGATGGCCAGCGACAGCTGGTAGTCGGGGACGACCACACGCGCCGCCCGAAGCTGCGGGTCCACGATCTCGACCGACTCGACGCGCGACGGCGACAGGGCTGCCGCCACGAACCGCTTGGGGTCCTCGGAGTAGTCGACGATGTCGATCTTCTCGCCATGCAGCTCGGCCATGACGGCGCGGACCCGGGCGCCCATCGGCCCGATGCACGCGCCCTTGGCGTTGAGGCCCGGCACCGTGGAGTGCACGGCGATCTTGGTGCGGTGACCTGCTTCGCGGGCGAGGGCGGCGATCTCGACGGAGCCGTCGGCGATCTCGGGCACCTCGAGGGCGAAGAGCTTACGGACGAGGTTGGGATGGGTCCGAGACAGCCCGATCTGGGGGCCCTTGGGACCGCGCCGGACCGAGACGACGAAGCAGCGCAGCCGCTCCCCGTGGACGTAGCGCTCGCCGGGCACCTGCTCGGCCAGCGGCAGGATGCCCTCGACGGTGCCGAAGTCGACGGTCACGTGTCGCGGGTCGGGGCTCTGCTGGATCACGCCCGCCACCACGTCACCCTCGCGGCCCTTGAAGTCGCCCATGATCGCGTCGTCCTCGAGATCGCGCAGCCGCTGGACGATGACCTGTCGGGCGGTGGCGGCCGCGATCCGGCCGAACCCGGTGGGAGTGTCGTCGAACTCGGGCCCGTACTCGCGAGGTGGGTGCTCCTCGCCCTCCTCGGGCTCCGGCTGCTCGATCTCCTCCCGTGCCCAGACCACGACGTGGCCCGTCTTGCGGTCGAGCTGGACCCGGGCGTTGCGGTATGCGCCCTCGGTGCGGTGATAGGCGAGCAGGAGTGCCTGCTCGATCGCCGGGATGAGGATGTCGAGAGAGACGTCGCGCTCGCGCTCCAGGGCCCTCAGTGCGGCAAGGTCGATGTCCATGTCAGTTCTCCTCAGGAGTTTCGTCGTCGTCGCTCGACCCGGAAGGCCTCGAGAACTCCACCTGCACGACGGCGGTGGCGATGGCGGCATACGGGAGGTCCACGGTGGAGGCGGGCGCCTTCGCGGCCGCGGGCACCTCGAGGGTGACCCCCTCGTCGCCTGCTCGCGTGATGCGGCCAGTGACCGGCGCACCCTCGTGCGGCGTGAGGGTGACGAGCCTGCCGACGTTGCGGCGGTAATGGCGCGGAAGGGACAGCGGCCGGTCGACGCCCGGGGAGGTCACCTCGAGGGTGTAGGGCTGCTCCCCCAGTGCGCCGGCGTCGTCCAGGGCCTCGCTGACGACCCTCGTCGCGTCGGCCACCTCGTCGAGGGACAGCGGCGCGGTCGGGGTGGTGCTGTCGCCGCCCTCGTCGCCGACCACTCGGTCGATCCAGACCCGGACGAGGCGCCGCTTGCCGGCGGGGGTCACGGCGAGGTCCTCCACCAGCAGGCCGAGGGCGCCCAAAGGGGCCTCGACGGCGGGACGAATCTGGTCCTTGACGCTCACTGACTCGTCCTCTCTGAAGTTGGGGGCCGTGCAGGCCCACTCTATCCACGACGCGCCGAGCGACGCATATGCGGCTCCACGGGGGCCCAGGGGCGCGTGCCATGATCGCCGCATGCCCAGCCACGACCGCCGTATGCCGCCGGTCGTGGCCCAGCCGGACCGGCGGGCGCTGCTCACGGCAGGGCTGGGGACGCTGTCGGTGCTGGCCCTCGCGTCCTGCGGGATACGGCTCGAGGACGACGCACCGCGGATCCCGCTGCTGCCCGCGCGCACGCCCATCGACGGCGAGACGTTCCTGCTGGGTCTGGTGCGCAGCAGTGCCGAGCTCGCCGGCGACGCCGCTGGCCTAGGCGGCGCGGGCACGTCGCTCGTCGCGCGGCTGGCTGGGCTGCATGCCCGCCAGGTGACCGTGCTGGGCGCCGAGCTGCGGCGGCTCGGCGTGCCGCAGTCCCTGGTGGACCAGGCGGCGACGGGTCACCCTGCGGCTGCGGCCTCCCCCGGCACCGCCACGCACCGTCCCACCACCGCTGGGACCACCGTCTCGCAAGCCCCGACCTCGGGCCCCACCACGCGGCCGGTCCTGAGCCCGGCCGACCTCGCCGCCGTAGAGCTGGCCGACCTAGGCACCACGAGCCAACCGGCCGCCCCGTCACTGACCCAGGCGGCCGGCCCGGCGCGCCCACTGGCCGGTGCGCTGCTCGCCCAACGCGTGGCCGCCGCGGCTCTGCTCGGCGCGCCGCCCCAGACCGATCAGCCCACCTGGCAGTCGCCCGGCCTGGCCTCCTCGTTCCTCGACAGCACCCGGGCTGCGGTCTACGGCATGCAGGTTGTGGCGGCCCAGTCCCCCAACGGGGCGCAGGGGGCACTGGCGCACGCCACCTTGGCCACGCTCCAGGCACGCGAGCAGATCCAGGAGGTCCTGGCCGGACCGTCGGCCGGGCCCACACCGCTGGGCTACCCGCTCCCCTTCGCGGTGACCACCCCTGTGGCTGCGGCGCGCCTCGCGGTTCAGGTCCTCACCGAGCTCCGGGCTGCCAACGCCCGCGACATGGCCTCTGCGGCAGGCGATCCCAAGCCCCTCGCCTCCGCCGTGGGCTGGCTCGGCGAGACCGAGGTGCTCGCCTCGCGGTGGGGGGTCCCACTCTCGGCCTTCCCGGGGCTGCGGTGACGCGGGTCGACCCCGCTGGCCCCAACCGGACGGTACGGCCGCCCCGGTTCCTGGCCGAGGTCCTCGACGCCTGGGGTCTGGAGGCCTCGGCCGACGCCGTCACGCGCCCGACCGCCGTCGTCGTTCCCGTCGTCCGCGACGACCAGCCGCTCGTGCTCAAGCTGACCTGGCCCGCCGAGGCGAGCCGGGACGAGGCGCTGGCGCTGCGCCACTGGCACGGCCGCGGCGCGGTCCGGCTCGTGGCAGCAGACCCCGCACGAGGAGCCGTGCTGCTGGAGGCCCTCGACGCTTCGCGCGACCTGCACTTCGCCGATACCGACATGGCCTGCGAGGTGGTCGGTGGCCTCCTGGCCGAGCTCCACGTCCCCGCGCCGCCAGGTCTGCGGACCCTCTCGTCGTTCGCCCGCGGGCAGGTCGCCCAGCTGGCGGCCACGCAGGGCGTCCTGCCGCGGCGCATGGTCGAGCGCACCGAGGGGCTCGTCAGGGCGCTGGCCAGCGACCCGGCCTGCGACAGCACGCTGCTCCACACCCGACTGCACGTCGACAACGTGCTGGCGAGCCTGCCAGGCAGCGGACGTCCCGACTGGCTTGCCATCGGCCCGCGCGCCATGGCAGGCCACCCCGCCTTCGAGATCCAGCCACTGCTGCGCCACCGGGTGCACGAGCTCGGCACCGGATCGGCCTTGCGCTACCTCGCCCGCCGGCGGGTGTCGATCTGCGCCGAGGCGGCTGGCATCGACGAGGACGAGGCACTCGCCTGGAGCTACGTGCGCACGGCCTTCCACGCCGGTCGCGCGGGCCAGGGCGGCGACGCGGCCGTCGTCTCCTTCTGTGTCGCCCTCCTGAAGGCGCTCGACGGCTGACCGGGCTCGGCGCTCACCCCCAGCGGAAGTCCACCTCGGGCGACCGGCGCCGGCATACCGCTCGCTCGGAGGAGGGGCTGACCACGGCATCACTCGTCCTGAGCATGCGAGACGGGGCCGCCCAGGTGGGCGGCCCCGTCTCCTGTCTCGACCGGGTGGAGCGTCAGGCGCGCAGCCGGCGACGCGTCACCAGCATGACCCCACCGATGGCGAGCAGGCCCAGTGCCATCGCGGTCATGGGCAGCGCGTCGCTGCCGGTGTACGCGAGGGTCGGCACGGCGCTGGCCGGCGGGGTCGCCGACTCGGCCGGCCCGGCCGGAGCCGACGGAGTGGCCGGGGGAACGGCGGACCCGGGCAGAGCGGCCAGGATGGTCAGGTCCGCGAAGCCGAAGCCGGTGGGGTTGTTGGGCGTGCCACACAGCACCACCGCTCCGCCGGGGCCGGCCGCCACGAGCGGACCGGCCGCCACCGTGGTCGTCACGCTGAGCGTGCCGTCCACAGCGGGGGTCACGGTCTTGTCGAAGAACGGCTGGGAGTTGGTACCGCTGCCGGCCAGGACCTCCGCGGTGGGGGTGCCCGCCGGGCAGGTCGCCGTGATCGTGATCTGGCCGCCGATGTGCACGCTGGAGGGCGAGATCGTCACGGGCACGTTGGGGCCGCCGGAGCCATCGTCGATGCCCACGTCGGCCGAGGCGCTGCCCACGGGAGCTGCGGTCGGGTACTGGTAGCAGTCGACCGTGACCGTGGCCGGGCCGAGGGTTCCCTGGGAGACGTCGAGGGTCACGCTGTAGCCGTGCGAGGGCGAGAGGTTGGCGGCGGTCTGGTCCAGGACGGTGCTGTTCTGGACCACCGTCACCACCGCCGTGCGCGACCCCGTGACGCAGGTGCCCGAGGCGGTCAGCGGGTCGCCGGTGGCCACGACGTCGCTGGGGCTCAGGGTGATGGTCGTGCCCGTCGCCGCCGAGGCGGCGGTCGCGCAGCCGACGATGGCACCACCGGCGAGCGCGGTGGCGGCCAGGACGGCGCGCAGACGAGTTGGGCTGTTCAGCATGTGGGGCTCCCCTGACGATGAAGTGAAACGATGCGCAACATACAGGAACCATTCAGGTTCCGGGCCGATTCGTGAAAATGAGGGGCGATTTGGGCAAATCGGCTCAGGATGAGCGGCGAGCCGGCGTACAGGTGGCACTACGGAAGGGCGCCAGGGCGGCCTGTGTGCGACGGTCCATGAAGGCGACCGGCACCTCGGTCGGCGCGAACCGGGCCGGAACCGTCGCGACGTGTCCGGCCCCCGCGGCCTCATGCAACGCCCACAGCAGACCAGCGAGGACCGCGAGCGAGCTGCCCTCGTCGCGGCGGAGCCGTGGTGCTGCGGACAAGGCCATCCGCTGCGCCGTGACCGGGTCTGCGGCCGCAGCCGCCAGCTGACCCAGCACCTGGGTCGCGTGGGAGCTGCGTGTCGGGTCGGCCGACGGGTCCGGCACCCAGGCTCCGGCCCGGCGGACCTCGGGGTGCCGCGAGCGCACCCACGCCAGCGCCTGCGCCCCGTCCAGGTGGTGCGTCCCGGCAGCGAGCAGGCTCAGGCCCGACCCCAGGTCACGGAGCGGCCCCGAGGTCGTCACGCTCACGCCTCCTGCGGCGTCCACGGCGTCGATGAGCCCCGGGAAGTCGGCGATGACCACGTGGTCGACCCCCACTCCCAGGTCCCGGCACAGAGTGTCGACCATGGCCTGGGGGCCCTGCTGGAGTGACATGCCCAGGCGGTGGGGGTCATGCTGCAGCGAGCCGACGAAGAGGTCCCGCGGCACCGACACCAGCGCAGGGGCCCCCGGGCCGCCCGTTCTGAGCAGGTAGATCAGGTCGGCCCGCTCCCCCTCAGCCTGGACCGGGTCGGCATACCTCTGCCGGTCGGCGCCCTCGAGGCGCTGACGCGAGTCGGACGCGAGCAGCAGGAACACCGGCGAGCCGCCCGAGGTCGGCACCCGCACGGCGATCGTCGGTATGCGGTGGACCATCACCAGCGCGTCGGCCAACAGCCCGCCCACCACGGCGAGGACCACCACGGTCAGCACGGCGACCACGCGCCGGGCGCGCGAGCGCGGGGCGGTGATGCGAGCGACGGCTCGCCTGGGACCGGACATGGCGGCCAGTATCGCCTGTCTCCGCCCCGACCTGTGCCGCACGCGCCCGGTGGAACCGGCGCGGGCGTGCCAGCGTCCTACCTGTACGCCGACCTCGGACAAGGACCATCCCGACTCTCCGAGATCACCGTAGTCTCGCTTCATGGTGCGTCAGCCGCGCCCACCACCTCTGGAGGAGGTCGGAACAGTGTTCGGAGTTCCTTTCATCGGCCTACTGCTCATCGGAGTGTTCGCCCTGGGCGTGCTGGCCATCATCGTGGGCCTGACAGTCGGCGTGACGAGCCGGTTGCGGGACCACCGCACCCGAGATGAGCGCAGGGCAGACGAGTACGGAGACATGCCGCCTGGCTCGTTCAAGATCACTCCCGGGATGGGCTCCAACTCCGGAGGAACGGGGACCATCGGCATGGGCTGAGCCCCGGCCACGCAGTCGCATGCCTACAGACCCCCTGGCCCGCGCGTCGGGCGGCGACCTGTGAGGCAGAGTGAGCGCATGCCGAACCGTCTCGCTGACTCGACCTCTCCCTACCTGTTGCAGCACAAGGACAACCCGGTCGACTGGCAGGAGTGGGGTGAGGAGGCGTTCGCGGAGGCGCGGCGTCGGGACGTGCCCGTCCTGCTCTCCGTCGGGTATGCCGCGTGCCACTGGTGCCATGTGATGGCCCACGAGTCCTTCGAGGACGAGGAGGTGGCCGCCGCGGTGAATGGTGGCTTCGTGGCGGTCAAGGTGGACCGCGAGGAGCGACCGGATGTCGACACCGTCTACATGACCGCCACGACGGCCCTGACCGGTCACGGTGGCTGGCCGATGACGTGCTTCCTCACTCCGGACGCAGAGCCGTTCTTCTGCGGGACCTACTTCCCCAAGCCGCAGTTCCTTCAGGTGCTGGCGCAGGTCCGCGAGGTCTGGACCAACCAGCGGGAGCGCGTGCTGGACAGCGGTGCCCACATCGCCGACCGGCTCCGTCAGGTGAGCGTCGGCGCGGCACCGCAGCCGATCGACGAGGCCGCCCTCGGGCAGGCGGTGGAGACCTTGGCCGCCCAGTTCGACGTCGCCCGCGGAGGGTTCGGCGGCGCTCCGAAGTTCCCGCCCTCCATGGTGCTCGAGCTCCTGCTCCGGCATCACGCGCGAACCGGCTCCACGGATGCCCTGGCCATGGCGCGCCGAACGTGCGAGGCGATGGCCCGAGGTGGCATCTACGACCAGCTGGCCGGCGGCTTCGCGAGGTACTCGGTCGATGCGGGCTGGGTCGTGCCTCATTTCGAGAAGATGCTCTACGACAACGCGCAGCTGCTTCGCGTCTACGCCCATCTCTACAGAGCCACTGGCGACGAGCTGGCCCGCCGGGTGGCTGCCGAGACGGCCGACTTCCTGGTGCGCGACCTCCGGACCGCCGAGGGCGGCTTCGCGTCTGCCCTGGATGCCGACACCGACGGCGTCGAAGGCCTGACGTATGCCTGGACGCCTGCGCAGCTCGTGGACGTGCTCGGTGACGATGACGGCCGAGCAACGGCCGCACTGCTGCACGTGACCGAACGAGGCACGTTCGAGCACGGCAGCTCAACCCTGCAGCTGCTCGCCGACCCGGCCGACCCTCAGTGGTGGCAGGACGCGCGAAACCTGTTGCTGGAGAACCGAAACGGCCGCCCGCAGCCGACTCGCGACGACAAGGTCGTGACGTCGTGGAACGGGTTGGCTATCGCGGGTCTTGCCGATGCCGGTGTCATCCTTGAGGACTCCTCGCTGGTCCAGGCGGCCCGCCGGTGCGCGGAGCTCCTAGTGGGTCACCACCTCGTCGACGGGCGTCTGCGGCGCTCGTCCCGCGACGGACAGGTCGGAGCCGCGAACGCCGTGGCGGACGACTACGGCAACCTGGCGGAGGGGCTGCTGGCCCTGCACCAGGCCACCGGGGACGCCCGTTGGCTGGGGGTCGCTCGGGACCTGCTGGCCACCGCGGTCGAGCAGTTCGGCGATGCGGACGGCGGCTTCCACGACACCGCGGCGGATGCGGACCCGCTCCTGCTGCGACCTCGCAGCCAGGCAGACAACGCCGAGCCCTCCGGGCAGTCGTCCATCGCGGGGGCGCTGCTGACCTGCTCTGCCCTGACCGGCGACACCGGCCAGCGTGAGCGAGCCGACGCGGCGCTGGCCGCGTCCGGCCTGCTCGCCTCTCGGGACCCGCGCTTCGGCGGGTGGGCGCTGGCCGTGGCCGAGGCAGCGGTCGCCGGACCGCTCCAGGTGGCCGTCGTCGGGCGCGGCCCGGACGACGACGAGGCGGCCGAGCTGCTGGCTGTCGCCCGGCGCTCGACCTCCCCGGGACTGGTCATCGCTCACGGGTCGCCCGACGAGCCCGGCCACCCCCTGCTGGCGCAGCGTCCCCTGGTCGGTGGCCGCGCGGCGGCATACGTGTGCCGGGGGTTCGTCTGCGACGCACCCGTAACGGATGCCGAGGCCCTCGCAGCCGCCCTGGGCGTGCCGCTGCGGTAACCGCTCCTAAAGGACCAGGCAGCGGTATGCCGGGTCGTGGGCCTCCATCGCGGCGCGCCCGGCGTCGGGGTCGACGAACAGCGCCGTGGCCCATACGTCGGCCCACAGCAGGGTCGGGCCCCAGACGGTGGCGGACCCCTCCCGCACCACCGGCTGGGCGTCGCGCGGGTCGAGGATGTGGGCACCGCGGGCGGCGTTGCCCGAGGTCGCCAGGCCGCCGTCGGTCAGCGGCACGGTCGCCGCCACTGTGCCCGGTTCACGGGGGTTCTCGATGCCGACCCGCCAGGTGGACGACTCGACCCACCTGCCGTGGCCGGCCACAAGGTCACCACCGGCATTGATACAGAAGGAGACTCGCGGCGCCTCGGTCAGGAGCTGGCTCGACTTCTCGACGGCCCATCCCTTGACCAGCCCGGTCGGGTCGTAGTCACCTGTGGTGGAGGACCAGGCCGAGAACAGGCCTCCGGTGCGCTCCTGAGCCTCCCGGCACAGACTCTCGACCTCGTCGAGCCAGGG
>NZ_DASYGF010000067.1:0-41296 GCF_036000045.1 Pedococcus sp.
CGAGGGGCCCTTCGTTCGGGGGAGGGGGACCGGCGTGGCCACCCACTGGGCCAACGAGCCATCTCGGAGCCGGTTATGGCCACAAAAGTCGCGAACGCCCCAAAGTTGTTCAGGGTTTGGCAAAGAGGGCACGCGTCCCCCTGACAAATGAGTTGTCATGGGGCGCATGGTGCGGGGCGTTGCCATGCGGCCTGCGCCCATTGCAGGGGGCGCCTGGTTCGCTGGTTACACCGCCGGTCAGGCAGCGTGCGTCGGTCATGTCGCCGAACATGATCTCGGCGCCGCAGCGTACGCGATTCGCGCGGTGCAGGAAGCGAGCAGCGGGAACCTTCAGCTCACCCGTCGTGAGCGGGACTGGCAGCGGAATCAGCTGCCACAACCGGTGAAATGCCTGTGCTCGAAGATCAGGCGAGGCGCATCAACATCTGTTGGAACGTCTTCAGCATCTGACAAGAGCGACAGGCGTCAGCGAGTCCTGAGCCCGGCCTTGAGTGTGGTCGCCGCCTGCATCGAAGAATCGACAATCGGCCCTCGGCTGCGGGCGCGTCCGGCTACAAGACGCTCTGCCGCATGCGAGCGGACTGCGGTATCGGGTGTCACCGCCCCGGCCGGCGTGCGCTTCACCAGGCGCAGTACGAACCGGGCAAACCAGCGACGCGACGCGCTTTGGCGATGCCTCCACTGCGACGCGCAATGGGTCTAGCCCGCTGACGTCGCGGTCGTGACTTCCCACGGCGCGACCGCCCATCGTGGTCGCGAAGCACCCCGACGCGACTCCACCCATGATGCTAACTCCGGCCAAGCCCATCCCTGAGGGGGTGTACTTGCACCCCAGCGTCCGCGATCGGGGCGTGGGCCGGGTCGGTTCGCAAGGCGCTCTGGAGGTGGTGGGCGTTGACAGTCGATCGCTAGGGGGGTACCGGCAGCCGGCGGATAGACGCTTCCGGATCTGGCCACCTCGGTCTGTCCACGCGGCGCCCACTGTCAGTGGACGTCGGTGCCCTGGCTGCCGATGACCGCCGCAGAGGTGCGCGCCACAAGGCGAAATCTTGTGGCGCACACCCCTCGGCCTGCCTGTTTGGTCTGACCGGAATCGCTGGAACTCAGCAGCCGGTCGCCGGCTGGCGGAATCCTGGGAAGGGGTTGAGGTCGCCCATGAGGGTGTAGCGGCCACCGGTGCCGCTCTGGTTCGCCTCGGAGCCCGTCGCGTTGGACGGAGACCGCATGAACCAGGGCAGGAGCGCCTCGTCCTCGGGGTGGTAGAAGCCGTCGGCGCTCTGTGTGCCGTTGGGGTTTGGTCCCTGGAAGTACGGGTTGGTTCCCTTGGCAAAGCCGATGCCGACCACTGGGTCACCCGTCTCGAGCACGCTCGTGCAGCCGTACTGCGGGGCCGTGGGGGTGAGCCAGGGCTCCACGTAGTTGTTGACGAACGGGTCGTCAGCCCACTCGGCGATCTCGTGAGTGATCGCGTGGATGTCCTGGAGCGCCCAGACGGTTCCGCCATCGGGCCGGGCATAGACGCCAGGCTGGAGGTACGAGGCCCACGCGAAGGTCTGCACCACGCCGTTGCCCTGTGTCTTGCCATAGCCCTTCTTCAGGCCGGCGGCCCCGGTGCCGTGGTACCCGATGACGCCGGTGGTACTGAGATCGTTGCCGGTGTAGAGCAGGACGTCATTGGTCAGGTAGAGCGGCAGGTGGGTCGGGTCAGCGCTGTTCTCGAGGTGGTTGATCTGCCCTGACCACCAGCCGTAGTCGATTGCCGGGAAGACCACGCCGCGGCCGCTTCGCAACAGCGTGCCTTGCTGCTGGGGGACGGTGATGGTCACAGCGGGCAGGACGTTCGCGTGCAGGCGCAGGTGGTACGGGCTGGCACCGGTACGGTTGAACTGCGCCCGCATCGTGGCATCCTGGAGCTGCAGGGGCACGCCGGCGTCCTGCTGTGACAGGGCTCCGCCTGGACCCCGGATCTGCTGCGGCAGGCCCGGGAAGTTGCCTGCTGCGGTCGCGGCCGGAGTCGAGCCGTAGTCGTTGTTCTGGAACAACGGCGAAGCAAGAGTCGGCTGGACCACGTCGTTGCCGTCGAAGGTGCGGCCGGCGATGTTGACGACGATGGGGGTGATGTCGACCTGGACGGTCGTGTCGCAGCCGGCCCCTGAGCAGGTGTTCGGGTCTGCACCGACCATGTTGTAGTGGTAGTTGACGCCATTGTTCGGGTCGATCGTTTGGCCGTACCAGTGCGCGACCGTCCGCGTGGTCGGGAGCACCTTCGCGCCGCCGTCGACCACCGTCGTTCGGGCCGAGAGCGAGTCGTCGCTGATGACCTGCGGCTCGCCAGGAGCGGGCGAGGCCGCAGCCGACACCGCTGGTAGGAAGGCCACGGCCAAGGCGGCCCCTGCAGCCCGGAACATGAATGACTTGCCGGTCGAACTCTTCATCTTTCCCCCGATCTGGCCCGCCGCGGCACCATTGCCACAGCGATTTCCCAAGATTTGACCACGGGAATGCGTCGAGCGCCACATATGTCGGGAGGGTCAGATCGTGCGTCCATCTGGGCGGTAGGACGCATCCCATTGAGTGGCTGGACGTCCCCGGGAGCAGTCCAGCCGTGGTCGGGGAGAATCGGCCCCACCGAGCGGGCGTGCCCCTGGTGCTTCCACGCGCAGGTGGCGAACCTCGCGCCACATTGCGGGTGAATTTCGCGAACACCACTCGGTCGCGGGCGGAGCCGGTGACGAGAATCGAACTCGCGTGTCCAGCTTGGGAAGCTGGCGCTCTACCATTGAGCTACACCGGCAGGCACCGCCCGCAGGCGGTGCGGCAGGCAGTCTAACCGAACGCGCAGGCGAGACTCACCGCCCCCGGCATACCCCTCGCGTTAGTCTCTCCCCGTGCTGCTGAGCGACCGTGACATCAAGGCCGAGATCGACGCCGGACGGGTCATCCTCGACCCCTGGGACCCCGACATGGTCCAGCCGTCGAGCGTCGACGTGCGCCTCGACCGCTACTTCCGGCTCTTCGACAACCACAAGTACCCCTACATCGACCCTGCCGAGGACCAGCCCGACCTCACGAGGCTCGTCGAGGTCGAGCAGGGTGAGCCGTTCGTGCTGCACCCGGGTGAGTTCGTGCTCGGCTCCATCTACGAGACGGTCACCCTGCCCGATGACGTCGCCGCGCGAGTCGAGGGCAAGTCCAGCCTGGGCCGTCTCGGCCTGCTCACCCATGCGACGGCCGGGTTCGTGGACCCCGGGTTCACCGGTCACGTCACCCTCGAGCTGAGCAACGTCGCCACCCTGCCGATCAAGCTCTGGCCGGGGATGAAGATCGGCCAGCTCTGCTTCTTCCGTCTCTCGTCCCCTGTCGAGAACCCTTACGGCAGCAGCAAGTACGGCTCCCACTACCAGGGGCAGCGCGGCCCGACCGCGAGCCGTTCGTTCAAGAACTTCCACACGACCCCTCTCTGAGCCGGCAGCCGTCCGGCCGCGAACCAATCCGGAAGCCACCTGGCGCCGAACGAGCCACGACGAACCGTCCGACCCCGACCCCAACCCCAAACCCCAGGAGTGCTGTGGGAGCCGCCCGCCTGCTCTGGCCCGCCGAGCTGGAGCATCCGCGTGCTGTCGCGCTCGTCCTGCACGGCGGCAAGGCCCGCAGCCAGCAGGCGGTCCGCCCATGGCAGTCGGCCGTGTGGCGCATGGCGCCGTTCGCCCGCTCGGTGGCTCGCGCGGGCGACGGTGACGTGGCCGTGGCGTCCTTGAGGTATGCCGTGCGCGGCTGGAACGCCTCAGCCGCCAGTCCGGTGGCCGATGCGCGGCTCGCGCTGGAGCAGATAGGCGCGAGGTACCCCGGCGTGCCGATCGGCCTGCTCGGCCACTCCATGGGCGGCCGCGTCGCCCTGCACCTCGGCGACGACGAGCGCATCCGGGCCATCGCCGCCCTGGCACCCTGGGTCGAGGGACAGGACACTCCTAGGTGGCACCCGGGTCTGCACGTGCTGGTCATGCACGGCACGCGCGACCGAATGACCTCGCCTCGACAGTCGCGGGCGATGGCCGACACCCTGACTCGCGAGGGGGCCGACGTCACCTACGTCGCCGTCCAGGGTGACGGGCACGCGATGCTGCGGCAGGCGGAGCGCTGGCACGAGGAGTCGGCGCGTTACCTCGTCACCCACCTGCTCGGCGAGACCGGCTAGCGCCTCTAACGCTCCTCGGGCGTCGACACGGCATACCCCTCGACGATGCGCTCGGCCGCCGCGAGCTCCGGTGACAGGTCGCGGTCCTCGACACCTGCCGGAAGCGTCGCGCACCGCGCGAGCGCATCACCCAGCTCACCCACAGGAGTCACCCCGCGCATCCGCAGCGCCCGCACCGTGCACACCAGCTCGACCGCCAGCATCCGCCGGTAGGCGACCGTCGCCTCACCGAGCCGCAGCGCAGCCTGTCCGGCGAAGCTCGCGTCGTCCTCGATACCCGCCGACACCCCAGCAGTCTGCACACTGGATGGCGCCGAGGCAGCGCTGCGGATCGTCGAAAGGGCTGATGCTGCAACGTATTCCGCGATCAGCACCCCGGACGACCCTGGTGTCGAGTCGGACAGGAACCGTGGTAGCCCGCTGTCGGCGTCAGTGAGGGTGTGGCTGATGCGCGACTGCACGGCCTGCGCTGACCGCGTGAGTGCGAGCAGCGCCGTGTCCACCGCCAACACGAGGTATGCCGCGTGGAACCCGCCATGATGCGTCGCGACCGGTCCGGACTCGCCGCTGCCGAACAGCGGGTTCTCCGAGGCGGTGTTCGCCGTGGCCTCGACCACCGCCTTGAGCTCGGTCACGGTGTCGAGGACCGGCCCGTGCACCTGAGGCCAGGTGCGGAGACCGAAGAAGTCCTGGATGTGGGCCGGCTCGCCGTCCTGGTCGGCCAGCAGCTCACGCAGGACCCGGGCGACCTCCTGGGCCCCTCGGAACGGCGTGGCAGCGGCGGCTCGACCGGTGAGCGCCTCCGGATTTCCCTGCAGTGCAACAAAACTCAACGCGCAGACGGTGTCTGCCGCGCGGGCCAGGGCATGGAGCGAGGCAGCGTGCAGACCCGTCTCGGCGATGGCGAAGGCGTTGGACGACATCAGCGGCAGCGCGTCGGCAGAGGTCAGCGACAGCGACGCGTGCTGCCGCCCGCCAGCACGCGGTCGCTCGCCGATCAGCGTCAGCCCGACCTCGGCCAAGGCCGTGAGGTCGCCCGTGCCCAAGGACCCGTACCGATGGACCACGGGCAGCTCGTCCGCTGGTGCGCAGGCCAGCTCGGCCAGTGTCAGGGCCACCTCTGGGCTCGCACCCGACCCGCCGGCCAGCAGCTGGTTCGCCCGCACCGCGAGCGCCGCACGCACGACCCGTTCGGGGATGGCCTCCCCCCACCCCGCGGCGTGCGAGCGCAGCAGGCGCAGCCCGTGGTCGACGGTCGAGGTCGTCGTCTCGTCGCGGGCAGCCCCGACGCCAGTGGTCCGGCCGTAGACAGGCCGGATGGCGCTCACTGCGGCGGCGTTGCGATGCGACTGGGCAGCCGTGGCGAGGGCGTCGGGATCGACCTCGACGCTGTCGCCGCGGGCAGCCCGGTCGAGGCCGTCGAGGTCGAGATGGGCTCCGTCGAGGATCAGGGGAGGACGCACGCGGCCCAGTATCGGGGCTGTTCCGTGACTTTCGGGCGCAGACGCACGTCATGTGTCTGGGTTAGGTTGTGGCGCATGATCGCTTTCGACGGAGTGACCAAGCGATATCCCGATGGCACTGTCGCCGTCGACAACCTGAGCTTCGAGGCACCCAGCGGCAAGATCACCGTGCTCGTCGGGCCGTCCGGCTGCGGCAAGACCACGAGCCTGCGGATGATCAACCGCATGATCAAGCCGACCTCCGGAGCGATCATGCTCGACGGTCGCGACACCGCCCGGATGAAGGAGACCGAGCTGCGCCGGGGCATCGGCTACGTCATCCAGCACGCGGGCCTGTTCCCCCACCGCACGGTCCTCGACAACGTCGGCACAGTGCCTCGGCTGCTCGGCTGGGACAAGCAGAAGACGCAGTCCCGCTCGATGGAGCTCCTCGAACGCGTCGGCCTCAACCCGGCCTTCGCCAAGCGCTACCCCGCTCAGCTGTCCGGCGGCCAGCAGCAGCGCGTGGGCGTGGCACGTGCACTGGCGGCCGACCCGCCGGTGATGCTGATGGACGAGCCGTTCAGCGCTGTCGACCCGGTGGTCCGCGAGCAGCTCCAGGATGAGTTCCTACGGCTCCAGGAGGACCTCGGCAAGACCATCGTGTTCGTCACCCACGACATCGACGAGGCCATCAAGCTCGGCGACAAGGTCGCCGTCCTGCGCGTGGGCGGCCACCTCGCCCAGCTGGCCGACCCGGCATACCTGCTGGCCCACCCCGTCGACGACTTCGTGGCCGACTTCGTCGGGCGCGACCGCGGCTACCGCGCGTTGTCGTTCCAGCCCACCCCACGCCTGCCCCTCGCGTCCGAGCGCACCCTGTCGCTCGGCGAGAGCGTCGACGGTCGAGCCGGCGCCCTCGATCCTTGGGTCCTGGTCGTCGACGGCGACAACCATCCCCTCGGCTGGGTCGAGCCGCACCGGTTGAGCGGACCCGTGGCCTCCGAGATGCTGCACCGCGGCGGCACGGTGGCCCTCGCCAACGGTCCCCTGCGTTCCGCGCTCGACGCCGCCCTGTCCAGCCCGAGCCGCCGAGGTGTCATCGTCGATGACTCGGGCGCCCTCGTCGGCACCGTGCGAGCCCACGAGGTGCTCACCGCCATCGAGCAGGCTCAGCGACCAGAGCTCGAGGACCCGGCGACCCCCGGGGCGGCGTCAGCCCCATGACCTGGTTCCTCGACCACCTCGACGACGTGATGTCTCGCACCGAGCAGCACGTCTACCTCGCGGGTCTGCCGCTGGTCCTCGGGCTGATCATCGCGCTGCCGCTCGGGTGGCTCGCCCGTCGCTACCGCCCGCTCTACGCGCCCCTGACCGCCGGGTTCGGCCTGCTCTACACGATCCCGAGCCTCGCGCTGTTCGTCCTACTGCCCTCGGTCATCCACCGGCAGATCCTCGACCCGGTCAACGTGCTGGTCGCCATGACCCTCTACACCGTGGCCCTGCTGGTGCGCACGGTCGCCGACGGCCTCGGGGCCGTCCCCGAGCACGTCCAGCAGTCGGCCAGCGCGATGGGATTCGGGCGCGTCAAGCGGTTCTTCGCCGTCGAGCTGCCCCTGGCCGTGCCGGTCATCTCCGCCGGTATGCGGGTGGCGGCCGTCAGCAACGTCAGCATCGTCAGCGTGGCTGCCATCATCGGCATCCCCCAGCTGGGCCTGTTCTTCACCGACGGCTTCGACCGCAGCTTCTACGACCCGATCGTCGTCGGCATCCTCGCCTGCGTCATCCTGGCCCTCCTTTTCGACGTCGTGATCATCCTGCTCACACGCCTGCTCACGCCGTGGCTTCGAGTGACGGGGGCCCGGGCATGATCGCCACCATCCTCGCCTGGCTGAGCGACCCGGCCCACTGGACCGGGGGCGACGGCATACCGAACCGCCTGTGGGAGCACCTCTGGTACTCCGCCATCGCCCTGGTCATCGCCGCGGTCATCGCCATCCCGATCGGCCTGGCGATCGGCCACACCGGCCGCGGGCGCTTCTTCGTCGTGAACCTCGCGGGCGCCGCCCGGGCCATCCCCAGCCTGGGCCTCCTCTACGTCATGGTGCTCTGGCTCTTCCCCAAGCTCTCGGGCGACACGGCCTTCCTCGTCCCGAGCCTCATCGTGCTCATCGTGCTGGCCATCCCCCCGATGATGAGCGGCGCCTATGCCGGCGTCGACGAGGTCGACCCCGGCGCCCGTGACGCCGCCAAGGGCATGGGCATGACCGGCCTCGAGGTCCTGCGCAAGGTCGAGGTCCCCTGCGCGCTGCCGCTCGTCTTCTCGGGGGTCCGCTCGGCCGCCCTGCAGGTCGTGGCCACGACGACGATCGCCGCGGTGGCCGGCCTCGGCGGCCTCGGGCGCCTGCTCATCGACGGCCAGAAGGTGCGTGACTTCCCCCAGATGGCCAGCGGTGCGGTGCTAGTGGCCGTGCTGGCGCTCGCCGTCGACCTCGTCCTCGCCCTCGTGCAGAGGTATGCCGTGTCGCCCGGTCTGACCGGTCGGGTCCCGCGTCGAGGGAATACCCACAACGATGTAGAGATTGACACCAAGACCCGTACGTTAGAGACCACCCGCGGCTGACCTGAGCCGACGGACCAGTATTGGAGAAGCACGTGAAGATGCCCAAGATCGCGCTCGCCGTCTCCGTGTCGGCGGCCTTGTTGTCGATGGCAGCCTGTGGCAGCTCGGGGGGCAACCCCCTGTCCACCGGCAGCAGCAGCTCCGGCGGTGGCGCCGGCTCCGGCGGGATCACTGTCGGATCGGCCGACTTCCCCGAGAGCGCTCTCCTGGCCGAGATCTACGCCGGCGCGCTCGAGGCCAAGGGGATCAAGGTGAGCAAGAAGCTCAACATCGGTGCCCGCGAGGCCTACATCCCCGCGCTCCAGGACGGCTCCATCGACCTGATCCCCGAGTACACCGGCGTGCTGACGCAGTACTTCAACAAGAACGCCTCCGCGAAGGACGCGGACGGGGTCTACACCGAGCTGAAGGCAGCGCTCCCCGCGACCCTCATGGTGCTGGACAAGTCGGCGGCCGAGGACAAGGACGCCCTGGTCATGAAGAAGGCGCGGGCCGACCAGCTGGGCGTCAAGTCCATCGCCGACCTCGCGGGCAAGTCCCAGCAGCTGACCGTGGGTGGGCCGCCCGAGTGGAAGACGCGCCCGACCGGCCTCCCGGGCTTCAAGGCGATCTACGGGCTGACGTTCAAGGAGTTCCGCCCGCTCGACGCCGGTGGCCCGCTGACGCTCAACGCGCTCAAGAGCGGCCAGATCGACGCCGGTGACCTGTTCACGACCGACCCGAACATCGCCGCAAACAACCTGGTCGCCCTGGACGACCCCAAGCACATGTATGCCGCGCAGAACGTCGTGCCGCTCATCACCAAGTCCAAGAGCACCCCGACTATCGACAGCGCTCTCAACGCCGTGTCGGCCAAGCTCGACACGACCACCCTCGCAGCCCTCCTGACCGAGGTCGTCACGGACAAGAAGGACCCCTCCGCGGTGGCCAAGGAGTTCCTCACCAAGAACAACCTCGGCTGAGCAGCTGACCAGCTGACCAGCACGACGAGGGCCGGGTGCAGTCTCCCCCAAGGACTGGACCCGGCCCTTGTCATGGCGACCGGTGCCGCCGACCGGACCATCGCCCTGGGTGGCGCCCCTCCACGTCACCCAACACGCTGTGTCACGTGGTGATGGCCTCCACCATGACGGACGGCGGCCGTGCTCGCATCCGTGAAAACCCTGAGGTACTGGGTCCCCCTCGATAGCCTGAGCAGATGCTCACCCCGTGCGTCGGCCGCGAGGAGACCCTCGCGCGGCTGCGTCAGCTGCTCGGGGGGAACCGGTGGGTGACCCTGACCGGACCCCCCGGCTGTGGCAAGACGCTGGTGGCACGCCATCTGGCGGCGGGGGCCGATCGGCACGTGTGGGTCCCGGGCTCGACGCACGTCACCGTCGACCGGCTGGTCAGCGCCTGCCTCGACGCGCTGCAGGTCAGGCTGGTGCCGGGGGACAGTCCGACCCAGGCGCTGAGCCGCACCCTCGACGGCAGTGACCTTCTGCTGGTCTTCGACGGCGTCGACCGGATCGACGGACTGGGAGCGCTGGTCAACGAGCTGGTGGAGGAGGCCTCCACCTTCCGGCTGCTGTGCACCGCGACCACGGTGGCGGCGATGCCGCAGGAGACGGTCCTGCGACTGTCGCCCCTGCCCGTCCCCCGCGACGACGAGCCCCTCGAGGGTCCGCTGATCGAGCTGCTGCTCGCGAGGGTGAGTGCGGCGGGCGGTCGCAGCGTGAACCTGTCCGAGCACGAGACCACCCTGCGCCGCCTGCTGGCCGCCAGCGGTGGTCTGCCCCTGGTCGTCGAGCAGCTGGCCGTCCAGATCGCGCTGATCGGGGTGCGTGACGTCGTGGCGACCGGCTCCCTGGCCGACGTCGCACGCGGCTCCTACGACCTGCTCGACCCCGACCAGCAGCGCTGTTTCCGGCGGCTCGCGGTCATCGGGCGGCCCGTGAGCCTCGACGTGCTGCTGGACCTGTGGGAGGTGTCCCGGCCCGAGGCGGTCCAGCTCGCTGCGGCGCTGGCGCGACGCAGTCTGGTCGAGGTGCTTTCGGACGGGCGGTTCGACATCCTTGCTCCGCTGCGGGAGTGCGGGCAGCTGCTCGCCGCCGAATGTGGTGACGACGAGGCTGCTCACGCCGGCCTGCTGCGCTGGGCGGACCGCGTCCTCCCACCCGACGTCAACGCCGGGGCATCGGACGAGCCGTGGCTGTGCGAGCTCGAGCTCTTACAGGCCGCCATCGCTCATGCCTGCGAGCGGCGCGACTCCCGCGCGGTCGGCTACGCCCTGGCGAACCGGGCCTTCTCCTCGCTCTACACGGCCATGCGAGCGCGCGAGGCGGTCGACCTGCTGGAGGCGGTCCTCGACAGTGGCGACGGGCCGCCAGGAGTCGGGTCACAGCTGGCTCGCCGGGCAGGCATCTGTGCCTCCGAGGTGCGGGGGACCTATGAGGGTCTGCGACTGCTGGAGCGCGCCGAGCAGCACGCCGCGGCGCTGGCCAGTGGGCCGCGAGAGCTCGAGCTCGCCCGGACCCTGGCCATCCGCGCCGAGATGCACCTCGACGCCGGTCACCTCGGAGCCGCCCGGTCGGCCGCCCAGCGGGCGCTGACCCTGGGTGACGGCGACGCCTACCTCGTCCGGCAGGTGCGCCGAACCCTCATGGACGTCTACGTCTCTCGAGGTGACCTCGTCCAGGCGGAGAGGCTCGCCCCGAGCATCCTCGAGGCTCCTCCGCCTGAGGAGATGTGGATCGCGCTGTCGGCCCGCACGCTGCAGGCCAAGGTGGCCTGGGAGCAGGGCCGGATGGTCGAGGCTGCCTCGCTCGCGGCCTACGCCCGCGACCAGGCCGACCTGCTCCACGAGGACCGCATCGCTCTCCTCGCCGAGGTGGTGCATCGGATGGTCACCGGGGCCAGTGGCACGGACGGCGGTATGAAGCATGCCGAGGCCGAGACCGACGCCCTCCCCTGGGCGGTGCGGCTCGTCGTCCAGCTCCAGGAGGCGCGTGAGCTACTGGCAGCCGGGGAGGTCCAGTGCGCCGCCGGGCGCGCCGCCGACCTCGTGGTCCTGGCCGACAGCAGTGCCCTGGGACGCGACGCACTGGAGGCTCTGCTGCTCGGGGGTGACGCGCTGTTGACCTCAGGTGAGCCTGAGCAGGCCATGGCGGCATACCTCTCGGCACTCCGCCGCGCGGCGGACGTGCCCATGCCCCTGCGCGCGGCTGACGCCCTCGACGGGCTGGCCGCGATCCTGCGCAGCTCCGGTTCGGCGGGGTACCGTCATCCAGCTGCAGCCGCAGCGGCCCTGCGCTCGCGACGCCATGCCGTCGCCCATGACCGACCCGGCGTCGAGCCCGTGAAGGACCCCGGGGACGACTTCCCTGCGGGCTGGGTGGTGGGCGGCCAGCTCTCGCTCACCGGCGTGGCTGCCGTGGCCGCCCTGTGCGGCGGCCCGGACCCGACCGATGTCGTCGCCAACCCCTTGGGCGACCTGACCAGGGCCGAGCTTCGGGTGGCCAAGCTCGTGGCCCGGGGCCTGACGAACCGGGAGATCGCCGAGCTGCTGTTCCTGTCCTCGCGCACGGTGGAGGCTCACCTGAGCCATGTCTTCCGCAAGCTCGACATCAGCTCGCGGGCCAAGCTCGCGGCTCTCATGGCCGAGGTGGGCTGAGCTCCGGCCCATCTGCCCAACCGGTCGGCGAGGTCGCTCCGAACAACCAGAGTGAGCGACCTGACCTATCGTCTGGTGATCCGTGGCTGCCGGGCCGTGATGCGCGCCCTTGGGCTGCGGATCGAGGTGCGCGGCGCCGACCTCCTGCCCGAACACGGGCCGGTCGTGCTCGTCGCGAACCACCACGGCTACCTCGACTTCATGCTGGTCGGTCTGGTCGGGACGGCGCGCGGTCGGTATGTGCGGTTCCTCGCCAAGCAGGCGGTGTTCCAGGTGCCCGTGGTGGCGCGGGCGATGCGGTCCATGGGTCATGTCTCCGTCGACCGTGACCACGGCGCGGCGTCGGCGCGAGGAGCCCTGCGCTGCCTGCAGGAGGGTGAGGTTGTCGGCATCTTCCCCGAGGCCACCATCGGGCGCTCGTTCACCGTTCGCGAGCGGGGCTGCTGGCGGCGCGGCGCGGCCTACCTGGCGATGGCCACCGGCGCGCCCCTGGTCCCTGTGGCGCACTGGGGAGGGCATCGGGTGGCGACCATCGGCGGACGCTTCAGCCTGCGGCGAGGCGCCGCCGTGCGGGTCTGGGTGGGAGAGCCGCTGGTACCGGGCAACGCGGAGACGGCCGAGGAGCTCACCACCCGCCTTCGCGAGCGGATCGCCGCGATGGTGGCTGAGCTCGCCGCGGCATACCCACAACCGCCTCGGTATCCGGCGACGGCGTGGTGGTGGCCCGCTCACCTGGGCGGCGCGGCCCCGACCGAGGCAGAGATGCCCGTCGGTATGCCGGCCAGCCGAGTGGGCGCCGCCCAGCTCCGGTAGCCGTCAGCCGACCGGAGCGGGCTCCGGGTCGGGAGTGGGGTCGGCCGCCTCGGGCTCGACCGGGTGACCGCCGTCGCCGCGCTTGACCGCCGCGAGGAGCATCTGGGCGACGTCGACGACCTCGACGTCCTCGCCGACGCCCTCGGACTGCTTGGCGGTCAGGCCGTCGGAGATCATGACCCGGCAGAACGGGCAGCCGATGGCGATCCGCTCTGCGCCCGTGCCGAGGGCCTCCTCGGTGCGGTTGGTGTTGATCCGGGTGCCGAGCTTCTCCTCCATCCACATGCGGGCGCCCCCGGCGCCGCAGCAGAAGGACTTCTCCTTGGTGCGCTCCATCTCTTTGAGCTCGACACCGGGCAGGGCACCGATGAGCTCACGGGGCGGGGCGTAGACGTCGTTATGACGGCCGAGGTAGCAAGGGTCGTGGTAGGTGACCGTCTCGGCCGTGGAGGCGACGTTCTTGGCGGTGGACTTGCCGGGGGCGTCGGCGGGGCGGGCCACCGGGACCAGCTTCTTCTCGCGCACGAGGCGGTTGAGCAGCTGGGTGTGGTGGACCACCTCGTACTTGCCGCCGAGCTGGGGGTACTCGTTCTTGATGGTGTTGAAGCAGTGTGCGCAGGTGACGACGATCTTGGTCGCGCCCGCCTCGTTGAGGGTCTCGACGTTCTGCTGGGCGAGCATCTGGAAGAGGAACTCGTTGCCGGCGCGACGGGCCGAGTCGCCGGTGCAGGTCTCGCCGTCGCCGAGGATCGCGAAGGTCACGCCGGCCTGGTCGAGCAGCTCGGCCACCGCGCGGGTGGTCTTCTTCGCGCGGTCCTCGTAGGCACCGGCGCAACCCACCCAGAACAGGTAGTCGACGTCCTCGGCGGACTCGACGTCCTGCCCGAGGATCTTGACGTCGAACGGGAGGTCCTTGGCCCAGTCGAGGCGCGCGCGGGCGGCCATTCCCCAGGGGTTGCCCTTGTTCTCGAGGTTCTTGAACAGGCCACCGAGCTCGTTGGGGAACGCCGACTCGATGAGGTTCTGGTAGCGGCGCATGTCGACGATCGCGTCGACGTGCTCGATGTCGACAGGGCACTGCTCGACGCAGGCGCCGCACGTGGTGCACGACCACAGGACATCCTGGTCGATGACCGCGTCGGGACCGTGCGGGTTGTAGGCCGACAGGGGGTGGTCGGCGTCGTAGCCCGTGCTCCCGATGAGGGGCAGCTCGCCCAGGGCGCTGACAGCCTCGGGCAGCTCACCGCGGGCGTCCTCGGCGGCCAGCAGCCAGGGGGCCTTGGCGTGCGCGTGGTCCCGAAGGGTCATCACCAGCAGCTTGGGCGACAGCGGCTTGTCGGTGTTCCAGGCCGGGCACTGGGACTGGCAGCGGCCGCACTCCGTGCAGGTGGTGAAGTCCAGCAGGCCCTTCCAGGTGAAGTCCTCGACCTTGCCGACCCCGAGCGCGGCGTCCTCGTCGAGCTCCTCGATGTTCTCGAAGTCCAGCGGTTCCCCGCCCACGAGCATCGGCTGGAGGGCGCCGAGCGAGGTTCGGCCGTCGGCGTGCCGCTTGAGGAAGATGTTGAAGAACGCCAGGAACCGGTGCCAGGCGACGCCCATCGTCGGCTGCAGGGAGATGGTGATCATCCACGCGAACGAGATAAGGATCTTGACCGCGGCCACGGCCACGATGGCGTTCTCGAGGGCCCCGGACCCTGCGCCACCGAACAGCCCACCGAGCCAGCCGGTGAGCGGGAAGTGCAGCGCGGTGGCGTGACCGCCGCCGGACATCTTCTCCAGGTCGTACTCGAGCGCGCGCAGCGTGAGGATGCAGATCGTCACGCC
This sequence comes from Pedococcus sp., assembly GCF_036000045.1. Taxonomy (GTDB): domain Bacteria; phylum Actinomycetota; class Actinomycetes; order Actinomycetales; family Dermatophilaceae; genus Pedococcus. The sequence goes on from NZ_DASYGF010000067.1 coordinate 14,550, forward strand.
GAGGATGGTCAGCTCGACGTAGTAGGCCTGCCAGAACGTCGAGCCGAAGAAGCGGCTGCGGCGCCCTTCCTCACCGGCGGCGCTGCGCGGGTGGTTCTTCTGGCGGATGGCCATCAGCAGCACGATGCCGACCAGACCGGTCCACGCGAAGAACTCGGTCACCCACTCGTACGGCGGGAAGTGACCGATCAGCGGCAGCGTCCACGACGGCGAGACGAGCTGGCCGAAGGCGTTGACGAGGGTGAAGAACAGCACCCCGAAGCTGATCATCGTGAACCAGTGCGCCGCCGCCACGACGGGCAGCCTCGACATCCGGGTGTGGCCCAGGAACTCGCGCAGCAAGGTCACGGTGCGGGTGCCCTTGTCGCCGGTGCGGGTGGTGTCGGGCTGGCCGAGCCGGAAGACACTGAGGAAATGGTTGACGACGCGGGCGAACAGGGCGATGGCCACGACGGTGACCACCCCACAGACCACGAGCGCGACGACCTGGAGCGCAGACATGCGCGTCACTCTAGTGGCGGGTAAGCGCTTGCTCACCAGTCTGTGACCCGTGCCGCACTGCGCATTCTGCGGACATGCGTTGCCAATCCGCATAACGGTCTGTTGGAATATTTATAACGTCAGGTTCGCTGACGTCTGCGACTGCAGCCCGCGGCGGAGCAGGCCCCGCGGCATACCGATCCAAGGAAGCGCGCATGCCCATCTATGACGACGTCACCAAGCTCATCGGCAACACGCCCCTGGTGCGGATCAACCGCCTCATCGACAGCGATGCGACGGTGGTGGCCAAGCTCGAGTTCTACAACCCAGCGTCGTCGGTGAAGGACCGCATCGGCGTCTCGATCATCGACGCGGCCGAGGCCTCGGGGCGGCTCAAGCCCGGCGGCACGATCGTGGAGGCGACCTCCGGCAACACCGGTATCGCGCTGGCGATGGTCGGCGCTGCCCGCGGCTACAACGTCGTCCTCACCATGCCCGAGACGATGTCCAAGGAGCGCCGCGCCCTCCTGCGCGCCTACGGCGCCGAGCTCATCCTCACCGAGGGCGCCCTGGGCATGAAGGGCGCGGTCGCCAAGTCGGAGGAGATCGCAGCAGAGCGCGGGGGTGTGCTGGCGCGACAGTTCGCGAACGAGGCGAACCCCGAGATCCACCGCAAGACCACGGCCGAGGAGATCTGGAAGGACACCGACGGCCAGGTCGACATCGTCGTGGCCGGCATCGGCACGGGCGGCACCATCACGGGTGTGGGTCAGGTGCTCAAGGCGCGCAAGCCCGGGGTGCAGATGATCGCCGTGGAGCCCGCCGAGTCGCCGATCCTCAATGGCGGCCAGCCCGGACCCCACAAGATCCAGGGCCTCGGCGCGAACTTCATCCCCGACATCCTCGACCGTGACATCTACGACGAGGTCATCGACATCAACGCCGAGACCTCGGTCGAGTGGGCCCGTCGGGCAGCCAAGGAGGAGGGCCTGCTGGTCGGCATCTCCTCCGGCGCGGCGCTCGCGGCGGCCAACGAGGTGGCCCGGCGCCCCGAGAACGCCGGCAAGACGATCGTCGTCGTCATCCCCAGCTTCGGCGAGCGCTACCTGTCCACCATCCTCTTCTCCGACCTGCTCGACTGACGGCGGCGCTTCCCCAGTGTCCCCAGCCCTCTACGCCCGGCACGCGCGCAGCCGCATCGTCGACGACCTCGACGCGGCGATCGAGCGTGACCCGGCAGCGTCGTCTCGAGCCGACGTCCTGCTGAACTCTCCCGGTCTGCATGCCATCTGGGCCTATCGCCTCGCGCACCGGCTCTGGGTTCGCGGCGGTCTTGGCAAGCCGGCCGCACGCCTGCTGATGACGTTCGTCCGCTCGGTCACCGGTGTGGAGATCCACCCGGGTGCCGTCATCGGGCGCCGCTTCTTCATCGACCACGGCATGGGTGTGGTGATCGGCGAGACCGCGGAGGTCGGCGACGACGTGATGCTCTATCACGGTGTGACGCTCGGCGGCCGCTCGTTGCAGCGGGTCAAGCGCCATCCCACGGTCGGCAGCCGTGTGACCGTCGGGGCGGGAGCGCGCATCCTCGGCCCTGTCTACATCGGGGACGACGTGCAGATCGGCGCGAACTCCGTGGTCGTCAAGGACGTGCCGACGGGGGCCATCGCGACCGGCATACCGGCGGTGATCCGGTTCCCGCACGGGCGCGAGGACCCCTACGAGGCGATGTTCAAGGACCCGGCTCTCTGGATCTGAGCGCAGGGCCCTGACGCACGACCGCCCGGCGCGGCATACCAACGGGCATGTCGCGCCGGGCGGCGTGCGCCCAGGGTCAGGGGAGCCTCTCGCCGCCCGGACCGTAGCCGGTGGTGTCGGCGTGGAGGTGACCGTCGGTGCCGCGATGCAGGCTCGGCGGGAGGTCCTCGCCCGTGACGCGGTCCATCGCGGACGCCCCGGCAGACTTCGCCGCGTCACCGAGCTTGGCGGCGACGACCGGAGCCTGCTCCTTGACCGTCTGCTTCACCGTGTCGACGCGCGACTGCACGGGCCCGCTGGACCACACCCGGTCGGCCTGGGTGCGGATCTGGTTGTAGCGCTTCTGGCCGGCCTTGGCGCCGAGCACGTAGCCGACACCGAGCCCAGCGAGGAATGACAGCTTGGACATGGTTCGTATCCTTTGGTCGGGGGTTCGACCCTAACAAAACCCCTGCTCAGCGCCCATGTGAGCGCAGCGGCGGTACTGAACATGTCCTTGGACACGGCCCTGGCGTAGCCGAGCCCGTTGGCGGTCACCACGCCAGCCGAAACATCCGGCCGGGTTCTATAGGGTGCTCGCCATGAGCCATGCGTGGATCGCTTCCGGCCGACGTGCCTTCAGCCGGGTCCTGCCACGGGCGGACCGCCCCACCCGTAAGGAGCCCCTCGCCGCGGGTCAGGGGGGCGCAGTGGCCCGGCGCATGCGGGGCGGCTTCACGTCCGACAGCGCGGTGGCCGTCGCCACCTGGGTGGTGGGGACGGCGTTGGCTGTGGTGCTCGTTCGCTGGTTCGACCTCGATCCCTACACCGTCGGCGGCGTGGTCATGCCGATGGGCGTGGGTGCGGTGGCCGGCGCGGTCGTCCTCGCCCTGTTCCTCCTGCGGCGCTCTGACCAGCTCATCGGCGTCGGGATCGGTGTCTACTCCGCCTGGATGGCGCTCGTCCTGGCCACCACACTGCACGGTTCCCCTTATGGCTTCGGGCTCCTGAGCGGCGACGCCGGCCGCTTCGTGGCGATGGCCATGAAGTTCATGGACACCTCGGCGTCCGCGGACCCGTTCATCAAGGGTATGCCGAGCGAGTACCCGCCGCTGTACCCGTGGATCGTCGGTCACGTGGCCCGCGTGGTCGACCGGCCGGCATGGCAGCTGTTCGGCGACATGCAGATCGTCGTGATGACGGGCGCCGTGGTGCTCAGCTACGTGCTGTGGAGGCGACTGGTCAGCCCAGGCGTGGCTTTCGCGATCGCCGGGCTGTCGCCGGCCGTCTTCGCAGGGCCCAGCAAGGACTACGAGTTCATCGCGCTCCTGGTGTTCACCCCATGGATCCTCGCCACCTGCCTGCGCCTGCCGCGCGAGCGTGGCGGCCTGCACTGGCTGTCCTCCGGCATCATCGGTGGCCTGCTGGTGCTGACCTACGAGGCGTGGATCTTCTACGCCGCTGCGGGCATCGTGGCGCTGCTGATCCTGAACTTCCGCGCCGCGGCGGCGCGCGGTCGCTACCTCCTGCACCTGCTGGGCGTCGCCGTCACTGCCCTGGTCGTCGCATCCTGGTACCTGGTGCCGTTCGGGTGGGACGTGCTGACCCAGCCCAGCGAGCGCGTGAGCGACCTCTGGATGTCGGCTGCGATCTCCGACCACCCCTTGTACCTGCCGTTCCTGCAGGTCACTCCCCTCGCCGCGATCCAGCTCGTCGGGCTGCTCGGGATGCTGTGGTACCGGCGCACCACCTGGTGGGCGCAGCCGCTGCTGCTGCTCGTGCTGGGCAGCTATGCGTACCGCGTGGCGTTCCTGCTGCGGACCGCGTACGACAACCACACGGGGTACCTGCAGTACACCGAGACCCTCATCAGCATGCTGTTCATGGTCGGCGGCGTGCTCACCGTCGCCGAGGCCGTCCCCCAGCTCTGGCGGCGCCTGTCCATCGCGTCGGTCGGCAGGGTTCCACGTGAGCGAGTCGTGGCCGTGACCGTCGTCGTCGTCCTCGTCGTGTGGGCGTTCGTGCAGGGCTGGCCGCAGTGGGTCGCCGGGCCGCGCGGCCTGCGCGACTCCGTCACGGCGGTCGGCGACGTGAACCGCGGCAGCGACGCGCATGCCGAGCCGCTGCCCGACGGCTCACTGGTGCGGTTCGCGCCCCCGGCCGGCTACATCTACCCGCGCTTCCCCACGAGCGACATCGAGCGGGTGGTGACCTCCCAGCTCGGCGCCAAGGCGCGGCCGGTGGTCCTGGTGTATGACCAGCGGCTGTTCGCCTTCACCACGTACTACGGCTACACGGCGGTCGACCGCCTTTCCGCCAACACGCTCACGCTGTGGGACGCCCGGACGGCCGAGATCAAGAAGCTGGCCAAGATCACCGATCCGGCGCAGTTCGCGGCTGCTGCCGACAAGACGCCGTACGGTCCCATCGACGTGTTCGTGCTGCACGTGGCCAACGAGACCAAGTGGCAGTGGCTGAACGTGCCGTTCTCGCCACAGTCGTTCGACGCTGCGCACTTCCACATCGAGCGTCTGCCGGACAACGCGGTGATCGCGGTCCGGAAGCACTGAGCCCTCGCGCTGACCTGTATCTTGTCGGTGCGGCGGTCTCATCTGGAACCGGACATCAGCCCGTCGCTGGCTGGGGTCCGTCAACGGGGCGCTCAGCCTTGGAGGGCTCGCATAGTGGCCTAGTGCGGCGGTCTTGAAAACCGCTATGGCGGCAACGTCATCGTGGGTTCGAATCCCACGCCCTCCGCCGAGTGTGACCGTGACGCCCGACGGCGGGCTGCTGAGGCCCCGACGACCGTCCGCGTGGGCGCCGTAGCCGCGCTGGGGCCGCCTCACCAGTGTGATCTGACGTAGGCGAGGCTCATCGATCCGGACGATCTTCCCCCTGCCAGAGGTCGACTACGTTGCCTGATGCGGGTGAACGACCAGGCTGGGGAGTGTGGGCTGAGCGCGGGGCATCGGAGACTTTCATCCGGCGAACAACGGGGGGAATCACTAGCAATCCTGGGTGAACTGAACGACACTCGTGAGGGATGACGCCCTGACGATGTGGCGTCGGACCTCAGGACACAAGGACGTCTGCTTTCGGGCAGCGGGCCGGAGGCCGGGCAACCCTGCAGCCCGGCCTTCGCGCCGTCCAGTTCGCTCACCGGGCCCGGGCGCTGCGGCTGGTCGTCCGTGCGGCCGCGGCCACCGCGTCGGCCAGCTCGTCGAAGCCGTCGCGCGCCAGCCCCACCGTCAGTCGGATATGCCCTCCGCCCCCAGGGGCATGGCCCACCCGGAACGGCGCGCCGTGGGCCACGCCGATCCCCTGGCTGGCCAGGCGCACCACCGCCGCTGTCTCGTCGTGCACGGGGACCCAGACGTTGAGCCCCTCGGTACCGCCGACCTCCACGCCGCGGGCCGCCAGCGCGGTGACGAGGACACTTCTGCGAGCGGCATACGTCTCCCTCGCGGCGTCGATGCTCGCCCGCGTCCCCGCATCGGTGAGCAGGCTGAGCAGCACCTGCTGCAGCAGCCGGCTCGACCACCCCTGCCCCAGCTGGCGGCGAGCCGAGACGGACCGCATCAGCTCAGGGGGTGCCGACAGTGCGGCCAGGCGCAGGTCGGGGCCGTGGGACTTCGAGAACGACCGCACGTATGCCGTGTGCTCCGGGCGCCAGCGGCCCAGGCTCACGGCTGGTGCGGGGGACAGGCCCGCGGCCGAGTCGTCCTCGACCACGAGGGTCGCAGTGCCGTGGAGCAACCCGGTGATGGCCCGCGCCCGGCGGGCCGTCATCGTCACCCCCGTCGGGTTCTGGGCGCGCGGCTGGAGGAAGACCGCAGCCACGGGCTCGCTCAGGGCGGCGGCGAGCGGCTCCAGTGCCAGCCCCTCGGCGTCGAGGGGGACGCCCACGAGCTGCGCCCCCATGGACTCCAGCAGGTCCACGAGCGGTGGGAAGCAGGGGTCCTCCACGACGACACGGTCCCCGAAGCGCAGGGCGGTCCGGACGACCAGGTCGAGGGCATCCATGGCGCCGTCGACCACCGCGAGCTCGGCCACGGCATACGGCCAGTCGTCCAGGAGCACGTCGGCGAGCCCCGGCAGGACCGGATCGTCGAGATAGGAGCCCGTCGTCGCCGTTGCTGTGGCGGTCAGGGAGGCGAGGGCAGGGGCAAGGCTGGGCAGCAGGTCGGGGTCGGGCACCCCCGTCGACAGGTCGAGGGCGAAACCGTCCTGATGCTCGAGGGCCTGCTGGTAGCGACCGGCAGGCGCGAGCGGGCCCAGCACGGTCGTCCCGCGGCGCCCGTCGGTGCTGACCGTGCCCGCTCGGGACAACAGGCCCCACGCCGAGCTGACGGTCGTCGGTGAGAGGGCGAGCTGGGTGGCGACCGTGCGGATGGGCGGCAGCCGGTCGCCGGCAGAGAGTGCGCCGTCGCGGATGGCCGCCGAGACGGCGTGGGCCAGGCCCTTGGCGGTGGACTGGTCGAGGTGTCCCTCGATGGCGGTCAGAACCCGGTCCGTCATCTTTGTACCATAGCAATGACTCTATTGTGTGACCAGAGCCAGGCCGTTAGCGTGGGCGGCATGAGCAGCACCATCACGCACTGGATCGACGGCCGCGCCCGGGCGGGTGTCTCGGGACGCGAGGCGCCCGTCTACAACCCCGCCACCGGCCAGGTGAGCGCCCACGTCGACCTGGCGTCGGCGGAGGAGATCGACGCTGCTGTGGCCAGTGCCGCCGCTGCCGCGCGCGAGTGGCGCAACGCGTCGCTGAGCCGTCGCTCGGCGGTGCTCTTCGCCTTTAGGGAGCTGCTGCACCAGCGGACGCCGGACCTCGCCGCCATCATCACGGCCGAGCACGGCAAGGTGCTCTCCGACGCCGAAGGCGAGATCGCCCGTGGCCTCGAGAACGTCGAGTTCGCCGCAGGCGTCCCGAACCTGCTCAAGGGTGGCTTCACCGAGCAGGCGGCCTCGGGGGTGGACGTCTACAGCATCCGTCAGCCACTGGGTGTCGTCGCCGGCGTCACGCCCTTCAACTTCCCCGCGATGGTGCCGCTGTGGATGTGCGCCAACGCCATCGCCTGCGGCAACGCGTTCATCCTCAAGCCCAGCGAGAAGGACCCGTCGGCGGCGCTGTTCATCGCGCAGCTGTGGCAGGAGGCCGGTCTGCCCGACGGCGTCTTCACCGTCGTGCAGGGCGACAAGGTCGCCGTCGACGCCATCCTCGACCACCCGGGCATCAGCGCGGTGAGCTTCGTCGGGTCGACGCCCATCGCCAGGTCCATCTACGAGCGTGGCACCGCCGCCGGAAAGCGGGTCCAGGCCCTGGGCGGCGCCAAGAACCACGCTCTGGTCCTGCCCGACGCCGACCTCGACCTGGCCGCCGACGCCGTCGTCTCCGCGGCATACGGCGCGGCAGGTGAACGGTGCATGGCCCTCTCGGTCGCGGTCGCGGTCGGGGACATCGCCCAGCCGCTCGTCGACGCGATCGCCGTGCGCCTGCCCAAGCTCACCATCGGCGACGGAGCCGAGCCGGGCACGGACATGGGTCCGCTCATCACGGCCGAGCATCGAGACAAGGTCGCGGGCTACGTCGACGCGGGGGAGGCGGCCGGGGCGGAGGTGGTCGTGGACGGCCGGTCCGGTGAGCTCCCGTCCGAAGGCTTCTTCCTCGGCACGACGCTGCTCGACCACGTCACGCCCCAGATGACGGTCTACACCGACGAGATCTTCGGGCCCGTGCTCTCGGTCGTCCGGGTGGACACCTACGAGGAGGGCCTGGCACTCATCAACGCCAACCCCTACGCCAACGGGACCGCCATCTTCACGCGCGACGGCGGCGCGGCGCGCCAGTTCCAGTACGACGTGCAGGTCGGCATGGTCGGCATCAACGTGCCCATCCCCGTGCCGGTCGCCTACTACTCCTTCGGGGGGTGGAAGGACTCGCTGTTCGGAGACACGCACATGTACGGGCCCGAGGGCATCAGCTTCTACACCCGCGGCAAGGTCGTCACACAGCGCTGGCCCGACCCGGCCACGTCGTCGGTCGACCTCGGCTTCCCGAGGACCCGCTGATGAGCGCTCACGAGTCGACCCTCCAGAACGCGCCGGCCCTCGCGACCGAGGAGCAGGTCCGGCGCGACGACCGGGCGCACGTCTTCCACTCCTGGTCCGCCCAGGGCCTCATCGACCCACTGCCCATCGCCTCGGCCCAGGGGTCTCATTTCACCGACTACGAGGGGCGGCGCTACCTCGACTTCTCCAGCCAGCTCGTCAACGTCAACATCGGCTACCAGCACCCCAGGCTGGTGGCGGCGATCCAGGAGCAGGCGGCCCGGCTGACCACCATCAGCCCGGCCTTCGCCAACGACGCCCGCTCAGAGGCGGCGCGGCTCATCGCCGAGCTGGCCCCCGGCGACCTCGACCGCGTCTTCTTCACCAACGGGGGCGCCGAGGCGACCGAGAACGCCCTGCGCATGGCCCGCCTGCACACGGGACGCCACAAGGTGATGGCCGCGTACCGCAGCTACCACGGTGCCACCGCGGGTGCCATCGCGATGACCGGCGACCCTCGGCGTTGGCCCTCGGAGCCGGGTATGCCGGGCATCGTGCGGTACTGGGGTCCGTACCTCTACCGCTCGGCGTTCCACGCCGAGACCGAGCAGGAGGAGTCCGAGCGGGCCCTGCAGCACCTGCGCGACCTGGTCATGGTCGAGGGCCCGCAGACGATCGCGGCCATCATCCTGGAGACGGTCGTCGGCACCAACGGCATCCTCGTGCCACCACCGGGCTACCTCCAAGGTGTCCGCGACCTCTGCGACGAGCACGGGATCGTCATGATCGCGGACGAGGTGATGGCGGGGTTCGGTCGCTGTGGCGAGTGGTTCGCTGTCGACCACTGGGGCGTCGCCCCGGACCTCATCACCTTCGCCAAGGGGGTCAACAGCGGCTACGTGCCGCTGGGCGGGGTCGTGATCTCCGAGCGGATCGCGCAGAGCTTCGACCAGCGGCCCTACCCAGGTGGCCTGACCTACTCGGGCCATCCGCTGGCCTGCGCCTCGGCGGTCGCCTCGATCACGATCTTCAAGGAGGAGGGCATCATCGAGCACGCCCGCTCCCTGGGAGCGGACGTGATCGGCCCCGGCCTGCGAGCGATCGCCGACAGACACCCCAGCGTCGGTGAGGTGCGCGGGCTGGGGGTGTTCTGGGCCGTGGAGCTGGTGCGCGACCGGCATACCCGTGAGCCCCTCGTGCCGTTCAACGCCTCAGGTGCCGACGCCAAACCCATGAACGACTTCGCCGCGGCCTGCAAGGAGCGCGGGCTGTGGCCGTTCACCCACTTCAACCGCACTCACGTGGTGCCGCCGTGCACCACGACGGCAGAGGAGGTGCGCGAGGGCCTGGCCATCCTCGACGAGGCGCTCACCGTCGCCGACGGCTTCACCACGGGCAGCTAGCGAGCCGGGCGGGCTGCGGGAGCCGCGCCTGTCGCGGTCAGCGCGAACGGACCACCACGTCGACGTCGCCGGTCGATGTCTCGATGTCGTGGGCTGCCCGGGCCAGCAGGTCGTCGGCGAGGTGGCGCAGGGCGCGGGCGACCGCGACCTCGTCACCGATCCTCGGGTCGCCTCGGTCGCCGGCACTGCGGTGGGTGCTGCCGCGCCCGGTGAGGTGGTCGGGTGAGTTGGCGATGAGGGCGACCGTCGCCGTGGTGTCGTCACCTGCCTCGAAGATCGACACCTGCACGTCCCAGTGACGGATCACTCCGCTGGCCGGCGGTCCGGTGTACGCGTGGACATCGCTACCGCTGTCGGCGACCCGCAGGACCGACCCTGGTCCCGGGTAGAGCAGCCCGGTGTGCCCGTCGCGCCACTTCACCAGATAGGGCGGGGCGCCGTCATCGCCGCGGACCTCGAGCACCTCACCGTCGCGAGTCGGCCGGTCCACCTGCTCACCAGCGAGAACGATGTGGTCGCCCTTCTTCGCCTTCATGTCGGTGCACCTCCGAAGACGTCGGTCCGAGGTCTCCACTCTGCTCCTCCCCGCGTCGAGAGGGAAGGGGCTGGTGCGAGGATGACGGCGTGCCGCTGCCCGATCCGACGCCCCTGGGACTTCCGCGCGCCCCCGCTCTGCGCCTGCGAGGCCGCACCTTCGACGCGAGCCGGCCCGCCGTCATGGGCATCATCAACCGGACGCCGGACTCGTTCTTCGCCGGGAACAGGCACGCCGACATGGACTCGGCTCGCAGGGCGCTCGACGCGGCCGTGGACGCGGGTGCCGACATCGTCGACATCGGGGGTGTGCGGGCCGGCCAGGAGGGCTCCGCGGTGTCGGGGCAGGAGGAGCTGGAGCGCGTGATGCCGTTCCTCGAGCACGCGCGCGCGGCCTATCCCGACCTGGTGCTCAGCCTCGACACCTGGCGCTCGGAGGTGGCCGCCGAAGCGGGCGCGCACGGCCTCGACCTCGTCAACGACACCTGGGCGGGTCACGACCCCGAGCTCGTCACTGTCGCCGCGCGCATCGGTGCCGGGGTGGTGTGCTCGCACACCGGTGGACTGCCGCCGCGCACCGACCCCGTCAAGGTGACGTACGGACCGGACCCGCTCGATGTCGTGCGCGACGTGCTGCGCACGCTGGCCGAGGGCGCGCGGCTGGCCGAGGCGGCCGGCATACCGGCGGAGCGGATCCTCGTGGACCCCACACTGGACTTCGGCAAGACGACGCGGCACTCCCTGGAGGTGCTCCGGCACACGGCCGACGTGACGTCCTTGGGGTATCCGGTGCTGCAGGCGTTGTCGCGCAAGGACTTCGTGGGTGAGGCCCTGGGTCTGGACCCCGACGAGCGCCTGGAGGGCACCCTCGCGGCGACCGCCGTGGCCGCCTGGCTCGGCGCGACGGTGTTCCGCGCACACGACGTGAGAGCGACCCGTCGCGTCGTCGACATGGTCGCCGTGATCCGCGGCGACCGTGGGCCGGTGCGCGAGGTACGCGGGGTCTAGCGCGGGCGTACGAACAAGGGCCGCCCGCTCGACTGACCGCGGCGGAGAAATCCCGTCGTCAGGCAGCACGACCTGCGCCCTGCGTGCTAGCGTCTGTCGCGGTTGCAACAAGCAGTTCCTCGCAGGTCGACGAAGTGCCCGCCCTAGCACCATCAGAGCGGGCATTTGCCTTCTTAGGAGGGCAGGTCATCCGAGGCCGGGCATGGTCCCGTCCGTTGGGGTTGTGTGGGGCAGCCGGGGGCTTCGCAAGGTGCGTCGCTCCCAATGGCTACAAAAGAAAGAGTTACCCCATGGCACAGGGAACCGTTAAGTGGTTCAACGCTGAAAAGGGCTTCGGCTTCATCGCCCAGGACGGCGGCGGCCCGGACGTGTTCGTCCACTACTCGGCGATCGAGTCCTCGGGCTACCGCTCGCTGGACGAGGCACAGCGCGTGGAGTTCGAGGTCACCCAGGGGCCCAAGGGCCCCCAGGCTGACGCCGTTCGCCCGATCTGATCCGAGGACTGCTTAACCACCAGTCTTCAGACAAGGCCCCCACCATTGCGGTGGGGGCCTTGCTGTTTCCCGTATGCCGCGTCAGCGCGGACCGCTCGTGATGGTCACCCCTGCGCCAGGCGAGTGAGGAACGCCCGAGCCACGGGCGCCGCCACGGTCCCTCCGCTCTTGCCGACCTCGACGAGCACCGCGAAGGCGATGTCGCCCTGGAACCCGATGAACCAGGCATGGGTCTGCGGCGGGTTGCCGCTGCCGAACTCGGCGGTCCCGGTCTTGCCCCGCACGATGCCTCCGGGAGTGCCGACGAGCGCCTGGCCCGTGCCCTGCGCGACCACCGCCCCCATGAGTCCCTGCAGCTGGCTGACGACCGTCGCGTTCAGCGGTTTGGGCGTCCGGTCGGCCCCGGCGGGTGCCGGCGAGGTGACGAGGGCTGGTGGCACCACTGCCCCTCGCGCGACGTTGCCGGCGAGGACCGCGAGCGCGAGCGGGGAGACGACGTCGCGGCCCTGGCCGATGGCCCCTGCGGCCTTGTCGGTCTTGCCGTTGTTGACGGGGGCCTTGGCGTCGAAGGCGTGGGCGACGCCGAGGGTGTTGGCCCAGCCGGTCAGACCTAGTGCCGTGGCGGCGGTGGAGAGCGCGTCGTCGGTCAGCTTGGTCGACAGCTGCACGAACGCGGTGTTGCACGACTTCGCGAAGTCCGTGGTGAAAGTCGGTGACCCGAGCGCCTCACCCTCGTAGTTCTTGTAGGTGCGGCCGTCGACCACGAAGGTGGGAGGGCAGGTCACCGGGGTGGTGGGAGTGACCTGGCCCGAGGTGAGCAGGGCGTACGACGTGACGATCTTGAACGCCGAGCCAGGCGGGTAGTGCCCGGTCATCGCCCGGTCGAGCCCCAGGGCGGGGGAGTTGGCCGAGGCCATGATGTCGCCGGTCTTCACGTCGACCGCCACCAGGGCAGAGGGCACCGATCCCGTTGCCTGGAGCGCGGACTCCGCGGCGTCCTGCACCCTCGGGTCGAGGGTGGTCTTGACGTCGGTGCCGGCGACCGGCGGCTTGTCGAACAGCGCCTTCCCCGGCGCGGCGCTGGACGTCACCCGCACGCCCGGCGTCCCGCCGAGGACGGCGTCGTACTGTCCTTGGAGGCCACTGATGCCGGCGTAGTCGCCCACGGCATACCGCCCCTTGCTCTTGGCGATGAGCTCGGCACTGACGGGTCCGAACGAGCCCAGGAGTGGCTGGGCGAAGGTGCGGGTCTTGGCCAGGGGCTGCTCGCGGACGGGATAGATGACCCCCGCGAGGGCGTCGAGCTGCGAGCGCCGCGCGTCGAAGTCGGCCTGGCGGTAGGTGATCACCGGGATCGGTGCCTGGCTGCCGGACTTCTTGGCGCTCGCGAGCTTGGCCACCAGCGACCCGGCGGGTTCGTTGGTGATCTTCTCGAGCGCGGCGACGGACTGGGGCGTGGCCCTCACCGGGTCGATCTGCACCCCGTAGACCTTGCCGAGCGGGGCGAGGGGGGTGCCGGCGCTGTCGAGCAGGTTGCCCCGGGTTCCCCACGTGCGCGTCGCGGTGAGCCGGTCCTTGGGACCGAGCTGTGCGTTCCACGCCGAGCGTGTGGTCGGCAGCTGCACGGCCCAGCCTCCGGCGCCTTTGACGACGGTGACCGGCACGTCGTACGACCAGGGCACCGATCCCGACAGGCTCCACGTCACGTGCAGTGTGCTCGAGGCGCGGTCACCCTGCCGCTGCACGCCTCCCGCACGGACGCTGACCGGGCCCGGGCCCAGCCCTGAGGTCGCGCTACGGAACTGTGTCGCGACAGCCTGCGCCGTCGTCCCCGCGAACCGCAGTCCGGTGACGGTGAAGGAGCGCTTCTGCCACGCCTTGGCGAAGTCCTGCACCTGCACGCCAGCGGCCGTATCGTCGGCCCGTCCTGAGGCCGACTCGTGCCACCACACGCCCCCGGCGGCAGCCACCACCAGGACCGCTGCCGCGGTGACCGAACCCACCCACACGCGTCGTTCCATTGGCCCATCCAACCTCACGGCTCTCGTCGCCGTCGCAGTGGCGTGAGCACACGCACCAGAGGCGGCACAGCACACCCAGGTGGCGACCGTACACTCGCCGGAGGCGACGACCGTCGCCGCCGTCTTGTTCAGCGCCGCGGGAGCGGGTCAGTGAGGTATACGTGAGCGAGCCAACCCCAGGCTCTGCCCAGGGCGAGGACGCCACCGCGCGCGAGGACACCACCGCGCGCGAGGACACCGCGGCGACCACGCCCACCCGTCGAGCAGACCGGCATGCGAACGCCCACCGGCACCCGTGGCTGCGGCGCGTGGCCTTCGGCATCGCCGCCGTGCTCGTCGTGACCCTGGTCCTCGCGGTCGGCGTCTATCTCAAGCTCACCGGCAACATCAACCGTGTCGACATCTCGGGCGCTCTGGGCCGACGGCCGGCGCCGGCTGCCACCACCGACAAGGTCACCAACCTGGCCCCGCTCAACGTCATGGTGATGGGGTCCGACACCAGGCAGGGGCAGGGCTCGAGCTTCGGGTCGGTGTCAGGCGCCCGCTCCGACACCAACCTCCTGATCCACCTGTCCGCCGACCGCAAGAGGGCGATCGTGGTGTCGATCCCGCGCGACTCGATGACCAAGGCGCCTGCCGACTGCAAGAACAAGTCCGACACCGTGCAGGCGGGTGTCATCCGCCAGTGGAACGACAACTTCACCCTCGGCGGACCGGCCTGCACGATCAGGACGTTCGAAGGCCTGACCAACATCTACGTCAACCACTACATCGTGGTCGACTTCGGTGGGTTCAAGTCGATGGTGGACGCCCTCGGGGGTGTCACCGTCTGCACGCCCACCGCGATCAACGACCCGCTCAGCGGCCTCAAGCTGCCGCCAGGCCGCAGCAAGCTCGACGGTGTGCAGGCGCTGGGCTACGTTCGGGCCCGGTACACCATCGGCGACGGCTCGGACCTGAGCCGGATCGACCGCCAGCAGGCCTTCCTGTCCTCGGTGATCCAGGGCGCCACCCAGTCCTCCCTGCTGCTGCGGCCCGACCGGCTGTTCCGGTTCCTCGACGCGGCCACCCAGGCCACCACGACGGACATGGGCATCGGCGACATGAAGGACCTCGCCGAGAGTGTCCGCAACATCGGCCTCAGCCAGATCAAGTTCGTGCGCCTCCCGACCGAGCCGTATGTCGCCGACCCCAACCGCGTCCAGTGGACCTCGGCCGCGGATGTGCTGTGGGCCGCGATCCGCAACGACCAGCCCCTGCCGGGCACCACGCCACCCACGGCAACCCCGACCGCCTCTCCGACGTCTGACCAGCCGCTCACCGTGAGCCCGTCAGCCATCCAGGTCCGGGTCACCAACAGCTCGGGGGTGCCCGGCATCGCCAAGCAGGCGGCGGCCGCCCTTCAGGTGCAGGGCTTCACCGTGGTCTCGTACGTGACTGGCACCGGCCCGGTGACCAAGGGGGCGGTGGTCCGCTACGGGCCCGGCCGGAGCGAGGCGGCGCGCACCGTCGCAGCAGCCTTCCCCGGAGCGCAGCTGAAGGAGGACCCGTTGCTGGGGTCGACCATCGAGCTGAGCCTGGGAACAGGTTCCCCGAACGCCGTTGCCGTGAGCAACCGCCTCGGCACGCAGCCGCTGCCCAGCCCCAGCGTGACGGCGACCCAGGGACCGGCGGCGACGGCCGTCCCCACCATCAAGGCGCGCTCGGCCAACCAGGACATCTGCAGCTGAGGCCACGGCACGCAGCAAGCACAACGCCCGAAGCCTGTGGCTTCGGGCGTTGTCGATGCCGCTGGCATCTGGCGGAGGCGGAGGGATTTGAACCCTCGATGGGCGATAAACCCAAACCGCATTAGCAGTGCGGCGCCATAGACCGGACTAGGCGACGCCTCCACGCGCGGCCGACTGACGACCGAGCCCGCACAGGGTATCCGGAGCGCGGCGACTGGAGCAAAGCGGCACAGCCACTGACAACCTCAGCGAGTTCTGAGACCTCTGCACCGTGCTTGCGGCATCCTGTGCCGACGACCCGAAGGAGCATCTATGTCCGACCAGCTCACGCCCCCCGGTACCCAGCCGTTCCCGGCGGCTGGGTCGCAGTCCGGAGCTCCGGTGCCACCGGCGCCGAGCCATGGGCAGTACTGGGCGCCGCCTCCACCACCGGTGTCGCAGGGGTATGCCGCGCCACCGAAGCGTGGCAACGGGCTGGCCATCACGGCGGTCATCCTGAGCGCTCTGGCGCTGCTCGTGGCGGTCGGGGTCGCCATCATGATCGTAGGCAGCAGCGCCAGCGGCCCGGGCGGGGCGCTGTCGGGCCAGGTGACACCGGTCGACAAGGGCGTGGCCAGCAACGACCTGCAGGCCGAGCTGACCAAGATCATCACCGACGACGGCGGCTCGGTCGACACGATCACCTGCCCCGCCCGCTCAGAGATCGGGCAGGGTCTGGTGACCGTGTGCAAGGGGTCGGTGGACGGCTATGACTGGACCGGCATCGTGGTGTTCGAGGACGCCGAAGGCACGTTCGTGCTCAACGAGCTCTGAGTCCCGCGGAACATCCACGAGCGCATCGCCATGAACCGCACGACCGTGGAGGCGGCCGTGGCGACGGCTACCACCGTGGTGGCCAGGGCTGTGGAGGGAGCCGTGTCCAGACCGTGCAACAGGGCCAGCGCGCCGGCCGTCATCATCCAGGTGACGGCGAAGACGGCCAGCCCCTGGAGCTGGTGACGGGCAGCCCCGGCTCCCCGAACGCCGAACGTCCAGCGCCGGTTGAGAGCGGTGTTCACGAGCGCGGCGATCAGCAGGCCCACGAGGTTCGCCGACTGCGAGGACGTCCCCGCCGACCCTCGTAGGGTGGCGAAGAGACCGAGGTGGATGACCGTGGTGAGGCCACCGACCACCGCGAACCGCCCCATCTGGGCCCACGTGCCGGCCCCTGGACTGCGGCGCCCGATCCGGCCGGCGATGTCGTCGACCGGCAGCCGGTGCAACGCCAGAGACCGCTTGAGCCGCCACACTCCGCGCAGGTCGTCCAGGGCCGTGCGGACCACGTCGACCCGCGAGTCGGCGTCGTCGAAGCAGTCGACGGGCACCTCGTGGATGCGCAGCCCGGAGCGCTCCGCAAGCACCAGCAGCTCGGTGTCGAAGAACCAGCTGGTGTCCTCGACCAGAGGCAGCAGCTCGGCAGCCACGTCTGCCCGGACCGCCTTGAAGCCGCACTGGGCGTCGCTGAACCTCGCCCCCAGCGCTCCTCGCAACATCACGTTGTAGCACCGTGAGATGACCTCGCGCTTGAGCCCGCGAACCACCCTCGATCCCCGTGCGAGCCGCGAGCCGATGGCCACGTCGGAGTGGCCGGACATCAGGGGTGCGAGCAGGGGCCACAGGGCGTCGAGGTCGCTGGACAGGTCGACGTCCATGTACGCCAGGATGGGTGCGTCGGACGCGAGCCACGCCTGCTTGAGCGCCCGGCCGCGGCCCTTCTCCGCGAGCAGGACCACCTTCACTGCCGGCAGCGTGGCCGCCAGCTCCGACGCGACCAGGGGCGTCCCGTCGGAGCTGGCATTGTCGGCCACCGTGATCCTGAAGGGGTACGGGAACGTCGCCACGAGGTGAGCGTGCAGACGCAGCACACAGGCCGAAAGCGTGCCCTGCTCGTTGTGGACGGGGATCACGACATCGAGGACTGGAGCTCCCATGACCGGCCCTCAGGTGTTCTGGGTGGTGGAGGACGAGGTCGACGTGGTGCCGAGCGGCTTGGTGAGGTCGTAGAACGTCGACCCGCCGATCGTCACCTGCGCGAAGTGCGACGCCACCCAGGCCGAGATCTGGGATCCTGTGCCGGACTGGGCGCCCCCGGGTCCACCACCGGGCCCGCCACCCAGCCCACTACCT
Source organism: Pedococcus sp. (assembly GCF_036000045.1). Lineage (GTDB taxonomy): Bacteria > Actinomycetota > Actinomycetes > Actinomycetales > Dermatophilaceae > Pedococcus. Next base: position 32,171 of record NZ_DASYGF010000067.1, read on the forward strand.
GCCACGAAGTAGTGGATCTGACCGCCCGCCACGTACTGCTCGAACTGTGCCAGCGTCGGCGAGGGGTCACTGCCGTTGAAGCCGCCGATGGGCATCACGGGCAGCCCGGTGCCAAGCTGCAGTGCGGCGGCGTTCTGCGACCCGATCGCCGCCGCAACCCAGCGGAACGATCTGGCGTTGGCCGCTAGGGCCGAGGTGACCTCGGTGTTGGGCGTCGTGGCGTCGAGCAGGCCGCCGAGCCCACCGCCGGTCGAGCCCTGTGGGGCAGTGCCGCCCCGAGGCGCCGCGCCCGTCAACCCCTGCGGGGGAGTGCCGTTAGCACCGGCCGCCAGACCACCCGCCGGACCACCCGGTATACCGCCCGGGAAGCCGCCACGCTGGCCGCCGAAGCCGCCTCCGGGGCCTCCTCGTCCCGTGGACGGGCCCGCGGTGACGATGGACCCGGTGTGCCCCGTGTTCACCGTCTGGAGGCTGTATGCCGCGGGGCCCGCGAGCGCGGCGACGAGTGCCGTCGCGACCACGGCCGGCACCCAGCGGCGCTCGAGGTGGGTGATGGCCAGCAGAAGCAGGGCGCTCGCGAGGCCGAGGGCAAGGACGGCGACGCGCAGCCAGCTCTGCCAGTCGGTGCGCGACAGGAGCATGAACGACCAGACGGCCGTCGCGCCCACCGCTGCAGCGAGAGTGATGGACCCCAGCCGCGAGGCGCGGTGCTTCCACGCCTCGGCGGCGCCCATGCCGACGACTGCCGCTACGGCCGGTGCGAGAGCGACGGTGTAGTACTCGTGGAAGATGCCTGCCATCAGGGAGAACGTCAGCATGGTGAGGATGAGCCAGCCGCCCCAGACGACGTATGCCGCGCGGCGCAGGTCGGTCCGCGGCGCCCGTCCGCGCAGGACCAGGCCCACGGCGAGCAGGATCGCGGCGGCGGGGAGGAGCCACGAGATCTGGCCACCCACCGACGAGGAGAACATGCGCAGCAGGCCCGGGGTTCCCCAGCCGTTGCCGCCGCCGACGGATCCGGTCTCGTTGCCGCTGATGCGGCCCAGGCCGTTGTAGCCGAAGGTGACCGACAGGAAGGAGTTGTCCTGTGAACCGCCGATGTAGGGGCGCATGCTCGCCGGGACGAGCTGGACGATGGCTACCCACCACCCGGCGCTGAGCACCATCGAGGCGGCCCCGGTCAGCGCGCCGGTGATGCGCCGCCGGAGAGTCGTGTCAGCGAACAGGAGGTAGGCCAGCCCGAACGCGGGCACGACGAGGAGGACCTGCAGGGCCTTGGTGAGGAATCCCAGACCGACGAAGACGCCGACGATGGCGAACCAGCGGGGGCTGCCCTGCTCGATCGACTTCATGGTCGCCCAGGCGCCGAGAGCCATGAGCAGCACGAGCAGTGCGTCAGGGTTGTTGAAGCGGAACATCAGGACCGCCACCGGTGTCAGTGCCAGCACCAGGCCGGCCAGGAGGCCCGCCGCTGCGCCGAACTGCCGCTTCACCGTCGCGTAGACAACGCCGACGGTCGCCACCCCCATCAGCACCTCGGGCATCAGGATGCTCAACGAGCTGAGCCCGAAGGTCCGCACCGACAGGGCCATGACCCAGAGCGCCGCCGGGGGCTTGTCCACGGTGATGGAGCTGCCAGCGTCCGAGGAGCCGTAGAGGAACGCCTTCCAGCTCACGCTGCCGGCTTGGACGGCTGCGGAGTAGAAGGAGTTCGCGTACCCGCTGGCGGTCAGGTTGTAGAGGTAGAGGAGAGCCGTGGCGACGAGCAGCCCCAGCAGGGCGGGGCGCGCCCATGACGGGTCCTGCTCCGGGCCGCGCCACAGGCGCTGCAGGCGGGTGGTCGTCGCCTTGCCGAGGTCACCCGGGGAGGTTCGGTCTTCGAAGGCGGGGGCGTCCAGGGCGCCTGGCGCCGCGTTGCGGTGGAGGGTCGTGGTGTCCATATCCACCACGGTCGGGCTCCGGGCTATGGGGTGGCTGTGACACCCCTGGGGTCCCCTGATGAGCCTGACGGCACGTCAGGTGGTGGGCAGTAACACCGTGAACGTGGTGTCTCCCGGAGCACTCGCCAGCTCTACGGTGCCGCCATGGGACCGCGCGACGGCGTCGACGATGCTCAGGCCGAGCCCGGTCGAGCCGGCAGCGCGGTTGCGGGAGTCGTCGCCGCGGGTGAACCTCTGGAAGACGTTGCGCTGCAACGACTTCGGCACGCCGGGACCGTCATCGGACACGCTGACCCGGACCCATGACCCCTCGGGCTTGACGACGGTCGTGACGCGGGTGCCGGGCGGCGTGTGGGTGCGGGCGTTGGCCAGGAGGTTGGCGACGACCTGGTGGAGCCGGGCGTGGTCGCCGGGGACCTCGACGGGCTCCGCGGGCAGGTCGAGCTCCCACCGGTGGTCCGGTGCGGCGGCATGGGCGTCGCTGACGGCGTCCATGGCGAGCAGTGACAGGTCGACCGGCTCTCGCTCCAGGGGGCGCCCCGCATCCAGCCTGGCCAGCAGGAGGAGGTCCTCGACCAGCCCCTGCATGCGCAAGGCTTCAGACTCCACTCGAGTCAGGGCATGGGTGATCGAGGCGGGCACAGGCTCGCGCTCGCGCCGGGACAGCTCGGCATACCCGCGGATGGAGGCGAGGGGCGTCCGGAGCTCGTGGGAGGCGTCCGCGACGAACTGGCGCACCCGCTGCTCCGACTCGTGTCGTGACTGCAGAGCGCCCTCGACGTTGTCGAGCAGGTTGTTGAGGGCGAGACCGACCTGGCCGACTTCGGTATGCGGGTCGGCATCGGCCGGCGCGACACGCTGTGCCAGGGCGACGTCACCGGTGTCCAGCTGGAGCCGGGACACCTGCGTGGCGGTGTGGGCGACCCGCTGCAGGGGAGCGAGGTTACGGCGCACCAGCCAGAGCCCACCGACGGTGACGAGGACGAAGCCGATGATGGTGCCCCCCGTCACCAGGGTGATCGTCTGGTCGAGCGTCTCGGTGACGCCCGCCATCGGAAGTCCGGCGATCACGATGTCGCCGTCCGCCTCACGCATGGCGGCGACGCGGTAGGGGCCAAGCCCCTTGACATCGACTGTTTTGGGGGTCTGGCCGATGCCCGCTGCGTCGAGCTGCGCGATCTGGGCGGAGCTCAGGGTGGTGAGTGCCTGCTGGTGCTCGACATGGCTGGTCGTGGTGCCGTCAGCAGAGATGATCAGCCGCAGCGACTCCCCGAGGCCACCCGGTGGTGTCACGCCGCCACCACCTGGCCCACCCCCGTCGCCGGGCCCACGGGGCCCACCGCCACCGCCACCGGCTCGGGACACGGTGGCCTGGACGTCCTGGTCGAGCTGCTGCTCCAGATGCTGGTGCAGCAGGACAACGGTCAGCGAGGCGGTGGCCACGGTGACGGTGAGGAAGAGGCCCACCACGGCGGCGACGAGCTTGCCGGTCAGGGACCAGCGCGAGGGCCGGAGCGTGTCGCGGACCCGCTGGGCGGTACCGCCTGTGCTCATGACGCCGGCTTGAGGACGTACCCCACGCCGCGCATCGTGTGGATCATCGGGTCGCGTCCCGCGTCGACCTTCTTGCGCAGGTAGGAGATGTAGAGCTCGACGACGTTGGCCTGACCGCCGAAGTCGTAGTTCCAGACGCGGTCGAGGATCTGGGCCTTCGACAGCACGCGGCGCGGGTTGCGCATGAGGTACCGCAGCAGCTCGAACTCGGTCGCGGTGAGCTGGATCAGCTGGCCGCTGCGGGTGACCTCGTGGCTGTCCTCGTCCATGGTGAGGTCGCCGACGACGAGCATCGAGGAGGACTCGTCGGTCACCACGGCAGTGCGGCGCATGAGGGCGCGGAGTCTGGCGACCACCTCCTCCAGGCTGAACGGCTTGGTGACGTAGTCGTCACCGCCGGCCGTGAGGCCCGCCACTCGGTCCTCGACAGCATCCTTGGCGGTGAGGAACAGGACGGGGACATTGGGGTTGTCACCACGCATCCGGCGTAGCACCTCCATGCCGTCGAAGTCCGGAAGCATCATGTCGAGCGCCACCGCGTCGGGCTGGAAGTCACGCGCTGCGCGCACGGCCGACGCGCCGGTGCTGGCCGTCCTGACCTCCCAGCCCTCATAGCGCAGGGCCATGCTCAACAGCTCGGTCAGGTTGGTCTCGTCATCGACGACGAGCACTCGCACAGGGGAGCCATCGAGGCGCTGGAGCTTGGCGGAGGTGGACGGCTGCGTGCTCATGTCCTCAAGGAAACACCGCAACCTTGTGTGCCGCCCACCGAACGGCTGTGTGAACCCTGTGAGCCCCCTGTGACCGATCCTCAGCGGTCCGATGGGCCTGTCACAGCCCGTCCACAGGGCGCCGTCCGAACCTCGCACCATCACCTCGTCGTCCGACCGGAGGCATCCGATGAGCACCCCCCCAACCACCGCTGAGCAGGCGGCCGGCATCAGCTGGGCCAACGAGGTCACCCACGCCGCCGAAGCGACAGTGCCGCTGCCTCCCGCCGGATCCGCGGAAGCCGATGCAGGAGGAACGGCTCCCGCGTTGAAACCGCCCGCCTGGTCCGGTCGCAAGACAGCGATCGCGGCAGCTCTGGCGGTCGGCCTGTCCACCGCCGGCGCGCTGGGTGCTGCAGCCGCTGACCGACCGGGCTCGGTCGCCACGGACCAGGGACAGTTCCAGCCGGGTGGCTTCGGGCGCGGGCAGCGCGGTCCTGGCGGCTTCGGCGGACAGCTGCCCGCGAGCACGACATGACCCGCCGCAGCGTGGTGCGCGCGCTGGGCGCCGTCCGCAGGGGCGGGGGCGGGGGCCGTCCGGCATACGGTCAGAGCGAGACCCATGCCGTGGGCAAGGACTTCAGCGCCGTCCCCGTCTGTGGCGCGGTGCGCCCGCTGGCCGACCAGCGGGTGCGGCGCCGCAGCGTGAGCTAGGCGCGTCGCCTCAGCCGCGTGCGCCGCCCAGCCCGATGACGACGGCCAGACCCAGAGCGCTGCGCGGTGCGTATGCCGTGCGCCACAGCCCTCCGTGGACGGCCCCCTCCGCCTCCTCGCGCCAGGGGGCGCTCAGGGGGCGCGGTCGGGTCCGCAGGTCGTGGACCAGGAGCGCGGCCATCAGCGTGTTGCTCGTGGCGGGCTCGAAGACCTCGATCCCGAAGCGGTGGGCCCCGGCATACGCACTGGCGAGCGCGCGGTTCTTGAGCACCGAACGGGTGCGGGTCGGCGGGGCGACGTGCAGCGACACAGGCACGCCGTCACGTCGAGCTGTCGTGGCCCGCCAGCGCTGGAGGCGTTTGGCCAGTGCGTAGTTCGGCCCCTGTTGAGCCACGAGACTGTCGTTGATGCCTGGGTCGGACCCGGGAGCGTAGTTCCGCCGCAGCACCCGCCCGCCGGTCAGCGTCCGCAGGGCGGGCCGGGCCAGTCGCATTGCTCGAGTCGGTCCCCGGTAGCTGCTGGTGGAGTGGTCCACGGCCTCGGCGGGGACGGCGAAGACATCGGTCGGGGTGGCCAGGAACGCCAGCGAGACGTCGTCGCGCCTGCGCAGCAGCTCGGCGCTCAGGACGTCGACGGCCGTCGAGACGCGGACGTTCGTCGCGCCGTCGGCATACACATAGTTGCCCAGCACGAGGGGACCGTTCAGATCGCTGAGCCAGGCGGCCACGGCCGGCAAGGAGTGGAGCAGGTCTGCTCCCGCGTGGGCGGCGAGGTCACCGGCGGACCACGACGACCCGGCAGCCACCGGCAGGTGAAGCGTGCCCGCAGAGGCGTCTGCCACCTCGAGTACCCGCTTCCAGAGGTCGGGGCGCGGGAGGTCGAGCGCCACCACGTCGCCACCCCAGGCGAGCACGGCGCGCAACGGTCCCATCTCGGCACCCGCGCCCAGCACCACCAGCCGGTGGTCGGACAGGTCGAGCCAGTCCGGGTTCGCCATGACGAGGCGCACCGCCTCCGCGGCCGACGGCTCCATGACCCCGCGAGCCGTCCAGTCGTCGAGCTGGCGGTGCAGCTCGTCGCCGCTGAGGCGGTGGCCGTGCAGCGGCACGCTCAGCTCGGTGGCCCGGCGCCCTGTGCCCCGGATCGTTGCCGTCTCCAGGGTCGGGCCGCCGGCCGCGCCGAAGATCTCGCCGACGGGGACCTCGCCGCCTCCGGGGATGGTGGCGCGCATCCGGGTATGCAGTGAGGTGAGGCCCGCACGGGCGATGTCGACTGCCGCCTCACCGTCGCGCAGCAGGCCGGCCTCGACCAAGCGCCGGTAGTGGGTGAGATAGCCCTGACGCCAGGTGGTCTCGCGTTCCGCCGCCTGGGCGCCGACCGGGTCGACGTCCCGCAGGGCGTCGGCGACCACCGCGCGGCCAAGGGCGGAGGTGCTGCGCTTGCCGTCGACCTCGGGAAAGACCACGCCACTGTGTGCCGCGCCGGTGTGTGCCATGCAGCGAGTATGCCGAAAGGCCCGGAACCTCATCGGTTCCGGGCCTTTCCAGTGGTGGCTTCAGGCGACAGACAGGTGGGTCACTCGACGCCGAGGCGCGCCTTCAGTCCGTCGAGCTCGATGCGCAGCTGGGTCGGCAGGGTCTCGCCGAACTTGGCGAACCACTCCTCGATCTGCGGGATCTCGGCCTTCCACTCCTCGGGGTTCACGGCCAGCGCCTGCTCGAGCTCGGCGTCGCTCATGTCGAGGCCGTCTGTGTCGAGGGACTCCGGCGTGGGCACGTGGCCGATCGGGGTCTCGATGGCGGCGGCCTTGCCCTCGATGCGCTCGATGGCCCACTTGAGGACACGGCTGTTCTCACCGAACCCCGGCCACAGGAACCCGCCGTCCTCGTCGCGGCGGAACCAGTTGACGTAGAAGATCTTCGGGAGCTTGGTCGCGTCCGCGTCCTTGCCGATGTTGATCCAGTGCTGGAAGTAGTCGCCCGCGTTGTAGCCGATGAACGGCAGCATCGCCATCGGGTCGCGGCGCACGACACCGACGGCACCGGTCGCAGCGGCTGTCGTCTCGGAGGAGAGCGTGGCACCCATGAACGTGCCGTGCACCCAGTCGCGGGACTCGGTCACCAGCGGCACCGTCGTCTTGCGGCGCCCGCCGAAGAAGATCGCCGAGATCGGCACACCCTGCGGGTCGTCGTACTCGTCGGCCAGGATCGGGCACTGCTCGATCGGGGTGCAGTAGCGGCTGTTGGGGTGGCTCGACAGCTCGGCCGAGTCCGGGGTCCAGTCCAGGCCCTTCCAGCTCGTCGCGTGGGCAGGCTCGTTCTCCAGGCCCTCCCACCAGACGTCGCCGTCGTCGGTCAGGGCGACGTTGGTGAAGACGGAGTTGCCCTTCTCGATGGTGCGCATCGCGTTGGGGTTGGTCTTCTCGTTCGTGCCGGGGGCGACACCGAAGAACCCGAACTCGGGGTTCACGGCATACAGGCGGCCGTCCTCACCGAAGCGCATCCAGGCGATGTCGTCGCCGAGGGTCTCGACCTTCCAGCCCGGGATGGTCGGGGCGAGCATGGCGAGGTTGGTCTTCCCGCACGCGCTGGGGAACGCGGCCGCGACGTAGTAGACCTGCTGCTCGGGAGAGATCAGCTTGAGGATGAGCATGTGCTCCGCGAGCCAGCCCTCGTCACGCGCCATGGCGCTGGCGATGCGCAGGGAGTAGCACTTCTTGCCGAGCAGGGCGTTGCCGCCGTAGCCGGAGCCGAACGACCAGATCATCCGCTCCTCGGGGAACTGGACGATGTACTTCTCGGGGTTGCACGGCCACTTCACGTCCTTCTGGCCGGGCTCGAGCGGGGCGCCGACGGAGTGCAGCGCGGGGACGTACTTCGCGTCCTCACCCAGCTCCTCGATGCGACGCAGGACGTTGACACCGGTGCGAGCCATGACCCGCATCGAGACCACGACGTACTCGGAGTCGGTGATCTCCACACCGAACATCGGGTTATCGGCGTTGAGGTGACCCATGACGAAGGGGATGACGTACATCGTCCGGCCCTTCATGCAGCCCTTGTACAGGCCACGCATGAGGTCCTTCATCTCCTCGGGGTCCATCCAGTTGTTGGTGGGCCCGCAGTCCTTCTCGTCGACCGAGCAGATGAAGGTGCGGTCCTCGACGCGCGCGACATCGGTCGGGTCGGAGGCGGCGTAGAAGCTGTTGGGCTTCTTCTTCTCGTCGAGCCGCACGAAGGTGCCGGCCTCGACGAGCTTGTCGGTCAGGCGCGTCCACTCCTGGTCGGACCCGGTGACCCACTCGACCTGGTCAGGGGTGGTCAGCGCCGCCACCTCGTCGACCCATGCCTGCAGGCGGGCGTGCGTCGTCCCCCCCACGCGCTGATCTGTCTGCTCTGTCGCCTCGGTCGTCATGTACTCGGCCGTCCCTTTCGTCCGGATGTGACTCGTCCCCGGATCCATGAGGTGAAGCGCCCCCGCGAGACTCATGTCCGCATGATGAACGCTCTGATCTGGTCACCGTACGCCCGCGCCTGCGATGCGGTGTACCACAGGAGCCGTGGATCGCTCGTGAATCGGCTCACAACCTAGGAGTAGAGCGCTCGCCGCTGATGGCTTCTTGCGCCGCTTGCAAGAAGACGGCGAATCGCCGCGATTTTTCTTGCGATTCGCTTCCCCCGGGTATGCCGCGCCCGAGGGTCCGCGAGGGCACGCCCGGGCTGATTTCGTGCACGAGGGGGTCAACCGGTAGTCTTTCCCGTCGTTGCTCTGGGCGATCCCCGGGGCAGCATCCGCGCCCGTAGCTCAACGGATAGAGCATCTGACTACGGATCAGAAGGTTAGAGGTTCGAGTCCTCTTGGGCGCATCGGCGATACCTGGGTGAAGTTCGGCGGGGCGTAGCGTAGCCCGGTAGCGCGCCTGCTTCGGGAGCAGGAGGTCGCTGGTTCAAATCCAGTCGCCCCGACCATTTAAATAGAAGCCCCGCAACTACTTATTGTTGCGGGGCTTTTGCTTTGTACCGATCGAAGGGCAACGCAACTGCAGCAACGCGGATCTCGCGGATCGGACGCGGATCTTCACGGACAGCTCCTCGAAGTGGCGGTGCTCCTCGCTCCGGCATCGACTGATGCGATTGTGACTGCGCCTGACGAGTCAGTCTCGCCAGGCGCAGTCCCACAACATCCTGATGTTCCACGACGAAGCTCTT
>NZ_DASYGF010000028.1:0-10051 GCF_036000045.1 Pedococcus sp.
CGCCGGGAACCCGCGGGACGTCTCCGATGTTGAAGAGGCGGAAAGGTGGGCACGAGCCCGGGCCGAGCGGGCGGTGGTCACCGCCGGCTGAGCCCGAGAGGACCCCCGGCTCACCCGTAACCGGGTCGCACAGGCGGTGCAGCCACGACCCAGGCACAATGGACGTTCGCCCACCACCGGAAAGGACCCCGCGTGCTCTACGCCCTCGGTGTGCTCGCCTTCGCCTTCGGGCTGTTGGCCTCGATCGCGTTGCACGAGATCGGGCACATGGTGCCGGCGAAGAAGTTCGGGGTGAAGGTCACCCAGTACATGGTCGGCTTCGGGCCCACGTTGTTCTCCCGCCACAAGGGCGACACCGAGTACGGGTTCAAGGCCGTGCCGATGGGCGGCTACATCCGGATGATCGGCATGGTGCCGCCCCGCAGGGACGGTCGCAAGAGCCGCTGGCCGACCCGGATGGCGACGCTGGTCGAGGAGTTCCGCGAGACCAGCCGGGCCGAGGTGCACGCCGGGGACGAGGACCGCCAGTTCTACCGGCTGACCCCGGGCAAGAAGATGATCATCATGCTCGGCGGCCCGACCATGAACCTGCTGATCTTCCTGCTCATCACGATCTTGTTGTACGGCGTGATCGGGGCCAAGGGGCCGACCACCACGGTGGCCGCCGTCAGCAAGTGCGTGGTCCCGGCGACCGCGAAGGTGCTCGACTGCCCTGCGCCGGGCAGCTCCGGCTTCGTCAAGGCGCCGGCCAACGGGGTGCTGCAGCCGGGCGATCGGATCACCGCGATCGACGGGCAGCAGATCACCAGGTGGTCGCAGTCGGTCTCGATCATCGAGGCATCGGCCAACAAGCCGTTGAGCATCGAGGTGCTGCGGGCCGGTAAGCCGGTCGAGCTCACGATCACGCCGGTGCAGACCACCAAGTTCGCCAACGACCAGGGAACCCGCACCAAGCAGGCCGGCTTCATCGGCATCGGCACCACCCAGGCCTACCAGCGACTCGGGCCGGGACGACTCAGCAGCCTGGTCTGGCAGCAACTGGGTCTGAGCGTGGATGCCCTCAGGAACTTCCCCAGCAAGATCGGCAGCCTGTTCGGCACCGTGTTCGAAGGCAAGCCGCGGGACCAGCAAGGCGCGGTCGGGGTCGTGGGCCTCGGCCGGATCGGCGGCGAGATCGCCGACAGCAAGAAGATCTCGGTGCTGGACAAGATCTCCACCCTGCTCAGTCTGCTCGCCGGGGTGAACCTGCTGCTGTTCTTCTTCAACCTGCTGCCGCTGCTGCCGCTGGACGGTGGCCACGTCGCGGGCGCCATCGTCGAGTCCGTCCGCCGGGGAATCGCCCGGCTGCGCAAGCGGCCGCACCTGATCTTCGTCGACGTCGCGAACCTGGTGCCGGTCATGTACGTGGTGGCCAGTGTGCTGATCGTGTTCTCGGTCCTCGTCCTGTACGCCGACATCGTCAAGCCCATCTCGTTGAACTGACCCTGGTGCCCGGCACCGCGAAACACCCATCGATCAACCAACCTGAGGAGCCAACCGTGACGCGTCCGACCAAGCCCGAGGTCGACTTCCCGACCGCAGACCTGACCGGGGAACTGCAGATCCGCGACCTCGTCGAGGGCGAGGGAGCCACCGCCCAGGCCGGGCAGCAGGCCGTCGTGCACTACGTCGGTATCGCCCACTCGAGCGGGGAGGAGTTCGACGCCAGCTACAACCGCGGGGCACCGTTCACCTTCCCACTCGGCGAAGGACGCGTCATCGCCGGCTGGGACCAGGGCGTGCAGGGCATGAAGATCGGCGGCCGTCGCGAGCTGATCATCCCGCCGCACCTCGGTTACGGCGATCGCGGTGCCGGCGGTGCCATCAAGGGCGGCGAGACCCTGATCTTCGTCGTCGACCTGCTCGAACTGCGCTAGCGACGGCTGCCGGACACCCCGTCCGGCACGAGTACGTTTGAGGTCGAGGGCCGCGGCCGATCGCCGGGGCGCTCAGTGACGAGGCGAGGATGACACACCGATGAGCACACCGATTTCGCTGGGAATGCCGACCGCTCCGCCACCGGTGCTGGCACCGCGGCGCAAGTCCCGCAAGATCCAGGTCGGGACGGTGGCGGTCGGCGGTGACGCGCCGGTCTCGGTGCAGTCCATGACGACCACGCTGACCTCCGACGTCAACGCCACCCTGCAGCAGATCGCGGAATTGACGGCGGCCGGCTGTGACATCGTGCGCGTTGCCTGCCCCAGCCAGGACGACGCCGACGCGCTGCCGGCGATCGCCCGCAAGTCGCAGATCCCCGTCATCGCCGACATCCACTTCCAGCCCAAGTACGTGTTCGCGGCCATCGACGCCGGCTGTGCGGGGGTGCGGGTCAACCCGGGCAACATCCGCAAGTTCGACGACCAGGTCAAGCAGATCGCGCAGGCGGCCAAGGACGCGGGCGTCTCGATCCGGATCGGCGTCAACGCCGGGTCGCTCGACCCCCGGCTGCTCCAGAAGTACGGCAAGGCGACGGCCGAGGCGCTCGTCGAGTCGGCCGTCTGGGAGGCCTCGCTGTTCGAGGAGCACGACTTCCACGACTTCAAGATCTCGGTGAAGCACAACGACCCGGTCGTCATGGTGCAGGCCTACGAGCTGCTCTCGCAGCGGGGTGACTGGCCCCTGCACCTCGGGGTGACCGAGGCGGGTCCGGCGTTCCAGGGCACCATCAAGTCGGCCACCGCGTTCGGGGCGCTGCTGTCCAAGGGCATCGGCGACACCATCCGGGTCTCGCTGTCCGCGCCTCCCGTCGAGGAGGTCAAGGTGGGCAACCAGATCCTCCAGTCGCTCAACCTCAAGCCGCGCAAGCTCGAGATCGTCTCGTGCCCGTCGTGCGGTCGCGCCCAGGTCGACGTCTACACCCTTGCCGACCAGGTGACCGCAGGCCTCGAGGGTCTCGAGGTGCCGCTGCGCGTCGCTGTCATGGGCTGTGTGGTCAACGGCCCCGGGGAGGCACGTGAGGCCGACCTCGGGGTTGCCTCGGGCAACGGCAAGGGTCAGATCTTCGTCAAGGGCGAGGTCGTCAAGACCGTGCCCGAGAGCCAGATCGTCGAGACCCTGATCGAGGAGGCCATGCGGATCGCCGAGGAGATGGGCGAGAGCGAGGAGCAGCCCGCCGGCGCCCCGAGCGTCGTCGTCGGCTGAGGCTCCTCGCCGCTTCGACATTGTGGTGGGTCGCAACCACGGCTCGACCGCCTAGGCTGTCGACGTGCTCCGCACCCGCAACCCGGTCCATGCACTGTCGCCGTCGGACCGCGACGACGCGTTGCAGCTGTGCGCCCAGGACCTGCCGGCCAACGTCTTCGTGGCCGCGCGCCTCCTCGAGGGGGTGCTGACCACCCAGCCCGGCACGCTGCTCGGCCTGCGAACCGAGGGCACACTGAGGTCCGTCTGCTGGTCGAGCGCCAACCTCGTGCCCGTCCAGACGGATGCCGACTCGCTCGGCTTCTTCGCCGACCGGGTCCGCCGTTGGCGCCGCCACTGTGCCTCGATCCTCGGGCCGGCCGACCAGGTCTCCGAGCTGTGGCGCCACCTCGGGCCGACGTGGGGCCCGGCTCGGGCCGTCCGCAGCAGCCAGCCCCTCATGAGCACGATGACCCGGCCCTCCGAGCTCGGGGTCGCGCTGGACGACCGCGTGCGCCCGGCCACCCTGTCCGAGGTCGACCTCGTCATGCCGGCAGCCGCGCAGATGTTCGAGGGCGAGATCGGCTACCCGCCCTACACCGGCTCCGGCGCGGCATACCGCCAGGCTCTGCAGGCCCTGATCGACCGGGGCCACACCTTCGTCGTCGTCGAGGACGGGACCGTCGTGTTCAAGGCCGACGTGGGGTCGGTCGCTCTCGGCTGCGCCCAGCTGCAGGGGGTGTGGCTGCACCCGGAGCTGCGCGGGCGGGGGCTGGCCGTGCCGATGATGGCTGCGGTGGTGGAGCAGGTGATGGCGACCCGAGCCAAGTGGGTCACCTTGTACGTCAACGACTTCAACGCCAGCGCGCGCTCGACCTATCGTCATGTGGGTTTCGAGGACGTCGGCACGTTCTCGACCGTGCTGCTCTGAGACCGCGGCCCCGGTGGTGCCGGAACGCGCGGATATCGGGCGCTCCGGCACGGACCCACCGCTGCGATCGGCCCGCTCCCTGTCAGGATGACGCCATGACACGCACCGTCGCACCGCTGACCAAGGACCTCGTCGGCCTGGCTGGGCTGTTCCTCACCTCGGGCGTGACGCACCTGGCCAAGCCCGACGTCTTCGAGCCACTGGTCCCGAGGTCCCTGCCGCGCCGTCGCGAGCTGATCTATGTCTCGGGCGTCGCCGAGCTGGCCTGCGCGGCCGGCCTGCTGCACCCACGCACGCGTCGCCCCGCCGGCTGGGCGAGTGCCGCCCTGCTCGTCGCGATCCTGCCCGGCAACCTCCAGATGAGCGCGAACTACGGCAAGCGGGCTCGACGCACCGGGACGCCCGGGGCGCAGGCAGCCTTCGCGGCGACGCTCGCCCGGCTTCCGCTGCAGGTGCCGCTGATCCGCACCGCGCTCAAGGCCGCCGGCCGCTGACCCGGCCTGCGTGGCACGGTGCGGCATACCGGCAGATATCCTTCGAGACGTTGCCCGCCAACCGAGGAGAGCCCGTGGCCCTGCGCATGTCGACCCTGTTCCTGCGAACCCTTCGCGAGGACCCGGCCGATGCCGAGCTGCCCAGCCACAAGCTGCTCGTCCGGGCCGGCTACATCCGGCGGGTCAGCCCCGGCATCTACACCTGGCTGCCGCTGGGCCTGAAGGTCCTGCGTCGCGTCGAGACCATCGTCCGCGAGGAGATGGATGCCATCGGAGCCCAGGAGCTGCTGTTCCCCGCCCTCCTGCCCAAGGAGCCCTTCGAGGCGACCGGCCGGTGGGAGGAGTACGGCGACAACATCTTCCGCCTGAAGGACCGCAAGGAGGCCGACTACCTGCTCGGGCCGACCCACGAGGAGATGTTCACCCTCACGGTCAAGGACCTGTGCTCGTCGTACAAGGACCTCCCGCTGTCGCTCTACCAGATCCAGACCAAGTACCGCGATGAGGCCCGTCCGCGCGCGGGCCTGCTGCGCGGTCGCGAGTTCGTCATGAAGGACTCCTACTCGTTCGACCTCGACGAGGCAGGGCTCGACAAGGCGTACCAGCTGCACCGTGACGCCTACATCCGCATCTTCGACCGACTCGGCTTCCACTACGTCATCGTCCAGGCGATGGCCGGCGCTATGGGCGGCAGCAAGAGCGAGGAGTTCCTCGCGACGGCCGAGAACGGCGAGGACACCTACGTCCACTGCCCCCACTGCGGGTTCGCGGCGAACGTCGAGGCCGTGCGTGTGCCCGTCCCGGACGCCCTCCCGTATGCCGAGGTGCCGGCTGCGCATGCGGAGGACACCCCCGACACCCCCACCATCGACACGCTGGTCGCCCACCTCAACGAGGCCTTCCCCCGCGAGGACCGTGTGTGGCAGGCCGGTGACACGCTGAAGAACGTCCTGGTGACCCTCGTCCACCCCGACGGCACCCGCGAGCCCCTGGCCATCGGCGTGCCCGGCGACCGAGAGATCGACGAGAAGCGGCTCGGTGCACAGGTCGAGCCGGCGGCCGTGGAGGCGTTCGACGAGAAGGACTTCGCCGCGAACCCCGCTCTGGTCAAGGGCTACATCGGGCCCGGGGCGCTGGGCAGCGAGTCGGTCTCCGGGGTGCGCTACCTCCTCGACCCCCGGGTCGTCGAGGGCACCCGCTGGGTGACCGGGGCCGACCGGCCCGGCAAGCACGTCATCGACCTCGTCGCTGGTCGGGACTTCACCGCCGACGGCACGATCGAGGCCGCCGAGGTGCGCCCGGGTGACGAGTGCCCGAGCTGCGGCCACCCGCTGGAGTCCGCTCGCGGCATCGAGATGGGACACATCTTCCAGCTGGGCCGCAAGTACGCGGAGGCGCTCGGTCTCAAGGTGCTCGACCAGAACGGCAAGCTCCAGACGGTGACCATGGGGTCCTACGGTGTCGGCGTCTCGCGCGCGGTGGCCTGTGTCGCCGAGGGCAACCACGACGAGCTCGGTCTGGTGTGGCCGCGCGAGCTGAGCCCCGCCGACGTCCACCTCGTGGCGACGGGCAAGGACCAGGAGGTCTTCACGGCCTCCGAGCAGATCACCCGCGAGCTCGAGGCGCAGGGCGTATCGGTGTTGTTCGACGACCGCAAGGGCGTCAGCCCGGGTGTGAAGTTCAAGGACTCCGAGCTCATCGGCGTCCCGACCATCGTCGTCGTGGGCAAGGGCCTGGCCGACGGCACCGTCGAGATCAAGGACCGCGCCAGCGGTGAGCGCCGGGTCGTCCCGGTCAGTGACGTGGTCGCCGAGGTCGTCGCCGAGGTGGCCCGGCCGGTCGGCGGCGGAGCCGCCTGATGGCCCAGCACGCCCTGCGGGCCGTCATCTTCGACTGGGGTGGCACCCTGACGCCCTGGCACGAGGTCGACCTGCCCCAGCAGTGGCGGGTCTTCGCCCGGGAGGTCCACGGCCTGCCCGTCGAGGACACCCACATGCCTCCCGAGGAGCTGGCCGAGGCCGACTCGCTCGCCGTCCGCCTCCACCAGGCCGAGGAGCAGGCCTGGTCTCTGGGCAGGCAGACCCACCAGAGCGCGTCCATCAGCGAGATACTGGCCGAGGCCGGCGTCGACGCGGCCCACGACCGGCACCACCTGGCGCTCGCGGCATACCACCGCTTCTGGGAGCCGCACACCCACACCGACCCCCAGGTCCGACCGCTCTGGCAGGGGCTGCACGACCGCGGCCTGCGCGTGGGGGTCCTGTCCAACACCATCTGGACCCGCGCCTACCACCGCGAGGTGTTCCAGCGCGACGGTGTCCTCGACCTCCTCGACGGCGACGTCTACTCCTCCGAGATCCACTGCGTGAAGCCGCACCCCGATGCCTTCCGCGCGGCCTGCGCCGCGGTCGGTGTCGAGCCGCACGAGGCGGTCTACGTCGGAGACCGGTTGTTCGAGGACGTGCACGGCCCCCAGCAGGTCGGCATGCGCGCCATCTGGATCCCGCACTCCGACATCCCGAGCAACCAGCGGGTCGCCGTCGAGGCCACGCCCGACGCCCAGGCGCACGAGCTGATCGACATCCTCGACATCGTCGACGGCTGGCTCTCCGAGAGCGAGCCGACTGCGTAGTGGGGCACATCGCGCTCAGCACCATCCTGCTCATGGCGCTGGCCGCCTTCGGCGCCGGCTGGGTCGACGCCGTGGTCGGCGGTGGTGGCCTCGTCCAGCTGCCGGCGCTGGTGCTCGGGTTCCCGGCCGCCCTGCCTGCGCAGCTCCTCGCCACGAACAAGCTCGCCTCGATCTTCGGGACCACGACCAGCTCGGTCACCTACTGGCGCAGGATCCGGCCCGACCTGCGCACCGCTCTGCCGATGGCAGCGGTGGCCTACGTCGGCGCGGTCGGGGGAGCGGTGCTCGGTCTGCACATCCCCAAGAGCGCCTTCAACCCGGTCATCCTCGTCATGCTGGTCGTGGTCGGCGCCTACACCGTCGCCAGGCCCGCGCTGGGCCACGAGACGGCCCTGCGGTTCGACGGCCACCGGCACACGGTGGTGGCGATGCTCACCGGGTTCGTCATCGGCGTCTACGACGGCGCGCTCGGGCCTGGGACGGGCTCGTTCCTCGTCTTCACGTTGGTCGGGCTGATGGGCTACGCCTTCCTGGAGGCCAGCGCCAAGGCCAAGATCGCCAACGCCGCCACCAACCTCGGCGCCCTGACGGTGTTCGTGCCCGGTGGTCACGTGATGTGGGGGATCGGGCTCGTGATGGCGGCAGCCAACGTCGTCGGCGGCTACACCGGCGCGCGCACGGCGGTGGCGCGGGGAAGCAGGTTCGTGCGCGTGGTCTTCGTCGTCGTGCTGCTCGCCTTCATCGTCCGGATCGGCGGCTCGGTCATCGGGCTGTGGACCTAGACAGGCTCATGCACCAGCCATGGGGAGCGCACAGCGGACACCCAGGTTCGCGCCACATCGTCAGGGGGTGACCACGACCGAGCTCTCCACCCAGCGGCCCTCCCGCACGGCGAGCGCCGCCGCCCCGGCATACCAGCCGCCCCGCTTCCGGCCCGTCCCGCTGTGGTGGCGCGATGCCTCCGTCAGCCTGTTCTGGCTCGTCCTCGTGTGGGTGACCTCGTTGTGGGTCAGCAACGGCGGGATCCAGGACCTGGGGGCTCTGGGCACTGGGCTCACCAGCCTCGGGCGGCTGACCGGACTCATCGCCTCGGCGCTCCTGCTCGTGCAGGTGTTCCTGATGGCGCGGGTCCCGTGGTTCGAGCAGGCCTGGGGCCAGGACGCCCTGGCACGGACCCACCGTTACGTCGGCTTCACGTCGTTCAACCTGCTGTGGGCCCACATCGTGCTCATCACCCTGGGCTATGCCGCGGGCAGCTCCGCCGGGCTGTGGGGCACCATCGTGAGCTTCGTCGTCGACTACCCCGGCATGCTGCTCGCCGTTGCCGGCACCGTCGCCCTCTGCATGGTCGTCGTGACGTCGGTGAAGAAGGCAAGGGCCAGGCTGCGCTACGAGTCGTGGCACCTCATCCACCTGTACGGCTACCTCGGTGCGGGCCTGGCCCTCCCGCACCAGCTGTGGACCGGCCAGGAGTTCCTGCGCTCGACCGCGTCGACGGTCTTCTGGTGGACCCTGTATGCCGTGTGTGCCGGCGCCGTCCTGGTCTACCGCATCGGGCTGCCGCTCTACCGCTCGTGGCGCGCGCCGCTGCGCGTCGCCGCCGTGCATGCTGAAGGCCCTGGCGTGACCTCGGTCGTCGTCGCAGGAGCGGGCGTCGAGCGGCTCCAGCCGGCACCGGGTCAGTTCTTCCAGTGGCGGTTCCTCGACGGTCGAGGCTGGTCCCGGGCTCACCCGTTCTCGCTGTCCGCTGCTCCCGACGGCCGCCACCTGCGCATCACCGCGGCCCACGTCGGCGACGGGACAGACCGGATGGCCCGGCTGCGGCCCGGCACGCGCGTGCTGGTCGAGGGACCCTACGGGCGACTCCACCCCGGTGTGCGCACCCGCCGCAAGGTCCTGCTCATGGGCTCCGGCATCGGCATCACGCCACTGCGCGCCCTGCTCGAGGGGCTGGAGCAGTCACCCGGGGACGTCGTCGTCGTGCACCGAGCTCACAGCGCGGACGAGCTCTTCCTCAGTGGCGAGCTCCAGCAGCTGGCGAGCCGGCTCGGCGCACGGTACGTCACGGTGCCCGGGCCACGAGTGCCGGGGCGCAGCTCCTGGCTCCCTGCGACAGCGGCACACCTGTCGGACGCCGAGGCGCTGACCCAGCTCGTCCCCGATGTCGCCGAGCATGACGTCTTCCTGTGCGGGTCCCCAGGCTGGATGGACGCGGCCAGACAGGCCGCCCTCGACTCCGGCGTGCCCGCCGACCACATCCACCTCGAACGATTCGTCTACTGAGGAGCACCGCGATGCGACGCATCACCCTGTGGGCGCTGTCCACACTCACGACCCTTGTCCTGTTGTTCAGCTACCACACCTCCACCTCGAGCGCCGGCACTCCCGTCGCCAGCGCCGTCGGCTCGGCCAACGGGGCCGCTGCGGCCAACGGCGCGACGACACCGACGAGCGGCACGAGCTCCAGCTCGGGCACAAGCAGCAGCAGCTCGGGCAGCGCCTCCGGCGGCTCCAGCGCCCCCGCCACGCCCAAGGCCACGAGCACGTCCACCGCCACGACGTACGACGGCGCGGCCGTCATGACCCGCTACGGCGCCGTGCAGGTGGAGATCACCGTCGCCAACGGCAAGATCACCAAGGCCACCGTCATCCAGGTGCCGTGGAACGACCCGCGTGACCAGGAGATCAACTCCCAGGCCGTGCCGATGCTCAACGACGAGGTGGTGCAGAGGCAGAGCGCCAGCATCGACATGATCTCGGGGGCCACCTTCACCTCGGACGGCTACATCCAGTCGCTGCAGTCGGCGATCGACCAGGCGCACCTGTGAGTGCTGC
>NZ_DASYGF010000076.1:0-5543 GCF_036000045.1 Pedococcus sp.
CGCCAGCAGTAACAGGGTGTCGCGACCCTGCTGGACGGCCCGGAACAGCAGGTAGGCCAGCCCGAACCCGATGGCGGCGGTGAGGCCGAGCCGGAAAGGGGAGTAGGTGGCAAGGCTTCGCCTCGGCGCGCGCAGTAGCTCCGCGGCCGCCTCGGACGGTTCGGTCACGGGCTGGTGCCGTCGGCGCCGCTGCTGCCCGCGCCGCTGGTGCTGGGGATGCCATTGATGACGCCGGCCAACCTGGCATGCAACTCGCGAAGCGCCTGCAATGTCCGCTCGTGCTCGGTGGCCAGCGCGGCGGCGCGTTCCTCGGCGTGCCGGATCAGCGCCTCGGCAGTGGCCTTGGCCTCGGCTCGGTCCTGCCGGGCCTGGCGCTCGGCCTCGCTGCGCCGGGCACGCAGCGTGATCTCGAAGTCCTCCTCGGCAGTGCGGGCGCGCAGCTCGGCCTCCTGCTGGGCGGCGACCCGGGCCGCGGTGGCCTCGGCATCGAGCAGGTCGACCTCGCGGTGGGCGTCCTCGAGCAGCTTGGCGGCCTCGGCCCGCGCCCGATCGAGCTCCGCACCGGCCTGCACGCGCGACTGGGACAGCTTCTGGTCGGCCTCCGCCGAGCGTTGGGCGGCGGTCGCGGTCAGCCGCTGCTGCTCGCCGGCCGCCTCGCCGCGGACCCGCTCGGCATCGGCTCGCGCGGCGGCCAGCACCCGCTCGGCCTCCTGCTCGGCGTTGCGCCGGGTCTGCGCCGCCTCTTCGGTGGCCAACCGGAGCATCTCCCGGATCCGGTCCGAGACGTTCGCCGGCTCCGCGGGCCCGCTCGTCTCGGCGAGCTGACGGCTCAGCGATTCGATATGCGCCTCGCGACTGGCCAGTTGCGCGGCACGGTCGGCGCTGGTCGCCAGCGCGATGTCGCGCGAGGCCTTCAGCTCGGCCAGTTCGGCCGCCATCCGGGCTACGTAATCGTCCACCTGGCGTTTGTCATAGCCGCGCAGGCCGCTGTCGAAGAACGGCTCGTTGTTATCGAGAATCGGTAACAGTTCGGTGTTCTGGTCCTCCGCTGACATGACCCCATCGTCGCACGCCGGCCCCCGCGGTCACCGCCTCAGGCGTCTCGAAAGCGGTTGATGTCGCTCAAGTGCCTTTCCCGGAAAGCCGGATCTGCCACACCCTGTCCCTCGGTCGCTGCCAGGCAGAGCACGCCCACCTTGCCCTGGTGCAGGTTGCGGTGCACGTCGTAGGTGGCCTGCCCGGTCTCGGCCAGCGGGTACACCCTCGACAGCGTCGGGTGAATCGCGCCGCGCGAGATCAGCCGGTTGGCCTCCCAGGACTCGCGGTAGTTGGCGAAGTGCGAGCCGACGATCCGCTTGAGGTTCATCCAGAGGTAGCGGTTGTCGTACTCGTGCATGTAGCCACTGGTCGAGGCGCACGTGACGATCGTGCCACCCTTGCGCGCCACATAGGTGCTCGCGCCGAACGTCTCACGGCCGGGGTGCTCGAAGACGATGTCGGGGTCCTTGCCACCGGTCAGCTCGCGGATCTTGGCGCCGAAGCGCTTCCACTCCTTCTGGTCCTGCGTCTGCGGGTCCTTCCAGAACCGGTAGCCCTCGGCGTTGCGGTCGATGACCAGCTCGGCGCCCATCGCCCGGCAGATGTCGGCCTTGTCGGGGGAGGAGACGACACAGATGGGAGTGGCGCCACCGGCGAGCGCCATCTGGGTCGCGTACGACCCCAGGCCGCCGGAGGCGCCCCAGATGAGGACGGTGTCGCCGAGCTTCATGGCCGCGCCGTTCTGCGAGATGAGCTGGCGGTATGCCGTGGAGTTCACCAGCCCGGGGGAGGCGGCCTCCTCCCAGGTGAGGTGGTCGGGCTTGGGCATGAGCTGGTTGGTCTTGACGATGGCCAGCTCGGCCAGGCCTCCGAAGTTCGTCTCGAAGCCCCAGATCCGCTGCTCGGGGTCGAGCATCGTGTCGTTGTGGCCGTCTGCGCTCTCCAGCTCCACCGAGAGGCAGTGGGCGACGACCTCGTTGCCGGGCTTCCACTTCTGGACCCCGGGCCCGGTGCGGAGCACGACGCCGGCCAGGTCGGAGCCGACGATGTGGTACGGCAGGTCGTGCCGTTTGGCGTACTCCGAAGTGCGGCCGTAGCGCTCGAGGAACCCGAAGGTCGACACGGGCTCGAAGATCGAGGTCCAGACCGTGTTGTAGTTGATCGCGCTGGCCATGACGGCCACGAGGGCCTCGCCGGGGGCCAGCTCGGGCACCGGGACGTCGTCCAGGTGCAGCGACTTGCGGGGGTCCTTGTCCCGGCTCTCCATGCCCTCGAACAGGCCCACCTCGTCCTTGTGCACCGTGACGGCGCGGTAGGTCTCGGGGATGGCCAGCCCGGCATACGTGTCTTGGGCTCGGTCGCCGGAAAGGATGGCGTCGCGGATTTCCTGCATCAGTGTGGCTCCTCGGCTCGCAGAGACGGGTCGTCGGTCAGCACGGCTGAGGCCGAAACTACTGGTGCGTAACGGCATCCGGACGGGACTGAGACTGCGGTCACGCGGTGACCTGGCTCACGCGCGCCGGCGACGGTCAGTGGGTCTCGTGCGCGGGCTGGACGAGCTCGACCAGGATGCCGCCCGCGTCCTTGGGGTGGATGAAGTTCACGCGCGAGTTCGAGGTGCCACGGCGAGGCGCGTCGTAGAGCAGGCGCAGGCCACGCTCGCGCAGGACGTCGCTGACCGCCTCGACGTCCTCCACGCGGTAGGCGACCTGCTGGACGCCCGGGCCCGACCGGTCGAGGAACTGGGCGATCGTGGACTCGGGGGACAGGGGCGCCAGCAGCTGGATGTGCGAGCCACTCGAGCCGACCGCCATCATCGCCTCGCGGACTCCCTGCTCGTCGTTGACCTCCTCGTGGGCCAGCTCCATGCCGAAGGTGTCGCGGTAGAAGGCGATGGCGGCGTCCAGGTCGGTGACGGCCACCCCGACGTGGTCGATGGCAGTGAACAGTTCGGTGGGCAGAGCGCTCATGTCCTTCACCCTAGGGCGGCCCGGGTGCACGGCGACATGAGTGCTGCGTCACTCGCCCTAGACTGGCGAGCATGTCCGCACTGTCCCGGGACGACGTCGCGCACCTCGCCGGCCTCGCCCGTATCGACCTTTCCGAGGCCGAGCTCGACCGCATGGTCGGCGAGCTCGGCGTCATCCTGGAGTCCGTCGCCAAGGTCCAGGAGGTGGCGGCCGGCGACATCGAGCCGATGTCGCACCCCCTGCCGATCACCAACGTGACCCGCCCGGACGTGGTTCGACCGTCGCTCGGCGCGCAGGCCGTCCTGGCCGCCGCACCGGAGCAGGAGCAGCAGCGCTTCTCCGTGCCCCGCATCCTCGCCGAAGACTGACCCAGACTCCCAAGGACAGCCCGTGAACTCCGACATCACCCGTTTCAGTGCTGCCGAGCTGGCGCACGCCCTCGGCTCAGGCGAGCTGAGCTCCGTGGAGGTCGTGCAGGCGCACCTCGACCGGATCGCCGTCGTGGACGGCGACGTCCATGCCTACCTGCACACCGATGGCGAGGGGGCGCTTGCCGCCGCCCGGGCCGTGGACCAGCGTCGCGCAGCCGGGGAGGAGCTCCACGTCCTCGCGGGTGTGCCCATCGCCGTCAAGGACGTGCTGGTCACCAAGGGCCTGCCGACGACCGCCGGCTCCAAGATCCTCGAGGGCTGGCTGCCGCCGTACGACGCCACCGTCGTGAGCCGCCTCAAGGCCGCCGGTATGCCCATCCTGGGCAAGACGAACATGGACGAGTTCGCGATGGGCTCCTCCACCGAGCACTCGGCCTACGGCCCCACCCACAACCCCTGGGACCTCACCCGGATCCCCGGCGGCTCGGGTGGTGGCTCCAGCGCCGTCGTCGCGGCATACGAAGCGCCGTTGGCGATCGGCACGGACACCGGCGGCTCGATCCGCCAGCCCGCCGCCGTCACCGGGACGGTCGGGGTCAAGCCCACGTATGGCGGCGTCTCCCGCTACGGGCTGGTGGCTCTGGCGTCCAGCCTCGACCAGGCGGGCCCGTGTACGCGTACCGTCCTCGACGCGGCGCTGCTGCACTCGGTCATCGGCGGCCACGACCCGATGGACTCGACGTCGATCGACGCCCCAGCTCCCCCGGTCGTCGAGGCGGCCCGGCGCGCCGACGTCCGCGGGTTGAAGGTCGGCGTCATCAAGGAGCTCGGTGGCGAGGGCTACCAGGCCGGGGTGGCCGAGCGTTTCGAGGAGTCCGTGCAGCTGCTGCAGGACGCCGGCGCCGAGGTCGTCGAGGTCTCCTGCCCGAGCTTCGACTACGCCCTGGCGGCTTACTACCTCATCCTGCCGAGCGAGGCGTCCTCCAACCTCGCCAAGTTCGACGGCATGCGCTACGGCCTGCGGACCATGCCGGAGGGCATCGAGGCACCCAGTGCCGAGCAGGTGATGGCAGCCACGCGCGACGCCGGGTTCGGCGACGAGGTGAAGCGCCGGATCATCCTGGGCACGTACGCCCTGTCGAGCGGCTACTACGACGCCTACTACGGCCAGGCCCAGAAGGTCCGCCGGCTGATCGCCAACGACTTCTCGAAGGCCTTCGCCCGGGCCGACGTGCTGGTCAGCCCGACGGCGCCGACGACGGCGTTCCCCTTCGGCGCCAAGCTCGACGACCCGATGTCGATGTACCTGCAGGACGTCGCCACCATCCCGGCCAACCTCGCCGGGGTCCCGGGGATGTCGCTGCCCAGCGGCCTGGCGCGCGAGGACGGCCTGCCCACCGGGATCCAGATCCTGGCCCCGGCGACCCAGGACGAGCGGCTCTACGGTGTCGGTGCAGCGCTGGAGAAGATGCTCGTCGAGAAGTGGGGCGGCCCCTTGCTGGCCCAGGCCCCCGAGCTGACCGCGAAGGGAGCGTGAACCCGATGGCCACTGCAGTGAGCGAGGAGATCGTCGACTACGACGAGGCGCTCGAGCGCTACGACCCGGTGATGGGGCTCGAGGTCCACGTCGAGCTGAACACCGCCACCAAGATGTTCTGCGGCTGCGCGACCGGCTTCGGCGCCGAGCCCAACAGCCAGGTCTGTCCGGTCTGCCTGGGGCTGCCCGGCGCCCTGCCCGTCGTCAACGAGACGGCGGTCGAGTCGGCGATCCGCATCGGCCTGGCGCTCAACTGCGAGATCGCCCACTGGTGCCGGTTCGCGCGGAAGAACTACTTCTACCCGGACATGCCGAAGAACTTCCAGATCTCCCAGTACGACCAGCCGATCGTGGTCGACGGGGCCCTGGAGCTCCCCTCGGGCCACGTCGTCGGCATCGAGCGGGCCCACCTCGAGGAGGACACGGGCAAGTCCACCCACGTCGGCGGCGCCGGTCGGATCAAGGGCGCCGACCACTCCTTGGTCGACTACAACCGCGCCGGCGTGCCGCTGCTCGAGATCGTGAGCCGGCCCGACATCTCCACCCCGGACGAGGCCCGGGCCTACGCCTCGGAGCTGCGGGCGATCCTGGTGGCCACCGGTGCCAGCGACGGCAAGATGGAGGAAG
>NZ_DASYGF010000052.1:0-67049 GCF_036000045.1 Pedococcus sp.
TGAGGATCCACTCGACCTGCTCGGCGCTGGCGGTCTCGTAGACCGGCACGGTGACGGCCCCCGCGAACCAGATCGCGTAGTCGAGGAGAGTCCACTCGTACCGTGTGCGGGAGATGATCGCGACCCGGTCGCCCGCCTCGATGCCGGCGGCCAGGAGCCCCTTGGCGACGGCCTGGACCTCCTCGAGGAACTCCTCGGCGCTGACCTCGGCCCAGCCCTCGCCGTTGCCGACCCGGAGGGAGAAGACCACGTCGGCGGG
Organism: Pedococcus sp.; assembly: GCF_036000045.1. Lineage (GTDB taxonomy): Bacteria > Actinomycetota > Actinomycetes > Actinomycetales > Dermatophilaceae > Pedococcus. Next base: position 260 of record NZ_DASYGF010000052.1, read on the forward strand.
GTGCTGGGTGCCGTTGACCACCACGTCGTCGGTGAGGTTCCCGGTCGTCGGGACACTGACCTGCTGGGCGGTGGAGTACTCGCGCACGCTGATCCTCCTCGACGGCCCCGGGCTCGATGACACGAGCACGTTACTCGGAGACGCGGTCGGCTAGCCTGCTCGGCATGGCTGAGCAGACCACCTCGAGCATCGTCATCGACGCGCCGGCGTCCTCCGTGATGGCTGTGATCGCCGACTTCCCGGCGTACCCCGAGTGGGCGCAGGGGATGAAGCAGGCCGAGGTGCGCCGCACGGGGCCCGACGGTCGCGGCAAGGAGGTCTGGTTCGAGCTCGAGGCGACGCCGATCAAGGACGCCTACACGCTGTCCTACACCTGGCAGGGCGACCGGCAGGTGACCTGGACCCTGGTCGAGGGCAAGATGCTGAAGTCGATGGACGGCGCCTACGTGCTCCGGCCCAGCGGCAGCGGCACCGAGGTCACCTACCGGCTCGCCGTCGACGTCAGCATCCCGATGATCGGCCTGCTCAAGCGCAAGGCCGAGAAGGTCATCATCGACACCGCCCTGAAGTCCCTGAAGAAGCGCGTGGAGGGTTAGGTCTCGGCCCGCGGGTCGGCTCACCCATGCGCGTCATTCTCTTCACCGGCAAGGGTGGGGTCGGCAAGACGACCACGGCTGCCGCCACGGCGGTGAGCGCCGCACGAGCGGGCGTGCGCACTCTGGTGATGTCGACCGATGCCGCGCACTCGCTCGGTGACGCGCTCGCGGTGCGCCTGGGTGGGGCCGCTGCCGGGACCCCGGTCGAGGTCGCGGACCACCTGTGCGCGCTGCAGGTCACCTCGCCGCAGCGGCTCGGTGAGTCCTGGCGGGTCGTCCAGGACTACCTCCTGGCGGCGCTGGGGACCCTCGGCATCGACACGGTCGTGGCCGAGGAGCTGACCCGGCTGCCGGGCGCGGAGGAGATCGCAGCACTGCTCGAGCTGAGCACCCAGGTCGAGTCCGAGCGCTGGGACCTCGTCGTCGTGGACTGCGCCCCGACAGCCGAGACGCTGCGGCTGCTGGCCCTGCCCGAGGCGCTGGCCTGGCACCTCGAGCGGCTGCTGCCGGCCCAGCGCGGGCTGCTCAAGACGTTGCGCCCGGCCGCTGCGGCCGCATCGGGCATGCCCCTGCCCGATGCTGCTGTCATCGAGGCCGTCACGGGGTGGCAACGGCGCCTGCGCGACGTGCACCGCCTGCTCACCGGGGAGCAGACCTCCGTTCGGCTGGTGCTCACGCCCGAGCGGGTGGTCATCGCCGAGTCCCGTCGCACCTGGACGTCCCTGTCCCTCTACGGGTTCGTCGTCGATGCGGTGGTGGTGAACCGGGTGTTCCCCGACGCTGCCGCGCACGCCGTGGCCGGAGCTGCTCCGGATACCTGGCGCAGCGCCTGGAACACGGCGCAGCAGACCGGTCTGGCAGAGGTGCGTGAGTCGTTCGCCGGGCTGCCCGTCGTGGTGACGCCCTATCTGGCGTCCGAGCCGATCGGTCTGACCGCCCTGGCCGAGCTCGCCGCCGCACAGGACGGTGCGATGCCCGCCGACCATGACGTGCTGGCACCGGTGACCCACCGGGGCATGACCGTCGAACGCACCGACGCCGGCTTCCGGCTGACCCTGCCCCTGCCGCTGGCGCATGCCTCGGACCTCGGTCTGCAGCGGCGCGACGACGAGCTGCTCGTGGCCGTCGGGGAGCACCGTCGGGTGCTCACCCTGCCGGCGGCTCTGCAACGATGCGTGGTCGAGGGCGCCTCCGTGCGCGACGGACTGCTGAGGGTGCGCTTCGTACCCGACGAGGAGGTGTGGCCACGTGGGTGAGCAGGAAGGCCCCGTGGTGGGCTCCGTGACAGAGGAGGCGGCGCGGCTGCTCGAGGCCCTGGGCGGGTGGGCCAGCACGGCCCAGGACGCGTATGCCGCGAGGGCGGCTGCCCATGCGGCCGGAGATGATGGCGCCGCAGATGCCGCCGACGGACCTGCCGATGCTCGCGGCCCGGGGACCGCGACTCAGGGTCGCTGCGAGTCCTGCGGGGCCGAGAACGGCGCGGGCCGGGCCGTGGTGTGCCACCTGTGCCCGCTGTGCCAGGGCATCGGGCTGCTCCGCACCGTGCGCCCGGAGACGGTGGACCGGCTGGCCGACCTGGCCGGCGCGGTCGCGACAGCCCTACGCGACCTCGCCGCACACCACGCCGAGTCCCACGCGTCCCGGCATCAGCCCCCCTCGGGAGGCAGCCGGGTGCAGGACATCCGCATCGAGGACGACGACCAGCCTCGCACCGACGAGCCTCACCCGCACCAGCCTGGCACCGACCAGCCTCACCCCGCCCAGACAGGGAGCGCGACCTCATGAGCGTGACGATCGGTGTGGACATCGGCGGCACCAAGATCGCGGGCGCTGTCGTCTCCGCGACCGGTGAGATCCTGGCCTGCGCCCGGCGCGACACCCCGGCCCATGACCCCGACCAGATCGCGCGCGACGTTGCCGCCCTGGTCACGGACCTCGGGCGAGGACGGGACGACGTCCGGGCGGTCGGGGTGGCCTGTGCCGGGTTCGTCGACCGCACCGGCTCGACCGTCCTGTTCGCACCCAACCTCGCATGGCGCGACGAGCCCATGAAGATGCGCCTCGAGGCGCTCCTCGACCTGCCGGTCATCATCGAGAACGACGCCAATGCCGCCGCCTGGGGTGAGTTCCGCTACGGCGCTGCCACCGAGGCGGACGACATGCTGCTGGTCACCGTGGGCACTGGCATCGGTGGCGGGGTGGTCGTCGACTCACAGCTGATGCGCGGGGCCTACGGCATCGCGGGAGAGCTCGGCCACATGCGCGTCGTGCCGGACGGCATCCGCTGTGGCTGCGGCAACCGGGGGTGCTGGGAGGTGTACGCCTCCGGCAACGCGTTGGTCCGCGAGGCGCGCGAGCTGGTCGGCTCCGGAGCCCTGAACGGCGTGGCCCTCTCAGACGCGTGCGGAGGCGACCCGTCCAAGCTGATGGGGCACCACGTCACCACCGTGGCGCAGGCCGGCGACCCTGCCGCCGCCGAGCTGCTCGCCGACCTCGGCCGCTGGCTGGGCGAGGGGGCTGCCTCCATGGCGGCGGTGCTCGATCCAGAGCTGATCGTCATCGGAGGCGGGGTCATCGCTGCAGGCGAGCTGCTCCTGGGCCCGGCGCGCGCGGCATACGGGCGCCAGCTCTCGGGGCGGGGGCACCGCCCGGTCGCGCAGATCGTGCCCGCTGCCCTGGGCAACGACGCCGGGATGATCGGCGCCGCAGCGCTCGCGGCGGAGGGGGTCGGGCGGTGAGCCGGGCCCTCGCTGTCGGCATCGACATCGGCGGCACGAAGGTCGCCGGAGGCCTGGTCGACGCAGACGGTCAGGTGCTCGCCCGCGCCCGGCGCGACACGCCCCACCGCTCCACGAGCCCCGCGGTCGTCGAGGACACCATCGTCGAGGTGGTCGCCGAGCTGTTGAGCGGCACGGTCGACGAGGTCGCTGCCGTGGGGATCGGCGCGGCGGGCTTCGTCGCGGCGGATCGGGCCACCGTGGCGTTCGCCCCCCACCTGTCGTGGCGCGACGAGCCCCTGGAGCACAACCTCCAGCGCCGCGTCCCCGTCCCGATCTCGGTCGACAACGACGCGAATGCCGCAGCCTGGGCCGAGTGGCGGTTCGGTGCGGCGCAGGGCCAGTCCCACGTCGTGATGGTCAACCTCGGCACCGGCATCGGCGGCGCGCTGGTGCTCGACGGGCAGATCATGCGGGGGCGCTTCGGTATCGCGGGCGAGTTCGGCCACATGCAGGTGGTGCCTGGGGGCCAGCGCTGCGAGTGCGGCAACAAGGGCTGTTGGGAGCAGTACGCCTCGGGCAACGCGCTGGTCCGTGAGGCGCGCTCGCTGATGACCGCGAACAGTCCCATGGCCACCGACCTGCTCGCCCGCGTCGACGGCGACCCGCTGGCCCTGACGGGGCCGATGATCACCGACGCCGCGCGCGACGGCGACACGACGGCGATCGAGCTGTTCACCGAGATCGGCCACTGGCTCGGCGTCGGGATCGCGAACCTGGCCGCCGCGTTCGACCCCGGCCTGTTCGTCATCGGCGGTGGTGTGAGCGCGGCCGGCGACCTGCTGCTCGAGCCGGCGCGCATCACCTTCCGCCGCCAGCTCACCGGCCGGGGCTACCGACCGGAGGCCGCCATCGTGGGGGCCGCCCTCGGCAACGAGGCGGGGCTGATCGGCGCTGCCGACCTGGCCCGCCGAGACGTGGTGGAACGGGCCCCGGCCGAGACGCCGTGACGACGCTGCGGGTCGTGTCCTACAACCTCAAGGACCTCACCCAGGACCGGCACGCAGCGGCCCGCGTGATCCGCCGGCTCGACCCCGACGTCTTGTGTCTCCAGGAGGTGCCACGACGGATGCTGTCGGCGTGGCGTGTCAGCGCCTTCGCGGCCGAGTGTGACCTGGTGTGGTCCGGCGCCCACCACGGCAGCGGCGGCACGACGGTCCTCACCTCGTTGCGGGTGCAGGTGGAGTATTCGTCGCACCGGCGGCTCAGGGTGGCGCCGTGGCAGCGCACCCGCGGGTATGCCGTCGCGCGGGTCGCGGTCCCAGGGCGCCTGCCCGTCGTGGTCGCGTCCGTGCACCTCAGCCTGGACGCTGCTGAGCGGCTGCGACACACCGAGCAGATCCTGGGTTCGCTGGCGGAGGGTGAGCGCGTGGTGCTGGCAGGCGACCTCAACGAAGGCGCGTCGGGGGCGGCTTGGCAACGCCTCGCTGGGCCGCTTCGGCTGGTCTCCCCGGACCGGCCCACCTTTCCGGCAGCTGCCCCCAACGCCGTCCTCGACGTCATCTTCGCTTCGCCCGGACTGACGACACGCAGGGGCGACGAGGTGGTGCTCGACGAGGGGGACATCGTCGCAGCCAGCGACCATCGACCGGTCTGGGTCGACGTGGAGCTCGGGCCCGAGCGCTAGAGACGGGCTCCGTCGTCGGGGTCGTCCTCGTCACGCCTGTCCGGCTGACGCAGCACCAGCAGCACGAACCCGCCCACCGTCAGGCCGAGTGCGGCCAGGGTCCACCAACCGCTCACCGACGGCCGGAACAGCACCAGCCACAGCAGCAGCAACGGGCCTCCCACGAGCCCCGCGATGATGCCCCAGAACTGGACGTCCTCCTGGGGTGGCAGGGGAGCGGTGGGCCCGGGCTCGAAATGCTCGTCCGGGTCGTCGCGGAGCTCGGCGGCCTCCGCATGGTCCTCTGCCGGGGCCTGGTCGGCGCCGCGCCACACGACGAAGGGTCCGGTCGGTGGGGGGTTCACGGGGCTGGGCTGCGGCTTGGGCGGGTCGTCGACAGAGGCACGCTCAGCGCCACTGTCGGCTGCGCGGTCGGCGGTGCTGTCGGAGGCCTCCACGGCCTCGGCGCGGGCTGCGAGGTCGGGGAGAGCGGGGACGTCATCCCAATGGGCGACGATGTCGGCGAACTGGGCGTCCACGTCCTTGTCGCTCATGGGTCCCCTCGGGATCTCGTCGTCGTGCGGCGGGCGACTAGCTGAGCCGCTCGAGGAACTGCACCGACTCGTCAAAGATACGCGGCGCGTCGTTGTCGAGGGTAGCCACGTGGTAGCTGTCGTGGAGGACATGTTCGGTGACATCGGCGCTGCTGATCCGGGCGAGGAGCAGCTCCGTGCTCGAGGCCGGGACCACGTGGTCCTCGGCGGAGTGCCACACGATGACGGGCTGGGTCACCTCGGCGAGATCCCGCGCGACGATCCCCCAGAGCTTGGTCTGCGAGTGCAGAGCCTTGAGCGGGATGCGGGAGTAGCAGCCCTCATCCTGTCCAGGCTTCTTGATGTCGTTGCCGATCCCCGCGAGAGAGGGCACCACAGCCTGCAGGGCCGGGAGCACCCGAAGGCGTGGGTCGTCCACCGTGTAGGCCGGGTTGACCAGCAGGAGCCCGCTGACCTGTGGACCGTGGACCTGGGCCAGCCGGGTCACCAGGGTGCCGCCCATGGACAGGCCTCCCACGAACACCTGGTCGCACCGTTCGTGGAGCTCGAGGAAGGCCTGGTCGAGCACGGCATACCAGTCCTCCCACCTGGTGCGGTTCATCTCCTGCCACGTGGTCCCGTGGCCGGGCAGGCGCGGCAGGCGGACGGTGAAGCCGGCCGTGGCGAGGTGCTCCGCCCATGGGCGCATGCTCTTGGGGCTGCCGGTGAAGCCGTGCGACAGCAGGACACCGACCCGTGAGCCGTCATGGGAGAAGGGCTCGGCACCGGGGATGACGGACAACGTGACTCCTGCGAGAAGTGAGGGAGTGGGCGTCGCCCGCCCGGCCGCATCCTCGCATGGGGCGGCTGGTCCGTCGAGAGTGCCGTAGAGTTCACCGCGTCACAAGGGAGGTGTGCCGATGTTCTACTGGGTGCTCAAGACTGTCGTGCTTGGCCCGATCCTCAAGCTGCTGTTCCGCCCATGGGTGGAGGGCGAGGAGAACATCCCGGACGAGGGGGCGGCGATCTTCGCCAGCAACCACCTCTCCTTCTCCGACTCGATCTTCCTCCCCCTGTCGGTACCACGCCGGATGACCTTCCTCGCGAAGTCGGACTACTTCACCGGCCGCGGGATCAAGGGTCGGCTCACGGCCGCCTTCTTCCGCGGCGTCGGCCAGCTGCCCGTGGACCGCTCCGGCGGACGCGCCGGCGAGGCAGCGCTGCGCTCCGGCCTTCGGGTGCTGCGGCGTGGTGACCTGCTCGGCATCTATCCCGAGGGCACCCGCAGCCCCGACGGCCGCCTGTACCGAGGCCGCACCGGAGTGGCACGCATGGCTCTGGAGGCTGGGGTGCCCGTGCTGCCGGTCGCGATGATCGGCACCGACAAGGCCCAGCCCACGGGGAAGAAGATCCCCAAGCTGATGCGGATCGGCATCAAGATCGGCGCCCCCCTGGACTTCTCGCGCTACGAGGGCATGGAGGACGACCGGTTCGTCCTGCGCTCGATCACCGACGAGATCATGTACGAGCTCATGCTGCTGTCCGGGCAGGAGTACGTCGACATCTACGCCACCTCCATGAAGGACCGCATCGTCGCAGCAGCCCGCACCAAGGCTCGCGAGCTCCAGGAGGCGGCCCTGCCGGGTACCGCCGCCAAGGAGCTCGAGGAGGCACTCGACGCGGCGGATGACACTCCGCGCGCCGCGGGACGCCATGCGGTCGACGACGCGGCTGCCGACATCGACGAGGACATGGACGACACGGCGACGCCCTCTGCGGACGAGCCCGTCGAGGAGCTGCCTCGCGGGCGGCGCGCGGCCAGCTGACGTGTCTGCGACCCCGCCGCTCTAGGGGTGAGGGGAGCGCTGGGCCGGGTCGGTGACCGCCTGTCTGCGGCGCCTACGGAGCAGGTCGACGACCGTCGTGACCGGGGGCAGCAGCACCAGCAGGAGCAGCGCCACCCACAGCCAACGAGCGGAGCTCACGCCCGACCAGGACGCCCGGGCGGAGAGCCACGAGAAGAACGGCTCGCCGATGCGGGGGAGCCAGGGCAGTGCGGCCAAGAGCAGGACGGCAAGGGCGAGCAGCGTCTGTGCGACCTTCACCACCGTCGGCCCCAGGCAGATGGCGAGCAGCAGCATGCCGGTCAGGGTCGCGACCAGCCCGCCGATGCCGAGGACGACGTTGTTGGTCACCATGCCCGCGATGCCGACCGCGATCAACAGGCCGCTGAGCCAGACCATCGTGGACCTGACCCCGCCGGCCGCCCTGGTGGCGAGGTAGGCGGTCCGGGTCACCGACCTGGCGGTTGCGAAGGTGGGCCGCAGGGCGGCAGGGGGTTGCCGGAAGGCCGTCGCCGCGGCGGTGGCGACGGCGCCGGTCTGGGTCAGCGTGCGCATGAAGAGCGGGGTCATGCTGGCGCGCTCCTGGACGAGCGTCTCGCTGGGAACGGGTAATCCGTCCAGGAGCGTGGGCGCGTCGTCCATGGAGATGTCAGTGGCCGGGGTGTCGCGGGTGCCGTACTTCCTGTCGTAGTCCGCCAGCCACCGCCGAGCCGCCGGAGCGGGGACACCCTCGCTGGTGTCCCGCATGAAGGCGGCCACGATGGGCAGCTCCCGTTGAGTGATGAGCAGCTGGGCCGAGCGGGCGACCCAGGTCGAGACGGCGGGCAGGCTCGTCGGCACCGTGCTGGTGAGGTCGGAGAGATAGCCCAGCTCGGCACGCACCTCGTCGGGCACGGCCGCGGCGTCGACACCCACGAGCGCCGCCAAGCGGTCGACGAAGGTCGCGAGGAACGCATCCGGCGTGACGCCTGGGTCGTTCTCGAGCATGGCGAGGATGCGCCGCGGGTCGAGCAGCACATGGACCAGCCAGCCGCAGCCGTCGAGCCGCCCCCACATCCAGTCGTTCGCCCGCCACGAGGTCTTGTAGAAGGCGCCGAAGTTGTGGACCTGGGTGCCGGTGAGCTTGTCGTCGGCCGTATGCCGGGCCGGGCTCAGGAGCGTGCGCGTGTCGGCGCTGACCTGGATGAGCTCGACCTTCTGCTCGACCTCCGCCACGACCGGCAGCACGGCGCGGGTCGAGACGTACAGCGCCAACAGTGCGGCCGTGGTGGCCTCCGGCTCGGAGGCCGGTGCACCGGTGGGTGGCTTCAGGTAGTCGAGGTAGGCCCGGGCCTCGTCGAGCGCAGGCCGCTTCCATGGTGGCAAGGGCTGCGCCGGCTGGGTGAGCAGCTCGAGGACCTTGACGATGTCGACCACCACCGTGGACAGGCTCGTCCAGGCGTCGGTCAGGCTGCTGGCGTTCGACCCGGCGTCGGGCCCGGCGTCGCCACCGGTGTTGAGCTCCCCCAGGTAGGCGTCGACGGCGGCTGCCACGGCGTCGCGCAGGGAGGTGGTCGCGGCCGCTGCGGGGGTGAGCTGGTCCTTGACCAGCGCGCGCAGGTCGGGGCGCTCGGCGGCATGACGCGAGTCGTGCACGGACTTGCCTTGAGCCGCGAGCGTCTGCCGCTGCTCGCCGGTGGTGGCAAGGGTGTAGCCGAGCCGGATCATCCGCAAGGCCATGGCCTTGGCCCCGTCGTACGCGGGTTGACCCAGCCGGGCGGCAGCGTCGAGAGCCTCAGCGGGGCTCGGCGGCTCGCCGGGCCACCCGTGCGCGACCTGGCGCCTGGCCACCATCCGCAGGTCGTTGTCCTGGTTCTGGGCTGGGGTGTAGGCCCAGTCCGCCGGGAGGTCCGGCACCGTGGTGAGGAAGCGGATGACCTCGGCCACGAGCGGTCCGGCAATGGAGGTGGCCTCTTTGGTGGTGAACGCCGTCCAGGTGTCGGCATCGACGAGGGTCTGCCCGGGGGCCAGCCTGCTGCCGAGCCGAGCCATGAGCAGCCTGGTGTCGGAGGCGGCCTGGGCGCGGTCGTTGTGGTCCTGGATCGCGGCCAAGTCCGCCGCGATCGACTGGTTGAGGACGGCAGCCGCGTCGCGGAGCAGCGCGCCCGCCAGGCCGAGCGGTGTGGACAGCGAGGCTGTCTCGGCGACCGCCGGACTGCCTGTCGTGGGGGTGACGTAGAGCAGGCACCGGCGTACCTGCCGCTCGGCGGGACGGTCGAAGGTGGTCTGGAGGATCGGGCCCAGGGGGCGGTTGACCAGCAGACCGCCGTCGGCCGCCCAGTGCGAGCGGGTGGTGTTGGCGAAGTCGCTCATGTCGACATGGCTCGAGTCGGCGTCAGCGGCCGTGAAGGGCACGTATGACGGCTCGAAGGCCACGGGGAAGGAGGCGCTGCTGCGCGCCGCGAGCGCGAGAGCCGCGCCGCTGGGCTCGCCGGTGCCCTGAGGTGGCAGGGAGGTTTCGGTGAAGTGGAACTGGCCGTGGTGGTCCAGGTCCTCGAGCTCGGTGCCGTAGTCGTCGGTGAACCGGCTGTGTTCGGGAGAGAGCAGCGTCGTGGTGATGAACACGTCGGTCGGCAGGGTGACCGTCCCGGGCGCAGCCGGCTGTTTGCGGATGTCCTCGATCCCGGCCGAGAGCGCCGCCAGCATGTGCCCGTCACCCTTCAACAGCGAGGGTGGGTCGTCGATCCGGGGGTCGCGGAGCAACGTGGTGAAGGACCCCGCGGTCAGCCACAGCTGACGAAGGCGGTCGAGCTCGACGCCGCGCGTTGCGGCCAGGCCCAGCAGCGCGGCGTTGATCCCGCCGGCGCTGGTCCCGGACAGGATGTCGACGCGAACCTGCTGGTCGAGCAGGTCGAGCAGGTGGTGGTAGAACTCCCGTACGCCGTCGTCGGGGGCAGCCGGCCCACCGGCGGCAGATGGGGTCTGGTCGCGCAGGTTGCTGGCCTTGATGAGCAGGTCGACCTCGCGGGCGACCCCACCCATCCAGATCGCGAGGCTGACGCCGCCGGTGAACGTCATCGCGAACCGGACCTCTTGGGTCTGTGGGCTGACGGGCCATCGGCCCTGCCCCGGATCTGAGGGCTGGCCTGCGGGTGGGGGGGCTGGTGAGGTGGTCGGTGAGGGGGCCGGTGAGGGGGCCGGTGAACCGTTCGTGGTCGTCGTCATCGGGGTCTCCTCGTCGGCGTCACGCGAGCTGTGCGGAGGTCAGGATGAGGATGGGGTCGTCAAGGAAGTCATGGGTGACCTCGGCCTGCGTCGTCGTCCCGTCGGAGTGGGTGATGGTCAATGCCACGGTCGCGTCGAGGCCCGCGAGGGCGGCCGCGATCGGGACGGCGACGTTGACCGAGTCGACCCGGTGCTGGGGGGTCAGGGTCAGCGCGGACACGCTGAGGTCGGGCAGGCCGGTCAGTGCGGGCTGCAGGTCGATCTGGGTGAGCCCTGAGGCGCTGAAGTCGATGGCCGTCGCATTGAACCCCAGCGGGTGCTGCAGCTGCGAGACCGTCTGCAGGTCCAGAGGGACGAACGAGAAGATCTGTCCGGCGGGCATAGGGTCAGGCACCACGAGCTGGCTGTGCACGATGCCGTTGGGCTGGCCGGACGGCAGCTCGACGGTCGCATTGGCCCCCGAGACCAGCACCACGTCAAGGTCCTCGCGAGCGGGCGCTCCGCCGCCGATTCCGGTGAGCGCCGTGAGGTGCTCGTCGAGGGGCCCGGTGTTGGTCACCGAGAGGTGGCTGGCGTCAGGCTGCCCGATGGTCACGGACAGGTCGTCGGTGCCCGTCGTGGTTCTGAGGGACAGGACCATGCTGGTCGTGACGGCGCTGGGGTACGCGTCGTCGAGCCGGACGGCGATCTCTCCCGTGACCGGGGCCGAGGTGGCGCTGAGAGCGTGCAGGAGCAGGTTGACGTTGGTGATGGCCGGGGTCGGGCCCTGGTCGGTCAGGGCGATCCCCACGACCATGGCGCCGGCGACACCGTCCACCACGGTGGGGGTGGTGGCTGAGATCCCCGCGAAGGTGGGGGCGGTCCGGGTGTCGAGACCCGAGGGTAGCGCCACGTGCAGCTGGAAGCTCTGCGCTTCGGGGGTGCTCGCGAGGTCCGTGGTGAGCTGGGCCAGGTCAGCCGGGTCGATGTTGGCGACCATCGTGAACGTCAGCTCGAACCGGCATCCGCTCAGGGTGGTGGGGGAGTCGTCCACGACGGCCTGGCACCGCGCCGCACAACCGGTGCTACCCCGGACGATGGCGTACTGCGCTGGCAGCACGATGACGGTGCCGCTGACCTGACCGAGGTACAGCGAACGGATCGAGGGGTACCGGGCCCTGACCGGGCCGAGGGAGGTCAGCTCGCGGAACTCACTTCGGACGACCTGGAAGTCCTGCAGGTCGTTGACGTCGACGATGGGTCTGGTGGTATCCCCGTCCGTGAGGGTGTACCTCGGCCGGAACGTGTCCGTCGTGAACGCCGAGCCGAGGGCGAGGACCGAGGTGTCCGTGTCGTCGACCTGGACGTATGACGTGGTGGTAGGCGGCAGGTCGACGGGGGGGAGGCGCTCGGGGACCGTACCCACCTCGGCCAGGTCGCTCACGGATCTTCGGACTCCCGCCAGCGCGACCAACGGCGTCGCTGCGGGTACGGCGTCCACGACCTGCGGCGCGCGTTCCGGGACACGTTCGTCGACCGGGGCGGGGATGCGTCCGGGGAATGGGTGGGGGAAGCGCCACGGCACGGTGCGGACCTCGCGCCATACGCCGTAGGTCTGCGTGATGGTGACCGTCGCCGAACCAGTGGCGCGAAGGTTCTCGAACAGGACGATCACGGCGGGACCCTGCAGGGTCGCGCTCGCCTTCGCCGGCTCGGTAGAGGTGGCGCCCGAGCTGGCCCCGGTGTCGAGGACGGTGACGGACATGGGATAGGTGGACTGGGTCGTGGTGCCGTCAGCGGCGACCGACGAGACGCTCAGGGTCGCGTCGAGCTGGTCGACCGTCGAGACGGGCTTGAAAGCCAGGGCCGCGTTGGCGGTCCGGGCAGCCGTGACATCAGGGGGCTCCGACACCGACAGGCCAAGGGTCAGCGTGACTGTGTCGAACGGGTCGCCCCCTGACCCGACGCCGAGTCGTGTTGCGGCGAAAGAGAACTCGGCGTCGGGCATGGGTGCCAGGCTGACGGTGGGTACGTACCAACGCAGGCCGGGGTCGAAGCGGTCCTCGAAGATGGACCCGGACCGGGTCCCCTCGAGGGGAAGGCTGGCCCCGCCGTCCACCCCGGCCGCGGGTGTCGCGGTCAGGATGGACAGGCCGACGCTGATGTTCGGCTGGAGCATCAGCTGGTTGAGCTGGATCTGCCGCATCGCGACGGGCCCGGTCAGCTCGGGGTGTTGCGGATGTAGCCGTTGATGATGTCGATCTTGTCGGCCGGGGGCGCCGGCAGGGCCACCGGCAACGGGTTGAGGTACTTGATGCGCCCCGCCGGAATCGCCACCGTGACGGGAGCGGGGGAGGAGTACGCCACCGGGTCGTCGGTGAAGTTCGGTCCCGAGATGTTGACGTCGACCGTGTAGCTGAACGAGGTCGTCATCACGTACTTGTCGGAGAACACCTCCCAGAGAGCGTTGCGCTGGTTGGTGTTCGACACCACGATCGGTGGGTAGGTGTCGCCCGCGATGGTCGGGGTGATGGTGACGGTGATGTTGGACTTGGGCAGCTGCCGGTTCGGCAGGAACCGCGCGAACAGGTAGCCGACCTGAGCCGCCGTCAGCACCGGTGCGTGGTCCATCGAGGCCGGGTCGACGAACTCGACGACCACGCCCGCGTCCCCGGCCGGTGCCGCGGTCGTGGACAGGTTGACGCGTGGGTCGTTGCCGTCGAACACGAGGCGGCGCCGGATCATGACCTGGTCCCGCGGCCATCCGGGGATATCGGCATCCAGTCTCAGCCAGGACAGGTTGATGATGTCCTTCGGGTTCTCCGCCGTCCAGATCGCCGGCTGCACCTGACCGTTCGGGTCCACCGAGCCGATCGTGTAGTGGAAGCCCTCACCCAGGATCCGCAGGCTTGGCTTGCCGTCGGCCCCGACGGGCGCGTTGTAGTCCGGGTAGCCGGCTTCGAGCTGCACCGACACGAGCGGGTCCTTCAGCTGGGTCCCGTCGGCGAGGGTCTCGCCGAAGTTGACTGCGCAGGTCCCGGCGATCTGGACCTTCTGGAACCACTTGCCGATGTCGACGATGGCCAGGTACTTGCCCACGTTCGCCTGGACGGCCGGCATCAGGTCGCTCAGGTCGCCCGACACCGCCTGGTCCACCGAGATGGTCTCGTTGAGCACGATCGAGGTGTCCAGCTTGATACTGCGCTTCTGGTAGTCCGACTTGATCGACACCGAGGACCCGCCGAAGATGCTGCCGAACCAGCCCCGGTCCGTGCTGGCCTGGGAGTCGGTCTTGCTGGGGTCCCAGTCGAAGATCTCCTCCTTGACCAGGTCCATGGCCGACTTGCGCATCTCCTCGACCTTCTGCTCGACCCAGTCCTTGAGCTTGGGGTCCAGTGCCGAGCCGTTCTCGTCGATCTGGGTGGTGATGCCACCGCTCACCAACGAGTTGCTGTATGCCGCGCTGGCCGACAGCGAGTCGATCCCGAGGAAGCCGCCGGTTGAGACCGCCGCCGAGAACGAGTCGTAGACCTTGTCGACGTCCACGTGGACCGTCGCGGTGATGCCGTTGACGTAGAACGCCTCTTTGAGCTGGTTGGTCACGGTGAACGGCGACACGCCTGCCTGCAGGCTGCCCGCGATCGCGCCGGCAGCGAGCTGGTTGCACGTCACCAGGAACGCGGAGATCCCGTGCTCCTCGATGCTGCCCTTCCCGGTCGTCTGGGCGTGCAGGTACATGGGTGTCTTGGTGCCCGCGCTGGCCGCGGCGACCTCTGGCACGAAGATCGACACCGAGTTGTCCGTGATCGGGACGACCCCCAGACGCGGGTCGGGGGCGCCATCCGCAGCGCGGCCGAAGAACATCGCGAGCCGGTCGACCGGCGCGGGGTGGTCAGCGGCCTTCAGCTTCTGGATCGCGTTGGCGATGACGCTGTCGGGGATGGCGAACGTCGTCGAGAACGAGCAGAACCCGCCGCCGGTCTCCACACTCCCGTCGGTCGACTCGGCGGCCGTGACACCTAGCGTCGTCTCGCCGGTCATCAGACCCTTGAAGACCGTCATCCCGAAGTCGAAGTCGGCCGGGCTGTCCTGCTTCTTGGCGAGGTAGACCCGTTGGGGCTGGAAGTAGAACTGCATGGGCAACCCGGCGTCCTTGAGCTGGGGGTTGTGCGCGTCGGGATACACCTGCAGGGAGTACTGCACGCCGGTGTCGTCGTTGACGACCACCTCGACGAAGTCGGGCCCGAACAGTGGCCCGACCCCTGCCGCAAAGTCATCCATCGAAGGCTCCTTCTGCCGTCGCCGGGTCAGGCCGTGATCTGGGTGATGTCGCCGGCGCCGTTGCCGAAGACCCGGACGCCGAAGAACTGCGAGAACGTCGACCCGTAGACCGAGCTGCCGACCCGGACGTTGAGGGACCCGGTCAGCATGGCGATGGGCTCTGGGCCGATCGGTGTGCCTGTCTCGGAGAACTTGACCAGCACGTCATACCGGACGGTGACGCTGGTGTGACCCAGAATGACGAAGGCCTCGAGGTCCTTGATGAAGCGGCCGTGGCCACCGACCTGCCCGTTGTAGTTCCACCGCACGCCGAGGGTCATATCGTCGTCCTCGGTGATGACGGGAATCCTGACCCTCGGTGGGTAGACCAGCTTGAGCTTCATCACCTGCGGGGTGTTGGACCAGGTGGGATCCGTGCTGAGCGGGTCGATGCCGCGCGGAAGCGCGCTGGCGAGGCTCGGCATGGACTCGGTCTCGTTGGACTTGAGGATCTCGATGACGCCTGTCGTCGCGTTGACGATGTCCTTGAGGTCAGTCATCACGCCACCGCCGTCCCGAAGTCCTTGGGATATTCGGCCATGGCGACTTGGGGGTCGCTCGGGAGCGTGCCGACGCTGGCCTGGGACGTGTCCAGCTTCGGGTTGCTGCGCACCTGGGCGTCTGCGTGGTCGGCACCCTGGGTCCCACCGCCGGTGCCACCCGTGCTCGCTTGGCCACCACTCGCTTGGCCGCTGCCACCGCTGCCACCGCTGGTGTCGCCACTGCCGCCGCTGGTGTCGCCACTGCCGCCGCTGGTGTCGCTGCTACCGCCGCTGGTGTCGCCGCTGCCGCCGCTGGTGTCGCTACTGCCGCCGCTGGTGTCGCCACTGCTGGTGTCGCCGCTGCCACCGCTGCCACCGCTGGTGTCGCTGCTACCCCCGCTGGTGTCGCCACTGCCACCGCTGGTGTCGCTGCTACCCCCGCTGGTGTCGCCACTACCGCCACCGCTGGTGTCGCCGCCGCTGGTGTCCCCACTACCGCCACCGCTGGTGTCGCCGCCGCTGGTGTCCCCACCGCTGGTGTCCGTGCTCGGATCCACTCCGTCGTTCATGCTCATGCCGCATCTCCTGGATTGATGCAAGACAACGCGCGCAGCGACAGCCCCGTGATGGCACGTCGGTGGAACCGCCCGCCAGCCGTCCCCGGTATCGCTGCGCGTCCAAGTTGTGATGACCGCCCCGGCACCTGGGAATCTGAACCGCGTGCCGAGGCGAGTCTGATGGCTTGGATCGTCCCTGCGCCGACCTGGCCTGAACCCCGTCTTTCCCGCCACTCGAGCGAACACGAAGCCCGTGTCGACCACCTCGAGTGGTTGGCGTTGACGCTACTCCGGTACGTAGCGCTCCGCCAGAGAATCTCAGCTATTCGCCCATTTGCCTGGGGACGAACTTTCTTGTGGCACTAGGGATGTGACGGGTGAGACCGAGAGCGTCTCACGACCGTTCGCGCCTGATGCGCACCATACGTCGTCTATGGCGTCCACCCCGTTGCCGACGCGGGGCGTCGCCGTGTCTCACCGCCGGATGACCGTCATCCGAGCCGCATGCCCGGCCACCGCGAGCGACACCTATCCTTGTGCGGTGAGTACCGCGCACCATGACGCCCTCGCCGGCCTGGCCGCCGGCGCCGACCTTCCCGCTGCCCAGCAGCCGGAGTGGCCCGACGCCGCTCGTCTGGGGAGTGCCGTGGCCGAGCTCGCCTCATATCCCCCCCTGGTGTTCGCGGGCGAGTGTGACGTCCTGAAGTCCCGCATGGCCGCCGCCGCCCGCGGTGAGGCCTTCGTCCTGCAGGGCGGGGACTGTGCGGAGACCTTCGCCGCGGCGACCGCGGACAACATCCGCGACCGGGTCAAGACCATCCTTCAGATGGCGGCGGTCCTGACCTACGGCGCCTCCGTCCCCGTGGTCAAGGTCGGCCGCATGGCCGGCCAGTACGCCAAGCCGCGCAGCAGCGGATCGGAGACCCGTGAGGGGGTGTCCCTGCCGGCATACCGCGGTGACATGGTCAACGACTTCGAGTTCACCCCGCAGTCGCGCATCCCCGACCCCCAGCGCCTGGTCCGCGCCTACCATGCGAGCACCGCGACCCTGAACCTCGTCAGGGCCTTTACCCACGGTGGCTTCGCCGACCTGCGCCACGTCCACGACTGGAACAAGGGCTTCGTCGCCAATGCCGCCAACAGCCGCTACGAGCGGCTGGCCAAGGACATCGACAAGGCGATGAAGTTCATGCACGCGTGTGGAGCGGACTTCGACGCGATGAAGACGACCGAGTTCTTCTCGGCCCACGAGGCGCTCCTGCTCGACTACGAGCGACCTCTGACGCGAGTGGACAGCCGCACGGGTCAGCTCTACGACACCAGCGGGCACTTCATCTGGGTCGGCGAGCGCACCCGCGACCTTGACGGCGCCCACGTCGACTTCGTGTCCAGGGTCCGCAACCCGATCGGCATCAAGCTCTCCGCGAAGGCCGACGTCGACGACGTGCTCCGCCTCATCGAGAAGGTCGACCCGGACCGCGAGCCCGGCCGGCTGACCTTCATCACCCGGATGGGCGCCAAGACAGTGCGTGACGCGCTGCCGACGCTGGTCGACAAGATCACCGCCTCCGGGGCCCAGGTGACCTGGATCTGCGACCCGATGCACGGCAACACCTTCGAGTCGGCCAGCGGCTACAAGACGCGTGACTTCGAGGACGTCGTCGAGGAGGTGCGCGGGTTCTTCGAGGTGCATCAGGGCCTCGGCACGGTGC
This sequence comes from Pedococcus sp., assembly GCF_036000045.1. Taxonomy (GTDB): domain Bacteria; phylum Actinomycetota; class Actinomycetes; order Actinomycetales; family Dermatophilaceae; genus Pedococcus. The sequence goes on from NZ_DASYGF010000052.1 coordinate 17,870, forward strand.
CGGGAGGCATCCACGTCGAGCTGACCGGCAACGACGTCACCGAGTGCATCGGTGGTGCCGAGAAGATCCTCGACGCCGACCTCAACAAGCGCTACGAGACGGTGTGCGACCCGCGGCTCAACCACCAGCAGAGTCTCGAGCTCGCCTTCCTCGTCGCCGAGATGCTGGCCAAGGACTGAGGGCGACCCGAGCGATGAGCGCGAGCCCGGCTGCCCTGCCCCCTGCCGTCGACCTGTTGTCCGACACCGTCACCAAGCCGACCCAGGCCATGCGCGACGCCATGGTTCGGGCGCCCGTCGGCGATGACGTGTTCGGCGAGGACCCCACCGTCCGCGAGCTCGAGGAGCGCGTCGCCAGCCTGCTCGGCCACGAGGACGCCTTGTTCACCCCCACCGGCTCGATGGCCAACCAGCTGTGCCTGCGGCTGCATGTCGGTCCCGGCGAGGAGCTCGTCGCCGACTCCCTGGCGCATGTGCTGCGCGCCGAGATGGGGGCCGCGGCAGTGCTGTCGGGCCTGTCGGCCCGGTCGTGGGTCGCCGACCACGGTCTGCTCGACGCTGCCCAGCCGCTTGCTCTGATGATCCCTGACGGCGGTGCCTACCAGGTCAACACCCGGCTGGTGGTGGTCGAGAACACCCACAACTTCGGGGGCGGCACCGTCCAGCCCCTCGACCAGATCCAGCAGCTGCGCGCGGGCACCCAGCCGCACCGGGTCGCGATGCACCTCGACGGTGCTCGGCTCTGGAACGCCCATGTCGCCACAGGGGTGCCGCTGGACACCTACGGTCGGCTCTTCGACACCGTGAGCGTGTGCCTGTCCAAGGGCCTGGGCGCGCCAGTGGGCTCCGTCATCGCCGGGTCCCACGACCTCATGGCGCAGGCGCGCATCTGGCGCAAGCGTTTTGGCGGCGGCATGCGCCAGATCGGCATCCTCGCCGCGGCCGGCCTCTATGCGTTGGACCACCACGTCGAACGGCTCGCGGACGACCACGCCCGGGCGCACCGGTTCGCCGGTGCCGCGGCGGTGGCCGCGCCCGGCTCCGTCGACCCTGCGCGGGTCCAGACCAACATCGTCATCCTCGACGTCGCGAGGGCCGGATGGACCTCGGGTGCCTTCGTGACGGAGGCCGGGCGCCACGGCATACGCCTGTATGCCGTGAGCCCGACTGCCGTGCGCCTGGTCTGGCACCTCGACGTGGACGACGCCGGCACGGACCGGGCGACCGAGGTGCTGGTTCCCTTGCTGGAGAAGGGTCCTCAGACTTCGTGATGGAGCAGCTCGGCCGGCGGATCCTGTTCGGCCGAGGCGCCTGAGCGGCGTCCGAGCAGCTCGACGACGTACATCGCGGCGAGCACCAGGGCGCCGCCCACGACCATGCGGGCGGTCAGTGGCTCGCCGCCGAACAGCACGGCGAAGAACGCCGCGAAGACGGGCTCCATGGTCATGACGATGGCTGCCCGGGTGGCAGGCAGGTGCGACTGGGCCCAGGTCTGCGCCCAGAGCGCCACCGCTCCGGCGACCAGGGCCATGTACAGCAGGGAGGCCCACTGACCGCCGGTGCTGGGCAGCGTGATCCCACCCGGAATCGCGGCGACCCCGGTGATGGCGGTGATGACGAAAGCCTGCACAGTCGCCAGTCCGGTGGCCGAGCCCGCCGTCGAGTATCGGCCCAGCCCGATGATGTGCAGGGCGTAGAGCGCCGCGGCGGCCAGCGTCAGGGCCTCGCCGACCCCCACCGACAGCCCTCGCAGGGACAGCACGGCCAGGCCGGCGGTCGCCAACGCAACGGCCAGCCAGGTCGACAGCGGCAGGCGGTCACGCAACAGCACGGCCCCGAGCACCGGGGTCAGGACGACGTAGGTGCCCGTCACGAACCCGGACACGGATGCGTCGGTGTGCTCCAGGCCGATCGTCTGGAGCAGCTGGGCGAGCCCGTAGAGCGCTCCGAGTGCCACACCGACGAGGACCTGGCGCCGGGTCAGGGCGAGCGTCTGCCGCCGGAAGACCGCTGCCATGACGACGGCCGCGATCCCGAACCGCACCGCCAGGAAGTCGGCCGACGGCACATGGGCCACCAGGTCGTGGATGAGGAAGAACGTCGAGCCCCAGACCGCAGTGACGGAGACCAGCAGCATGGTAGCCAGCCGCGGCGTGGCGATGGACGAACGCACGGAGACGACGGTTCAGACCACGACCAGCGTGATGGTCGATCCCTTGGGCTGCTGAGAGCCCGCCGGGGGGTCCTGGCTACGGACCGTCCCGAAGATGCCGCCCATGAACCGCTGCACGCTCACCTTGAACCCCGCAGCGGTCAGGACCTTGGTGGCGTCAGCCTCCTGGCTGCCCTCGACGTTGGGCACCGTGACCATCACCGGGCCCTTGGACACCACGAGGGTGACCTGCCCACCCTTGAAGAGCGTTCCGCCCGACGGGGACTGTCGGATGACGTTGCCCTTGGGGACGGTGTCGCTGTTCTCCTGCTGGGTGGCGTCAACCAGGAGACCGGCCTTGGTGAGGGTGTCGACCGCCTGAGCGGCGGGCTGCCCGGTGAAGTCGGTGACCGGGATCGGCTGGCGGCCCTCGCTGACGACCATATCGACGGGCGCACCCCGCTTGAGCTGCGTGCCTGGCGCGGGATCGACCGAGATCACCAGGCCCTGGGTCACGGTGTCGCTGAAGGCCTGGCTGACCTTGCCGACGGTGAGCTTGGCAGCCGTGATCTCATCGGTGGCTTCCGCCTGTGACTTGTTGAGAACCGTGGGGACGGCGTAGCGCTCGGGGCCCTTGGAGACGGTGACCTTGACGTCGGTGCCACGGCCCACCTTGGTCCCGGCGCCGGGGTCGGTCGACATGACGACCCCCTTGGGGACTGTCTCGTCGAAGCTGTCGATGCGCTCTGCGCCCAGGTGGGCCTGCTCGAGCCGAGCCAGGGCCCGCGCATAGGTCAGGCGGGTGGTCTGCGGGACCACGGTGGGGGAGCCGGGTCCGGCGAGGAACCACCAGGCCACCAGACCCCCGAGGAGCACGACGCCCAGGGCGGCGGCTGCCCAGCGCCACGGGGCGCCTGCCGGCGCTCGGTGCCGAGCCTCACTGGCATACGGGACCTCGTCGGTGTCTCGGGGTTCGGCCAGGGGCAGAGCGCTGGTCCGCTCGACCGCGACGGTGCTCACGCCTGCCGCCTCGGCGCGGGTACCCTCTGGTCGCCGGTCGAGCTCGGTGAGGGTCAGCATGGCCCGCGAGCGCAGGACCTCGGTGAGGAAGTCCGCCGCGTCGCTGGGGCGCTGGTCGGGGTCGCGAGCAGTGGCCAGTGCGACGAGGGCGTCGAGCTCCGGTGGCACGGAGCTGACCCGCGAGGACGGGGCCGGGACCGAGCCGTGGACGTGCTGGTAGGCGATGTGGATGGGCGTGTCGCCGGTGAAGGCCTTGGTGCCGGTGAGCATCTCGAAAAGGATCAGTCCGGCGGCATAGACGTCGCTGCGGGCGTCGGCGATCCCTCGCTCGACCTGCTCGGGGGACAGGTAGGCCACGGTGCCGAGGAGCACGCCGGTCTGGGAGGTGGTGGTCTGCGTGCTCACTGCGCGAGCGAGCCCGAAGTCAGCGACCTTCACGGTGCCGTCGTCCTCGCGCAGGATGATGTTCTCGGGCTTGACGTCGCGATGGATGAGGCCGGCTCGATGAGCGGCACCCAGTGCCTGGAGCACGGGAGCCATGATGTCGAGCGCGGCTCGCGGGGTGAGAGGCCCCTCGGCGCGCATCACCTCTCGGAGCGTCTGGCCCGGGACGTACTCCATGGCCAGGAACATGTGGCCGTCATCCTCGCCCTGGTCGAAGACGGAGACGACGTTGGGGTGGGACAACCGTGCCGCGGACCGGGCCTCGCGCCGGAACCGGCTCGCGAAGGCCGTGTCCTGAGCCAGGTCGCGGCGCAGCACCTTGAGGGCGATGTCGCGGTCCAGACGGGTGTCGAGGGCCAGGTAGACCGAGGCCATCCCGCCGTCGGCGATGTGCGACAGGACGCGGTAGCGCCCGTCGACCACACGGCCCAGCAAGGACTCGGTCACACCGGAAGACACCTGCAAAGTGTAGGAGGTGTCAGGGGTCAAACCGCGCAGGCGGGCCCGGCCGGGACGGCTGGTGCGAGCTCAGGCCGGCCGCCCGACGGGGCTTAGAGCCGGGCCCGGTGGGTCAGGACGGAGGCCACGTAGGCCTTGGTGTCGGAATACATCCCGTTCGCCTCGACTGACGCCAGGCCCTGGTAGTACCCGCCGATCGCCTTGCGCAGGTCCGGCGTCGAGCGGGTCAGGCTGCGCAGGATGACCACGCCCGCCGTGATGTTGTCTCGGGTGTCCAGCAGGTCGAGGTGGCGCCCGGCCATGTCCGAGGCCCAGCTGCCCGATGACGGGATGACCTGCATGACGCCGATCGCGTCGGCGACCGAGACCTCGCGCTGGTTCCAGCCTGACTCCTGCCAGCCGATCGCCAACGCCAGGCGCGGGTCGAGGCCGTGGCTGCGGGCGATGGCGACGATCATTGCTCGCGTCTCGCTACGACTCGGCACGCGGCGCTCGGCCAGCAGCCTGCGATGGGCCGTGGCGGCGTCGACGACGCCTGAGGGGTAGGTGCGTCCGGCGAAGCTGTTCGGGCCGGTCTGCTCGAGCTTGGCGGTCGCGGGGATCCGGATCTTCTGGCCCACCTGCAGCATGGAGCCATGCGGGAGCCTGTTGGCCTTGAGCAGCGCAGCGAGGGTGAGGCCGTAGTGCGCGGCGATGCCACTGAGCGTGTCGCCGGACCGCACGCTGTATGCCGTCGTCGACGGCGCGGCGTGAGCGCGCGCGGTGGCTCGTGGCGGGGTGCCATGAACCTTGAGGGTCTGCCCGGGGTGGATGACGCTGCGAGGCGAGAGCCGGTTCCATGAGTAGAGGCTGGCCAGCGGGGTCTTCGTGCGGGCGGCGATGGCGCTCAGCGTGTCGCCACTGCGCACCCGGTAGGTGGTGGTCGTCGCGGCAGGCCGCGCTGCGCGCCGTGGCGCGGGGCGGGCGGAGTGCCTGGCGGCCCTGGCCGCCCCCGGGATCATGACCTTCTGGCCGATATGGAGCACCGAGCGCATCGAGAGCCGGTTGGCCTTGAGCAGGGCGGCCAGGGTCACGTGCCTGCTCGCGGCGATCCCGCTCAGGGTGTCACCTGCACGCACGACGTAGGTGGCACGTCGGACCTCTGCGGCCCGCGCGGCGGCCCGTGCTGCGGAGACCGCCTTGGCCCGGGCTGCCTCCGCGCGAGCCTGAGCGGCCGTCTTGGGAACCCACAGCCGCTGGCCGATGGCCAGGAGACTACCGCCGTCCCTGAGGTGGTTGCGGCTGGCGATGGCGCCGGGCGCGGTGGCGGTCCGGGCGGCGATGCCGTCGAGTGTGTCGCCGCCACGGACCGAGTAGACGACCCAACCGTACGGGGCCGGCTTGGCCTGCCGGACTGTGGCGTGGACGGCGCGCAGCTGGACGGTCGCGACGGGAGGGAGCGCTGCGGGCGCGATCACCGGAGACATCGGGGCTACCTTTCGGGTGTTCCACGTCGTGAGTGCGGGTCGTGACGGAGGCAGTCAGGTACTCGAGTGAGCCATGGGGCGCCTGTGACTCGTGTGAAGGTACACCATTTCGGGCATGGTCATATCGACTTACATCTATGTAATTTGCTTTGCGTGCGTTGGCTGGCAGGCTGGGTCAGGTGACTGACACTCCTGCCGACGGCCTCTCTCGTCCGACCCATCCCGAGGCCCCCGAGCCTGATGCCACCGACCCTGAGACCACGGCACCCACCCTCGAGCAGCTGGTGGGGTCGTGGCTCACCGTTCCGGATGTCGCCGAGCGCCTGGGCGTCTCGCTGGCCGCTGTCCGGCGCATGATCGAGGACCGCCAGCTCGTCGCGTGGCGGGTGGGGCAGCGGCGCGTGGTGTCCGTGCCCGAACGGTTCCTCGATGAGGCGGTCCTGCCCCATCTGCCGGGCACCTTCACCGTGCTGACCGACGGTGGGATGAACGACGAGGAGCTGCTGCGGTGGCTGTTCACCGCTGATCACACGCTGCCCGCGGGCGGTTCGCCGGTCGAGGCGTTGGGCGCCGGCTTCAAGACGGAGGTGCGTCGCCGCGCCATGGAGACGGCCTGGTAGCCGCTGGAGCGCGGCGCAGTGCTCCCGGGTCAGTACGCGCGGGCCGTCGAGCTGTCGATGAGAGCGTCGAGCACGTCCAGTCCCTGCGCGGTCAGGCCCGTGGTCGACTTGAGCGCCATCCGCGCTGTCCCTGCGAGCCGGGTGATCTCGGCCTCGACCGCATCCACGGCTCCGCTGTCTGCGATGAGCGAGCGCAGCCCGTCGATGTCGGACTCGCCCAGGCTCGCCTCGCCGAGAAGCCGGTCGACCGTCGCGCGGCCCGCATCGTCCGTGCCGGCGAGCGCGTGGGCGATGAGGACCGTGCGCTTGCCCTCGCGCAGGTCGTCGCCGGCCGGCTTGCCGGTGGCCGCGGGGTCGCCGAACACGCCGAGCAGGTCGTCGCGCAGCTGGAAGGCGTGCCCGAGGTCGAGCCCATAGCGGGACAGGGCCTCCAGGTCGTCCGGGTGGGCACCACCGGCCGTGGCGCCCACGAGCAGCGGATGCTCGACCGTGTACTTGGCGCTCTTGAAACGGATCACTCGCTGGGCGCGCTCGATCCGCTGGCTGTTCGGCACGCCGTCCCACGAGCGGGCGGACTCGACGACGTCGAGGAACTGGCCGCCCATCAGCTGGGTGCGCATGAGGTCGAAGACCGCGCGGCCTCGGGTGAGGTGTTCCGGCTCGAGGCCCGAGGTCGAGTACAGCTCCTCTGTCCAGTTGAGGCACAGGTTGCCGGCCAGGATCGCACCGGCAATGCCGAACCGCCCCGCGTCGCCGGCCCACGCCTCGCGCTCGTGGCGAGCGGCGATCGAGCGGTGCGCGGCCGGCATACCTCTGCGCGTGTCGCTGTCGTCCATGACGTCGTCATGGATCAGGGCCGCCGCCTGGAAGAACTCCATCGCCGTCGCCACGCGCACCAGTGCGTCGGAGTCGGGCTGGCCGGTGGCGCGGTAGCCCCAGTAGAGGAAGGCGGCGCGCAGTCGCTTGCCCCCCGTCAGGAGGCTGGCGACCGCCCCGAGCAGCTCTTGGGCGTCGGGTCCGACCTCGCCGAGGACATGCGACTGACGCTCGAGGAACTCGTCGACACAGCGCTGGACGCGCTCGCGCAGCTGCGCGGCGTCGAGCGGGCTGTCCACCACAGGCTCCTCCAACAAGGTCTCAGGCCGGCGCAGCGACCGGCGTCGCATGGGTCGTCTCACCGGGTGCCGTCTTGAGCCTACGGTGTCCGTGCTCGGCTAGTGTCACTGCCATGGCACTGGGTCAACCTTCGAGACTTGCGCGGCCGGAGCGGCTCACCCGCTCCATTCCCGGCATGCTGTCGGCACCCAGCCCCTCGATCAGCTTCGAGTTCTTCCCGCCCAAGGACGACGCCGGTGAGGCAGTCCTCTGGGACGCCATCCGCCGGCTGGAGTCACTGCGGCCCGACTTCGTCTCGGTGACCTACGGCGCCGGTGGCACGAGCCAGGACCGCACCGTGCGCGTCACCGAGCGGATCGCCCGAGAGACGACCCTCACTCCGCTGGCCCACCTGACCTGTGTGGGCGCGTCCGTGGCGGCGCTGCGCCAGGTGGTCGGGCTGTATGCCGCGTCCGGCGTGCGCAACGTCCTGGCCCTGCGCGGGGACCCGCCGGGCAACGTCGGCGGCGCGTGGGTCGCTCACCCGGAAGGCCTCGACCATGCCGAGGATCTCGTGCGGCTGGTGCGGGGCCTGGGGGAGTTCACCGTCGGGGTGGCGGCCTTTCCCGACGTCCACCCGGAGTCCGGTGGCTTCGAGGACGACGTCGAGGTGCTCGTCCGCAAGGCCGACGCCGGGGCGAGCTTCGCGATCACCCAGATGGTCTTCGACGCCGATACCTACCTGCGGCTGCGCGACGCTGTGGCCGCCCGGCGTGACCTGCCCATCACTCCCGGCCTGATGCCGGTGACGAACTTCAAGCAGGTCGCCCGGATGTCCCAGCTCATGGGTACCCCGCTGCCCGAGGCGGTGCTGCGCCGGCTCGAGGCCGTCTCGCAGGACCCCCTGGCCACCCGCGAGGTCGGCGTCCAGATCGCCATCGAGCTGGCCGAGCGGATGCTGGCCGAGGGCGCGCCGGGACTGCACTTCATCACCATGAACCGCTCGACCGCGACCCTCGAGGTCTACCAGAGCCTCAACCTCCAGCCAGGCTCACCCTCGGGTCGGGCTGGGCTGGTCGAGCGGTCTGAGGTCTGACACCAGCGGCACGATGTCGGCGACGGAGTCGACCACCCGGGTCGGCTGGTACGGAAAGCGTGCGACCTGGTCGGGCCGGGTCGAGCCGGTGAGCACCAGGATCGTGCGCAGACCGGCCTCGAGCCCGCTGATGACATCGGTGTCCATGCGGTCGCCGACCATCACGGTGGACTCCGAGTGCGCGTCGAGGCGGTTCAGGGCACTGCGCATCATCAGCGGGTTCGGCTTGCCGATGTAGTACGGCTGGTGGCCGGTCGCAGCGGAGATCAAGGCCGCCACGGAACCGGTCGCCGGCAGGGTGCCGTGCTTGCTTGGACCGCTGACGTCTGGGTTCGTGGCGATGAACCGCGCACCACCCTCGATCAGACGGATCGCTTTGGTGATCGCCTCGAACGAGTAGGTCCGGGTTTCGCCGAGCACGACATAGTCGGGCGAGCGCTCGGTCATCGTGTAGCCGACCTCGTAGAGCGCCGTCGTCAACCCTGCTTCGCCGACGACGAAGGCGCTGCCTCTGGGGCGCTGGTCGTCCAGGAACTGGGCCGTGGCGAGAGCCGAGGTCCACAACGCCTCCTCGGGGACGTCGATGCCGCTCGTGAGCAGCCTGGCGCGCAGGTCCCGAGGGGTGAAGATGGAGTTGTTGGTCAGGACCAGGAACGGTCGGCCGTGGTCGACCAGGGCCGCGATGAAGTCCGCGGCTCCCGCGATCGCGGCCTCTTCGTGGACGAGGACGCCGTCCATGTCGGTCAGCCAGCACTCGACCGGCTTGGTGTGAGTCATGACGCCATTGTCGGGGCATGGAGGCGAGCGTGGGGGCAGGACTCTGTCGTGTACGACAGATCTCGTCAGTTTGGCGGAGTGCCGTCGGCTGGACCGGGCGCAGGCTGGAGGCGCCAAGAGTGCAGGGACGTGTCGACGAGGAGGTACTCACATGCCACTGGCCACGAGCGCGATCGCCGCGGTGCTGCCCGTCACGGACACCTACCGTGCCAAGGAGTTCTACGACAGGCTCGACCTGCCGTATCTCGGGAAGAACGAGGAGGGCAGCCTGCTGTACCAGCTCGGCGGTGGCGCGGCGCTCCTGCTGCTCCCTCGCGAGGCAGGCACGCAGAACCCGAGCACGGCGCTGACCTGGGAGGTCCCGGATGTGCGTGCCGAGGTCGCGGACCTGGAGGGCCGGGGAGTGAGGTTCGAGGACTACGACCTGCCCGGCCTGAAGACGGTGGATCACATCGCCGAGATGGGCGGTATGCGCTCGGCGTGGTTCCTCGACCCGGACGGCAACGTGCTGTGCGTCCACGAGGGTGGGCTGCAAGGGACCTGAGCGTCCGGGAGGTATGACGGCCAGTGACCCGGCCCTGAGCTGGCCAGCTCCGCGTGCTCGGTCATCGGCGGGTGACTCGTCTAAGCACGTCGGTGCGCCCGGTGGCTCAGGCGACCTCGATGGCGTGACCGCCGGTGACGCGGAGCAGCTCCTCGTACGTCGTTCTGAAGACGGTGTGGCTGTGGCCCGCCGCGGCCCAGACGTGCCGGTAGCGGCTCAGCGAGACGTCGACGACCGTCGTGACGGGATGCAGGTGCCCGACTGGGGCGACGCCGCCGATGGCGAAACCCGTGTGGTCGCGGACGAAGTCGGCGTCGGCACGGTCGACGTAGTCGACTCCGTCGAGCAGGTCGGCCACCTTGACCAGGTCGACCCTGTGAGCTCCCGAGGTGAGCACGAGGAGGGGCTCGGCGGGGCCGTTCTCGACATGAGCCCGAAAGACCAGGGAGTTCGCAATCTCGGCCGCGGTGATGTTGAGGGCCGCGGCTGCCGCGGCAGCCGTGCGGACGGCGTCGGGGAGGGCGACCACCTGGGGGAACACGTCGTAGACAGCCAGTGCGGCGAGGACGCGCTGCACTCCGGGGTGGGTCCTCAGGTCTGGCGCAGCGGAGGATGCGCTCAGGGCGTCAGGCTGCGACATGAACGAATGCTAGGCGCGGCGCCCTGTGTCGACTAGAGGGTGCTCAGCGGCCAGAGGATTGCGGGTTGTCAGCGCACCGGTGTACGGTCTTTCTCATCGAACACATGTTCGAAATGTGGCTGGTCACCGGCCACCTGTGCGGCTCTGGCCCTGCGATCAGGCGCCTCGACCCCGCCCCTCGTAGGGCCAGGGCGCACATCCCATCACGCGCTGCATCTTGCCTGCCCTGTTCCGTCCTGCCATCGCAAAGGAGGCCCCTGGTGGTCCGCCGGTACGAAGAGCCCATCGAGGTTCGCGAAGCCCATCGCGAGGAGACCCCCCGTGACGCCAGGCCGGCTGCCTTCGTGTGGCGTGGCCGGCTCTACGTCGTGCGCACGATCCTCGACCAGTGGCAGGAGCGACGTCCCTGGTGGCGCGATGCGCGCGAGGGCCGCGATGTGCTGACCGACGCCCGTGAACGCCGTGTCTGGCGCGTCGAAGCCAGTCCTGGACGCCTGGGGGGCGTGGGGGTCTACGACCTGGGTGCGACGCATCCAGACTCCGCAGAGCCGGGTGGTCAGCCGGGTGGTCAGCCGGCCAGCCAGTGGCAGCTTCTGCGAGTCGCGGACTGAGGGGGCGTGATGACGCCGACGACGACGGAGCCAGACGCGGTGGGCTCAGACCGGGCGACCTCCACCGCTGATGTCTCGAGCCAGCTCGACCTGCTCGACCGGTCACGCCACTCCTTGCTCATGGCCTGTCAGAGCTCAGACACGGCAACCCGGCACCAGCATGCCCAGCTGGCTGCTCTGCGGGCTGCGGCGTCGATGCTGGCGACCCGGGGCCATCCGCGACGCGCCTCGCTGCGGACCGACGTCACCGGGCCCCACAGTCTCTGGCAGCTCGTGCCGAGCTTGGCACCCGAGCTCGCTGAGTGGGCGGGCTTCTTCGAGACGGTCACGGCCCGCTCCGGACCGGTGAGTGCTCGCGAGGCCGACGACCTGCTGCGTCAGGCCGAGATCTTCCTGGACCTCGTCTGTCGCCACCTGGGCCTTCCCGCGCAGGGTCAGGCGCAGGCCGACGTGTTGGTGCCGACCGTGCCATGCCTGGTGCAAGGAGCCCGCGGCGGGGGAGGGATCGATGTCCAGCCCTGAGTTCGTCCACCTGCACGTCGCGTCGGGGTTCTCCATGCGATACGGCACGGCGACCCCTGAGGCACTGGTCGAGCGGGCTGCCCAGCATCGGCAGCCGGTCCTGGCTCTGACTGACCGAGACGGCCTCTACGGCGCGGTGCGGTTCGCCACCGCAGCTGCCACCGCAGGCATCTCTCCTGTGCTGGGCGTCGACCTGGCCGTCGGCCCCGATCCTGCTGCGAGACAAGGCAACCGAGGCCCCCACAACGGAGCCCCCGACGATGGACCGCATGGCGGACGCACTCCGGTGCGGGGTGGAGCCGAGCGCGACCCACGCCACCCACGCGTGACCGTGCTGGCCCGAGGCCGGTCCGCCGGCGTTCCGGCAGGAGTGGGCTGGGCGGCGCTGTGCAGGCTGGTCACCGACACCCATCTGCGCGGTGAGCGCGGCGTGCCTGTCAGCGCCGTCAGCCTGATCGCGGCTCGATGTGCGGGCGCTGGCCGTGATCCGCGCGGCCGCGAAGCCGAGCACCACGCCGCTCCGCTGGTGGTGCTGCTCGGCCCGGACTCCGACGTGGGACGGGCCGTGCGCGCCCGTCGTCTCGACCGGGCGCGTGACCTGTTGGCCGAGTGGCGTCGCCGACTGCCTCCTGACGCTCTGGTCATCGAGGTGGTCTGCCACGGTGGCCCCGACGGCACGCCGGCATCGCGGACCCATGCGGCGCGCCTGCTGGGCTTGGCCGACGAGCAAGGCCTTCCCGCCGTTCTCACCGCGGCGGTCCGCCACGTCGACCCAGGCGAGTCCGCCGTGGTCGACGTTCTCGACGCAGCCCGCCGGCTGGTCGCGCTCGACACCCGCCACCTCGACCGGGTGACGGACGCCGCCCATCTCGCGACGACCGACACGATGCGCGCCATCGCCCTCGACGTCACCGGTGGCGACCGCTCCAGGGCCGACACCCTGCTGGCGCGCACGGTGGCGTTGGGGCTCGCGTGTGCCCAAAGCCCCCGGCATGACCTCGGTATCGGGTCGGTCCACCTCCCCGAGCCCGAGACCGTGGGCGTCGAGCCCGGCATGAGTGCCCAGGTGATGCTTGAGCAGCGGTGTCGTGAGGCCGTGGCCCGGCGGTATCCCGGGGTGAGCGAGCGTGACCTGCTGGCGGTGGAGAGCCGGCTCACCGACGAGCTCAAGGTCATCGCCGAGCTGGGCTATCCGACGTACTTCCTCACCGTGGCCCAGGTCGTCGACCTGATCCGTGACCTGGGCGTGCGCGTCGCTGCGCGCGGCTCCGGAGCCGGGTCCTTGGTCAACTATCTGCTGGGGATCAGTGGGGTCGACCCGATCCGCTACGACCTGCTCATGGAGCGGTTCTGCTCGCCACTGCGCGCCGAGCTGCCCGACATCGACATCGACGTCGAGTCCGCCCGGCGCACCGAGGTCTACCAGCGGATCCTCGACCGGTTCGGCGGCGAGCGGGTCACCTGTGTCTCGATGATGGACACCTACAAGGTCAGACACGCGATCCGCGATGTCGGGGCAGCGCTCGGCCTCCCACCGAGCGAGATCGACGAGATCGCCAAGGCGTTCCCGCACATCCGCGCCCGTGACGTCCGCAGCGCCATCGCCGAGCTGCCCGAGCTGCGGGCCAGGGGCCTGGACAGCCCGCGGTTGCGGGCGCTGTTCGACCTCGTTGAGCGCCTCGACGGCCTGCCTCGCCACATCGCGCTGCATCCCTGCGGAGTGATCCTGTCCGATGGGGGTCTGCTCGACCGCACCCCGGTGGAGGCAAGCTGGCTGGGGTTCCCGATGAGCCAGTTCGACAAGGACGACGTCGAGACCTTGGGGCTGCTCAAGCTCGACGTGCTCGGCATCCGTATGCAGTCGGCCATGGCCCATGCCGTCCAGGAGGTGGCCCGCGTCGACGGCGTCGAGGTCGACCTCGACGACCAGACCCAGGTGCCCCTGGACGACGACGCGACGTTCCGGCTCATCCGCACCAGCCACACGCTCGGCTGCTTCCAGATCGAGAGCCCGGGTCAACGTGAGCTGATCGGCAAGTTCGGGCCGGAGCGGTTCGAGGACCTCATCATCGACATCTCGCTGTTCCGGCCCGGCCCGGTGAAGTCCGACATGATCACGCCGTTCCTCGAGGCGCGCCACGGCTGGAAGGCCGTCAGCCATCTCCACCCGACCCTGGTCAGGGCGCTGGAGCAGACCGAGGGTGTGGTGGTCTTCCACGAGCAGGTCCTGATGATCGTGGCCGAGACCACGGGGGTGTCCCTGGCCCAGGCCGACGAGGTCCGCCGGGCACTCGGCACACCCAAGGGCCAGCTCGAGACCGAGGCCTGGTGGCGCCCGGCAGCCCTGGCCCGCGGCTATGCGCCCGCCGATGTGGACCGCATCTGGGAGGTGCTCAAGGCGTTCGCGTCGTTCGGCTTCTGCAAGGCCCACGCGGCGGCCTTCGCGCTGCCCACCTACCATTCGGCGTGGCTCAAGACCCACCATCCCGCGGCATTCCTCGCCGGCGTCCTGACCCACGACCCCGGCATGTACCCCAAGCGGCTCATCCTCGACGACGCCCGCTCGCTCGGTATCGCCGTCCTCGGGCTCGACGTCAACGCCTCGACGGGCACCTACCGCATCGAGCGGCTCGACCCCGCTGACAGTGGAGCCTTCACCCCGGCGCACCCCGACCTGCCCGACGCCCATGACTACGGCATCCGGTTGTCCCTCGCCGACGTCCGCGGCATCAGCGACGCCGAGGTCGCGCGCATCGTCGCCGGTCAGCCCTATGCCGGGCTATCCGACTTCTGGCATCGGGCCCAGGTGTCGCGGCCCATCGCCGAGCGACTCGTGCTCGCGGGCGCGTTCGACGTCCTCTACGGCATCAGTGGTCAGAGCCGCCGGGGTCGCACCACCCGACGCGACCTGCTGCTCCACGTTGCCGAGCTCGACCGCTACAGCCGTGCGCTCACGCGCTCGAGCCGACGGGTCGCCCCGGCCCGGTCCCGCGGCCCGCAGGCAGCCACAGGGGCGATCGAGGGCGCCGAGGTGCGAGGCCGGGCCGCGGCGCAGTCACAGGCCGCCCTGCCGGTGCGGGCCGAGCAGCCGACCCAGCTCGCCCTCGACCTCGGAGACCGTCCCGAGCTCACCAGCGGTACGGGGCTTCCTGAGCTGAGTGGACCAGAGCGGGTGCGCGCCGAGCTCGACATCCTGGGCCTGGATGCCAGTGCTCACGTCGTCGACTTCTATGCCCCGATGCTCGATGCCTTGGGGGTCACCCGTAGCCGCGACCTGTTGACCGCTCGCAGCCGCTCGACCGTGTGGGCCTGTGGGGTCAAGGTCGCCACGCAGACTCCGCCGATCCGCTCGGGCCGGCGAGTCGTGTTCCTCACCCTCGATGACGGCACCGGTCCGGTCGACGCCACCTTCTTCGAGGACGTGCAAGGGCCCTATGCCGCCACGGTCTTCCACTCGTGGATGCTGCTGGTGCGGGGCGTGGTGAGACGCACCGGTGCCCGGGGGGTCTCGTTGCGAGCGACCGGCGCGTGGGAGCTCACCCCGCTGTGGGAGGCCTGGCGGGCGGGTGGGCTCGACGCTGTGTATGCCGCGATGGAGGCCGGTGAGCGCGCCGCGACCGAGCAGGCGCAGGCTCTCGACCTGGCGCACCAGCAGGCGGCTGCGGATGGGGCCGGCGCCAGGGGCAGGAGAGTGCTCGTGCACGCCTCTGGGTTCCGGCAGTCCCCCTATGCCGACACCCGGCCCCCGGGCGAGGACGTGCGCAGCTCTCACCGGCTCGGCCAAGGCGGTGTCGTCCCCGACCCGGACGACTTCCGTCCACCCCGAAAGCTCTGGCACTCCAGCCCGGGCAGCTCCGGCCATTAGGGTGGCAGTGCAGGAGGGTGGCAGTGCGGGATCTGCATCCCGCCGACCGCCCAGCTCCGACTGACGCGTTTCCACCCACCTTCGACCCCAAGGAGAGCACCGTGGCCGACGAGCAGTGGCGGACCCGACGCGGTGGCGTCGAGACGGCGCTGCGGACCTCCGCGGTGTGGGCGTCGGTGCGTGACCTGACCGAGCGCCAGCAGACTCACCTCGGCCGGCCGCTGCGGGTCATCGACCTCGGCGGTGGCACAGGTGGACTGGCCGTCCCCCTGGCCGAGCTCGGCCACGACGTCACCGTCGTCGACCCCAGCCCAGACGCGCTCGCCTCGCTCTCCCGGCGCAGCGCAGAGCGCGGTGTCGCCGAGCGGGTCACCGCGGTCCAGGGCGACGCCGACTCCCTCGCCGAGCTCGCCGGCGACCAGCCGGTCGATCTCGTCTGCTGCCATGGCACCCTCGAGGTCGTCGACGACCCACCGGCGACTGTGGCGGCCCTGGCGGCCGTCCTGGCCCCGGGCGGGCACCTCAGCCTGGTGGCCGCCCAGCGGCTGGCCGTGGTCCTGGCCCGGGTCCTCGCCGGCCAGTTCACCCAGGCGCACGCCGCCTTGACGAGCCCGGACGGCCGTTGGGGCAGCGCCGACCCGCTCCCGCGCCGGTTCGACGCCTCCGACCTGCGGGCCATGGTGGAGCAGACCGGCCTCACGGTGGTGGACGAGCATGGCGTCCGCCTGTTCAGCGACCTAGTGCCCTCCGCCCTGATCGACACCGAGGCGGAGCGCATCGCCCTGCTCGACCTGGAGAACGCCGCGAGCCGGCACCCCGACTTCGGCTTCCTGGGCCAGCTCGGCGCTGCAGTGCACGTTCTCGCCCGGAACTGAGAGCCTGCCGTGAGCCGGCGCCAGTTCACCCTTCCGGCGCGCAACGCCCAGCAGCCGCCTGACGACACCGGCTGCACGGTCCTGCACGCCGACATGGACGCCTTCTATGCCTCGGCCTCATTGCTCAGCCGTCCTGAGCTGGTCGGCACGCCGGTGATCATCGGCGGGGGCGGCAACCGGGGCGTGGTGCTGTCCGCGACCTACGAGGCCAGGGCCTTCGGGGTGGCCTCGGCGATGCCGATGTCGCGGGCTCGGCGCCTCTGCCCGCAGGCCACGGTCATCGCCCCCGACCATGCCCTCTACAGTCGGATCTCGGCAGCCGTGATGGCCACCTTCGAGACGATCACCCCCCTCGTGGAGCCGCTGTCCCTCGACGAGGCCTTCCTCGACGTGGCCGGGGCCGTCCGCCGCCTCGGCAGCCCGGCGCGCATCGGCCAGCTGCTGCGCGACACCATCCACGACGAGCAGGGGATCACCTGCTCGGTCGGCGTCGCTCCCAGCAAGTTCGTCGCCAAGCTCGCCTCGGGCCTGGCCAAGCCCGACGGCATGGTGGTCGTGCCCCGGGACGAGGTGGTCGGCTTCGTCCAGCAGCTGCCCGTCGGTGCGCTCTGGGGGGTCGGCGACAAGACCGAGGAGACGCTCGTCCGGCTGGGCCTGCACACCGTGGCAGACATCGCCCATACGCCCCTCGACACCCTGAAGCGGGCCTTGGGCGACGGGGCGGGTCCTGCCCTCTACGACCTGGCGTGGGGGCGCGACCCACGCTCGGTCGAGCCGGTGCGTCGCGAGCGCAGCATCGGCTCCGACGAGACCTTCGAGTTCGACGTGGACGACCCGGCATACATCCACCGCCAGCTCCTCAAGCTCAGCGACCGCACCGCAGCGCGGGTCCGCTCCGCGGCGATGCTGGGTCGCACGGTCTCGATCAAGGTGCGCTTCGCCGACTTCACGACGATCACCCGCAGCAAGACGCTGCGCGACCCCACCGACGTCAGCCGTGAGATCTTCGACACGGCCAAGGCACTGTTCGACGCGCTCGGGCTGCAGCGGGCGCGAATCCGGCTGGTCGGCGTGCGCATGGAGGGGCTGGTCGAGGCGGAGGGCGCGCCCATCCAGGGCCTGTTGGACGAGCCCGACCACGGGTGGCGTGAGGCCGACCGAGCCGTCGACCGGGCCAGCGCGCGGTTCGGGGCGGGTAGCGTGCGTCCCGCGAGTCTCATCAGCGACGGCGACCGGAGGGCGGGGCCGCCTCGCGAGCCCGGCCAGGGTCCAGTCAGACCTCCCAACGGCTAGTGCATCACCGCTGGGAGACATATCCTGAAGTTGCCATCACAGGGCGCTGACCGGCACCGATGCAGACGCAAGACGCGGGTGCAACCGTCGGCGGCGTTCGGGCGTTGGTCCAGGTGAACGCTGAATGCGCCGAAAGCCAGGAGGTCAACGTGCCGCTCTCCGAGCACGAACAGCAGCTGCTTGAGCAGATGGAGCAGGCGCTGTATGCCGAGGACCCCAAGTTCGCGTCCCAGATGCAGGGGGCCGGGGCGAGGGCCGCAGCGCGTCGGCGCCGGGTCATCGGCGTCGTCGGCGTGCTCCTGGGACTGGGCCTGGTGCTCGTGGGTGTCAACACCACGATGTGGATCGGGGTGGCTGGGTTCGCGATCATGGTCGCGTCGGTGGCGTTCGCGCTGACCCCACCGCGTGGGCGTGCCAAGCTCGGAACCGTCCAGGCCGATGGCTCCGTGCGCCCCGTCGCCTCATCTCCTCGGGCGAGGTCGCCCAAGACCACGGGATCGTTCATGCACCGCCTCGAGGAGCGCTGGGACCGCCGCCGCGACCAGTACTGAGCTCGGAACGTCTGGGTGGCGCAGCACCCAGAGACTGGCGCAGCAGCTAAGCGCTGGCGCAGCAACGTCGGCGTGCTAGGCGCGGCTGAGCAGGACGCCGGCCACCCACGTCGTGGCGATCGCCAGTGCGGCCAGTAGGTCGATGCCCATCGAGGTGAACACTGCCCCGAGCGCGCTGCGCGTGGACGACCAGGCCTCACGGCTGGAGCGCGAGTGGCCGAGCTCGACCAGGTAGACCCCGAGGACGAAGCCGAGCGCGCCACCGACCACGGGCACCACGAAGAAACCCACCAGCCCCAGCAGCACGGCCAGGACGAGGGTGGAGCGCCGTACCCCCGCCGCCCGCAGCCGCCGTTCGGGCACGGCATACCGCAGCCCGAAGCCGGCCGCCCACAGGACCACGGTCACCGCGAAGACGGTCCAGGCCAGGGGAGTGCCGGTGTCGAGTGCCCAGACCAGGACTCCCGCGACCACGAGCAGCAGTCCCGGCACCATGGGTAGGACGATCCCCACCATCCCGACCAGGATCAGGAGGGCGGGGACCCAGAGGGAGGCCTCCATCGGTGGTGGTCGACCTCGACGTCAGTAGTGGCCCTCAGCGCTCCTCGGCTGGAGCCGTGCCGGGCGTCTCGTTGAGCCGCTCGCTCTGGTCGTCGATCTCGGCGTACTCGCGCAGCTTCGGGAGGTGCTCGCGGCCGTGGTGAGCACAGAACAACAGCTCGCCGCCCGCGTGAAGGCGAGCGCGCACGTAGGCCTGGGCTCCGCAGCGGTCGCAGCGGTCCGCCGCGGTCAAAGTGGGTGCCAGTGCAGTAGTCACGTCAGCCTTCCTTCGTTCTCGTGTCTCTGATGAGACGTTCCATCTCCGGTTTGGGTTGTCCGTTGCCGCGACTTTCTGTCACGACTTCGTGCGTACCCACACCAGCGCCGGTGACAACAGTCAAGCACGGTCAGTTCTTCCCGACGCGCATTGGCCCACGTTGTGGGTCACCTCATGTCGTATCGGGGGATTCGTAGGTCGGACGTCCGGTGGATGGGTGCGCGCGGACGACCTCGACGACCACCGCCGTATGCCGCGTGCCTGCGCCGGGTGCGCGGGGTGCTCGGGATAGCCTGCTGGGACCGTCCGGCGACCTCGCCGGACGGCGAGTCGAGAAGGGAAGGCCGTGGCTGCAGCCACCACTGCCAAGAAGGCCGCGACGACCAAGTCGTCGTCGGACTACAGCGCGCACCACCTCCAGGTCCTCGAAGGGCTCGAGGCGGTGCGCAAGCGTCCGGGCATGTACATCGGGTCGACCGACGGCCGCGGCCTCATGCACTGCCTCTGGGAGATCATCGACAACGCCGTCGACGAGGCCCTCGCCGGCCACGGTGAGCGCATCGACGTCGTCCTGCACCGGGACGGCTCGGTCGAGGTGGCCGACAACGCCCGCGGCATCCCGGTCGACATCGAGCCGCGCACGGGGCTGACGGGTGTCGAGGTGGTCTTCACCAAGCTGCACGCAGGCGGCAAGTTCGGGGGCGGCTCCTACACCGCCTCTGGTGGGCTTCACGGCGTCGGGGCGTCGGTGGTCAACGCGCTCTCGGCGCGACTCGACGTCGAGGTGGACCGGGGCGGCAAGACATACGCCATGAGCTTCCGCCGGGGTGAGCCCGGCTACTTCCCCGACGTCGCGAGCCACGAGAAGGACCCGGAGCACGAGTTCACGCCCTACGAGCGGCGCAGCGAGCTGGCGGTCATCGGCAAGGCGAAGCGAGGGGTCACCGGCACCCGCGTCCGCTACTGGGCCGACCGGCAGATCTTCCTCAAGGACGCCGCGTTCGACTACGACCAGCTGGTCGCCCGCGCCCGTCAGACCTCGTTCCTCGTCCCCGGCCTGACGCTGGTCATCCGCGACGAGCGCGGCCTGCCGGGCACACCGGGGGAGAATGGCCCGCACGAGGAGACCTTCGTTCACGACGGTGGCATCTCCGAGTTCGCCGAGTTCCTGGCCCCCGATGCCGCCGTCACCGACGTCTGGAGGCTGCAGGGCACTGGCACGTTCACCGAGACGGTGCCCGTGCTCGACAGCCAGGGCCACATGTCGCCCACTGACGTCGAGCGCGAGTGCGTCGTCGACATCGCGGTCCGCTGGGGCACCGGCTATGAGACCAAGGTGAGCTCGTTCGTCAACATCATCGCCACCCCCAAGGGCGGCACCCATATGGCCGGCTTCGAGCAGGCGCTCCTGAAGGTGTTCCGCAAGCAGCTCGAGCTCAACAGCCGCCGGCTCAAGGTGGGCAGCGACAAGGCCGAGAAGGACGACGTCATGGCCGGCCTGACCGCTGTGGTCACCGTTCGGCTGGCCGAGCCCCAGTTCGAGGGACAGACCAAGGAGGTGCTGGGGACCTCCGCCGTCCGGGCGATCGTCGCCAAGGTCGTCGAGCAGGAGCTCACCGCCTGCCTGACCTCGGCCAAAAGGGGAGAGAAGGCCCAGGCGGCGTTACTGCTCGAGAAGGTCGTCTCCGAGATGAAGTCGCGGATCAGCGCGCGGCTGCACAAGGAGACCCAGCGTCGCAAGAACGCCCTGGAGACCTCGTCCCTGCCGGCCAAGCTCGCGGACTGCCGGTCCACCGACGTCGAGCGGTCCGAGCTCTTCATCGTCGAAGGTGACAGCGCCCTCGGCACCGCGAAGCTCGCCCGCTCCAGCGACTACCAGGCCCTGCTGCCCATCCGAGGCAAGATCCTCAACGTCCAGAAGGCCAGCGTCGCCGACATGCTCAAGAACGCCGAGTGCGCGGCGATCATCCAGGTGATCGGTGCAGGTTCCGGCCGCTCCTTCGACCTCGATGCGGCGCGGTACGGCAAGATCGTCATCATGACGGATGCCGATGTCGACGGCGCACACATCCGCACGCTGCTGCTGACACTGTTCTTCCGCTACATGCGGCCGCTCGTCGACGCCGGCCGTGTCTATGCCGCCGTGCCGCCGCTGCACCGCATCGAGGTGGTCAACCCGGGCGTCAAGAAGAACGAGCTCATCTACACGTACTCCGACAAGGAGCTGCGCACGACGCTGGCTTCCCTGGGCAAGCGGGGCAAGAACATCAAGCAGCCCCTGCAGCGGTACAAGGGCCTGGGTGAGATGGACGCGGACCAGCTCGCCGAGACGACCATGGACCCCCGGCATCGCACCCTGCGCCGGGTCACCCTCAAAGACGCCGAGATGGCCGAGCGGGTCTTCGAGCTGCTCATGGGCAACGACGTAGGCCCGCGCAAGGACTTCATCGTGGAGTCGGCCGCCGAGCTCGACCGAGAGCGCATCGACGCCTGACCTGCAGGCTGCGTGACCTACGGGTGGCGCCTGAGCCGCAGCCTCAGGCCTGCTGGGGGACCTGCGCGCGCTGGTGCGATCCGGCACGAACGGGCGGTGGCAGCCTGGAGGCGCCAGGGGCTGCGGTCGAGCCGCGGACCACGAGCTCGACCCCGTGGAGCTCGTCATGGTCGTGGGGGACCTCGTGGCCACGCAGCGTGTCGAGCATGAGGCGTCCCGCGCGGCGGCCCTGCTGCTCGACGTCCTGGCGCACCGTGGTGAGGTCGAAGATCTCCGCGTGCACGTGGTCGTCGATCCCGATCACGGAGAGCTCACGGGGGACCTCCAGCCCCAGACGCCGGGCCGCGCTCAGCACCCCGAACGCGATCTCGTCGGAGGCGGCCACGATGGCGGTGGGACGGTCGTCGTCTGCCAGCATCGTCAGCGCGTGCTCGGCGGCGTCGTGGGCCGTCCAGTCGCACTCGAGCACCCATCGGGGCGGACAGGAGAGGTTGTGCTCGGCCAGGGTCCGGTCGAACGCGTCACGCCGGTCCAGCGGCGTCTGGAGGTGCGTGACCGAGGAAGGCACCATGCCGGCATACCCGATCCTCGTGTGACCCAGCCCGATCACATGGCGCGTCGCGAGCGCCATGGCCTGCGCGTCGTCGATGCGGACCGACGGCCAGCCGACCTGACGGTTCCCGACGGTGATGACCGGTATGCCGAGCCGGTCGAGGATCGCTCGCTCGCCCACGGCAGGTGGGATGTTGAGCATGATGACGCCGTCGGCGCGCTTCCACAGCATGTTCTGGGTCAGGCGCAGCCGGGTGTCGAAGGTGTGGCCCTCGAGGTCGATCAGCAGGACGTGGTGACCGTCCTCGCGCAGAGCCTTCTCGATGCCGCTCACCACGGTCGCGAAGAACCACCGGTTGAAGTACGGGACGACCACGGCGATGCCCCGCGAGCGTCCGGACACCAGGCTGGTCGCTGCGGGGGAGGCGACGTAGTGCAGCTCCGTGGCCGCTTCGAGAACCCGCTCACGCGTGCCGGGGCTGACCCGCCCGACACCTCGCAGGGCGCGGGACACGGTCGCGACGGACACTCCCGCTGCCTTGGCGACATCGCTGATCGTGCTCATGTTCACCTCGTTGTGACCGGCATGGGCTCAGACGATGGGCTCAGACGCCGGTGTTGCGTCGAGCTCTCCAGATCAGCCAGACGAGGGCCAGGAGCACCGCGAGGAGAGCAGCGGACCCACCCGCCGCCTTCCCGCGGACCTCCAGCACGACCGTCTGGATCATGGCCATGAAGGCGAAGAACCCGATGAGGCCGAGCAGCACCTCCAGTCTTTGGGCCTTGGCCCGCTGACCGCCGGTGCCGCTCCCTGGGTTGAAAAGTCCCATGGGAGGTCAGGGCTGGCCTGATGGCTAGCCCTTGACACCCCCCGCCGTGAGGCCCGAGACGATCGCACGCTGGAAGATCAGCACCATGATGATCAACGGCACGGTGACGATGGTTCCGGCGGCCATGACGGCGGTGTAGGGCTCCTGGTGCGGCTGTGCGCCCGTGAACTGGGCGATGGCCACGGTGACGGTCTGGGTCTGTGGGGTCGAGAACTGCTGGGCCAGCAGGTACTCGTTCCAGCTGGCGATGAACGCCAGGATCGCCGTGGTGAACAGACCGGGCGCCGCGAGCGGGAGCATGATCTTGCGGAACGCCTGACCGGGCGTGCAGCCGTCGATGCGTGCCGACTCCTCGAGCTCCCATGGCATCTCGGAGAGGAACGCCGTGAGGGTGTAGATCGTCAACGGCAAGGCGAACGAGATGTCGGGGATGATCAGCGCCTGGTAGTTCGCGCCGCTCATCCATCCGAAGTCAGTGAACATCTGGAACAGCGGCGAGACCAGGGCGACACCGGGAAACATCGAGGCGCCGAGGATGACTCCGAGGACGGCGTACTTGGCTGGGAAGTCCAGGCGGGCCAGAGCATAGGACGCGAAGACGCCGACGAGCATGGCCACGGCGGTCACGGCGATACCGATGATCAGCGAGTGCACGAGGGCCGCGCCGAAGTGGTTGCCTCGGTCGGTGGAGAAGGCCGTCCTGAAGTTGTCCAACGTCACGTGGGTGGGCCACGGGGTGCTGTCGAAGGTGTAACCGACATCGCGGAAGGCCGTGACGACCATCCAGTAGAACGGCGAGAGACCCCAGATCACGAGCACAGCCAGGCCGATATACATCCGGAGCTTGGCATTGCGGTCGCTCTTGAAGTGGATCTCCTGGG
Source organism: Pedococcus sp. (assembly GCF_036000045.1). Classification (GTDB taxonomy): domain Bacteria; phylum Actinomycetota; class Actinomycetes; order Actinomycetales; family Dermatophilaceae; genus Pedococcus. The sequence continues at coordinate 41,473 of NZ_DASYGF010000052.1, forward strand.
CCTCGGTCCTGCCGCTGGCGGGAGGGGCCGTGGTGGCGGTGGTAGTCGTGCTCATCTCAGGCTCCCGGGGTGGTGGCGTTCGCGGCGACCGGGTTGGTGGGTGCGGGGGCGACGGCCTTCTTGTCGCTCGAAGGCGGCCGCTTGATCACGTCCGCACCGCCGAACTTGATGAACAAGAACGCGGTGAACGCGATGAGCAGGAAGACGATGGTCGACAGGGCGGAGGCACTGTCGAAACCCTGGTCCTTCTGCTTGATCACCAGCATGGACAGGGAGGTGGTGCCACCTGCGCCGCCGGTGAGGATGGCCGGCAGGTCGTAGATGCGGAGCACGTCGAGGGTGCGGAACAGCACGGCGACCATGAGCGGCGTCTTGACCAGCGGAAGGGTGATCTTGGTGAAGGTCTGCCATTTGCTCGCGCCATCGATCTGCGCTGCCTCGTAGACGTCACCCGGGATGAGCTGCAGGCCGGCGAGGATGAGCAGCGCCATGAAGGGGGTCGTCTTCCAGACGTCGGCGATGACGATCGCGAACTTGGCGGCCCACGGGTCGCTGGTCCACAGCTGCGGGCTGATGCCGACAACGCCGATCAGGTGGTTGACGATCCCGTCGTAGGCGAACATGAAGTAGAAGAGCTTGGCCGTGACCGCGGTGGGAATGGCCCACGGCACGAGGATGGCTGCGCGCACCAGGGCACGCCCTCGGAACTCGCGGTTCATGATCATGGCGAACCAGATGCCGAGGATGATCTCGATGATCACGCTGGTGACGGTGAAGAAGAGCGTCACCCAGAGGGCGTTGTAGAACTGGTTGCCGAGGGTGCCCGGGGGGCAGCTGACATTGCCACACTGTTGCAGTAGCCAGTGGGTGTAGTTCGAGATGCCGGCAGCGCCGCCTTGCACGAACAGTCCCGTCGCCTTGTCCAGGCCGGGGTCCTTGGAGAAGGAGAGCTGCACGGCCTTCAGCAGCGGAAAGATGATGATGACGCCGAGGAAGATGATCGTCGGGGTGACCAGCAGCAGCCCGCGACGCCCTTGACCCGCGTTGAGTCCCTTGCTCTTCTTGGCCGGCTTGTTGTCGACCGGTTGTGGTGTTCTTTCCGCGACTGCGCTCATGCCTGCTCCTTGACGAAAAGGATGCGCCCCCGACATCGGTTCGGGTTGGTGGTGTTCAGCCCTGCATGGGGAGATCCGTACTAGCGCTGTGGGGGTGGCCCGTGTGGGCCACCCCCACAGCGCTTGGGACGATCGTGCTGGCGATCAGCCGCCCGAGGCAGCCACCATGGCCGCCTGCATGTCCTTGACGGCTTGCTGCGGTGACTTCTGACCTTGGATGGCCGCGTAGGCGTTCTCCTGGATGGCGCTGGTGATCCCAGGGTAGAACGGCGTCACCGGGCGCGACACCGCGTTCTTGATCGAGGTCAAGAGGACCGGCAGGTAGGGGTACTTCGACACCAGTGCCGGGTCGGTGTAGATCGACTCGATGACCGGGGCGAGGGAGGCCTTCTCCATGTTGGTCTTCTGCTCGGCCGGGCTGGTGAGGAACTTCAGGAAGTCCAGAGCCGTGGCCTTGTGCTTGGAGTAGGCGCTGATGGCGGCCATGTGACCACCCAGCGTCGAGGTGCCCGGGCCGGTCAGGCCAGGCAGCGGGGCGACGGCGAACTTGCCCTTGACCTGCGACGAGGCATCGGTGCTGGCCAGGTTGTAGACGTACGGCCAGTTGCGCAGGAACAGCAGCTTGCCGCTCTGGAACGCTGCGCGGCTCTGCTCCTCCTGGTAGGTGATGGCTTCCTTGGGGATGTCGCCGTTCTTGTAGTGGTCGGCGAGCGCCTGCAGACCCTTGGCGGCCTCGGGGGAGTCCGCGGTCGGCTTGCCGGCCGAGTCGACCATCTTGGCGCCGTAAGCGTTCATCCACTCGGTGGCGTTACAGGTCAGCCCCTCGTACTTGGCGAACTGGCCGGCGAAGCAGCCCATGTTGTGCGCCTTGGCGATCGAGCACATCGACCACATCTCGTCGATGGTCTTCGGCGGCGTCTTGACGAGGTCGCTGCGGTAGTAGAGCAGGCCGCCGTCCGAGGACGTCGGGGCGGCGAACAACGTGTTGTTGTACGTCGCTGCCTTGACGGTCGGAGCGAGGAACCCGGTGGTCGGCAGAGCGAGCTTGCCCGTGAGCGGCGTCAGCCAGCCCTTGGCGGCGAACTCGGCCGTCCACACCACGTCGACAGAGACCACGTCGTAGCCGGAGTCCTTGGCCTGGAAGTGCTGGACGAGGTCGCTGTGCTGCTGGTCGGCCTGGTCGGACTGCTCCTTGACCGTGACCTTCTCGGTGGGGTGGGCAGCGTTCCAACGCGCCGCCTGGGGGGCCAAGACGTTGCTGTTGTCCTTGCCTTGGACATAGGTGATGGGGCCGCGGGCGTTGTCGGCGGACCCAGAGCTGCCGGAGCTGCTGCCACCACCGCCACAGGCCGCGACGCTCACCGCCACGGACACTGCCCCTGCCATCACCATGAGGGTGCGGCGCTTGTGCATTCGGAGGGCCATACGCCCGCCTCCATTTCTCGCGTAGTGCTGAGGCGGACGTGCCTCAGCGCTGAGGGTAACCGTCCTCATGTAAACGTTTACGCTCCTGCGCCGCAATCCGAACGTGGACTGTTCGCGGTAACGATTGCATAACTCGGGGCTGGCGAACGCCCTGGTGCCCGAAGTGCCGGTTTGGCGAGGGTCAGGAGGAGGCCGCGACGGTGACGGACCAGGCCTTGACGGGGACCGGAGCCTTGCCGCACGACTCGGGCAGCGGGTCCTGAGCGACAGAGGTGCACTGGACCTGCCAGGAACGCCCGTCGCGGTGGGTCACGAGGTAGATGTGGGTGCCTGTGGTCGCCGAGGCGTCGAGCCCGAGCTGGTCCGAGGCGGCGAGCGGCCGCGTGGACAGCGCGGTCAGGGAGGTCTCTGAAAGCACGTGACGCAGGTGGGACTCCGCCACCTGCGCCCCGGGCTCCAGGCTGCTGCGGCCGCGGTCGTGGAGCGGTCCTAGGGCGCGCTCGGGCAGCTCGCCGGTGTCGGCGCGGGAGAGCACGTCGAGGCACAGGGTGGGGTCGAGGCGGGCGAGGGTGGCCCCGAAGGGAAGCAGGACGCCCGTCGGTGCGAACCGGTGGCCTCCGGTGTGCGAGGCCTCCCAGACTCGTCCGGGCGCCTGGGCCGAGGCCTCGAGCGCCACCGGCCGCCCGCGCACCGCGCAGCACACGTCCCGGCGGCCGTTGGTGCACACCAGCAGCACCGGCGCGGCAGGAGACGCACCGCGCAGCGAGGCCGTGACCGCGTCCTGGTCGCCCTCGGCCAGTGCGTCGTAGTCGAGGTCCAGGAGGACCGCCGGATCGTCCAGGCGCGCTTCCAGCAGCCAGGGCGTGGCCCCGGCCCAGGCGGCGTATGCCGTGATGCGACCCGCGTCTGCGGCGCTGGCCCCGTGGGTGTGGGCGGCGTGGTCGTCGGCGTGGCGGCCCGGGCGCCGCAGCAGCGTGAGCCGGCCACCGCGCTCCCCGCAGGCCTGGCCGAGAGCGCGGCCCAGCTCGGCGGGGAGGTGTGACTGCGTCGCCGCGTCCCGCCCCCATGGCCCGGGCTGTTCCACGGCGACGAAGAACCGGGCGAGGGCGGCCGTGCCGTAGGCGCTCACGCCCGCCTCGTCGAACGCGACGGAGCAGGAGCCGGCCGCTGGGATGCCGTGGCCGGTGGTCATCGAGCGGGCACGCCCGAGGTCATCGCGGTGGGCCGGCGACCCGGGCGATGGGAGCGGCGGCCGGGGTGCCAGAGCCGTCGCGACGGCCCGTGGCCTCCGGCAGCTCGATCGCCACGCCGTTGGCGCCTGCCGCACGTGCCGGAGTGGCTCCGGCCCACGCGAGCACGAGGGTGTCCTCCCCGCGCAGGAACCGGTGACACCGCACCCCACCGGTCGCTCGCCCCTTGGCCGGGTACTCGGCATACGGGGTCACCTTGAGCGAGCCGGGCTCGGTGCCGGGCAACGCGCCCGAGGACCCGCTGGAGGTGACGACGACGGCATCTCCCTGCGGGTCGACCGCTCCGAAGAACACGACCCGCTGGCCGGCCGCGAGCTTGACCCCGGCCATCCCGCCGGCCGGCCTGCCCTGCGGCCGGACGGAGCCCGCGCCGAAGCGGAGCAGCTGGGCGTCCGACGTGATGAAGACCAGGTCCTCGGAGCCGGTCTGGAGCTGCGCGGCGCCCACGACCTCGTCGCCGTCCTTGAGCCCGATCAGCTCGAAGTCCGCGCGGGCCGGATAGTCGGTGGACACGCGCTTGACGACGCCTTGTGCGGTCCCCAGCGCGATGCCGGGGGAGTCGGGCGACAGCGAGACGATGGTCAGTGGCTCCTCGCCTCGTGGCAGGTCCACGTAGGCCGCCAGGGGAGCGCCACCCGACAGGCTCGGGGCCCCGTTGGTGGGCGGCAGCGTGGGCAGCTCCAGCACGGACAGGCGCACCAGCCGGCCACGCGAGGTGACCAGGCCGACCTCCCCTCGCGCCGTGGTCCGGACGGCGCCGACGATGGCGTCGTGACGGCTCCGCGACCCCTCGGCGGCCGGTGGCTCGTCGGTGGTGGTCCGGGCCATCAGCCCCGTGGAGGAGAGCAGCACCCAGCAGGGGTCGTCGGCGACCTCCATCGGCGTGCTCGTCGTCGCCGGCACGCCGGCCGACTCCAGCAGAACGGTGCGCCGGGGCGTGCCGTGCGCCTTGGCCACCTCGGCCAGCTCGGTCGACACCGTCTTGAGCAGGAGCTTCTCGTCTCCGAGGATCGCCTCGAGCTCCTCGATCTGGCGCTCCAGCTCGGCCTTCTCGTTCTCGAGCTCGACTCGGCTGAACTTGGTGAGCCGCCGCAGCTGGAGGTCGAGGATGTAGGTCGCCTGGGCGTCGCTGAGGTCGAAGACGTCGATGAGCCTGGCCTTGGCGATGCCCGCGTCGTCGGAGGTGCGGATCACCTGGATGACCTCGTCGATGTCGAGGATGGCGATGAGCAGCCCCTCGACGAGGTGGAGGCGGTCCTTGCGCTTCCCGAGCCGGAACTCGGTGCGGCGGCGCACGACGTCGGTGCGGAAGTCGACATAGACGCGCAGCAGGTCCTTGAGACCGAGCGTGCGCGGCTGGCCGTCGACGAGCGCGACGTTGTTGATGGCGAACGAGTCCTCCATCGGCGTGAGCTTGTAGAGCTGCTCGAGCACCGCCTCGGGGTTGAAGCCGTTCTTGATCTCGATGACCAGCCGCAGGCCGTGCTTGCGGTCGGTGAGGTCCTTGACGTCCGAGATGCCCTGGAGCTTCTTGGACTGGACGGCGTCCTTGATCTTCTCGATGACCTTCTCGGGGCCCACGAGATAGGGCAGCTCGGTCACCACGATGCCCTGGCGCCGAGGCGTGACCTTCTCGATGCGGGACGTGGCGCGGGTCCGGAAGCTGCCCTTGCCGTTCAGGTAGGCGTCGCGGATGCCCTCGAGACCGACGATGCGCCCACCGAGCGGGAGGTCGGGCCCCGGGACGAACTTCATGAGGTCGTCCAGGGAGCAGGTCGGGTTGGCGAGCAGGTGCCGTGCGGCGCCGATGACCTCGACCAGGTTGTGCGGCGGCATGTTCGTCGCGAACCCGACGGCGATTCCGCTGACGCCGTTGACCAGCAGGTTGGGGAAGGCCGCAGGCATCACGCCGGGCTGGGTGAGCTGGTCGTCGTAGTTCGGGACGAAGTCGACGGTGTCCTCGTCGAGACCGGCCGTCATGAGCAGCGCGGCAGGAGCCGGACGCGCCTCCGTGTATCGGGAGGCGGCGGGCCCGTCGTCGAGGGAGCCGAAGTTGCCATGGCCGTCGACGAGCGGCAGCCGCATCGTGAAGGGCTGGGCCATCCGGACCAGGGCGTCGTAGATGGCGCTGTCGCCATGGGGGTGGTACTTGCCCATCACGTCACCGACGACGCGCGAGGACTTCACGTGGCCGCGGTCCGGGCGAAGGCCCATCTCGCTCATGGAGTAGAGGATTCGCCGTTGCACCGGCTTCAGACCGTCGCGGGCGTCCGGGAGTGCACGGGAGTGGATCACGGACACCGCGTACTCGAGGAACGCCCCCTGCATCTCCTCCTGGACGTCGATGTCGACGACGCGCTCGACGAAGTCGGCGTCGTCAGCGGGCGGCGTGAGCGTCTTGCGGGCCATACGTGGGTGCAACTCCTGGTGTGAGCCGGGCGAACGCCTCATCCTCTCCCACGCCTAGGAGGGGGTCTGCTCCGACTCGCCGAACCGGCCCCAGTGCACGACATCGCGCTCGGCTCGCCTACCTCGCCGCAGGCTCGGCGAGAGGGTCCGCTCTCGTTCGTAGCCCAGGGCGACCACACCGACGAGGCGGCGGTTCGCCGGTATGCCGAGTGCCTCACGGACCGGTTCGTGCCGCTCGACCGGCACGCCGAAGAACAGCCCGCCGAGCCCCTCGTCCACCGCAGTGAGCAGCATGAGCATCGCGGCCATGCCGGTGTCGACGTCCCAGTACGGGACCGGCCACCGGCCCGGGTCGCGATCGGACCAGCCCTTGTCCGGCTCGGCATACCGGTCGAGGTAGCTGTCGGGATCGGACAGGCACAGCACGAGGACGGGAGCCGCCCGTACGCCCCGAAGCCACGCGTCGGGCGGCCGCTCGGGCTCCGTGGCCGCCACCCAGAACCTTTCGCGACCGGCCTGCTCGGCCAGGACGACGAAGTCCCACCCCTGGCTGAACCCCGCGCTGGGAGCCCGCTGGGCGGCATACAGAGCCCGCCTGAGCACCTCGGGAGGCACCGGACGCGAGTCGTCGAACCTGCGCACCATGCGCCGACGGCGGACGACCTCCCGAAACTCCATGGGCCCATCCTGCGGCAGTGGGATCCCGGCGCGTCGCAGGGTCCGGCCATGAGATCGTTTCCCCATGACACAGGTGGCCCACCCACCCGGCTACCCGGCACGGTGGGAGGCGGACGTCGTGCTGCGGGACGGGTCCGTGGCGCACCTGCGGCCGATCACCCCGGCTGACGCAGAGGCGGTCCACCGGTTCCACGCAGGGCAGTCGGACGAGTCCATCTACCTGCGGTTCTTCGCCCCGTTGCGCCGCCTCAGCGACCGTGACGTCACCCGGTTCACCAACGTGGACTACCACGACCGGGTCGCCCTCGTGGCGACCGTGCACGGGCAGATCATCGGCATCGGGCGCTACGACCGCATCACGCCGACCACCGCCGAGGTGGCGTTCAACATCTCCGACGCCTACCAGGGCAAGGGGATCGGGTCGGTCCTGCTCGAGCATCTGGCGGTCATCGCGTGGGAGGCCGGCGTCGAGGAGTTCACCGCCGAGGTGCTCCCGCAGAACCGCAAGATGATCTCGGTCTTCTCCGATGCCGGCTACGAGGTCGACCGCCGCTTCGAGGACGGCGTGGTGACCCTGCGGTTCAAGATCCAGCCGACCGAGCGGTCCGAGGCAGTGCGGCTCTCCCGGGAGCACCGGGCCGAGTCGGTCAGCATGCACTCGGTGCTCTTCCCCGACTCGATCGCGGTCGTCGGGGCCAGTCGGCGCACCGACTCCATCGGGCACCACATCCTGTCCAACATCCAGGCTGGTGGCTTCAACGGCACGGTCTATGCCGTCAACCGGGAGGCGATGGAGGTACTGGGGCTGCATTCCTACGCCAAGGTCAGCGAGATCCCCGAGGAGGTCGACCTGGCCGTCGTGGCGGTCCCCGCCGAGGAGGTCCCCGACGTGGTCGCGGACTGTGCCCGGGCCGGGGTGAAGACGCTCCTGGTCCTCAGCGCGGGCTTCGCCGAGGCGGGACCGGCCGGCCAGGAGCTGCAGACCCGGCTGCTGGCGGCGGCCCGCGGGGCCGGCATGCGGGTCCTCGGTCCGAACTCGTTCGGTGTCATCAACAACCACCCGGCGGTGCGGCTCAACGCCTCGCTCGCGCCCGAGCTGCCGCCGCCGGGCCGGATGGGGCTGTTCGCGCAGAGTGGCGCCCTGGGCATCGCCGTGCTGGCGTCGGCGGCCCGCCGCGGTCTCGGCATCTCGGTGTTCGCCTCAGCGGGCAACCGCGTCGACGTCTCCGGCAACGACTTCATGCAGTACTGGATCGACGACCAGGACACCGATGTCGTCGGGCTCTATCTGGAGTCCATGGGCAACCCTCGCAAGTTCTCGCGGATCGCCCGCCGCCTCGCCTCCACCAAACCGGTGATCGTGGTCAAGTCCGGGGTCTCGTCCTATGGAGTGCCGCCCGGCCACCGGGCTCGCCCCACCCGGGTGCGACCCGAGGCGTTCGACGCGATGCTCCGCCAGGCGGGCGTCATCCGCGTCGAGAACGTCCACCAGATGTTCGACGTGGCCCAGCTCCTGGCCCACCAGGACCTCCCCAAGGGCAACCGCGTCGCCATCGTCGGGAACTCCGACGCGCTGGGTGCGCTGACGGCTGAGGCCTGCATCAGCTGGGATCTCGAGGTGGCGCACGGCCCGGTTTCGCTGCCCAGCGAGGCGCGCGGCGAGCAGTTCGCCGAGGCCCTGGCAGCGGCCTTCGCCGACCCCGAGGTCGACAGCGTGGTCACCTGCTTCATCCCACCGTTGGTGACTCTCGATGAGGAGGTCGCCTCCGCGGTCCGTGACGCCGCGGCAGCCGGCCAGAAGCCTTGTCTGGCAACGTTTCTCGGCATGCGCGGAGTGGTCGAGCGCCTCTCCGGGACGCGCGAGGACGGTCAGCTCAGGGCGGTCCCTGCCTACGCCATGCCCGAGGACGCGGTGCGGGCGCTGGCGGCTGCCACCCGGTATGCCGAATGGCGGGCCCGCGACCGTGGCGTTCCGGTTCGTCCGGTGGGCATCGACCGTGAGGCCGCCGAGGCTGTGGTCGAACGGGTCCTCGCCGAGGCGCCTGAGGGCCGTCGACTCGAGCCGCCGGAGGTGACCGAGCTCCTCGGCGCGTACGGCATCGAGGTGTGGCCCAGCGTGCCGGTGGGCAGCGTCGAGGACGCTGTCCGGGCTGCGGACGGGCTCGGGTATCCGGTCGTGCTGAAGTCGGTCGCACCGTCGCTGCGCCACCAGCCCGGGCTGTCCGGCATCCGCGTGGACCTGGGCTCGGCCGGCCAGCTGCGCGAGGCGTACGCCACCCTCCACGACCGCCTGGCGCCCCTGGCCGCCAACGAGTTCGTCGTGCAGCGGATGGCCAACCCCGGCGTCTCCTGCGTGGTCCGCACCGACGAGGACCCGCTCTTCGGGCCGGTGGTGTCGTTCAGCATCGCCGGGCCGCCGACCGAGCTGCTGGGCGACATCGGCCACCGCATCCCCCCGCTGACCGACGTCGACGTGTCCGACCTCATCTCGTCAGTCAAGGCTTCGCCCCTGCTCCATGGTCACCGCGGGGCCGCTCCAGTGCACCGGGCCGCGCTCGCCGACCTGATCGCCCGCGCCTCGGTGCTGGCCGACAACCTGCCCGATGTCGCCAGCCTGGTCCTCAACCCGGTCAACGCGCATCCGGGCGGAGTGGATGTGCTCGACGCCGAGATCGTTCTGTCCGCTGCGCCTCGGCGCAAGGACCCGGGCCGGCGGTCGCTGACCTAGGTGTCGGCGGCTTGGGACGAGGACCTAGGGCAAGATGGACCCATGGGTTCCACCTCCTCCGCCCGAGCGTCACTGGCGCCTCTGCCTGACGAACTGCTGCGCGCCATCGACAGCGCCGGGTACTACCCCGCGCTCGTGACCGATGTCGTGCAGGCCGCGCTGGGCGACGAGCTGGTCGTCTCTCACCTCGTCCACCAGGAGACGACCTTCGACCAGGACGCCGTCCGCCGCCACATCACCGTCCTGGCCGTGACCGGCACGCGGCTCGTCATCGCCCATGCCGACGACCACACCGACGACCGTCCCGAGCACGAGGACCTCGCCACCGCCACGACCGAAAGCGTCCCGTTGAGCGCGGTCCGGGGCGTCATGCTCACCCATGTCGTCGCCAACCCCCAGGACTACCGTCCGGGGTCGCTCGGCCGTGAGATCACCCTGACCCTCGGCTGGGGAGCGGTCAGCCGGCTCGACCTCGTGCCGGCGTCGTGCGCCGACCCCGACTGCGATGCCGACCATGGCTACGAGGGCAGCATCGCCTCCGACGACATCTCGCTGCGGATCAGCGCGGATGCCGAGGGAGAGGCCGCCTTCCGGCAGGCGCTCGACTTCGCCCGCGAGCTGTCCGCCAGCATCGGCCGTTAGGGCCAGTGCCGAGCTCGATGCCACACGACGGCCTGCTGCCACCGCGCTACGACCAGTGGGGCCTGGCTGCCGTCCTCCCGGCGATCGCGGCCAGCCTTGGGGTCACGAGGTATGCCGAGGGTGACGGCCTGGCGCTCGCTTCGGCGCGACGCGCGGTGGTGGTGCTCGTGGACGGCCTTGGCTACGAGCTGATCCGCCGCCGGGGCGGCCACGCGCCCTTCCTGCGTTCGCTGCTGCCCGCGGCATACCGGCTCACGGCGGGGTTCCCGTCGACGACGGCCACGTCGATGGGCACGTTCGGCACCGGGCTTCCCCCTGGTGGTCACGGGCTCCTCGGCTACGAGGTGCTGGTGCCGGGGGAGGACCGGCTCGTCAACGAGCTCTCGTGGGAGGACGGCCCCGACCCCCTTGCGTGGCAGCCCCATCCGACCGTGTTCGAGGTCGCGCAGAGCGACGGGGTGGCGGTGACCCGGGTGGGGCCGGGGTTCTTCGACGGCTCCGGCTTGACCCAGGCCGCCGTGCGCGGCGGACGGTTCCGGGCGGCCGACAGCCTCGCGGCCCGGGTGGACGCGTCCCTGACCGCCCTGAGGGCAGATCGTCGCGCGCTCGTCTACCTCTACTGGGGCGACCTCGACAAGGTCGGGCACGTGCACGGCTGCCAGTCGTGGGAGTGGGGTGAGGAGCTCGCCGCCATCGACGGCGAGCTGGCGCGGCTCGTGCGCTCGGTGCCGAGCGACACCGCGGTCTACGTGACGGCCGACCACGGCATGGTCGATGCCCCGCACGCCCTGCGGATCGACCTGGCCCATGACGCGGAGCTCGCAGCCGGCATCCGTCACGCCGGCGGGGAGGCGCGGGCACTGCAGCTCTACTGCGAGCCCGGCGCCGCCGCCGATGTCGAGCAGACCTGGCGGGAGCGGGTGGGCGAGCGCGCCTGGATCCGGAGCCGCGACCAGGCCGTCGCGCAGGGCTGGTTCGGCCCTGTCGGTCCGGACAACCTGGCGCGCATCGGCGACGTGGTCGTGGCGATGCGCGACAACTTCGCCATCGTCGACTCGCGGCGGGCGCGGCCCCAGCTGCTGGCACTCGTGGGGCTGCACGGGTCGCTCACCGCCGAGGAGTCGGCCGTCCCCCTGTTCCACGTGGCGGCTCGAGACAGCGGGTGACCGCGTCGAACCGGCCAGCGCCTAGGGTGTCCTCTCGTGGCTGAGCTCGTCTTCTTCTCCGGCACGATGGACTCCGGGAAGTCCACCTTGGCGCTCCAGATGGACCACAACCACCGGGCGCGGGGTCGTGCGGGGCTGATCTACACCAAGCTCGACCGCGCGGGCAGCGAGGTGCTCTCCTCGCGGCTGGGTCTGTCGACACCCGCCCGTGAGGTGTCCGACGACCTCGACTTCTGGGACGCCGTCGTCGACCATGCGACCTCGGGTCACCGGGTCGACTACCTGATCTGCGACGAGGTGCAGTTCTACGCGCCTGCGCAGGTCGAGCAGCTGGCCAAGCTCGTCGACGAGATGGGCATCGATGTCTTCTGTTTCGGGATCACCGCCGACTTCCGCACCCAGCTGTTCCCCGGGTCGCGCCGGATGATCGAGCTGGCCGACCGTGTACAGGTGCTCCAGGTGGAGGCACTGTGCTGGTGCGGCCGCCGCGCGACCCACAACGCTCGGATCGTCGACGGTGCCATGGTCGTCGAGGGCGAGCAGGTGGTCGTGGGAGACACGGTCTCCGGCCCGAAGACGGTCGTGGAGTACGAGGTGCTGTGCCGTCGGCACTTCATGCGCCGGATGAACTCCGCGGCGGCCCGCGCTGCCGCCTCCTCGCCCGAGGTGCTGCCGTTCGACCTGGACGTCTGCCCCCTGCCCCAGCAGTAGCGGGCGCGGGCTTCCGCAGGGTCGGGTCAGTCCTGGGGTTTGGCCCCGAACATGACGTCGTCCCAGCTGGGCACGCTACGGCGGCCGTTCTTCTTGGCGGGCCGCTTGGTCGCAGCGCCCTGCCTCGCGGGGGGTGTTGGGGAGGCTGTGGGGGAGGGCTCGGCAGTGCCGGCCGACTCAGTGGCGCGGCGGTGGTCCGCCGGTGGTGAGGCATCCTCAGGTCGCGGGTCGTCGGCCGCAGGCAGCACGTCGTCGCCGAAGTCGGGAGCGGCCGGGTCGTCGGTCTCGGTCCCTCCCGACTCCGGCGCAGGCGCGACCGCCTGGGAGGGCTCGGAAGGCTGAGCCGACTCGGAGGGCTCCGCCGGACCCGCGTCGGTCTCGGCTGAGGGGTCATCGAGCGGGTGTGGTCCGCGCGCGCCGGGAGGCGGGGGCATGGACTCGGGGTCGTAGGCCAGCTCCTCCAGCGGCAGGGCATCCTCGCGGGGTGCTGCGTCCAGAGGCGTGTGCGTAGCGGCCTCCCTGCGGCGCCGTGGCCGGCCCCGGTGTGAGGCCCGCTCACGCATGGCCGTCATCAGGTCGACCGGCTCCTCGGTCCGCACGGCCGGGGGGCGCCGCCGGCCGCTGCCCTCGACACCGCCCTCGGCCTCGACGTCGTAGACGGTCGTGGCACGCACCGGAGCGGAGACCAGGTGTGGTGCGGGCAAGGGCGATGCGGCCGCCGCGGTGTCATCCTCACTGAGCCAGCGAGCCTCGTCGTCCACGGCCGAGACCATGCGGGACTGCAGGTCGAACGCCCACCGCGCCTGCCGCTCCCTGCCACCGGCGGGGAACGTCAGCACCACGGTCCAGTCCCCGCCCTCGCTGCGGGCCGAGTCCCACTCGGCGCTGGCGGGGTCGACCCCGCGCCCGGATAGGCGCTGGCTCACCCGAGCCGACAGGGTGGGGGCGCTCGAGCCACTCACGCCGCGCCCACGCAGACGGACCCCGCGCGCCAGGCCGGCGACGTGCTCGCGCTCGGCAAGGATGGGGCCCTCGTAGCGCCGCACCTTCTCGACGGTCCACCCGGCCCGGTCGGCGACCTCCTCGGCCGATAGCCCGGCCCGGATCAGCGCCTGAACGTCGCGGGGCCGCATACCCCCGTCGATCTCTATCTGGAGCTGGCCGAGCCGCGGACGGTCGCGTCGGGCCGCAGCCCGAAGCGGTTCGTCCAGAAGCACGCGGTACCGCTCGCCCTCGGAATCGGACAGCAGCAGGTGCTGGCCGTCCTCATGGACACCGATCAGCCGCAGATCGCGCATTGCCTTCTCCCGTATCGCCACATCGCCCTTGACTCTGCCATCCCGGGCCTCCCCGCGAAAGCGACCACGCCGCGACGGTACTTTTGACTCGCGATGATCACCTACGACTCGAACCTCCAGCTGGCCTTCGACCTGGTCGGAGTGTTCGTGTTCGCGCTGTCCGGCGGCCTTGTCGCCGTCAAGAAGCGGCTGGACCTCTTCGGCGTCCTGGTGCTGGCCGGCGCGGCGGCTCTAGGTGGGGGAGTCCTGCGCGACGTCCTCATCGGGGCCCGACCGCCCGTGGGTATCTCGGACTGGCGGCTGATCTGCTCGGCCGTCGTCGCGGGCCTGGTCACCTTCGTCTACCACCCGGGCGTCGAGCGCATCTCCCGGTTCGTGCGCGTGCTCGACGCGGCGGGCCTGGCGGTGTTCGCGGTCAGCGGGTCCCTGAAGGCCCTCGCGGCGGGGATGGGCCCCCTCGCCTCGGTGATCGTCGGTGGGATCACAGCGGTCGGCGGCGGTATCGTGCGCGACCTCCTCGCGGGCCAGGTGCCGGAGGTGCTGCGCCGTGAGATGTACGCGCTGCCGGCCCTGCTCGGATCGACCCTGGTCGTCACCGCCCATCACTTCGGCCCTGTCTCACCGCTGGTCCTGTGGGGATGCGTCGCGCTCGTGTTCGCCCTGCGGATGGTGGCCGTCCTCCTCGATGTCCACGCCCCCAAGCCTCTACGAACCGGAGAAGCCAGATGAGCACCCCTGACGCGAGCAACGATGGCGAGCGCCCCCTCGAGCCCTACGACGGCATCCTGCTGCTCTCCTTCGGCGGCCCAGAGAAGCCGGAGGACGTCCTGCCCTTCCTGCGCACGGTGACCGCGGGCCGGGGCATCCCGGACGAGCGTCTGGAGGAGGTCGGTGAGCACTACTACGGCTTCGGGGGCCGCAGCCCGATCAACGACCAGAACCGCGCCCTGATCGCCGCGCTGCGCGCCGAGCTCGACCGCCGCGGGATCGACACGCCTGTGGTGTGGGGAAACCGCAACTTCACCCCGTTCACGGTCGACGCCCTGGTCGAGGCATCCGAGCAGGGCCTGAGCCGGCTGGTCACCATCATCACCAGCGCCTACTCGTCCTACTCCTCGTGCCGCCAGTACCGCGAGGACCTCGCCTCGGCCCAGCAGCAGGCGGCAGAGCAGGGCCACCGCGTCGAGATCGACAAGGTGCGGCCCTATGTCAGCCACCCGGGCTTCGCGCGGGCCAACACCCGACTGGTCACCGACGCCGTGCGCGGCCTGCTGCGCGAGGGAGTCGACCCGTCCGGCATACGGCTGCTGTTCGTGACCCACTCCATCCCCACGGCGATGGACGACACGTCCGGGCCGGGCGACTCCGAGGGCAACGCGTACGCCCGCCAGCACGTCGCGCTGGGTGCGGCGATCACCGGCGAGGTGAACGCCACGCTGGACACTGACCTCGACGGCGAGCTGGTGTTCTGCTCGCGGTCCGGTCCGCCCAGCCAGCCCTGGCTCGAGCCGGACGTCAACGACCGGCTCGAGGAGCTGGCCGCCGAGGGTGCCGTGGCGGTGGTGCTGGCCCCGATCGGTTTCGTCTCCGACCACATGGAGGTCGTCTACGACCTCGACACCGAGGCGGCCGCGACGGCCGAGCGGCTGGGGCTGCGGCTGGCGCGCGTGCCGACGGTGGGGGTCGACGACGAGTTCGTGTCCGGTCTGGTCGACCTGCTCGAGGAGCGGGCCGCCGAGGCCAGGGGGGAGGACCCGTCCCGTCCGGCCTGGCCGAAGGGCAGGGCCCTGCCGTCCAGGTGTCCGGTCGGCTGCTGCCCCAACCTGCGCGAGGCGAAGCCCGCCTTGTGCGGGGAGGGCTGAGATGGGGACCGGAGCGGCCGACCTCGCCGTGCCTTCGGCGCAGGAGCTCGAGCAGCTCGAGGGGCTGGCCCTGGAGCTGGCCCTCGAGGCGGGTCGGCTCATCGTCGACGAGCGACCGGACGACCTCGGGGTGTCGCACACCAAGTCCACAGCCACCGACATCGTGACCGTCATGGACCAGCGGGCTCAGGACCTGCTCCGCTCCCGGCTGCACTCCGCCCGGCCGCAGGACGGGTTCCTGGGCGAGGAGGAGGGCGGTGCCGACACCCGGTCGCAGATCACGTGGGTGGTCGACCCCATCGACGGCACCGTCAACTACCTCTACGGCATCCCCTCGTATGCCGTGTCGGTCGCGGCCGTCGTCGGCGACCCCGCCACGGCCGGCGCCTGGCGCCCGGTGGCGGGAGCGGTGGTGAACCCCGTCACCGCGGAGTCGTTCCACGCCCGGCTGAGCGGTGGGGCCTGGCGACGCGTGGCCTCGGGTCCGGACGAGGCGCTGCGCCTCGGGGAGCCGCCCGAGCTGGGCCAGGCACTGGTCGGGACCGGCTTCGGGTACGACGCGCGGCGACGCGTCTGGCAGGGGCGAGTGCTGGCCGAGGTGATCGGACAGGTGCGCGACATCCGCCGGATCGGGAGCGCGGCCCTCGACCTCTGCGCGGTGGCGGCGGGCAGTCTCGACTGCTACTTCGAGAGGGGTCTGAACGCCTGGGACATGGCAGCTGCCTGGCTGGTCGTCACCGAGGCAGGCGGCGCGGTCACCGGGCTCGCCGGAGCTCCGCCCTCGGGCGCCATGGTCGTGGCTGGTGCACCGCTGCTGCACGGTGCGCTAGAGAGGGTGCTTCGTGCTGCCGTCGAGGCAGTGGGTGCAGAGATCGGTTAGGCGATCGGCTGGGGGCGCTCAGGCGGCGGTGTAGCGCTCGAGGGCGGGGATGCGCAGGCCGTGCTCGGCCGCCAGCCGGGCGAGACCCTCGAGCTCTGCCTCGCGGACGCTGACGAGGTAGTCGTCGCCGGACTCCTGGGCGCTCTGCAGGGACTGGAGAGCGTGGGCTGCGCGCTCGCTGATCTCGGAGTGGAACTCGGTCATCATGCACCCCTCTCGGTGTGCGGAGTCGCGTCCGCACGGGTCGGTCTGGGTCGGGCCGGAGGTAGGACTCTACGGGGGCAAGCTGACGAATGGCGATCAGGGGTCGGCCGAGATGGGTGAACGATTGGTGAACGCAGACCGTCTCCTGAACAACCACCATCCCAGGGGTGGACCGGATGATGACGCTCGCTCGTCCATAGGGCACAATCCCCGCCTGCGGTGGGCACAAAACCAGCGCGATCTGCGTTACACCGGCGACAGGTCCCCCGGAGACCCCAGACGGACCGACGAAGCAAGAGAAACAGGGAGAGCGACAGCGAACATGGCGACTGACTACGACGCGCCGCGCAAGACCGACGACGAGCTGTCCGAGGACTCGATCGAGGAGTTGAAGTCCCGTCGCGTCGACAAGAGCGCGTCCAGCGTGGACGTCGACGAGACCGAGCAGGCCGAGGGCTTCGAGCTGCCAGGTGCCGACCTGTCCGGTGAGGAGCTCTCCGTCCGAGTGCTGCCCCGCCAGGCTGACGAGTTCACCTGCTCGCGATGCTTCCTCGTCCACCACCGCAGCCAGCTGGCCAAAGAGGTCAACGGGCAGATGGTCTGCCGGGAGTGCGCAGCCTGACACCCCCGCGCGGGCACGAACGCCGCGAGCTAGGGTCAGTCCCCGTGACTGGCCCTTCTCGCGTCAACGTCCCGCTGCGGCGCCTGGATCGGGGTCTGCCGGTCCCGGCCTATGCCCACCCTCACGACGCCGGGGTCGACCTCCACGCTGCGGCCGACCAGACGCTGGATCCCGGGGAGCGGGCGCTGGTGCCGACGGGCGTCGCGCTCGCTCTGCCGCCGGGCTACGTCGGCCTGGTCCACCCACGCTCGGGACTGGCTGCGCGGCACGGCATCACGATCGTCAACGCGCCGGGCACCGTGGACGCAGGCTACCGCGGCGAGATCCTCGTCAACCTGGTCAACCTCGACCCCCGCGAGCCGTTCACCGTGCGGCGCGGGGACCGCATCGGCCAGCTGGTCGTCCAGCAGGTCGCGACCGTGCAGTTCGTCGAGGTCGATTCGCTCGACGAGACCTCGCGGGGGGACACTGGACATGGCGCCAGTGGCGGATTCGGCGCGCACCTACCAACGAAGGACTGACCGACCAGTGAGCATCTTCCGGCGAAACAAGGACACCACGCAGGACGCTGCGGAGGACACGCAGGAGGCGTCGCAGGAGTCCGTCGGGACCGCACGGCCGGCCGAGCCGGCTGAGCCCGCCGAGGCGGCGGAGACCACCACTTCCGCGGGTGCCGCGCCCGCCGGGCCGTGGGATGCCTCCGAGGTCGACCTTCGCGACGATGGCCGGCTCGACCTGGGTGCGCTGCGGATCCGCGGCGTGGCCGACATGGAGCTGCGGCTCGAGGTCGACGAGCAGGCCCAGCAGGTGGTCGGGGCCACAGCGGTCATCGCCGACTCTGCCGTGCAGCTGCAGGCCTTCGCCGCCCCTCGCACTATGGGCGTCTGGGACGGCATCCGCTCCGAGATCGCCGAGTCCATCGTCAGCCAGGGCGGCACCGCAGACGAGGTGCGAGGTGAGCTCGGCCCGGAGCTGCGCACCCGCATGCCCTCGGCCGGTCCCGACGGCCGCACGGTGTTCGCCCCCGCCCGGTTCGTCGGCGTCGACGGGCCCCGCTGGTTCCTTCGTGCGGTGTTCTCCGGGCGTGCGGCCATCGACGACGACGCGGCCGGCCCCCTGATGGCGGTAGTCCGCGACACGGTCGTCGTCCGCGGCGAGTCCGCGATGGCGCCTCGCGAGATGCTGCCCCTGCGGCTTCCGGACGAGGCGACCATGCCGTCGTCCGAGCCCGCCACCGACGACGAGCTGCGCCCCTTCGAGCGCGGGCCTGAGATCACCGAGGTCAGGTAGGTACGGTCATGGCTGTGCACAGCACGGGCGAGACTCGGCAGCGCAACCCGCTGGCGAGGTTGGGGGAGCGGCTCACCAAGTCCGTCACCCAGCTGGAGGCCGACGAGCTCAAGGAGGACTCGGTCCGCATGGGGTGTACCCCCATGAACGAGCTCGTCGACCGCGAGGTGGCCACCGTCTCGGGCACGGTGCGAGCGATCACCCTGCGTCCACGGGTCACCGTCCCGGCCCTGGTCGTGGACCTCTATGACGGCAGCAGAACCATCAACCTCGTCTGGCTGGGCCGCCGCACCATCGGCGGTGTCGAGCCCGGCCGCTACCTACGCGCCACCGGTCGGGTCACCTACACCCGGGGGGTCCCCACCATCTTCAACCCGGCATACGAGATCGTCCCGCCTCGTGCCCACTGAGGTCGCGGCCGAGGTGCCCACGGTCGAGGCCCTCATCCGGCATCGGCTTTCGGCGGTCCTGGGCGGCTGGCGCGGCTCGCTCGAGGCGGCCGTTCCCACGCTGGCTTTCGTCGCCCTGTGGTCGTGGCGGCACGACGCGAGGACCGCCCTCGTCTCGGCCGGAGTCGTCGTCCTCGTCCTGGCGCTCGTCCGCCTGGCTCAGCGGCAGAGTGTGCAGTTCGTGCTGTCCGCTGCGCTGGCCACGTCGGTGGCGGCCTTCTTCGTCCTGCGCACCGGCCGCGCCCAGGACGCCTTCCTCCCCGGCATGCTCAAGAGCTCCGCGTTCGGCGTGGGTGCGCTCGCCTCGGTGCTGCTGCGCTGGCCCGTCGTGGGGTTCATGGTCGCCGCCGGAGACCCCCAGCACCTGGCCGAGGACCCGTTCGGCTGGCGCCGCGACCGTGGCCTGGTGCGGGTCTGCCAGCGGCTGACCGTCGTGCTCGTCGTCCTGTATGCCGTGCGCGTGGCCGTGATGGTCCCGCTCTACGTGGCCGGCAAGGTGGCCTGGCTCGGCGTCGCGAGCGTCGCCCTCGGGTGGCCGTTGTGGCTGGCCGCCCTCGCGGTGATGGCGTCCATGCTGATGCGTGGGCACACGCCTCAGGAACCTCCGGGCTGGCTGCTGCCCGGCCAGCAGCCAGCCTCCGACGCCGGAGGGTCAGAGGCGGTTCAGTCCGCCCCGCGCGGGACGCGCTGACCGGGGCTGAGCATCGCCTCGAGCTCGTCCTCGAACTCCGGGGTCGAGATGAACAGCAGCTCGTCGTGGGGCTCGAGGGAGTCGTCCCGGCTGGGCGCGATCGGGTGGTCCTCGCGGATGATGCCGACCAGCACCGTCTCACCGGGGAAGCTCACGTCGCCGACGCGCTTGCCGGCATAGGGGCTGTCGGCGGGCAGCGTGAGCTCGACCATGGTCGCCTTGCCCTGCTGGAACTGGAAGATCCGCACGAGGTCTCCGACGCTGACGGCCTCTTCGACCAGGGCGGTCATCAGTCGCGGCGTCGAGACTGCCACGTCGACGCCCCAGGCCTCGTCGAACATCCACTCGTTCTTGGGGTTGTTGACGCGGGCCACGGTGCGGGGTACGCCGAACTCGGTCTTGGCCAGCAGCGAGACCACCAGGTTGGCCTTGTCGTCGCCGGTCGCAGCGACCACGACGTCGCAGTCGGCCAGCCCGGCCTCGTGCAGCGCGGTGATCTCGCACGCGTCGGCGAGCAGCCAGCTGGCCTCGGGAATCTTGCTGGCCTGCAGGTCCTTGCGCTCGCGGTCCATGAGGAGCACCTGGTGGCCGTTGTGCAGCAGCTCGCGGGCGATGGAACGCCCGACGCTGCCGGCCCCGGCGATGACGACTCGCATTGCTGTGTCCTTCTGTCAGGAGTCCGACGGGGAGGGCGGGGCGTCGAGGATGCGCTCGACGCCGGCCAGCTCGGAGGCCAGCGTGACGAGGTGCAGCAGGTCGCCCTCCTGGAAGACGGCATCCGGCCCTGGCAGGATCCCCGACCCGAGCCTGGTCAGGTAGGCGGTGCGGGCCCCGGTGGCAGCCTCGAGCGCGGTGAGCCGCTGTCCGACCCAGGCATGGTTGACCGCGACCTCGGCGACGACGACCTGACCCGAGGGGTCCACCAGCTGGGGGACGTGGCCCTGCGGCAGCAGGCGGCGCAACATCTGGTCGGACGTCCACTTCACCGTGGCCACGGTGGGTATGCCGAGACGCTGGTAGACCTCGGCGCGGCCGGGGTCGTAGATGCGGGCCACGACATGCTCCACACCGAAGGTCTCGCGCGCGACCCGCGCGGCGAGGATGTTGGAGTTGTCGCCGCTGGAGACCGCCGCGAACGCATAGGCCTTGTCGATGCCGGCCTCGGTGAGGGTGTCGCGGTCGAACCCGAGCCCGGTGACCCGGCGGCCTTCGAAGGAGGCTCCCAGGCGACGGAAGGCTGTCTCGTCCTGGTCGATGATCGCCACGTCGTGTCCCTGGCTCTCCAGGCTCACGGCCAGAGACGAGCCGACCCGGCCGCAACCCATGATGACGAAGTGCACGACGCCGACGCTACACCGGAGCACAGTCCGGGGTGTGGGGTGCCGCGCAGAGGCCTCGCCGGCCGCCTAGAGTGTGGGCGTGCCAACCTCAGGACGCGTCCTCAAGCGGGTGCTCGTCGGTCGCGCCATGCGCAGCGACCGGCTTGGCGAGACGCTGCTTCCCAAGAAGCTCGCGCTGCCGATCTTCGCGAGTGACGCGCTGTCGTCCGTGGCCTACGCCCCTGACGAGATCTTCCTGACCCTGGGCCTCGCCGGCGGCCTGCTCGCGCTGATGCACTCGTGGCAGATCGGCCTGTGCGTGGTCTTCGTCATGCTCGTGGTCGTCGCGTCCTACCGCCAGAACGTGCACGCCTACCCCTCGGGCGGTGGTGACTACGAGGTGGCCACCACGAACCTGGGCCCGAGGGCCGGCCTGACCGTGGCGTCCGCCCTGCTCGTCGACTACGTCCTCACCGTCGCCGTGTCGATCTCCTCGGGCGTCCAGAACGCCGCCGCCGCGCTGCCGATGCTGCGTGGTCATGAGGCGGTGGTCGCCGTCGGCCTGGTGGCGCTGCTCACGGCGATGAACCTGCGCGGCGTCCGTGAGTCCGGCATGTGGTTCGCGTTCCCCGTCTACATGTTCATGGTCAGCGTCATCGGGATGGGCGCGGTCGGCCTCGTCCGGCAGCTCAGCGGCACGCTGCCGCACGCCGAGAGCGCCGGGCTGACCCTGGCACCGGAGCCCGGCTTCGGTGCGCTCGGCCAGTTCGCGATGCTGTTCCTGCTGCTGCGGGCGTTCTCCTCAGGCTGTGCCGCCCTGACCGGGGTCGAGGCCATCTCCAACGGCGTGCCCGCCTTCAAGAAGCCCAAGAGCCGCAACGCGGCGACCACGCTGCTGATGATGGGCCTGGTCGCCGTGACCATGTTGATGTCGATGCTCATGCTCGCCAAGTGGACCGGCATCAAGTACGCCGAGAACCCGGCGACCCAGCTCCTGCGCGACGGCAAGCCGGTCGGCAGCAGCTATGTCCAGGACACGATCATGGGCCAGGTCGCCAAGGCGGTGTTCCAGGGCTTCCACCCCGGCGTCATCCTCGTCTCCATCGTGGCCGGGGTCATCCTCATCCTGGCGGCCAACACCGCCTTCAACGGCTTCCCGGTGCTGGGCTCGATCCTCGCCAAGGACGGCTACCTGCCGCGCCAGCTGCACACCCGCGGCGACCGGCTCGCCTTCTCCAACGGCATCCTGATCCTGGCGGGGGCGGCGGCGTTCCTCATCGTGCTCTACAACGCCGAGGTCACCAAGCTGATCCAGCTCTACATCGTCGGCGTGTTCGTCTCGTTCACGCTGAGCCAGATCGGCATGATCCGGCACTGGAACCGCCACCTACGGCTCGAGCGCGAGGCCGCCGTCCGGTCTCGCATGATGCGCAGCCGCGTCATCAATGCGATCGGCGCAACCATGTCGGGCCTCGTGCTCCTCGTGGTGCTGCTGACCAAGTTCGTCCACGGCGCGGGTTACGCCATCGCCGCGATGGTCGTCCTCTTCTTCATCATGCTGCGGATCCGCAAGCACTACGAGCGCGTCCGCGAGGAGCTCCAGGTGAGCGAGGACGACGTCACCGCCCAGCTGCTGCCCAGCCGCGTGCACGCCATCGTGCTGGTCTCCAAGATCCACAAGCCGACCCTGCGTGCCCTGGCCTACGCCCGGGCGACCCGTCCGTCCAAGCTCGAGGCGATCACAGTCAACGTGGAGCCCGACGAGACCAAGGCCCTCCAGGACGAGTGGGAGCGGCGCGACATCCCGGTACCGCTGAAGGCTCTCGACTCGCCCTACCGCGAGATCACCCGCCCCGTCGTCGAGTACGTGAAGTCGCTGCGCTCGGGCCACCCCCGTGACGTCGTGGTGGTCTACATCCCGGAGTACGTCCTCGGCAAGTGGTACGAGCAGGTGCTCCACAACCAGAGCGCGCTGCGCCTCAAGGGCCGTCTTCTGTTCACCCCGGGTGTCATGGTCGCCAGCGTGCCGTGGCAGCTGGCGTCGTCCGAGGGCCAGGAGGAGCGCTTCGACGGTCCCACGGCTGGCGCGGTCCGTCTTGGCCAGTGAGCCCGCCACGGCCGAGCTGACTGCGGGAGACCTGGTCGAGCTCGACGTGGGTCCGGTGGCCCACGGTGGCTTCTGCGTCGCCCGTCATGAGGGCCGGGTGGTCTTCGTCCGTCACACCCTGCCCGGTGAGCGCATCCGCGCGCAGGTGACCGAGGCGCGGCCGGGTCACCGGTTCGCGCGGGCCGACTGTGTGGAGGTCCTCACCCCGAGCCCTCACCGCGTGCCCGCCCCCTGCCCGTATGCCGGGCCAGGCCTGTGCGGCGGTTGCGACTGGCAGCATGCCGACCTCGCCTACCAGCGGGAACTCAAGGCGGCCGTCGTCCGCGAGCAGTTCACCCGGCTGGCCGGCATCGAGGTCGACGTGCAGGTCGAGCCCGTGCCCGGCGACCATGACGGGCTGGGCTGGCGCACCAGGGTGGAGTTCGCCGTCGACACGTCGGGGCGCGCTGGGTTGCGCGAGCATCGCTCGCACGCCGTCGTCCCCGTGCAGACCTGCCTCATCTCCGACCCGAGAGTGCTGGCGACCGGGGTGCTCACCGGGGACTGGAGCGGCCACGACGCCGTGGACGTCGTCGCGCCTTCCGCCGGCGACCCCGTGACCGTCCCTCTGCCCGCCTCGCCGGACGCGGTCCCCACTGTGACGGAACACCTTGCAGGGCAACGCTATTCGGCAGACTTCGAAGTGGCTGCACGTGGGTTCTGGCAGGTTCACCCTGGCGCGGCGGCCACGTTCGTCGACACGGTGCTCGACCTGCTCGACCCCCAGCCGGGAGAGACCGCCCTCGACCTCTATGCCGGTGTCGGGCTGTTCGCCGCGGCCCTCGCCTCGGCCGTCGGCGACGCGGGGCGCGTGGTCGCGGTGGAGTCGGACGCCTCGGCGGTCGCCTGTGCGGCCGGCAACCTCGCGGCATACCCCTCTGTCGTGGCTGTTCGGGCCCGCGTCGACGACGCGTTCGGGGTGCCGCGGGCGAGCCGTTCGGGCCCGGCGCCGCGCCGCGCGCAGCGGCCGCGCAAGCTGCGTCGCCACCCACTGATGCCCCTGCGAGCCGACCTCGTGGTCCTCGACCCGCCGCGCACAGGGGCGGGCCGGGGCGTGGTGGCTCAGGTGACGGCTCTGGAGCCGCGAGCGGTCGCCTACGTCGCGTGTGACCCTGCCGCCCTCGCCCGCGACACGGCATACCTGCGTGAAGGTGGCTACCACCTCCGAGAGCTGCGGGCCTTCGACGCCTTCCCCATGACCGCTCACCTGGAGTGCATCGCCGTGTTCGGGCGCTGACCCGGTGACCTAGGCTCGCTGCCTGTGACCGATCCCGAGACCGTCGACGCGCAGGTTCCGTTCACCCACCGGGTCGAGGTGCACTTCTACGAGGTGGACCAGGTGGGCGTGGTGTTCAACGCCTGGTACCTCGCGTGGTGCGACGACGCCCGGCTGGCCTATCTCGCATCGCGCGGGTACGGCCTCCAGCAGGCGATGGCCGCGGATGCGTTGCCCCTCGTGCGGCATGCCGACATCGAGTGGTTGGCCAGCCTGGCCGCCGAGGAGCATGCCGAGATCCACGTGCGCCCGGTGCGTGTCGGCACGACCTCCTTCACGCTGCGGCACGAGATCCACCGCGAGGGAGACGGCGAGCTGTGCGCCGTCCTGACCATCACCTATGTGGCGGCAGGGCTGGTCGAGCGCACCAAGCGCGAGCTCCCGCTTTCCCTCCGCGCGGCGTTGGAGCAGGATCAGAGGCAGGGCGCAACCGACGTGGTATCTTGACGTCAAGATAAATCGAGCATGACACCGTAGTCGACCAAAAGCATCGAAGGAGCCAGCCAGTGGCCAGCACGAACAGCTTCAACGCCCATGGTGAACTGAAGGTCGGGGACCAGTCCTACGAGGTCTACCGGCTGAGCGCGGTCGAGGGGAGCGAGACCCTCCCGTACAGCCTCAAGGTGCTCTTGGAGAACCTGCTGCGCACCGAGGACGGCGCCAACATCACCGCCGACCACATCCGGGCCGTCGGCTCGTGGGACGCCGAGGCCGAGCCCGACACGGAGATCCAGTTCACCCCCGCGCGTGTCATCATGCAGGACTTCACCGGAGTGCCCTGTGTCGTGGACCTGGCCACGATGCGCGAGGCCGTGGCCGACCTCGGCGGCGACCCGGCGCGGATCAACCCGCTGAGCCCGGCCGAGCTGGTCATCGACCACTCCGTGATCATCGACGTCTTCGGCCGGGCAGACGCCTTCGAGAAGAACGTCGAGATCGAGTACCAGCGGAACGGCGAGCGCTACCAGTTCCTGCGCTGGGGCCAGACCGCCTTCGAGGACTTCAAGGTCGTGCCGCCGGGCACGGGCATCGTGCACCAGGTCAACATCGAGCACCTCGCCCGCACCGTCATGGTGCGCGACGGGGTCGCCTACCCCGACACGTGCGTCGGCACCGACTCGCACACGACGATGGTCAACGGCCTCGGCGTGCTGGGCTGGGGTGCCGGCGGCATCGAAGCCGAGGCGGCGATGCTGGGCCAGCCCCTGTCGATGCTCGTGCCGCAGGTGGTGGGCTTCCGATTGACGGGGGCGTTGCGCGAGGGCTCGACCGCGACCGACCTCGTGCTGACGGTGACCGAGATCCTGCGGCGCGTCGGCGTGGTCGGCAAGTTCGTCGAGTACTTCGGCGACGGCCTGGCCGCGCTGCCGCTGGCCGACCGGGCGACGCTCGGGAACATGTCCCCGGAGTACGGCG
>NZ_DASYGF010000051.1:0-43026 GCF_036000045.1 Pedococcus sp.
TCGGGCCCGTGACCTCCTCGGCGTCTCGCGCCTGACCAACGCTGCCCTGACGAGCTGGCTCCACGGCCTGCCCGGGGTCGACCAGGTGGGCTGCGAGAGCCGCGCGGCAGGCCTGGGCACCCGGTCGATCAAGACGACGTCCAAGGTGTGGGGCATCGACACCGCGATCTCGATGATCGACCTCACGACGCTCGAGGGCGCCGACACAGCGGGCAAGGTGCGTGGCCTGTGCGCCAAAGCCCTGAGCCCGGACCCCACCGATGCCTCCACCCCGCGCCCCGCCGCGATCTGCGTCTACGGCGACATGGTGCCGGTGGCCAAGGCGGCGCTGGGCAGCAGCGGGGTCAGGGTCGCCGCGGTGGCGACGGCGTTCCCCAGCGGGAGGGCGCTGATGCCGGTCAAGCTGGCCGACACCCGTGACGCTGTGGCTGCCGGCGCCGACGAGATCGACATGGTCATCGACCGTGGGGCGTTCCTGTCGGGTGACTACCTGGGGGTGTTCCGCGAGATCGCCGAGGTGGGGCAGGTCTGCGTCCGGCCCGACGGGACCCGGGCGCGACTCAAGGTCATCATGGAGACCGGCGAGCTGGTGACCTACGACAACGTGCGTCGCGCGTCATGGCTGTCGATGCTGGCCGGCGCCGACTTCATCAAGACCTCCACCGGCAAGGTGTCACCCGCAGCGACGCTCCCGGTGACGCTGGTGATGCTCGAGGCGGTCCGCGACTGGCGCGAGAGCACCGGTGAGATGGTCGGGGTGAAGCCCGCGGGCGGCATACGCACCAGCAAGGACGCCCTGAAGTTCCTCGTCGCGGTCAGCGAGGTGGCCGGCGACCACTGGCTCGACCCGCACTGGTTCCGCTTCGGTGCCTCGAGCCTGCTCAACGACCTGCTGCTGCAGCGCCAGAAGCTGCGCACCGGCGCCTACTCCGGGCCCGACTACGTCACCGACGACTCGCCCAGCCTCTACTGACCTTCGACTCCGAGGACCTCTCCACACATGGCCACGTTCGAGTACGCACCGGCTCCCGAGTCCCGGGCCGTCGTCGACCTCAAGCCCTCCTACGGCTTGTTCATCAACGGTGAGTTCACCGAGTCCCAGGGCGGGTCGAGTTTCAAGTCGATCAGCCCGGCCACCGAGGAGGTCCTCGCCGAGGTCACCAGCGCCAGCGAGGCCGACGTCGACCGCGCCGTCGCCGCTGCCCGCCGCGCCTACACCGGCGTCTGGGGCCGGATGTCCGGCGCCGACCGGGGCAAGTACCTCTTCCGGATCGCCCGCATCCTGCAGGAGCGCGCTCGCGAGTTCGCCGTCCTGGAGAGCCTCGACAACGGCAAGCCGATCAAGGAGAGCCGTGACGTGGACGTGCCGCTCGCCGCGGCGCACTTCTTCTACCACGCCGGCTGGGCGGACAAGCTGGAGTATGCCGGTCTGGGCACGGTGGGCGCCCAGCCACGCCCGCACGGCGTGGTGGGCCAGGTCATCCCCTGGAACTTCCCGCTGCTGATGCTGGCCTGGAAGATCGCCCCGGCGCTGGCCACCGGCAACACCGTCGTCATCAAGCCGGCTGAGACGACCCCGCTGAGCGCGCTGCTGTTCGCCGAGGTGCTCCAGCAGGCCGACCTGCCCGCTGGTGTGGTCAACATCGTCACCGGCGCCGGAGCGACCGGTCAGGCGATCGTCGACCACCCCGGCATCGACAAGCTGGCGTTCACCGGCTCCACGGGTGTCGGCAAGATGATCGCCAGGTCCATCGCGGGCACCCGCAAGAAGGCCACCCTCGAGCTCGGCGGCAAGGCCGCGAACATCGTCTTCGACGACGCGCCGCTCGACCAGGCCGTCGAGGGCATCGTCAACGGCATCTTCTTCAACCAGGGTCACGTCTGCTGCGCCGGCTCCCGGCTGCTCGTCCAGGAGACCATCGCCGACGAGGTGGAGAAGCGCCTCAAGCGCCGCCTGGCCACGCTGCGGGTCGGCGACCCGCTCGACAAGAACACCGACGTGGGAGCGATCAACTCCAAGGCGCAGCTCGACCGCATTACCGAGCTGACCGCTGTCGGTGAGGCCGAGGGCGCGCAGCGCTGGGACACCGACTGCGCCCTGCCGGAGAAGGGCTTCTGGTTCCGCCCCACCGTCTTCACCGGGGTCAGCCAGACCCACCGCATCGCCCAGGAGGAGATCTTCGGTCCGGTCCTGTCGGTGCTGACGTTCCGCACGCCCCACGAGGCCGTCGCCAAGGCCAACAACACGCCGTATGGGCTGTCGGCCGGCGTCTGGACCGAGAAGGGCTCGCGCATCCTGTGGATGGCCGACCAGCTCCGCGCAGGAGTGGTGTGGGCCAACACCTTCAACAAGTTCGACCCGACCAGCCCGTTCGGTGGCTACAAGGAGTCGGGCTACGGCCGCGAGGGTGGCCGTCACGGCCTGTCCGCCTACGTCACGACAGGAGACGCCAAGTGACCCCCACCGCCAGCACCGCCGACAGTAGAGTCGACGTGCGCAAGACCTACAAGCTCTACATCGGCGGCAAGTTCCCCCGCTCGGAGTCCGGGCGCTCCTACGAGGTGTTCTCGACCGGGCGCTCGCCGCAGTTCCTCGCCAACGCCGCGATGGGCTCGCGCAAGGACGCCCGTGACGCCGTCGTGGCAGCTCGCGCGGCGTTCGCAGGCTGGGCCGGCGCCACGGCATACAACCGCGGTCAGGTGCTCTATCGGGTCGCCGAGGTGATGGAGGGCCGACGCGCCCAGTTCGTCGCCGAAGTGCGGGCCAGCGAGGGCCTGACCGAAGCACGCGCGGACGCCGTCGTCTCCGCGGCCATCGACCGCTGGGTCTGGTATGCCGGCTGGACCGACAAGCTCGCGCAGGTCCTCGGTGGGCTCAACCCGGTCGCGGGGCCGTACTTCGACATCTCCGCCCCCGAGCCCACCGGCGTCGTGGGAGTCCTTGCGCCGCAAGGCTCCTCGCTCCTCGGCCTGGTCTCGGTCGTGGCGCCGGTGATCGTGTCGGGCAACACCGCCGTGGTCCTCACCAGCGAGCGCCGACCGCTGCCGGCGATCACGCTGTCCGAGGCGCTGGCGACCTCCGACGTGCCCGGTGGCGTCGTCAACATCATCACCGGGCGCACCGCTGAGGTGGCCCCGTGGATAGCCTCTCACCGCGATGTCAACGCCATCGACCTGAGCGGTGCCGCGGACGCCGACGGCCTCGCCTGGGGTGACCTCGAGCTCGCGGCCGCCGAGAACCTCAAGCGGGTCCTGCGCCCAGCGGGCAACGGCACCGCCGCCGTCGAGCCGGACTGGGCGGCGACCCCTGACCTGTCCCGGGTCACGGCCTTCCTCGAGACCAAGACGGTCTGGCACCCCAAGGGCCGCTGACCCGTGTCCAGCCTCCCGGTGGGTCGAGGTGAGCACGCCGGTGACGCCGGGCGGGTTCACCTCGACCGGGCGCGCGTCGTCGTCCTCGCCGGTCCCAGCGGCGCGGGGAAGTCGCGGCTGGCGGCACGGCTGAGCGCCGCCCATGGCTGGCCGATCCTGCGCCTCGACGACTTCTACCGCGACGGTGACGACCCGCGGGTCCCGCGCAGCCAGGAGCTGGGGATCGTCGACTGGGACCATCCCGACTCGTGGAACCGCGAGGCCGCGGTGCAGGCCCTGTCCACCCTCGTCGACAGCGGTGAGGTGCAGACCCCCGCCTACGACCTCAGCCACAGCAGGGCCGTGGGAAGCCACACCGTGCGGGCCGAGCCCTCCGACCTCATCCTGGCCGAGGGCATCTTCGCCGCCGAGATCATCGGCGAGCTGCGCGCCCGTGGGCTGCTTGCGGCGGCCTACTGCGTGCACCATCACCGGCTCGTGACCTTCGCGTGGAGGCTCCTGCGTGACCTGTCCGAGCGGCGCAAGCCACCTTGGACATTGCTGCGCCGCGGTATCGCGCTCATGCGAGCCGAGCCGCAGGTCGTAGCCCGTCAGGAGGCGCTGGGTGCGACCTCGGCACCCGCGGCCGAGATCGAACCGCTCCTGTCGGCTCTGGTCCACTGACCGCTCCGCTGGTTCGGGGCATCCCGCAGGTGCCGTTCGGTTAGGGTTCCACCACGGCAGGAGGGGAGCATCGATGACCGAGCCACAGTGGGTGGCCCCGGGGAGCGAGCCAGTGCCGCAACCCGCCGGACCGCCGTCTGGCGCCGCGGCATACCCGGCTCCCGCGGCATACCCGGTCGCTCCGATGGCACCCCCGCTCACCGTGCACCTCCGGCCGGGCATCATCCCCCTGCGGCCCCTGTCTCTCGGCGATGTCTACTCGGGCGTGGTGAAGGCGGTGCGCGGCAACGTCGCCGCGACGGTCGGCCTGGCGTTCGTGACCTCCCTGGCCTTCCTCGTGCCGACGACGGCGCTCGGCACCTGGCTGGCCTCTGCGGGGACACCCGACGCCGGGCCGGCTTTCGCCACCTACCTCCCGGGCGTCGGGACCATCCTCTCCGCAGTGCCGTTGACCGGTTTCCTCGCCTTCGTGGTCGGCCAGGCGGTGCTGGGGCGACGGGTGAGCGCCGGCCAGACCTGGCAGGGCACGCGGGGCTTCATCCTGCGGCTCGTCGGCGCCACGGCGCTCATCGTGGTGGTCACGCTCGGTGCCGCCGCCATCATCCTGGTCGCGCCCGTCCTGGCGCTCGTCAGCGCCGTCCAGAGCGGAGATGGGTCCGGCCTCGGCGGCCCGATCGTGCTCGTCGTCGTGGCAGCACTCGTGACGACGGCCCTCGTGCTCTTCCTCGGCACTCGTCTGGCGTTCGTCCCCGCTGCGGTCGTCCTCGAACGGATCGGCGTCCTCGGCGGCGTCAAGCGCTCGTGGCGGCTCACCAGCGGGACACAGTTCTGGCGGGTGCTGGGCATCCGGCTCCTCAGTGCTGTCGTCGCAGGGTTCGCCCGGCAGATCCTCACCGTGCCGCTGGCCATCCTCGGCGCGGCTGCCCTGGTGTTCACCGGCGACCTGAGCAAGGTGTACGTCTGGCAGACGCTCAGTAGCGGCGTGGCCGCGCTGGTCGCGGGGTCCCTGACGACACCGTTCAGCGCCGGGGTCGACGCACTGCTGTACGTCGACCAGCGGATCCGCCGTGAGGGCCTGGACGTGCAGCTCATCGCCGCTGCCCAAGCCGAGACCCACGCGCCGCTGGGACAACCGGGGGACTACCGCCGGCCGGAGTCTGCCTGAGCCCATGATCGTGCCGTTCGACCAGCCGCCGCTGGACCCGAGCTCGCCCCAGGCCCAGCAGTGGGCCCGTGACGAGCTGGCCCACGGACGCTACGACACCAGCGTGCCGTGGTGGCGGCGGCTGACCGAGTGGCTGCTGAGCCAGACGGGTGGCGGCCACAGCGCCGGTGTGCCCAGCTGGATGGTTCCGGTGGTCGTGGTCGTGGTCCTCGCAGCCGTCGCCCTCATCGTGGCGCTCGTGCTGCGCAGGGAGGGCCGCGCCACCAGGACCAGAGGCGCCCGGAGCGCCGGCCTGGCCGAGGAGGGGCTGCGTGCCGGCGACTACCGACGGCGGGCCAGGGCCGCCGCGGGGCAGGGTGACTGGGATGCCGTGCTGCTCGACTCCTACCGCGCCGTGGCTGCCTCCGCCGTCGAGCGCACCCTCCTGGACGAGCTGCCGGGGCGCACCGCCCATGAGGCGGCGGTCGCCCTGGGGCCGCTGTTCCCTGAGCACCGCGACGCCCTCGAGGCGACGGCTGCAGCCTTCGACGCCGTCCGTTACGGCCACCTGTCGGCGACGTCCGACCAGGCTCGACGCGCGGCAGACCTCGACGAGACCGTGCTCCGCAGCCGACCCCGGCTGCCCTCGGTGACCGCCCGATGACGACCTCCACTGCGCCGGCCGCTTCGACGGCCCCACGCGCCCCGGACGGTTCGTCCCCCTCCCGCGCCGCCAGGGCACGCCGCTGGGTCCCGTGGGTGGGCGTCGTAGCGTGCGGCCTCGCAGCCCTCGGAGCCCTCGCGCTCGCCACAGCCCAGCCCTCCCAGGACCTCGACCCGGACGGCACCGGACCCGGCGGTGGCAGGGCACTCGTGGAGGTGCTGCGTCATCACGGGGTCGACGTCCAGGTCGTGCGGTCGGCGCAGGCCCTGGTCGACGCGGCGCCCGCCTCGGGGACGACGGTCGTGGTGGCGGACCCCGAGTACCTCGGCCACGACAGCACCACCACGCTGGCCAGGGCCAGCCGGCGGGCCGACCGGCTCGTCCTGCTCTCGCCAACGTCTGAGCAGCTGGACGTGCTGGCGTTGCCCCTGACAGCGACCCCGGCCGGTGTGGTCACCGATCTCAGGTCTGGCTGCTCCACGAGTGTCGCCAGGGGGGACGACACGGTCAGCGAGGTCGACGAGGGTCTCGTCGACACCGAGACCGGCCGGAGCCGCTCGCAGCTGTGCTTCGTGCTCTCGGATCCAAGGCACGCCTCCGGTACGCCGGATGCCGCGTTCGGCGCGGCGATGGCAACGCTGCCAGCCACGGCCGACCACCCCGAGGTCGTGGCACTGGGGATGACGCCGGCGTTCACCAACCGCTTCCTGGCCACCGCCTCCCACGCCGGGCTGGCGGTACGGGCGCTCGGGCACTCACCACGGCTGGTCTGGTACCAGCCCGGCCTGGGCGACCTCGCGAACGCATCCGGGGCCCCGACCCCCAGCCCGTGGCCCGTCTGGCTCGGCCCCGCCGCCGTGCTCCTGGCCACCGCCGTCCTCATGCTCGCCGTGGTGCGCGGCCGGCGGATGGGCGCGCTGGTCACCGAGCGCCTGCCCGTGGTGGTCCGCGCTGTGGAGACCACCGAGAGCCGCGGCCGGATCTACCGTAGGGCGCGAGACCGCGAGCGCGCCGCACGGATCCTGCGCGTCGCGGCCACCACGCGGCTGGCCCGGCGTCTTGGGCTGCCCACCACCGAGCTCACGGTCGTGGTGCCCGCCGCTGCCGCGGCATCCGGTATGCCGGCCGCCGAGGTCGCCGCGCTGCTCGCCGGAGCGCCACCCACCACAGATGCCGAGCTGCATACGATCGCCGTCTCACTGAGCCGGCTCGAGGAGAGGGTCCGTACCCCATGACCAACCAGCAGGGCCTGACCGACCAGCAGGGCGTGACTCAGGGCCCGACCGAACCACTGCGCGAACCCGAACCACCCCGAGCCGCTGCGCCCGACGCGCGGGCGGCGCTGCTCGCCGTCCGGGCCGAGGTCGCCAAGGCCGTCGTGGGTCAGGACGCGGCCGTCGCGGGCCTGCTCGTCGCCCTGCTCGCCCGCGGTCACATCCTGCTCGAGGGCGTCCCAGGCGTGGCCAAGACGCTGCTGGTACGCAGCCTTGCGGCGGCCCTGTCCGTGGAGACCAAGCGCGTCCAGTTCACCCCTGACCTCATGCCTGGGGACCTCACCGGCTCCCTGGTCTACGACGCGTCCACGAGCGACTTCACGTTCCGCCCCGGACCGGTCTTCACCAACCTGCTGCTGGCCGACGAGATCAACCGCACTCCACCCAAGACCCAGTCCGCCCTCCTCGAGGCCATGGAGGAGCGGCAGGTCAGCGTCGAGGGCCGGCCGCGACCGCTTCCCCACCCGTTCATGGTGGCCGCGACGCAGAACCCCGTGGAGTACGAAGGCACCTACCCACTGCCGGAGGCCCAGCTCGACCGCTTCCTGCTCAAGGTCACCCTGCCGATCCCGGCACGCGGGGAGGAGCTCGAGGTGCTGAGGCGCCACGCCAGCGGGTTCGACCCCGGCGACCTCGCTGCCGCGGGTCTGCGGCCGGTGGCCTCCCCGGACGACCTCGCCGCAGGCGCCGAGGCGGTGCGCCAGGTCGAGATCTCCGACGAGGTGGCCGCGTACATCGTCGACATCGCCCGGGCCACCCGCACGTCGCCGTCGCTCGCCCTCGGAGTGAGCCCCCGCGGAGCCACCGCACTCATGGCCACCTCCCGGGCATGGGCGTGGATGAACGGTCGCGGCTACGTCACCCCCGACGACGTCAAGGCCCTGGCCCACGCGACGCTCGCCCACCGGCTGTCCCTGCGTCCCGAGGCCGAGCTCGAAGGCGTCACCGTCACGGCCGTCCTCGACAGCGCCCTCGGAGCGGTGCCGGTCCCGCGCTGATGTCACTGACCTACCGAGCCGTCGCACTCACCCTGTCGGGGCTGGTCCCGGTGGCCGTGTGGCCCAGCGGTGACACCGTGCGGCTGTGGTGGCTGCTGACCGCCGTGCTGCTCGGCCTGGACCTGCTGCTGGCCAGCTCGCCCCGACGCCTGACGTTCGAGCGTCAGGGTCCGGGCCAGGTCCGCCTGGGCGACCAGGGGTCCACCTCGGTGCTGGTGACCAACACCGGCCGCAGACGGGTCCGCGGCCTCGTGCGCGACGCGTGGCCGCCCTCGGCAGGGGCGGCCACGACGCGGCATACGGTCAGCCTGCGGCCGGGCGAACGCACCCGGGTCACCACGGTCCTGACGCCCACCCGGCGCGGCGACCGAGAGGCGCACGCGGTGACGGTGAGGTCCATCGGACCGCTCGGGCTGGCCGCGCGGCAACGGTCGTTCGCGGTGCCCGGCCGGCTGCGCACGGTGCACCCCTTCCCCGCTCGCAAGCACCTGCCCAGCCGGCTGGCCGTGCTGCGACAGCTCGACGGGCGTACGGCGGTGCGGACCCGCGGCCAGGGCACGGAGTTCGACAGCCTGCGCGAGTATGTCGACGGCGACGACGTCCGCAGCATCGACTGGCGTGCGACCGCCCGGCGTCAGCACCTCGTCGTCCGCACGTGGCAGCCCGAGCAGCACCGCAGGATCGTCATCGTCATCGATACCTCACGCACCTCGGCGGGGCGGGTGGACGACGCTCCCCGCCTGGACGGCGCCATGGATGCCGCGTTGCTGCTCACGGCGCTCGCCGGTCACGCGCATGACCGCGTGCAGGTCATCGCCGGGGACCGCGCGGTCCTCGCTCGCGTCGCCGGGTCGGACCGGGCCCGGCTGCTGCACGACACCATCAGCACGCTGGCCCCCGTCGAGTCTCGACTGGTCGAGGCCGACTGGGCCCTGCTGGCCACCGAGATCACCAGGCTCGGCACCCACCGCGCCCTCGTCGTCCTGCTCACGCCGCTCGAACCGTCCTCCGTCGAGCAGGGGCTCCTCCCCGTCCTGCCGGTCCTGGCCGCCCATCACCGCGTGGTCGTCGCGTCAGTGTCAGACCCTGCGGTGGCCCGGATGCGCGCCAGTCGCGACACCCTCGAGCATGTCTACGACGCGGCCGCCGCGGAGCGGACGACCGCCCTCCGCGAGCGCACGGCAGCGGCCCTGGCGAGCCTCGGCGTCGATGTGCTCGATGAGCCCCCGGATCTCCTTCCTGCGCGACTGGCCGACCACTACCTCATGCTGAAGCGCCAGGGTCTGCTCTGAGGTCGCCTCTGCGGGGTTGCCCCCCAGGGATGCCCCCGCAGCGTCGCCCCCCGCAGGGTCACCCCTGGATCGGGGCGTCCCCGGCATCGCGGACGCTGACGTCACCGGTGACACCCGCGTGGTGCGCACGCCGCCCGACGACGAAGACATAGGCGAAGAACACGGCCTCCGCGACGATGCCGATGCCGATGCGCGACCAGGTCGGCAGCCCTGACGGCGTGACGAAACCTTCGATCGTCCCGCTGACGAGCAGCACCACCGCAAGCCCGAGAGTCATCCCGACCGCCATACGCGCCTCTGCAGCCAGGGCCCGCAGACGCGGGCGCGGCCCCGGGTCGACCCACGACCAGAACAGCCGCAGCCCCACTCCTCCGGCGACGAACACCGCCGTCAGCTCGAGCAGACCGTGCGGCAGGATCAGCCCGAAGAACAGCGCGGTACGACCGTGGGACATCATCAGCGCCGCGACGACGCCGAGCGCTTCGACGTTGGACACGAGCACGTACAGCACGGGAAGCCCGAGCACGCCGAACGCGATGCACTGGGCCGCCACCCAGGCGTTGTTGACCCACACCATCGTGGCGAACTCGTGGTGGGGGAACTCGGAGTAGTAGTGCTGGAAGTCGGTGCCCACATAGGCGTTGACCTGCCCCGGCGTGAGCTGGCTGGTGTAGACCTCCGGGTGCCGCAACGTCCACAGCGCGACCAGCACGACGACGGCCAGGCTGGTCGCAGCGGTGGAGAGCCACCACCAGCGGGTCCGATAGAGGGCTGCCGGGAACGTCCTGGTGAAGAAACCCAGGAGGTCGGTCCAGGTGCTCGTGCGGGTGCCGACCATCGTGACGCGCGCCCTGGCCAGCAAGAGCGACAGGTACGACACCAGGGCCGGGTCGGGACTGGCCGAGCGCACGACCGACAGGTCCGTGGAGACGCGCTGGTAGAGGTCCAGCAGCTCGTCGCCCTCGGCCCCGGTGACCCGACGCTGCCGGGCCAGCTCGTCGAGGCGCCTCCACTGCGCGCCTCGCGCACCGGCATACGCGTCCAGGTCCACGGGCGCCACTCTATGCTTCGGCCATGAGCACGGGGGCCGGTTACCGCAGCTATGCGGCCGAGGACGTGGTCACCGGCGAGGGCGTGGCTGTCGAGCTGCCGGTGGCCTCGGTCGGCGCCCGCGCGGCGTCGGGTGTCATCGACCTGCTCGTCGCCGCGGCCGGCCTTTTCTTCGGCGGCATCGTGGTGAGCGCTGTGTTCGGTGGCTCGTCGGATGCGGTGGACATCACGGTGAGCCTGCTCATGGTCGTGGGGGTGACCGTTGGGCTCCCCGCGGCTGTCGAGACGCTCACCCGCGGTCGCACGCTCGGCAAGCTCGCGCTCGGGCTGCGCGTGGTGCGCGACGACGGCGGCCCGATCACGGCGCGACACGCGTTGACCCGCGCGCTCGTCGGCTGGGTCGAGATCTACCTGCTGTTCGGGTCGGGTGCCCTCGTTGCCGCGATCCTCAGCACGAGGGCCAAGCGCCTCGGAGACATGGCGGCAGGGACCTACGTCGTCACCCAGCGGGTCTCCCTGCGACTGCTGCCACCACCGCAGATGCCGCCACCTCTCGGCGCGTGGGCGGTGCAGGCCGACCTGGGGTCGCTGCCACCGGGCCTGGCCATCGCGATCCGGCAGTTCCTCGGGCGCGCGGCAGCACTGACCCCGGCGGCGCGCCACGAGCTGGGCCAGGAGCTGCTGCGATCGGTGCTCCCCCTGGTGTCGCCACCACCGCCCCCGGGCATCCACGCGGAGTACGTGCTAGCGGCCGTCATCGCGGAGCGGCGCCGCCGCGACGCCGAGCGGCTCGCCCGCCAGGATGCTCGGCGCGACCAGCTGCTGCCGCCCGACCCCCTGCGCTGAGCCGGCTCCTCAGCGTGCGGCGGCCAACGCGTCGTAGCCCGGCTTGACGACCTCGTCGATGATCGCCAGCCGCTCGTCGAACGGGATGAACGCCGACTTCATGGCGTTGATGGTCACCCAGCGCAGGTCGTCCATCGACCAGCCCGCCTCGTCGACCAGCAGCCCCATCTCGCGCGACATGGACGTGCCGCTCATGAGGCGGTTGTCGGTGTTCACGGTGACGCGGAACCGCAGCCGCTTGAGCAGCGAGATCGGGTGCAGCGCAACGGAGGCCGCAGCGCCGGTCTGGACGTTGCTGCTCGGGCACATCTCCAGCGGGATGCGGGTGTCACGCACGTATGCGGCGAGCCGGCCGAGCACGATCTCGTCGGCGTCGGCGGCGATCGCCGCTGCCACGTCAGCGCCGAACGGCTTGCCGCGCACGATGAGGTCGTCGACGATCCTCACTCCGTGACCCAGCCGGTCGGCTCCGCACCACTGGATCGCCTCCCAGATGCTGGGGAGCCCGAAGGCCTCGCCGGCGTGGATGGTGAAGTGGGCGTTCTCGCGGCGCAGGTACTCGAAGGCGTCGAGGTGCCGGGTGGGCGGGAAGCCGGCCTCGGCTCCCGCGATGTCGAAGCCGGCGACACCCCGGTCGCGGTAGCGCACGGCCAGCTCGGCGATCTCGGTGCTCTTGGCCGCGTGGCGCATGGCGGTGAGCAGGGCGGTGACGCGAATCGGCGTGCCCGCCGCGGCGGCCTCCTGCTCGCCCTCGCGGAACCCCGCGTTGACGGCCTCGACGACGTCCTCGAGCTCGAGGCCGCCCTCGAGGTGCTGCTCGGGGGCGTAGCGGCTCTCGGCATAGACCACCCCGTCAGCGGCCAGGTCCATCACGCTCTCGCGGGCCACGCGACGCAGTCCCTCGGCGGTCTGCATCACGGCGATCGTGTGGTCGAAGGTCTCGAGGTAACGCACGAGCGAGCCCGAGTCCGCGCTCTCCCGGAACCATCCGGCCAGCGCGTCGACGTCGGTACTGGGCAGCCCGGCATACCCGACCTCGTCGGCGATCTCGATGATCGTGCTGGGCCGCAGGCCACCATCGAGGTGGTCGTGCAGGAGCGCCTTGGGGGCGCGGAGTATCGGGTCGGTGACGACAACCTGGTCGGCGTCGGCGTCGGCGCTGGGCCTGCGTCCGAAGATCACGCGCCGGCCACGCGGTGGTCGTCGCTGCTCAGCTCGCTGCTGTGCTCGTCGTCGCGGTGCACCGTGTCCGGGGCGAAGGCAGGCAGGCACACGGCGACGTACTCGGCACCCTCGGCGCCCGTGGAGTAGCGGATCCGCTCCCCCGCCCGGGTGATGACGCTCTGGCCGGCCTCGACGCGCAGCTGACCGCCGTCATGGTCGACCAGCACGGCCCCGGCGAGGACGAGGGTGACCTCGTCGAACTCCGGCGTCTGGAACGGCTCGGTCCAGTCCCCGGGAGCCTTCATGTGGGCCACCGACACCGCCTCCGTGCCGGTGTTCACCCGGCCGACGTGTTCGTCGATGATCTTGCCGCCAGGGACGGGGATGGTCGTGGGAGTCGCGATCAGCTGAGGCACGCAGCCCACCTTAGGAGATCTTCTCGATGACCAGCGGCAGCAGGTCGGGCCGCGAGCCCTCGGGCGCGATCGAGTAGGCGCCGTCCAGCGCCTCCAGGGCCCGTTCGAACCGCTCCGGTGTGTCCGTATGCAGCGTCAGCAGCTTCTCGCCCGCCCGCACCGTCGCACCGGGCTTGGCATGCAGCTCCACGCCGGCGCCGGCCTGCACCGGGTCCTCCTTGCGGGCGCGGCCCGCGCCGAGCCGCCAGGCGGCCACCCCCACCTGGAGGGCATCGAGCTGGGTGAGCACCCCGTCGGCGGCCGCCAGGACCTCGTGGGTCTCCTTGGCTACGGGCAGGGCGGCGTCCGGGTCGCCCCCCTGGGCGCGGATCATGGCCTTCCAGACGTCCATGGCACGGCCGTCTGCGAGCGCATCCGCAGGGTCGACGTCGGTACGACCGGCCGCGGCGAGCATCTCGCGCGCGAGCACCAGGGTCAGCTCGACCACGTCCTGGGGCCCCCCGCCGGCGAGCACCTCCACAGACTCACGCACCTCGAGCGCGTTGCCGGCCGTCAGCCCGAGGGGGACCTGCATGTTGGTGAGGAGGGCGACCGTGGTGACGCCGGCATCCGTGCCGAGGTCGACCATCGTCCGCGCCAGCTCACGGGCGTCGTCGACGGACTTCATGAACGCGCCGCTGCCGACCTTGACGTCGAGCACGAGAGCACCGGTGCCCTCGGCGATCTTCTTGCTCATGATCGAGGACGCGATGAGCGGGATCGCCTCGACGGTTCCGGTGACGTCGCGCAGCGCGTAGAGCTTCTTGTCGGCCGGGGCCAGGCCGTCGCCCGCGGCGCAGATCACCGCTCCGACGTCCTCGAGCTGAGCGAGCATCTGCGCGTTGGTCAGCGTGGCCCGCCAGCCCGGGATCGACTCGAGCTTGTCGAGGGTGCCCCCGGTGTGGCCGAGGCCGCGGCCCGACAGCTGCGGGACAGCGACGCCGCAGGCCGCGACCAGAGGGGCGAGCGGCAGGGTGATCTTGTCGCCGACACCGCCGGTCGAGTGCTTGTCGGAGGTCGGCCGCGACAGGGACGAGAAGTCCATGCGCTCGCCACTGCGGATCATGGCGGAGGTCCAGCGCGAGATCTCACGCCGGTTCATGCCGTTGAGCAGGATGGCCATGGCCAGGCTCGACATCTGCTCGTCGGCAACGACCCCTCGGGTGTAGGCGTCGACGACCCAGTCGATCTGGCCGTCGGACAGCTCACCCCGGCCGCGCTTGGTCACGATGATGTCGACGGCGTCGAAAGTCTCGGTACTCACGCGCCCATCGTGTCAGAAGCCCTGGGCCGCTCCCACCACGCCGACCATCCCCGCCAGCGGCAGCCATCCGTGACGCGCAGGGCGCGGATGGCCGTGTCTTTGGCCGCCTGGCGGGCATCCGCGGCACGGAGGCCACGGATGGCCGTCAGGCGTCACGCTGTCAGGCCGGCGGCGGCGAGCCCGCGATCTCGAGGTTGTCAGGACCGAACGCCTGGGGCAGCACCGCGCTCATGGGCAGGACACCCTCTGGCGTCAGCAGCAGGCAGGTCGGTCCGCCGTGCTCCCAGAGCAGCTGTCGGCAGCGCCCGCAGGGCATCAGCGGGGCACCGTCCACGCCCACGCACGAGACAGCGACGAGGCGTCCGCCACCGGTGGCGTGCAGGTGGGACACCAAGCCGCACTCCGCGCACAGCCCGACGCCGTACGCGGCGTTCTCGACGTTGCAGCCCACGACGACCCGCCCGTCGTCCACGAGCCCGGCCACGCCGACGGGGAACCGGGAGTAGGGCGCGTAGGCAAGGCCCATGATCTCGACCGCCCGGTCGCGCAGGGCATCCCAGTCGATCTCGCCGGAGGGCGCGGTGTCGCAGGGCGCGGTGTCGGAGGGCACTAGTGCCCCTCGCCCTTGCGATAGACCTGCCCGTCGGCGGCCGGCATGCGCAACCGCTGCGAGGCGAAGGCGAGCACGAGCAGCGTGGTGACGTAGGGCGTCGTACCGGTGAGCTCGGCCGGCACCGCGCTCGAGGCGAAGTACCACCAACCCACGAGCGCGCCGACCACGATGGCCACGAGGCCCTGCGGGAGCCGCCGGTGGCGCACGATCTGCCACACGCCGACGGCGACCAGCAGCACGGCGAAGAGCAGCAGGAACGCGTGCACCGTGGTGCCTCCGCGCAGCTGCACCGCGTCGGTGTAGCCGAACAGCGCCGCACCGGTGAGCAGGCCGCCGGGTCGCCAGTTGCCGAAGATCATGGCCGCGAGACCGATGTAGCCTCGGCCGCCGGTCTGGCCGTCGCGGTAGATGTTCGCGGCCACGAGGGCGAGGAAGCCACCGCCGAGCCCGGCCAGCCCACCCGAGATGAGGACGGCGACGAACTTGTAACGCCGCACGTTGACGCCGAGAGACTCCGCCGCGACCGGGGACTCGCCGACCGAGCGCAGCCGCAGGCCGAAGGCCGAGCGCCACAGCACCCACCAGGTCGCCACGAACAGCAGCACGGCGATGATCGTGAGCGCGGACAGGTTGGTGCACAGGGCACCGAGCACGCCAGCCAGGTCGCTCACGAGGAACCAGTGTCTACCCTCGATGTTGGCCAGGCCGCTGGACACCCCGGGGACGGTGAAGTTCGGGAGCGGGGCGATCGGCGGGGACTGCGTCGGCCCACCGCCGGGCAGTCCGGTGAAGAACCGCGCCGCCAGGTACTTGGCGACGCCGAGACCGATGATGTTGAGGGCGACACCCGAGACGATGTGGTCGACCCCGAAGCTCACCGTGGCGACCGCGTGGATGAGCCCACCCAGCACGCCGAGCGCGATGGCTCCCAGGACGCCCGCCCATGGCCCGTAGTGGTAGCCGAAGAAGCCAGCGCCCCACGTGCCGAGGATCATCATGCCCTCGAGGCCGATGTTGACGACCCCGGCCCGCTCGGACCACAGACCGCCAAGACCGGCCAGCCCGATCGGCACGGCCAGCCCGATGGCGGCGGCGAGGGCGCCCGAGGAGTCGATGTCGTTGGAGCCGGTCACCAGCCGCAGGATGGAGACCACGGCCAGGGCCCCGACGGCGATGACGAGCCATTCGCGCGGTCCCAGGCGGCGGCGGGGCCTGACACGGTCGGCCACGGTGGTGGCGCCGACCTCGAGTCCTGCGGCGCTCATGCCGGGGCTCCTTCCTTGGCGGGGCTGGTGCTGCTCTGGGCCGTGAGCTCGCGTGCGACGCGCTGTTGCTCGAGCCTCTTGTCGGCGCGCCGGATCAGCTCGTAGGCGATGACGACGGCGAACAGGATGACGCCCTGGATGATGTTGACGAGCTCCTGCGCGACGCCTGCCTGGATCTGCAGCGCGTTGGACTGGACGTCGAGGAAGGCCCACAGCACCGACGCGAAGGCGATGCCGACGGCGTTGTTGCGCCCGAGCAGCGCGATGGCGATGCCCGCGAAGCCGAGACCGGACTGGAAGGTCGTCCCGTAGTTATGGTCCTGGCCGAACAGCAGCGGCATGCCCACCAGGCCGGCGAGCGCGCCCGAGGCCACCATCGCGATGACGACCATCCGAGGCACGTTCACGCCGCTGGCGACCGCGGCCGTCTCCGAGCGGCCGGTGGCGCGCAGGTCGAACCCGAACCTGGTCTTGCCGAGCACGAACCAGTAGAGGAGGCCGATGACGATCGACAGGATGATGAGCGTGTAGACCTTGTTGGTCGCTCCGGGCACCAGTCCGAACCCGTCGAGCTGCGAGGAGTCGGGGATCACCTTGGTCTCGATGTTGTTGGAGCCGGCGCTCTGGCCGGCCGCCTTGAGCAGGAGCCAGCTCACGACGCCGGTGGCGATGGCGTTGAGCATGATCGTCGAGATCACCTCGGAGACACCGCGACGGACCTTGAGGTATGCCGCGATGGAGGCCCACAGGCCGCCCGCCACCATCGCGACGACGAGGCTCGCGATGATGTTCAGCCAACCGGGCACCCACCCCTGACCCGCGAACACGGCGGCGGCGAACGCGGCGACGCGGTACTGGCCGTCGACGCCGATGTTGAAGAGGTTCATCCGGAAGCCCACCGCCACCGCGATCGCGGAGAGATAGAGGACGGACGCGGCGTTGATGATGTTGACGGTCTGGCGCGGCCGGGGGACGGTCAGGATGGTCTGCCAGACCTGGGCGACGGGGTCACCCACGGCAACGAGGACGAGCGAGGTCACCACGAACGCGACGACCAGCGCCAGGACGGGCGCGGCCAGGCTGAGCAGGATGCGCCGAGGGGTCAGGGCGGTCATCGGTCACCTTCTGTGGTCGGGTCGGGGGCCGGAGCCTCGGCCGTCGCGGTGCGTTCCCCCGCACCCGTCATGGCAGCACCCAGGTCCTCGGCCGTGACCTGGTTGGGGTCGAAGTCGCCCGAGAGCCGGCCACGCAGGATGACCCGGATGGTGTCGGACAGCCCGATCAGCTCCTCCAGGTCGGCCGAGATGAGCAGCACGGCGAGCCCCTCACGCCGAGCGTCCCGGATCAGGTCCCAGATGGTCGCCTGGGCGCCGACGTCGACGCCGCGGGTGGGGTGGGCAGCCACGAGGACCTTGGGGTGGTGGCTCATCTCCCGGCCGATGATGAGCTTCTGCTGGTTGCCGCCGGAGAGCGACCCGGCGGTGACGTTGATCGAGGGCGTGCGGACGTCGTACGCCTTCACGATCCGCTCGGTGTCCTTCTTGGCTGCGGCGACGTCGACCAGCGCGCCCCGGACGTTGGGGGCCTCGGTCTGGTGACCCAGGATGCGGTTCTCCCACAGTGGCGCCTCGAGGAGGAGCCCGTGCCGGTGCCGGTCCTCGGGGATGTAGCCGACGCCGGCCTCGCGGATCTCGCGGGTGTGCCAGCTGGAGATGTCGGTGTCGCCCAGGAAGACCGTGCCGGCACTCGGCTCGCGCATCCCCATGATCACCTCGACCAGCTCGGCCTGGCCGTTGCCCTCGACTCCGGCGATGCCCAGGACCTCGCCGGCGTGGATCGTGAGCGAGATGTCGTCGAGCAGGGGACGGCCGCTTCCGTCGCCGCCGCCGAGGACCAGCCCCTCGACGCGCAGCAGGACGCGGTCGGTGACGGTCGACTCCTCGGTCGTCGGCGACGGGAGCTCAGAGCCCACCATCAGCTCGGCGAGCTGGCGCGCGTTGACGCTGGCCGGGTCGACGGTGTCGATGGTCGTGCCGCGCCTGATGACGGTGATGGCGTCCGCGACCTTGAGGACCTCGTCGAGCTTGTGGGAGATGAACAGGACGGTCAGGCCCTCGTCCTTGAGCTCGCCCAGCTGCTCGAACAGCTCGTCGACCTCCTGTGGCACGAGGACGGCGGTCGGCTCGTCGAGAATCAGCGTCTTCG
Source organism: Pedococcus sp. (assembly GCF_036000045.1). Taxonomy (GTDB): domain Bacteria; phylum Actinomycetota; class Actinomycetes; order Actinomycetales; family Dermatophilaceae; genus Pedococcus. The sequence goes on from NZ_DASYGF010000051.1 coordinate 18,270, forward strand.
CACCGCGATAGAGGACCTTGAGGATCTCGATGCGCTGACGCGCCCCGACCCCGAGGTCGGCCACCAGCGCATCGGGGTCGACCTCCAGCTTGTAGGCCGTGGAGATCCGGGCGATCTCGGCCCGGGCCCGGTCCCCGATGCCGTGCAGCCGCTCGGCGCCGAGCACGACGTTCTCGAGCACCGTGAGGTTGTCCGCCAGCATGAAGTGCTGGAACACCATGCCGATGCCGGCAGCGATGGCATCGGCCGGCGAGTGCAGGTTGACGGCGCGCCCGTCGATCTTGATGGTGCCCTCGTCGGGCCGCTGTACCCCGTAGAGGATCTTCATCAGGGTCGACTTTCCGGCGCCGTTCTCCCCCACGATGGCGTGCACCGTGCCACGCCGCACCGAGAACGTGATGTCCCTGTTCGCGACGACCCCGGGGAACCGCTTGGTGATGCCCTCGAGCTCGACCGCCGGGGCCTGACCGGCCAGCTGGGCGGCCGTCGGCTCGGTCTGTGGTGGGGAGGTGGTGATGGCTCACACTCCTGGGACGGGCCCGCGTCGTCGCGGGCGGCGGGTGTACCTGGCGCACTCGGCATACGCACCCGGCACACCGGTGGACGCAGGCCGGAGGGAAGCACGCGGCCCGGGTCAGACGCTACCGCGCTGCCCGGGCCGTGTGCGCCACCGTGGGTGATCAGGGGGTCGTGGGGACCATGATCTTGCCGCTGATGATCTGCTGCTTGTAGGCCTCGATCTTCGCCTTGATGTCGTCGATGTGGCCGCCGGTCGTCGAGTAGGCGACGCCTCCGACCTTGAGGTCGTAGACGTGGTTGCCGGTGAGGTCCTTGCCCTCGCTGGCCGACTTGAAGAAGTCGAAGACCGCGACGTCGACCTTCTTGATCATCGAGGTGAGGATGACCGACCGGACGTCGGCCGGGGCGGTCAGGGCCTGGTCGGAGTCGACACCGATGGCCCACTTGCCGGCAGCCTTGGCTGCCGTGAAGACACCACCACCGGAGCCACCCGCAGCGTGGTAGACCACGTCGGCGCCGGCCTGGTACATGCCCTCGGCCGCGGTCTTGCCCTTGGCCGGGTCACCGAAGCCGCTGAAGTCCGGCGGCTGGGTGAGGTACTGGGAGTCGATCTTGATCTTCGGGTTCACGGCCTTGGCGCCCGCGTCGTAGCCTGCCTCGAACTTCTTGATCAGGGGCACGTTGACGCCACCGACGAAGCCGATGTGGCCGGTCTTGGACTTCAGGGCAGCCGCGACGCCGACGAGGAAGGACCCCTCGTTCTCGGCGAAGGTGATCTGGTCGACGTTGGGGCCCTTGGAGTCGGCCGACGCGTCGTCGACGATCGCGAAGTGCACGTCGGGGTTGGCCTTGGCGACCTTGCCCGTCGCCTGCGCGTAGGCGAAGCCCACGGCGACGATGTGGGTGTAGCCGGCGTCGACGAGCTGCTGGAGACGCTCCTCGCGGGCCGCCTCGTTCTCACCGGCGACCGCGGCCGCCTCCTTGGCGGTGACGCCCAGCTCGGACTTGGCCTTGTCGAGGCCCGCAGCGGCGGCGTCGTTGAACGACTGGTCGCCACGGCCGCCGACGTCATAGGCCATGCCGACCTTGAGACCGCTCTTGCCGCCACCGCTCGAGCTGGAGCTTGAGCTCGAGCTGGCGGAACCGCTGCCGCTGGACGAGGAGCCGCTGCTCCCCGAGTTGCCACACGCGGCCAGTGTCAGCGCCGTCGCCGACACCACCGCTGCAACCTTCATCGCATGACGCAAGGCTGTCTCCTGTTCGTTTTGGGTATGCGTGACGCATGTGGACGCGTCACCTACGGCGTGAGGATAGCCCCCAGGCAGGAGGGTTTCGCCCCCCTTCGTGTGCACCGCCGAAAAACCGTTACCAACCCGCGATTCTGGGCTCAGCAGCCGCCTTGACGGCTCCCGCCACCACCGCTCCCGCGAGTAGCCGGGCGCCGCACGCGACAGCCGCCTGGTCGATGACGAGATCGCCCTGGTGCAGGTCGAACGTCGGCCCTCCCGGGGACCGGGTGCCCAGCCTGGCCATGGCCCCGGGCACCTGGCGGAGGTACCAGGCGAAGTCCTCGCCACCGAGCGACTGGGGCGTGCCGACCGGCTGCAGGCCGGTCCCGGTGGCCGCCCGGCGCAGGACCTCGATGGCCTCGGGCGTGTTGACCACCGGGGGCACCCCCGGGAGGTGCTCGAGGACGGCGGTCACGGCATACGGGGCCACGACCTGCTGCACGGTCTCGGCGAGCAGCGGGCCGATGGTGCTCCACGTCGTCGCGTCCACCATGCGCAGGGTCCCGGCGACCGTGCCGCTGGCGGGGATGACGTTGGCGGCCTGGCCTGCGTGCACCTCACCCCAGACGAGCGCGAACGCGGTGCGCGGGTCCAGCCTGCGGGAGAGCACGGTGGAGACCTCGGTGATGACCTTGCCGAGGGCGAAGACCAGGTCCTCGGTGAGGTGCGGCCGGGAGGTGTGCCCTCCCTGCCCGGCCAGGTGGACGCTGACGCGGTCGGCGGCCGCCGTGAGCGGTCCCTCGCGGAGGCCGACAGTGCCCACGTCGAGACTGGGGTCGCAGTGCACCGCGAACATCGCGTCGACACCGGTCAGCCCACCTTCGGCGATCACGTCGACGGCCCCGCCGGGGATGACCTCCTCCGCGGGCTGGAAGACGAGCCGGACCGCGATGCCCCGCTCGCGCAGGGCCTCTTCATGGGCCTTGAGGGCCAGGCCCGCGCCGAGCACGACGGCCACGTGGACGTCATGGCCACAGGCGTGGGCGATGCCGTCGGCAGTCGAGGCCCACGGCAGGCCCGTCCGCTCGGCGACCGGTAGCGCGTCCAGGTCCGCACGCAACGCGACGCGGTATGCCGGTGACTCGGCGCCGAGGTCGGCCACCAGACCTGTGCCCTCCAGCTCGCGGACGTCCACGCCGGCGGCACGCAGGCGCTGCGCGAGACAGGCCGTCGTCCGCGTCTCACCGCGGGACAGCTCTGGGTGGGCGTGCAGGTCGCGCTGCAGCTCGAGCAGCTCGGGTGAGAGCGCCGTGATGGTGGCGCACAGCGCGTCCATCAGGGGTTCGGCGTCCATCAGGGGCTCAGCGTCCAGCGCAGGGTCGTCAGTCATGTCAGGGCGCACTCTACGACGCGTTCGCGCCGCCCCGTCGGGTCAGAACGTCTCGCGCGGCACGTAGAGGCCCCACACGTCGCGTAGCGCGTGGCTGATCTCGCCACCGGTGGCGCGCAGTCGCAGTGCCTCCTTCATCGGGTAGAGCAGGTTGTCGGTGCCCCGGGCCGCCTCGCGGATGTCCTCGAGGGCCCGCTCGACGGCGTCGTTGTCGCGCTCGGCGCGCAGGGCGGCGAGCCGCTCGCGCTGGTCGTGCTCGATCTGAGGGTCCACCCGCAGCGGCTCGTAGGGCTCCTCCTCGTCGAGGGCGAACCGGTTGACGCCGACGACGGTCCGCTCGCCGTGGTCGATCTCGAGCGCGACGCGGTAGGCGGAACGCTCGATCTCGGACTTCTGGAAGCCCTGCTCGATGGCCGCGACCGCACCGCCGCGGTCCTCGACGGCCTGGATGAGGTCGTTCGCCGCTGCCTCGAGGTCGTCGGTCATGGACTCCACGACATACGAACCGGCAAACGGGTCAACGGTTTTGGTCACGTCGGTCTCGTAGGCGATGACCTGCTGGGTGCGCAGCGCGAGCCGGGCGGCCTTCTGGGTCGGCAGGGCGATGGCCTCGTCGAAGGAGTTGGTGTGCAGGGACTGCGTGCCGCCGAGGACGGCGCCGAGGCCCTGCAGGGCCACCCGTACGAGGTTGACCTCGGGCTGCTGCGCCGTCAGCTGGACCCCCGCGGTCTGGGTGTGGAAGCGCAGCATCTGGCTCTTGGGGTTCACGGCGCCGAACTCGTCGCGCATGATCCGCGCCCAGATCCGGCGCGCGGCCCGGAACTTGGCCACCTCCTCGAGCAGGGTCGTGCGCGCGACGAAGAAGAACGAGAGGCGGGGCGCGAAGTCGTCGACGTCCAGGCCTGCCGCCACGGCGGTGCGCACATACTCCTTGGCGTTGGCCAGGGTGAAGGCGATCTCCTGCGCGGGCGTGGCCCCGGCCTCGGCCATGTGGTAGCCGCTGATGGAGATGGTGTTCCAGCGCGGCAGCTCCTTGTGGCAGTAGGAGAAGATGTCGCTGATCAGCCGCAGGGACTCCTTGGGGGGATAGATGTACGTCCCCCGGGCGATGTACTCCTTGAGCACGTCGTTCTGGATGGTGCCGGCCAGCCGGGAGGGGTCGGCGCCGTTCTCCTCGGCGACCAGCTGGTACATCAGCAGCAGGGTGGCGGCCGGGGCGTTGATGGTCATCGAGGTCGAGATGTCGCCGAGCGGGAGCCCTCCCATGAGGGTGCGCATGTCGTCGATGGAGTCGATCGCCACGCCGACCTTGCCGACCTCGCCGTGCGCGATCGCCTCATCGGAGTCGTAGCCCATCTGGGTCGGCAGGTCGAACGCGACCGACAGCCCGCCCGTGCCGTTGGCGACGAGCTCGTGGTAGCGCTCGTTGGACTCCTTGGCGGTGCCGAACCCGGCATACTGCCGCATCGTCCACGGGCGCCCCGTGTACATGTTCGGGTACACACCGCGGGTGTACGGGTACTGGCCGGGCGCCCCCAGCTGCGCGGCTGGGTCGAAGCCCTCGAGCGCCGATGCGTCATAGACCGCCTTGATCGGCAGGTCGGACTCGGAGCGTGCTTCAGGGACGTCGGCGGCCATGCCGCCCAAGATAGTGGCGCCGTATGCCGGGCCACGCACCCCCGTGGCCAACCTCACCCATCCGCGCGCCTGCCGACTTGTTGCCCTGGATCGACTGTGACGACCCCAGATCGCGCGTCAACCGGTCGACTCAGGGCAATAGGTCGAGCTCGGCGCGGCGCTTGTCCCACCGGTCCGCCAGTCCCGCCATCTCCTCGGTGACGAACTCGAGGAACGCCACGCTCAGCGCGAGCCGCTCGCCCGCCTGGCTGCCGGGGCCGCCCACCATCGCCACGCCCTCACGCAGGGTCTGGGTGAGCGGGCCATAGACGGCGGAGGTGTTCATCATGACGTCGTGCCAGGCGTCGTCGGCCACGACGTAGACGTCGCGACGGGTCCCCGGCTCCCGTTCGCGGTGGATCATCCGCATCTGCTGCAGCGAGCGAACTGCACCTGACACCGACGCGGGGCTGACCGACAGGGCCTCGCTGATCTCCGCCGCGGTCATGCGTCCGGAGTCATGGGCGAGCAGACACGCGAAGACCCGCGAGGGCAGCCGCTGCATCCCGGCAGCAGTCAACGCGGACCCGAACCGCTCGACGAAGTGCTCCCGCTCGGCACGCGCCGCATCCGCGGCTCTCCTCACCATGTCGGACATTTTAGAGTATTCAGAGAATTCTGAAAACTGTGTACCATCGAGCTATGGCAGCAGTCATCGAGGCCACCGGGCTGCGCAAGAGCTTCGGCAGCACCCTCGCCCTGGACGGGCTCGACCTCACCGTCCACGAGGGCGAGGTCCACGGCTTCCTGGGCCCCAACGGCGCCGGGAAGTCCACCACGATCCGCATCCTGCTCGGCCTCCTGCGCTCCGACGGCGGGACGGTCAGCCTGCTCGGGCGCGACCCCTGGCACGACGCCACCGACCTGCACCGCCAGCTCGCCTACGTGCCAGGCGATGTCGTGCTGTGGCCCAACCTGACCGGCGGTGAGGTCATCGACCTCCTCGGACGGCTCCGGGGCGGGGTAGACCAGGCCAAGCGCGACCTGCTGCTGCAGGCCTTCGAGCTCGACCCGACCAAGAAGGGCCGGTCGTACTCCAAGGGCAACCGCCAGAAGGTCGCCCTCGTCGCCGCACTCGCCTCCGACGTCCCCCTCCTGCTCCTCGACGAGCCGACCTCCGGCCTCGATCCCCTGATGGAGAAGGTGTTCGAGGAGCAGGTGTCTCAGGCCCGTGCCGAGGGCCGCACGGTGCTCCTGTCGAGCCACATCCTGTCCGAGGTCGAGGCCACCGCCGACCGCGTCAGCATCGTGCGGGCCGGCCGGGTGGTGGACACGGGCACCCTCACCGACCTGCGCCACCTCACCCGCACCAGCGTCGTCGCCACCCTGGCCCGCCCCCTGCCTGCCGACGAGGCCGCCCGCTGGTCGGGCGTCGACGCGGCCCGCCTCGACCGTGACCGCCTGGTGCTGTCGGTCGAGACCAGCGCGGTCGGCGAGGTCGTCCAGCGGCTCGGCGTCCACGACATCCTCGCGCTGACCTGCCAGCCCCCGACGCTCGAGGAGCTGTTCCTGTCGCAGTACCGCGTCGACGTCCCGACGGGCGCTTCCACGGGTGGCGCCTCCAGCGAGGGCGCGTCCCACGAGGGCGTGCCCGCATGACCTCCTTCGCCGGCACGCGCCCGCTGCTGCGGCTGGCCTGGCGACGCGACCGCTGGGTCATCGTGGCGTCCGTCCTCGCGCTGGTCGCGACGGCCTACGGCTCCATGGCCGCGACGCTCGGCCTCTACGCCAACCCGGCCGACGCGGCCGCCGGGGCCAGACTCATGGCGGACAACCCGTCCCTCACCGCGCTGTACGGCCCGCTCCCCTCCCTGACGGCCCAGGGCATCGGCGTCCTCAAGACGATCATGCTCGGCAGCCTCTTCACCGCCTTCCTCGCCTTCGCGATCGTGCGCCGGCATACCCGCACCGAGGAGGAGGACGGCCGCTTCGAGCTCGTCGCGGGGGGCGTGGTCGGGCGCCGTGCTCCGCTCGCCGCCGCGGTGCTGCTCGCGCTGGCCACCGTGGTGGCCACCGGAATGCTCTCCGCGCTCAGCCTGCTCCCCACGGGCGCGGACGCGACGGGCTCACTGGCCCTCGGTGCAGTAGAGATCGTCGCGGGTCTGGTCATGACCGGAATCACCGCCGTGGCGGTCCAGCTCACCTCGACCACCCGCGGCGCGGGAGGCATCGCCGTCGCGGCGCTGGGCCTGGCCTTCGTCGTGAGGGCCATGGGCGACGGCTCCGCCGGGCGCGGGCAGGGCCTGGTCTACGCGTCCTTCCTCGGCTGGGCCGAGCAGGTCAGCCCCTTCGGCGCGAACCGCGTCTGGTGGCTGGTCCCCGCCGCCGTCCTCAGCGCCGCATTGCTCGCCCTCGCCGACGCGCTCCTGCAGCGGCGCGACCTCGGTGCCGGACTGTGGGCCGCCCGTCCCGGACCGGCCCGCGCGACGCCTCGGCTCGGAAGCCCCCTGGGCCTCGCGTGGCGCCTGCAGCGCGGCGCCCTGCTCGGATGGACCATCGGGTATGCCGTGGTCGGCCTGGTCGTGGGCAGCCTCGCCGGGTCCGTGGACCAGATCGCGGCCAGTCCCGGCGTGGCAGACATGCTGCGCAAGATGAGTGGTGGCAACGGGTCCCTGGTCGATGTGTACTTCGGGGCCGAGCTGCGCATCCTCGCGATCGGCGCCGCCGCATACGGCATCGCCACCACGTTGCGGCTGCGTTCCGAGGAGAGCTCCGGCCGCACCGAGGTCGTCCTCGCCACGCGCGTGGGCAGGCTCGAGTGGCTGGGCAGCCACGCCCTCATCGCCGGGGCCGGGGCCCTGTGGCTTCTCGCGGTCGCCGGGACTGCGGCCGGCCTGTCGTCCGGGGCGAGCACTGCCACGGGCGTCGCTGATCTCGTGCCGGCGGCGCTCGCGACCGCTCCAGCCGTGCTGGTGTGCGTGGCCATCACGACGCTGTTGTTCGGGTACCTGCCGCGATGGGCCGGCCTGGCGTGGGCACTGCTCGCCCTGTTCGTGCTGCTCGGCGAGCTCGGCCCGGTGCTCCGGCTGCCTGGCGCCGTCATGGGTCTGTCGCCGTTCGACCACCTGGGCAGCCTGCCGGGTGGCGCTGCCGACCCCGCAGGGCTGGTCGGCCTGGCCGTGTGCGCTCTTGCCGGCGCAGCGGCAGCCGCGGCCGGGTTCCGCCGGCGCGACCTGTCCACCTGAGATCGCGCAGCGGGCCAGGGCGTCACAGCAGGTCGGTGCGCCCCTCGCTCCTGAGGAGATCGACGATGCGCTTGACGTCCTGGGCCCGTTCACGCGTGGTCACCAGCAGCGCGTCCGGCGTGTCGACCACCACGACATCCTGCAGGCCGACCACGGCCACGACGCGGCCACCAGACGGCACGACCACGCCCGACGAGTCGACCAGGCGCACCTGGGTACCGTCGCCGAGGATGCGCGCACCCGGCATACCGACGACGTCCTCGAGCAGGCCACCCAACGACCTGAAGTCGCCCACGTCGTCCCAGCCGAAGGCGCCGGGCACCACGGCCACCCGGCCTGCAGACGCCGCAGGCTCCGCCACAGCATGGTCGATCGCGATCTTCTCCAGGCCAGGCCACAGGTCGTCGAGGCGAGCGGGTGCGGCGGCCAGCTCACGGAGCCCGCGCGCCAGGTCGGGATGCCACTGGGCGAGCAGGTCGAGCAGGACCGTGGCCTTGACGATGAACATGCCCGCGTTCCACCGGAACCGGCCCGTCGCCAGGTACTCCTCGGCGCGGGTCCTATCGGGCTTCTCGACGAACTTCGCCACGGCGCGGGCCGGTCCGTCACCTAACGGCTCGGCCATCTCGATGTACCCGAAACCCGTTGCCGCATAGGTCGGTTCGATCCCGATGGTGACGACGTAACCCTGTTCCGCCGCCCCGATGGCCGCGGTCACGCACTCCAGGAAGGCCTCCTCGTCGTCGATGACGTGGTCGGCCGCGAACGACCCCAGCACCGCCTCCGGGTCCTGCGCCTCGAGGACGGCGGCCGCCCAGCCGATGGCCGCCATCGAGTCGCGCGGTGACGGCTCGGCCAGCAGGCGGCCGGCCCCGAGCCCGGGCAGCTGCGCCTGCACCGCCGACTCGTGGGCGCGGCCGGTGACGACCACCACGCGGTCACCGGTCAGAGGCGTGAGCCGGTCCCAGGTCGACTGAAGGAGCGAGCGCCCCGACCCCGTGAGGTCGTGGAGGAACTTGGGCGAGGCGGCCCGCGACAAGGGCCACAGCCTGGTGCCTGCTCCGCCGGCAGGCACCACCGCCCAGAAGTGCTCGACCGACGCGCCTGTAGACATGCGGGGAACGCTAGCCCACCACCAGCCTGTCACCTGGCCGTCACCCGACACACCCCAAGGCGTCGCCGCCCCCTCATGCCCGCCGCGGACGCTGGGAACGTGCGAGTTGCGATCGTCACCGAGTCGTTCCTGCCCAGCCTCAACGGCGTGACCACCAGCGTGTGCCGCGTCGCAGAGTGCCTGCGCGCCAAGGGACACGATGCGGTGATCCTGGCCCCTCGTCCCGCGCCGAGCAGCTTTGCCGGGTATGCCGTGCATGGCCTGGCATCCGTACCGGTGCGTCAGTTCCCCGTCGGCCTGCCGTCCGGCGAGGTGGAGTCCGCCCTGGCCGCCTTCGGGCCGGACGTCGTGCACGTGGCCTCGCCGTTCGTCCTCGGTGCGGCGGGGTTGTCGGCCGCGCAGCGACTGGGAGTGCCCACGGTGGCGATCTACCAGACCGACATGCCCAGCTACCTGAGCCAGCACGCCGGTCGGGCGCTCGGCCGCGGAGCAGCCAGAGCCGCGTGGCGCTGGGTGCGACGGGTCCACGGCATGGCCGACCTCACCCTGGCACCGTCGTCGGCGGCCCTGGCCGAGCTCGACGCGCACGGTGTCCCCCGCACCGCGCTGTGGGCTCGAGGCGTGGATGCAGCGCTGTTCCACCCGGGCTGGCGTGCCGACGCGGGCACCCGCGCCCTACGCCGGACGCTCGCCCCGCGCGGCGAGGTCGTGGTGGGCTACGTGGGCCGCCTCGCTCCCGAGAAGGAGCTGCACCGGCTCGCCGCCCTGCGGGGCCTGCCGAACCTGCGCGTCGCGGTCGTCGGCGACGGGCCGAGCCGCGACGAGGACCGGGCGACCCTCACCGAGGCGGGTGTCGACGCGGTCTTCCTCGGTCGGCGGGAGGGTGACGACCTCGCCCGGGCGTATGCCGCATTCGACCTGTTCGCCCACACGGGCACCCGCGAGACCTTCGGCCAGACCCTCCAGGAGGCGGCGGCCAGCGGGCTGCCGGTGGTGGCGCCGGCCCGCGGCGGGCCCCTGGACCTGGTCGACCACTCGCGGACGGGGCTGCTGTTCGACCCCGACGACGACCTGTCGCTGCGGGACTGCGTCGGTCACCTGGCAGGCGACCGGGCCAAGCGCGAGGCGATGGGCAGGGCCGCGCGCGACCGCGTCGCCTCGCGAAGCTGGTCGTCACTCACCGACGAGCTGCTGAGCCACTACGCCGCGGCCCGCCGGGCCCGGCTGACCGCCGCCTGAGCCGCTGGCCGGGCGGCAGCCTTGAGCCCCAGCCCTGAGCCCCAGCCCTGAGCGGCTGGCCGGGCGGCAGCGCGCAACCCGAGCCGACGGCATACCAGCCGGTAACCGGGCCTGTTCGGTTTCTCACAGGTGACCCGTGCACGGCTCCGTCGCCGAGGCCGATAACCTGACGGGCGAACAACGGCCGACCCGCGCGCGACGCGGCACGACCGTGACATCTCTGTCGAAGGGACGGCGCAGTGGCGCAGGCAGCCAACGGGACCCTCTACCGCGGCCGCGAAGGCATGTGGTCGTGGGTCGCCCACCGCATCAGCGGAGTACTCCTCTTCCTCTTCCTGTTCGCCCACGTGCTCGACACGTCGCTGGTCCGCGTGTCGCCGAGCGCCTACAACACGGTGATGGGCGCCTACAAGAACCCCGTCGTGGGGCTGGGCGAGGCCGGCCTCGTGGCTGCGGTCATCTTCCACGCGCTCAACGGCCTGCGGATCATCGCCGTCGACTTCTGGGCCAAGGGACCGCGATACCAGCGCCAGCTGTTCTGGGCCGTGCTCATCGGTTTCGTCGTCCTGTTCGCGCCGTTCGCGGTGCGCCACCTGACCAACGTGTTCTCCCACTGAAGGGGCCGCTGACATGACCACCACCAGCGAGCCGACCCGCGTCGACGCCGTCCCCGTCAAGCACTCCCGCTACCGTCGCGTCGGGGCCAGCCGGGGCAACTTCGAGCTCTGGTCCTGGGTCTTCATGCGCGGCAGTGGCGTGCTGCTGCTCGTCCTCGTCTTCGGCCACCTGTTCGTCAACCTGATGATGGGTCAGGGCATCCACGCCATCGACTTCGCCTTCGTCGGCCAGAAGTGGAGCAACCCGTTCTGGCAGGTCTGGGACATGCTCATGCTCTGGCTCGCGGAGCTGCACGGCTTCAACGGCGTGCGCACGATCATCAACGACTACACCGAGAAGGACAGCACCCGCTGGATCCTCAAGGGCCTGCTCGTCGCGAGCGCCCTGCTGGTCATGGTGCTCGGCACGCTGGTCATCTTCACCTTCGACCCGTGCATCGACCCGTCGTCCACCCTTTCCGTGTGTCACAAGTGAGCTCGAGCTAAGGAATCCGCTGAACATGCAGACGCACAAGTACGACGTCGTCATCGTGGGAGCCGGTGGCGCTGGCATGCGCGCCGCCCTCGAGTCCTCGACGCGGACCCGCACGGCGGTGCTGACCAAGCTCTACCCGACCCGCTCCCACACCGGCGCGGCGCAGGGCGGCATGTGCGCCGCCCTCGCCAACGTCGAGGAGGACAACTGGGAGTGGCACACCTTCGACACGGTCAAGGGCGGCGACTACCTCGTCGACCAGGACGCCGCCGAGATCATGTGCCGCGAGGCCATCGACGCCGTCATCGACCTCGAGAAGATGGGGCTGCCGTTCAACCGCACGCCCGAGGGCAAGATCGACCAGCGTCGCTTCGGTGGCCACACGCGCAACCACGGAGAGGCCGCGGTGCGCCGGTCCTGCTTCGCCGCCGACCGCACCGGCCACATGATCCTGCAGACCCTCTACCAGAACTGCGTCAAGCAGGGCGTGGAGTTCTACAACGAGTTCTACGTCCTCGACCTGCTCATGAACACCGGTCACGACGGTGCCGAGCACGCAGCCGGCGTGGTCGCCTACGAGCTGGCGACAGGCGAGATCCACGTGTTCCAGGCCAAGTCCGTCATCTTCGCCACCGGTGGCACCGGCAAGGTCTTCAAGACCACGTCCAACGCCCACACCCTCACCGGTGACGGTATGGGTGTCGCGTTCCGGCGCGGCATCCCGTTGGAGGACATGGAGTTCTTCCAGTTCCACCCGACCGGCCTCGCGGGCCTGGGCATCCTGCTCTCCGAGGCGGCCCGGGGCGAGGGCGGGATCCTGCGCAACGCCGACGGCGAGCGGTTCATGGAGCGCTACGCCCCCACCATCAAGGACCTCGCGCCGCGTGACATCGTCGCGCGTTCGATGGCCAACGAGGTGCGCGAGGGGCGCGGCGCCGGCCCCAACAAGGACTACGTCCTGCTCGACCTGACCCACCTCGAGCCGGCCCACATCGACGCCAAGCTCCCCGACATCACCGAGTTCGCGCGCACCTACCTGGGCGTCGAGCCCTACACCGAGCCCGTGCCGGTCTACCCCACCGCCCACTACGCGATGGGCGGGGTGCCCACCAACGTCGAGACCGAGGTGCTGCGCAACAACACCGACATCGTCCCCGGTCTCTACGCCGCCGGCGAGGTGGCCTGCGTGTCGGTCCACGGCTCCAACCGCCTGGGCACCAACAGCCTGCTCGACATCAACGTGTTCGGACGCCGTGCGGGCATCGCAGCCGCCGAGTATGCCGCGTCGGTGCCGTTCGTGGACCTGCCGGACCACCCGACGGCGCTGGTCGAGGGCATGGTCGAGAGCATCCGGACCCGGGAGAGCGGCGAGCGTGTGGCCGACATGCGCAAGGAGCTGCAGGAGACCATGGACCGCAATGTCCAGGTCTTCCGCACGGAGGGGTCCATGAAAGAGGCTCTGGGCGTGATCGAGGAGCTCAAGGAGCGCTATGCCAACGTCGTGGTGCAGGACAAGGGCCGGCGCTACAACACCGACCTGCTCGAGGCGGTCGAGCTCGGCTTCCTCATCGAGCTGGCCGAGGTGATCACGCTGGGCGCACTGGCCCGCAAGGAGTCACGAGGCGGACACTTCCGTGAGGACTATGAGGCCCGCGACGACGTGAACTTCATGCGCCACACGATGGCCTACCGGGCACCGGTGACCGACGTCGCAGCCGGCCCGGCGTTCGCGGACGAGGTGCGACTCGACTACAAGCCCGTGACCGTGACCCGCTACCAGCCGATGGAGCGCAAGTACTGATGACCGCAACGATCGACAAGGCCACCACCACTGAAAAGGCCGTCCCCACGTTCACGGTGACGCTCAAGATCTCGCGCTACAACCCCGAGGTCGACTCCGAGCCGCACTGGGAGACCTACCAGGTCACCTCGCACGCCACGGACCGCGTGCTCGACGCCCTGCACCAGATCAAGTGGGAGCAGGACGGCTCCCTGTCGTTCCGCCGCTCCTGCGCCCACGGTGTCTGCGGCTCGGACGCCATGCGCATCAACGGCAAGAACCGCCTGGCCTGCAAGACGCTGATCAAGGACGTCAACCCCGACAAGCCGATCACCGTCGAGCCGATCAAGGGCCTCCCGGTCGAGAAGGACCTCATCGTCGACATGGAGCCGTTCTTCGACGCCTACCGCGAGGTCATGCCCTTCCTCATCACCACCGGCAACGAGCCGACCCGCGAACGCATCCAGAGCCAGCAGGACCGCGACCGCTTCGACGACACCACCAAGTGCATCCTCTGCGCGGCGTGTACGACGAGCTGCCCGGTGTTCTGGAACGACGGCCAGTACTTCGGGCCGGCGGCGATCGTCAACGCCCACCGGTTCATCTTCGACAGCCGTGACGAGGGCGGGTCACAGCGCCTGGAGATCCTCAACGACAAGGAGGGCGTGTGGCGCTGCCGCACGACCTTCAACTGCACCGACGCGTGCCCTCGCGGCATCCAGGTCACGCAGGCGATCCAGGAAGTCAAGCGGGCCCTGCTCACGAGCCGGTTCTAGCCGTTGGCACTCCTGACAGCGTCCTCACGCGCGCTCCTCGGGTTCGTCGCCACGACGGTCGCGCTTTCGGCGGCTCCCGCGGTGGCGGCACCCACCCCGAGGCCCACGCCCCACGTGACCGCGCCGACGCAACCCGTTCCTCAGGACACCGTCCTGCCGAGCCAGTCCATCGGCGGCCCCCGGCTGGCCTCGACCGCCGTCGTGACCGACCTGCCACCGGGCGTTCCTGCGCCGCCAGCGATCCGCGACGAGTCGTGGCTGCTCGCTGACCTCGACACCGGCCAGGTGATCGCCGCCAAGGCGCCCCACGCCCGGCTGCTGCCGGCCAGCACTCTCAAGACGCTCACGGCCCTCACCCTGATCCCCAAGCTCTCGCCGCTGCGGACGGTCAAGGCCAGCGCCGCCGACGCCCAGGTGGACGGCACGCGGGTCGGCATCGTGCCGGGTCTGACCTACACCGTCCGCCAGCTCTTCCAGGCCATGCTCATGGCCTCCGGCAACGACGCGGCCCACGCCCTCGGCGATGCGGCTGGGGGTCAGGTGTCGACGCTGGTCGCGATGAACGCCAACGCTGCATACCTCGGCGCCCACGACACCGTCGCCAAGACCACCTCAGGTCTCGACGCGCCCGGCGAGACCTCGAGCGCCTATGACCTCGCGCTCATCGGCCGAGCCGCACTCCAGCTGCCGGCCTTCCGCACCTACGTGACGACCAAGCAGGCCGACTTCCCGGGACAGGTGGACCGCAAGACCAAGAAGCGGGCCGCCTACAAGATCAACAACCACAACAAGCTGCTCTACAACTACCCGGGGACGATCGGCGTCAAGAACGGCTACACGATCGCAGCAGAGCACACCTTCATCTCCGCGGTCAGGAGGGGCGGCAAGACCTACCTGCTGACCGAGATGCACGGCCTGGACGCCTCCTGGCACGAGCAGGCCGCGATGTACGACTGGGCGTTCGCCCATGGGTCGTCGGCGCGCCCGGTGGGCGAGCTGGTCGCGCCCGGCTCGGTGACGACTGCCCCGAGCGCCCCGGCGACGACAGCCCCATCCGACCCGGCGAGCGCTCCTACGCGAGCGTCCGACAACTCGGCCGCGGCGGCCATTCCCACCAGTGCGCTTCTGCCCCGCTCGGTCGCCCCGTGGGTCGGACTGGCAGGCCTCGCAGCCGCGTTGCTGCTCGTGGCGCTCCTGGCGGCTCGCTCGAGCCGGCGCCCGGCCCGACAGCGCCTGCGCCGCCGCTGAGCAGAGGCGCTGCCGAGTAGCAGCGCGGCCGAGTAGCACAGACGCCGCTGACCTCAGTCGCGGCGCAACAGGGAGCGCACCCCGCGAGCGCCCGTCCCGACCAGCATGGCTCCGAGCGCTCCGAGCACAGCCCCCGCGGCCACTGACGTGCGGTCCGCAGCGCGCTGACCGAAGGTGGGCAGGCCGGCGTCGGAGCGCTCGCGGACGCCCACCAGTGCATGTTCCTCCGGGCCTTCGGTGGCCTTCTTTCGCAGGCCCGCCCCCGGCTGCGCCAGCGCAGTGGCGGCATCGAGGTCGTTCGCGGCCCAGGCCGCGGAGACGAGCAGGACCCGCGAGATGAAGTTCAGGAACACCAGGAGCCCGACGACCAGCCCGATGGAGGCGAACACGGGGTTGCTCATCGTGCCCCGGATGAGCCGGGTGCCGAAGAGCTGGAGCACCGTCAGGCCGACACCGCCGAACACGGCGCCGTTGCGCAGGCCCGGCCACGGCAGCGGGACGCCGGTCAACATGCGCAGCACGACGCCGACGATGGCGGTGTTGAGCAGCGCCTGGACGACCAGCCCGATCAGCGTCACGAGCCACGCCTGCCGGCCCAGCCCGATGTGCTCGGCCGCGAAGGTCGCCGCACCGTTCGCGACCCCGGCCACCACGGCGGACACGATCACGGCCATCCCGATGAGCAGCAGCACCCCGATGTCGCGCAGCTTGTCGGTGACGACGTTGCCGGGCGAGCCCCCGAGACCGAAGACCGCGCGGATGCCGTCCCGCAGCGCGCCGAGCCAGCCGAGGCCGCCCCAGAGCAGCCCGACGACACCGACGATGCCCACCGTCGTGAGCGTCTTCCCGCCCGGGAGAGTGAGCGGGATGATGCCCTTCTTGGTCTTCGGGTCCTGGACGAACCCCGGCAGCGCCTGGTCCAGGTAGCGGTGGATGTCGGCGAGCCACTGAGGGTGGCCTCGGAGCAGGATGCCGAACACCGTGAAGGCCAGCGCCATGATGGGGAAGATCGACAGGAAACCGAAGTAGCTCACGCCGCCGGCCAAGAGGCTGCCGCGGGTGTCGCCATACCGCTTCCACGCCCGGCCCGGCGGGGTCGCCTGGAACCGGGCCCACCACTGCCTCAGGGTGTTCACGTCAACCGCCGTTCAGGGGGAAGGAGCGGACCGGCCGCCAGACCTGGTCCTCGCCATGGGTGTAGAGGTAGAACTCTCGGACGTCGAACCTGCACTCGAAGTCGGCCAGCTCGGTGAAGGCCCGGTCCAGGCTGTCCTCGGGCACGTGGTGGGCGACCGTCACGTGCGGGTGGTAGTAGAAGTCGAGCGGCCGCTCCAGAGGCCCTCGGCGCACCGCGCGCTCCAGCAGCTCGCACTCGGCCAGACCACCGGACACCTGGACGAAGACGACCGGCGAGATGGGCCGGAAGGTCCCCGTGCCACGCAGCACCATCCCGAACGGGTGCCCCTCGGCCGCCACGGACTCCAGGTGGGAGACCGCTTCGGCCATCGACTCGTCGGGCACCTCGGTCGGGGGCAGCAAGGTCACGTGGGTGGGGATGGAGTCGGCCAGCGGGTCGCCGAAGGACGCCCTCTTCGCCTGCAGCATCTCTGCATGCGGAGAGGGGATGGCGATCGACACACCGATCGTGGGCACGGTCGCGACCCTACCGAACGCTGGGCAGCAACCCCACTCGGTCACGCACCCGGGCCATCGTCGTCATCGCCACCTCGCGCGCCCTCTCGGCGCCGTCGGCGAGGATGCGGTCGAGCTCGGCGGGGTCGTCGAGCAGCTCGGCCATGCGCTGCTGGAACGGCAGAAGCCGCTCCACCACGACATCGGCGACCTCCTTCTTGAGGTCGCCGTAGCCGCGCCCGGCGAAGGATGCCGCCAGCTCCTCGACCGGCGTGCCGGAGAGCACCGAGTGGATGACGAGCAGGTTGGAGACGCCTGGCTTGGCGTCCACGTCGTAGCGGATCTCGGCGTCGGTGTCGGTGACGGCCGACCGGATGTTCTTGGCGATACGCCGGGGGTCGTCCATGAGGTCGATCAGTCCCTTGGGCGAGGACGTCGACTTGCTCATCTTGGACGTGGGGTCCTGCAGGTCCATGATCTTGGCCGAGCCCTTGACGATGTAGGCGTCCGGGACCACCAGCCCTCCACCGAAGCGGGCGTTGAACCGCTCGGCCAGGTCGCGGGTGATCTCGAGGTGCTGGCGTTGGTCCTCACCCACTGGCACGTAGGCCGCGTCGTACATCAGGATGTCCGCGGCCATGAGCATCGGGTAGGTGAACAGCCCGACGGTGGCGCTCTGTCCCTTGGCGGTCTTGTCCTTGAACTGCGTCATCCGGCTCGCCTCGCCGAACCCGGTGAGGCAGTTCATCACCCAGCCCAGCTCGGCGTGCTCGGTGACGTGGCTCTGGCAGAACACCGCGGAGCGCTTGGGGTCGACGCCCCCGGCGATGAACTGGGCGGCGGTCACGCGGGTGCGGCGCCGCAGCACCTCCGGGTCGGTCGGGACCGTCAACGCGTGCAGGTCCGCCACGAAGTAGAAGGCGTCGAAGTCGTGCTGCAGCCCCACCCAGTTGACCAGCGCGCCGAGATAGTTGCCGAGGTGCAGCGAGTCGCTGGTCGGCTGCATGCCGGACAGGATCCGAGGCAGCGCAGCGGGAGCGGGGGTGTCAGGCATGAGCGTCATTGTGTCAGGTGGGCGCAGTGGGGACCGCCGGCCGGGGCGGTCTGGCGGACCACGGTCGGTTACTGTCGCAGAGCCCCCGAGAGAGAGCACCTCATGAGCGCACGACGGACCAGCCGCCGACTCGCCGACGGGCGGGAGATCATCTATTTCGACGACACTCCCGGCGCGCCCCCGCGCGAGGCATCGGACACTCGTCCCCTCGACGGCCGCGCGGTCGCCGGACAGATCCGGTACGACGCCTTGGTCGGCGACTGGGTGGCGGTCGCCGGCCATCGCCTCAACCGCACGTTCCTCCCACCGAAGGACGAGTGCCCCCTGTGTCCGACCGGGACCGGCAGCGTGCCGTCCGAGGTGCCGGAGACGAGCTACGACGTCGTGGTCTTCGAGAACCGCTTCCCGTCCTACGCGCCGGTGACCGACGGCCTGGCCCCTGCCGCGGGAGCGCCGGAGCTCTTCCGGGCGGCCCCCGCGCGAGGGCGCTGCGAGGTCGTCTGCTTCACCAGCAACCACGACGCCACCTTCGCGGACCTGACCGCGGAGCGCGCCCGCACCGTGATCGACGCGTGGGCCGACCGCACCGCGGAGCTGGGGGCGATGCCCGAGGTGGAGCACGTGTTCTGCTTCGAGAACCGGGGGCAGGAGATCGGCGTGACCCTGCACCACCCGCACGGCCAGATCTATGCCTATCCCACGGTCCCCCAGCGCACCCATGACCTCCTCGTGCGCGCCCAGAAGCATCATGAGCGCACCGGGCGCCTCCTCGGCGCAGACATCCTCGCTGCCGAGCGCGAGTGCGGCGAGCGCATCGTTCTCTCCTCGGAGCACTGGACGGCATACGTGCCCTTCGCGGCGCGCTGGCCGGTCGAGGTGCACCTCGTGCCCAACCGCGATGTTGCCGACCTGCCTCAGCTGTCCGATGCCGAGCGCGACGACCTGGCGCGCGTCTACCTCGACCTGTTGCGCCGGCTGGACCGGTACTACCTCGGCGCGGACGGCGCCCCGATCCGGATGCCCTACATCGCCGGGTGGCACCAGGCGCCGGCCAAGCGGGGTCGTGAGGTGTCGCGCCTGCACCTGCAGGTCATGTCGGTGCTGCGGGCTCCCGGCAAGCTCAAGTACCTGGCCGGCTCCGAGTCGGGCGTCGGCGGCTGGGTCAACGACGTGCCCCCGGAGGCCATCGCCTCGAGGCTGCGCGAGGTGGCCCCGTGAGCCCCGCCTCGGCAGCCGCGCTGTTCGAGACGACGTTCGGCTGCGCCCCCGAGGGCGTATGGTCGGCGCCCGGCCGGGTCAACATCGTCGGTGAGCACACCGACTACAACGCCGGCCTCTGCCTGCCGATCGCGCTACCGCACCGCACGTATGCCGCCGTGTCGCCGCGTCACGACCGCCTGCTGCGGATCGTGTCGGCCCAGAGCGAGGGCGTCGTCGAGCTGTCCCTCGACGACGTGCGGCCGGGGCACCCGGGTGGGTGGGCCGCCTACGTGGCCGGCGTGGTGTGGGCTCTGGAGCAGGCCGGGTATGCCGTGGGCGGCCTCGACGTCGCCGTCGACGGGAGTGTGCCCCTGGGGGCCGGGCTGTCCAGCTCGGCTGCGCTGGAGTGCGCGGTGGGCGCGGCGATCTCGGACCTGTTCGGGTTGGGGCTGCTCCAGTCCCCGACGAGCCGACGCGACCTCGTCACAGCGTGCGTCGCGGCCGAGAACACCATCGCCCAGGCACCCACCGGGGGGATGGACCAGTCGGCGGCGCTGCTGGCCACCGTCGGTCACGCACTGCTGCTGGACTGCCGTGACCACCACACCGAGCAGATCCCGATGACCCTCGACAAACAGGGGCTGGCACTGCTCGTGATCGACACCCGCGCCGAGCACGCCCTGGTCGACGGCCAGTACGCCGAGCGCCGGGCCTCGTGCGAGCAGGCAGCCCGCGAGCTGGGGGTCGCGACCCTGAGGGAGGTGGCCACAAGCGGTCTGGAGGAACGTCTCGCCGTCCTCTCCTCTGACCTGCTGCGCCGCCGCGCACGGCACGTCGTCACCGAGATCGCGAGGGTGCAGGGCGTCGTCGGCGCGCTTCGTTCCGGCGACTTCGCTCGGCTCGGTGAGGTCCTCCTGGATTCGCACGCCTCGATGCGCGACGACTTCGAGATCTCGGTCCCGGAGCTCGACACCGCCGTCGATGCGTCCGTCGATGCCGGCGCACTCGGAGCAAGGATGACCGGTGGCGGCTTCGGGGGCTCTGCGATCGCACTGGTACCAGCCGCCCGAGCCGACGAGGTGCGCGGTCGTGTCGCACAGGCCTTCCACGACAAGGGGTTTGGCGCACCGCACTCGTTCCTGGTCTCTCCGTCCGGAGCAGCGCGGCGAGAGACCTAGTCGCACTAGGGTGGCGCTCATGTCCGACGAGACGGCGACGACGCCCACCGACACGGCCCGCGCGGAGGGCGCCACCACGACCACCTCGGGTCAGACGACCACGGTGACCACCACGCCCGCCCCACCCAAGGACGACGTGGTGACCACGCGGCATACGCTCAAGGTCGGGCGGCGCACCCTGCGCTACACCGCCACCACCGGTCGGGTCGTGCTCCGCGAGGAGGTCCTCGAGGACGGGGTCTTCAAGGGGCACCAGGCCAAGGCGGAGATGAGCCTGACGTCGTATGTGCTCGACGCTCCGGCCGGCGCCAACCGGCCGGTGACGTTCGCGTTCAACGGTGGTCCGGGCTCGAGCTCGGTGTGGCTGCACCTCGGGCTCCTCGGGCCCCGGCGCGTGGACTCCGGCGACGTGGGCCACCTGACACCACCGCCGTACGGTCTGCTCGACAACGCCGAGACGCTGCTCGCCGTGTCCGACCTCGTGTTCATCGACCCGGTGTCGACCGGCTACTCCCGCACCGTCGAGGGCGGCAAGCCCAAGGACTACCACGGCTTCAAGGCCGACATCGAGAGCGTCGGCGAGCTCATCCGGCTGTGGACCAAGCGCAACAACCGCTGGCTCTCCCCGAAGTTCCTGGCGGGCGAGTCCTACGGCACGACCCGGGCCGCCGCGCTGGCCGACCATCTCCAGAGCCAGTACGGGCTCTATCTCAATGGGCTCATGCTCATCAGCTCCGTCCTGGACTTCGCGACGATCGACTTCGACTTCGACAACGACCGCGCTCACGTCGACTACCTGCCGACGTATGCCGCCGTGGCCCACTACCACGGCAAGCACGGCCGGAAGTCGCTTCGGACGGTGCTCCACGAGGCGGAGGAGTATGCCGCGCACGACTATCCCTGGGCGTTGTCGAGAGGCTCGCGCCTCACCGCGGCCGAGCGCGCCGACCACGTGCGCCGGCTCGCTGCGCTGACCGGCCTGAGCGAGGACTACGTGGACCGGGCTGACCTGCGGGTCGAGCACGTACGGTTCTTCACCGAGCTGCTGCGCGACCAGCGGCTGGCGGTCGGCCGGCTCGACGCACGGTTCACGGGACCCCTCGCCCAGGGAAATGCGGAGACCTGGGACGCCGACCCGTCACACGACGCGATCTCCGGACCGTACGCCGCCGCCTGGAACCACTACATCCGCCAGGAGCTCGGCTACGAGAGCGACCTGCCGTACACCCAGCTGTCGTCTGTCGCCCATCAGGAGTGGTCCTACAAGGAGTTCGAGGCCAAGCCCGTCGACGTCACGCCGAGACTCGCGCGAGCCATGCGGGCCAACCCTCACCTCAAGGTGCACATCTCCTACGGGTACCACGACGGCGCCACGCCGTACTACGGCGCGCAGGACGTCGTGGCCCACCTCGATATCCCGGCGTCACTGCACGACAACATCGAGCATGCCTACTACGAGGCGGGCCACATGATGTACGTCCACGAGCCGTCCCGGGTCCAGCAGAGCCGGGACCTGGCCGACTTCGTCCTGCGCGCGAGCGGTCGCGAGCAGAGCTAGACGGCGGCGGGCAGCGGCAGCTCACGCTGCCGCGGCTCTGCGGCGTAGTACCCCCCGTAGTAGCCGGTGTTGGCGGCCTTCGGCGAGACCCGGTTGAGCACCACTCCGAGGGTGTGGCCCTGCACGCCTTTGAGAGCTCCCAGCGCGGCGGCCAGCTGGGTGTCCAGCGTCTGCCCCGCGGAGACCGCGATCAACGCGCCGTCGGCCGAGGCCGTCAGGACCGCCGCGTCGGTCACGGGAAGCAGCGGCGGAGCGTCGATGATCACGGTGTAACCGCGGTCCGCCAGCCAGTCCAACAGCCGCCGCATGGCCTTCGAGCCCAGCAGCTCGCTCGGGTTCGGTGGCTTCGGCCCGGCGGCGAGCACAAGGAGGTTCGGCAGGCCGCCGACCTGCTGGGCCACGTCGGCGAAGTCGACGCGTCCGATGAGCAGGTCGGTGAGGCCCGCCCCCTCGACCAACCCGAACGACGCCGCGACCACGGGCCGGCGCAGGTCGCCGTCGATCAGCACGACCCGCCGATCGGCCATCGACAGGGCTGCGGCCAGGTTGGCGGCGATGGTCGACTTGCCGTCACCAGGCATCGGGCTGGTCACCACGATCACTCGCGGCGGGTTGTCGATGTCCATGAACTGCAGGTTGGTCCGCAGCTTGAGGAACGCCTCGCCCGAGTGGACCGGGTCGGCCACAGGCCTGGGGCCCCTGGCGACGACCAGCGGCAGAGACCCGCCCTTCTTGCGGGCCAGCGCTGGGCTGGCGGGGATCGCCGCTGCCACCGTCACGCCGAACTGCCTCTCGATGTCCTCCGCCCGCCGCAGCTTGCGGTCCAGCTGGTTGCGCAGCACGGCATACCCGACGCCGAGCAACAGACCCACGGCGAAGCCGAGGGCGACGTTGCGCTTGGTGTTCGGGGACACCGGCGAGGTGGGCAGCTCGGCCGCCTCGATGGGCACGATGTGCAGGGCCGTCGTCGACGTGCCGTTGGGGTTCTCGATCTGGTCCACCTGGACCTTGAGCGCCTCGACCCACGCGTCCGCCAGCTTCTGGGCGGCCACGGGGGTGGCTGCCCGTGCCGCCACCGAGATCAGGACAGTGTCCAGCGGCTGCGTCACGGTGACGCTGCCGATCAGACCGGCCGGGTCCGCCTTGAGGCCGAGGGAGTCGATGACCGTCTGGGCGGTGGCCCTGGACTTGGCGATATCGACATACGAGGCGGCCCGCGACTTGGCGAGCATGTCACCCACCGAGGCGTCGCCCGGCGAGCTGCTGGTGCCCGAGCTCACGAAGCCACTGGCGTCCGCCTGGTACACCTTGGGCTGCACGAGGCTCAGGCCTGTCGCCATCGCCACTCCCAGAAGAACCCAGGCCGTGACCCCGCGCCAGTACGCGCGCAGGACGGACAGATAGTCCTTCAGCTCCATGTCGACCTCCCCTCTGAACTACTGTTCGGGCTGTGAGCGGGATTCAGGCGAGGCGAACGCCGAGTGACCTCGCGACTCCCGTGGCGGTGAACGCCTTCGACGTGAACCCCTTCGTCGTGAACGCCTTCGACGTGGCCGTCGAGGTGCAGGTCGAGGGCGACCGCGCCGAGGAGGTCGCCGAGCGCCTGCCGTCGCTGTGGGAGCTCTGCGCACCCACTGGCGACCGGGCCGGCCGCAGCGCACGGGATGCCGCCGTGCGCGTCGTCTTCGACAGTGACCCCGCCGTCACGGCTCTGGCCGCTGGCGCCGGGCACGTGAGCCGAGAGCGGCTCGAGGACCTGCTCCAGGTCCTCACCCAACGCATCACGCTCGCCGCGATCGACGCGCAGGCGGGCCGGCATCTCATGCTGCACGCGGCCTGTCTGGCCGAGCCGAGCACCGGAGCCGCCGCTGCCTTCGTCGCTCCCGGCGGCACTGGTAAGACGACCTTCGTGCGCACCCTCGCTATGGGTCGCTGGTACGTCACGGACGAGACCACGGTGGTCAATGACGACGGCACCGTCGTGCCCTATCCCAAGCCGTTGTCCGTACGACGCTCGCCCGGCAGCCTGTTCAAGGACGAGATGGCGCCCCGTGCAGCGGGCCTTCGCCCGCCCGAGGGTCCGGTCCGGCTGGCAGCTCTGGGCCTGCTGGACCGGGACGAACACCACGTCGGTCCGCCCGTCGTCGAGACGCTCGACACGCTGGACGCTGTGCTCGCCCTGGTACCGCAGACGTCGCACCTGCCCGAGCTGGAGCGACCGCTGCAGCGCCTTGCGGCGCTCTGCGAGTCGCTGGGTGGTGTGCATCGCGTGACCTATCGTGAGGCGGCCGATGTGGCCGGCTGGGTGGAAGAGCTGTTGGGTGGCCCGGCGTGAGGGCACGCCGGCTACCGGTGCAGGACCGGATCGACCGCCACGGCGAGGCCGTCGTACTGGTCGACCGTCAGGTGGTGCGGCTCTCGCCGCTGGCCGTGGAGCTGGTGGACCGCTGCTCGGACTGGACCGACGAGGCCGACCTGACGCAGGCGGCCCTCGACCGGTTCGGGCCTCCCCCCGCGGGGGTCGACCCCCGAGCCGCGACGCTCGACGCACTCACTGCACTGCGTGACCGGGGCGTGCTCGAGCTTGGCTGACCTCGACGAGATCTGGAGCCGGTCCACCCTGGTCGCGGTGGTCGACGAGGGTGCGCGGGTGGTCGTCCTCGACCTGAGCGACCTACAGAGGGCGCGGCCGCTGGTCCTCGAGGGTTCGGCCGCCGCCGTCTGGCACGCGCTGGCCGAGCCCGGCACTGCGCGGCAGGTGGCGGCGGCCGTCGCCCGCGACTTCGGTCTCCCCGCCACCGAAGTCGAGCCAGACGTCCGAGACTTCCTGGCCAGCCTGCGACGGCGAGGGCTGGCCGTCTCATCGCTCATCGCAGACACCGACAG
>NZ_DASYGF010000006.1:0-11015 GCF_036000045.1 Pedococcus sp.
GGCTGGTTGGCCACGACGCCGACGGACCGCCCCTCGACCCGCCCGAAGCCGCAGATGATGTTCGGCGCGAAGAGCGGGTGGACCTCGAGGAACTCGCCGTCGTCGAGCACGTGGCCGATGACGGTGTGCATGTCGTACGGCTGGTTCGGGGAGTCGGGGATGAGGGTGTCGAGCTCGAGGTCCGCCTCCGTGACCGTCAGGTCGTTGTCCACCTCGTAGGCCGGGGGGTCCTCGAGGTTGTTCGAGGGCAGGTAGGACAGCAGGGCCTTGACGTACTCGATGGCGTCGTCCTCGTCGCTGCCCATGTAGTGCGCGACACCGGACTTGGTGTTGTGGGCGCGGGCGCCGCCGAGGTCCTCGAACGAGACGATCTCGCCGGTGACCGTCTTGATGACGTCGGGACCGGTGATGAACATGTGCGAGGTCTGGTCGACCATCACGGTGAAGTCGGTGACGGCGGGGGAGTACACCGCGCCGCCGGCGCAAGGCCCCATGACGAGCGAGATCTGGGGGATGACGCCCGAGGCGTGGACGTTGCGGCGGAAGATCTCGCCGTAGAGCCCGAGGGAGACCACGCCCTCCTGGATGCGGGCGCCGCCGGAGTCGTTGAGGCCGACGACGGGGCAGCCGACCTTCATGGCGAAGTCCATGACCTTGCAGATCTTCTCGCCGAACACCTCGCCGAGGGAGCCGCCGAACACGGTGAAGTCCTGGGCGAACACGGCGACCGTGCGCCCGTCCACGGTGCCGTATCCGGTGACGACCCCGTCGCCGTACGGCCGGTTCTGGTCCTGGCCGAACGCGACCGAGCGGTGTCGGGCGTACTTGTCCATCTCGACGAACGAGCCCTCGTCGAGAAGCAGGTCGATCCGCTCGCGCGCCGTCTTCTTGCCACGCCCGTGCTGCTTCTCCACGGCCCGCTCGGACCCGGCATGGGCCACCTCGGCGACCCTGCGCTTGAGGTCGGCCAGCTTGCCCGCCGTGGAGTGGATGTCGATGCCGGAGCCCGAGGAGGGGATGTCGGTGCCGCCCATTGCGAGCGGATCAGCGACGGAATCGGTGGTCTGCGCCATGCCGGCGAGCCTAGCCTTGCCCTCATGCGCGAACCGCTCGACAGTGAGGCATTACACGAGGCGTTGGTCACGTCCGGATCGCCCTGGACGGGGGTGGACGTGCATCCCACGCTCGGCTCCACCAACGCCGAGGCGGCCCGCCTGGCCGAGCCCTGGCGCGTGGTCGTCGCCGACCACCAGCTGGCGGGCCGGGGGCGGCTGGGCCGGAGCTGGGAGACGCCGGCCCACACCTCGGTGACCCTCTCGGTCCTGTTACCGGCACCCGACGACGGCCGCGGCTGGATGCCCCTGGTCACGGGGCTGGCCGTCCTGAGAGGCATCGAGGAGGTGACCGGGCTACGAGCCGGTCTGAAGTGGCCCAACGACGTCCTGCTCCCCTCCGATGACGACCGCAAGGTCTGCGGCGTCCTGTGCGAGCTCCAGCCCACTGGCGTCGTGGTCGGGCTGGGCATCAACGTCGACCAGGGCCGCGAGGAGCTCCCGGTGGAGACGGCGACCTCGCTGCGCCTCGCCGGAGCGCCTGGGGTGAGCCGCGAGCGGCTCGTGGAGGCGGTGCTGCGGCACCTGGCCGCCCTCCACGCCGACCTGGTGCGCGGTGGAGCCGACCGCGTGGACGCCCAGGCGGCATACCGGTCATCCTGTCTCACCGTCGGTCGCGAGGTGGACCTGCACGCCGCCGACGGCACCGTCAGCCGCGTCACGGCGACCGGTATCGACGCCACCGGCCGGCTGGTGGTCTCCTCCCGCGGCCAGGAGTATGCCGTCGCCGCGGGCGATGTCGTGCACGCCAAGGTGGCCCCCGGCGGCTGAGCGCCGGGGGCGCGGGCGCCCGGTCCGCGGCACACGGCATGATGCGAGGTGACCAGCGCCGGTCGGGCGCTGCACTGCGCCCCGCAACGGCGGGCTAGACGGAGCGAGGAGGTGTCGGGGTGACCGAGCCCGGACGGCACCGCCCAGTGCGCCCCGAGGAGATCGAGGCGTTGCGACCGGACAGCCTGGAGGCGCGGCTGCTCGGCAAGCGGGCCACCATGGGCCGGCGAGACGTGAGCCGCAGCGCCCAGGTCTCCCTGCTCTCGGCCCGCAAGTTCTGGCATGCCCTCGGTTTCCCGATCGTCCACGACGAGGAGGCCGTGTTCACCGAGGCCGACCTCCTGGCGCTCAAGGCCGTGGCCCGGCTCGTCCGTGAGGAGGAGCTCGACGAGGAGACGGCCCTCGCGATGACCCGGGCTTTCGCGCGGACGACTGACCGGCTGGCCGTCTGGCAGACGCAGCTCATGGCCGAGGCGCTCGCCCCGGTCGAGATCGAGGCCGCCCTGGACGAGGCCGACGCCCGAGCGGTTCCCGACCTCATCGCCGCCGAGGCGTCCGCGCTCAAGCTGGCCGACATGGCCGACGCCTTGGAGCCGCTGCTCATCTACGCGTGGCGCCGCCACCTCACGGCGGCCATCTCCCGCATGCTCGCCGACGCCGACCCGGAGAGTGCCAGCCAAGGCGTGCGGCGAGCGGTCGGCTTCGCGGACCTGGTCAACTTCACCGGGCTCGTGCGCCGGATGACCGAACGCCAGCTGGCGGTGATGGTGCAGCGCTTCGAGGCCCTCTGCACGGACATCGTCACGGCCCACGGCGGACGGGTCATCAAGACCGTGGGCGACGAGATCCTGTTCGTGACGATCGACGCCGCTCCCGCCGCCGCCATCGCGCTGGACCTCGTCGACACGATGGCCGAGGACGACCTCCTGCCCGACGTCCGTGTGGGCATGGCCTTCGGGCCCGTCCTGTCGCGGCTCGGTGACGTCTTCGGCACCACGGTCAACCGCGCCAGCCGGCTGACGAGCGTGGCCCCCGGGGGCGGCGTGCTCATCGACGACGCGCTCGCCGCGGGCCTCGCGAGCGGCAGCGGCTTCGAGACGACGGCGCTGCGGCGTCGCACCCTGCGGGGCATCGGCCCGGTCACCCCCAGTGAGCTGCGCCGGGCCGCAGGCGGCCGCCGCACCAACCCAGGAGAGGTCCACCAGTGAGCGAGCATCCTTCCGACCAGCCGGCCGAGCAGGCCCACGAGCACCGGTCCGAGGGCCCCCTCGTGCGGGTCGAGAGGCACGGCGAGGGCGGGACGGTCGCCGAGCTGGTGCTCGACCGGCCTGAGGCGATGAACGCCGTCTCGACCGCGATGGCCACGGCCCTGGCCGCCGCCACCCGCCAGCTCGCGGCGGAGCGCGGTGTGCGGGCGGTTGTGGTGACCTCGAGCCACCCCAAGGCCTTCTGCGTCGGAGCGGACCTCAAGGAGCGCAACCGGTTCACCGATGACGAGCTGCGCGCCCAGCGCCCCGTGGCGCAGGCGGCATACCGCGGCGTTCTGGACCTGCCGATGCCCGCGGTGGCGGCGGTCGACGGCTACGCGCTCGGAGGCGGCCTCGAGATCGCGCTCTCCTGCGACCTGATCGTGTGCGGGGAGCAGGCCGTGGTCGGGCTGCCTGAGGTCAGCGTGGGGGTCATCCCCGGCGGCGGCGGCACGCAGCTGCTCACCCGTCGGGTGGGATGGTCTCGCGCCGCGCAGATGGTCTTCACGGCGCAGCGCTACGACGCGGCGAGCGCGTACCGCTTGGGCGTGGTCGACGAGGTGGTCGCCGCCGGGTCGGCCCGCGAGCGCGCCCTCGAGATCGCCGGGCAGATCGCCGCCAACTCGCCGGTCGGAGTCCGCAACGCCAAGCGCGCCATGCGTCAGGGTCTCGACACCGATCTCGACACCGGACTGCGCATCGAGGACGAGTGCTGGGCGGCCACCGCCTTCTCGGCCGACCGTGCCGAGGGGGTCGCTGCATTTGCGGAGAAACGCCGACCGACGTGGCCCGGTCGCTGAGGTGGCCTCCCTTTGCCTACGATCAGCCCCATGACCCGTGTGCTCCTCGCTGAGGACGACCCTGCCATCTCCGAGCCGCTGGCCCGCGCCCTGCGGCGGGAGGGGTACGACGTCGACGTACGAGCCGACGGCCGGGCCGCCCTCGAGGCCTCGGTCGAGAACCACGACCTGGTGGTTCTCGACCTCGGACTGCCCTTCGTCGACGGGCTCGAGGTCTGCCGCCGGATCCGCGCCGACGGTCGCACCGTGCCGGTGCTGATCCTGACGGCGCGCGCGGACGAGGTCGACACCGTCGTCGGGCTCGACGCCGGCGCGGACGACTACGTCACCAAGCCGTTCCGCCTCGCCGAGCTGCTGGCGCGGGTCCGGGCCCTGCTGCGCCGAACGCCGACCGATGCCGTGCCGAGCCAGGAGCTGGTCCGCATCGACCCCGAGGGTCGCCGCGCCTGGTTCCGCGACGAGGAGCTCCAGCTCACCGCCAAGGAGTTCGACCTGCTGCGGGTCCTCGTGCGCGAGCAGGGCAAGGTCGTCTCGCGCGAGCAGCTGATGCGCGAGATCTGGGAGACCGCGTGGTTCGGGTCGACCAAGACCCTCGACATGCACATCTCCGTGCTGCGCCGCAAGCTCGGCGACGACGCCACGCAGCCGCGCTACATCGCCACCGTTCGGGGCGTCGGATTCCGCTTCGAGCGTGGCGACGCGATCTGACGCCACGCCATGCGGCAACAGCTGATCCGGTCCACGGTGCTTGCCGTGGCTATCGCCATCGCGATCATCATCGTGCCGATCGTGCTGGGCCTGTGGCGAGCCAGCCAGGGTGACGGGCTCGTTCACGACTGGCTCGGTCAGGGCATGCCGCTGTCCATCTCGGCCAAGCTGGCCGGCGTCCTGGTCACCCTCTGCCTCCTCTCGCTCGCGGCCGGCGTGGTCGTGGCCATCCGCCAGACGGTGCGGCTGTCCGCGCCGATGACCATGCTCGCCGACCGTGCTGAGCGGCTCGGAGCCGGTGAGTCCCGCATCCAGCCCCTGCACTCGGGCATCGCCGAGCTCGACCAGGTCTCCGAAGTGTTGTCGCGCAGTGCCCAGCGGCTGACCAAGTCGCTGGCGTCCGAGCGCGACTTCGCCTCTGACGCCTCCCACCAGCTGCGCACCCCGCTGACCGCCCTGCTCATGCGGCTTGAGGAGATCGCCGTTACGGACGATCTCGACGTCGTCCAGGAGGAGGCCAGCATCGCCATCACCCAGGTCGAGCGGCTCACGCGCGTGGTCGACGACCTGCTCTCGCGCAGCCGGCGCGGCGTCGACGAGCCGAAGGCCTCGGTCTCGCTGGACTCCGTGATCGCCGCGCTGCAACGCGAGTGGCAGCCCGCCTTCGAGCAGGCGCGGCGGAGCGTGCGGGTGCACGGTGAGCGCGGCCTGGCGGTGCAGGCGAAGCCGGTCGACCTCTCCCAGGTGCTGTCCACCCTCCTGGAGAACTCCCTGGCGCACGGCCGGGGAACGGTGGACGTCCACGCTCGCCGCAGCGGCCCCTCGGTCGTGGTCGAGGTGAGCGACCAGGGCGAAGGCGTCCCCGCTGCCATCGCCCCGCACATCTTCGAGCGCTCGGTGACCACGAGCGGAACCGGCCTGGGGCTGGCGCTGGCGCGGGACCTCGCCGAGTCCAACGGTGGCCGGCTCGAGCTCATCCAGGCGCAGCCGGCGATCTTCGCCCTGTTCCTCAGCGAGTCCGACGCCATCTGACCCGAGGGCCGCCCCGGCCCTCCGGATCTAGGCCTTGGGCTGCTCCGACGGCTCCACGCGCTCGGCCAGGTCGGACTGGACGGTCTCGTCGGACAGCGGAGAGGTGTCGACCAGCGGCTCCCGGCTGAACACGAACGCGCGATAGGCCCAGAACCGGAACAGCGTGCCGAGCCCGATGCCGACGATGTTGGCGACGTTGTCCGCAGCCAGCGAGGTCAGCCCGAGACCGTAGTGCGAGAACGCGATGCAGCCCGCCCCGATGAGCAGGGCCACGCCGTTGGTGAGGACGAACAGCGCGGCCTCGTGGTGGGCGGGCCGGTTGCGACGGTGCCGGAAGGTCCAGGTCCGGTTGCCCACCCACGCCACGGCGGTGGCGACCGAGGCCGACACGATCTTGGCGCCGGTCGGCTTGTCCTCCATGACGGTCTGGCGCAGGAGGTTCATCAGCCCTACGTCGACGACGAACGACACCGCCCCCACGACGCCGAACTTGATGATCTCGCGATAGAGGACGTCGACGGCTCCGCGGAGCCGGTCGGTCACAGGAGGGTGGGTGGACACCAGGGGAGCCTATCCGCGCACCCTGTGCGCCCGGTGCATACTGCCGGGCACTCCGGTCCGAACGGTCGATATCCTCGCGGCGTGACATCTCCCCAGCGTGCTCCCGGTGGCTTTCCCGTCGTCGGCATCATCGGCGGTGGTCAGCTCGCGCGGATGTGCGCGGGGCCGGCCTCCGAGCTGGCTATCGGCCTGAGCGTGCTGGCCGAGGCCCCGGATGCCGCGGCCGCCCAGGTGGTGCCCTCCTCGCCGGTCGGTGACCACCGCGACGTGGAGGCGGTGCTCGCCTTCGCCCGGGACTGTGACGTCGTCACCTTCGACCACGAGCACGTGCCCGACGAGGTGCTGAGCGCCCTCGTGGCCGCGGGCGTGCCGCTACACCCCACCCCGGACGCGCTGGTCTACGCGCAGGACAAGCTGAGGATGCGACGCCGCCTCACGGAGATCGGGGTGGCGTGCCCTGCGTGGGCGCAGGCCCGGACAGCCGACCAGGTCGAGGCGTTCGCCGCCCGGGTCGGCTGGCCGTTGGTGGCCAAGACTCCTCGAGGGGGCTACGACGGCAAGGGCGTGCGGGTCGTCGGCACGGTCGACGAGCTCCAGGACTGGCTCGACCAGGTCGGTGCGCCCGGCCCCCTGGCCGACGGCATCCTGCTCGAGGAGCGGGTCGAGTTCGTCCGCGAGCTCGCCGTGCTCATCGCCCGGAGCCCCTCCAACCAGGCCGCAGCGTGGCCGGTCGTCGAGACCGTGCAGACCGACGGCATCTGCACCGAGGTGCTCGCCCCGGCGCCTGACCTCGACCCGGGTCTCGCCGCCGTCGCCACCGAGGCCGGTCTGCGCATCGCCGAGAGCCTGCAGGTGACGGGCGTCTTCGCCGTCGAGATGTTCGAGGTCCGCGACGCGGAGTCCGGTGCTCCCTCCTACGTCGTCAACGAGCTCGCCATGCGGCCCCACAACAGCGGACACTGGTCGATGGACGGTGCGGTCACAGGGCAGTTCGAGCAGCACCTGCGAGCTGTCCTCGACCTTCCACTCGGCGCACCCACCCCACGCGAGCCGCACACCGTGATGGCCAACGTCCTGGGCGGCGACTACCCGGAGCTCTACCCGGCATACCGGCACCTCATGGCGCGCGACCCCGGGCTGAAGCTGCACCTCTACGGCAAGACGGTCCGCGTGGGCCGCAAGATCGGGCACGTCAACGTGTCGGGCACCGACCTGGCCGACCTGCGTGAGCGAGCCCGCCACGCCGCCGACTACCTCGCGGGAGTGATCACCGAATGACCGAGCAGCCACTGGTCGGACTCGTCATGGGCAGCGACAGCGACTGGCCTGTCATGGAGCTCGCCGCACAGGTCCTGGAGGAGTTCGGCGTCCCCTTCGAGGCCGACGTGGTCTCGGCCCATCGGATGCCGGCGGAGATGCTCCGCTACGGCCAGGACGCGGCCGGGCGCGGCCTGCGGGTGATCGTCGCCGGGGCCGGGGGAGCGGCTCACCTGCCCGGCATGCTGGCCGCCGTCACCCCACTGCCGGTCGTCGGGGTGCCGGTGCCGCTGCGCCATCTCGACGGCATGGACTCGCTGCTCTCGATCGTCCAGATGCCGGCGGGAGTGCCGGTCGCGACGGTGTCGATCGGCGGGGCCCGCAACGCCGGCCTGCTCGCCGTGCGCATCCTCGCTGCTGGCGAGGGCCCGTATGCCGCGGGGCTGCGTGAGCGGATGGCCGCCTTTCAGTCCGACCTGCGCGACCAGGCCCACGCCAAGGGGGCGGCCCTGCGCGAGCGCCGCGGCAGCCCGGCCTAGGGCACTTCTCTGCGTCGCGGTCAGCGGGCCATGCCGCTGTTCAGGACGCCGCGCCACTCGATTCGCGGGCAGGTGTCCATGACGACCGCGATCCCCGCCTCGCGTGCCCGCTGGGCGGCGGCCTCGTCGACGACCCCGAGCTGCATCCAGATCGCATCGATCCGGAGCCGGTCCTTGTTCGCGATCGCTTCGTCGACCACGGCGCCGACGTGCTGGGAGCTGACGAAGCAGTCGACGACCTTGACGTCGACGCCGTCGGGGATGTCCGACAGGCTGGCGTAGCCCTGCTCGCCATGCACCGTCTCGGCCTTGGGATGCACCGGGATCAGCCCCTTGCCCTGCTCGACCTTGAGCCAGCGGGCGACGCCGTACGCCTCACGCTGCTGGTTGGTCGACAGGCCGACGACGACCCACATACCGGGGTCGCTGAGCAGCTCGCGGATGAGCTCGGGGTCGTTCTGGTGCTGAAGCATTCCTCGACCGCAC
Organism: Pedococcus sp.; assembly: GCF_036000045.1. GTDB lineage: Bacteria > Actinomycetota > Actinomycetes > Actinomycetales > Dermatophilaceae > Pedococcus. Next base: position 8,514 of record NZ_DASYGF010000006.1, read on the forward strand.
CACACGAGTGGTCTGCGCGCAACCACCACGCAGGTGACGTAGCCTCGCCCCCATGAAGTTCGGACTGTTCGTGCCCCAGGGTTGGAAGATGGATCTCGCAGGCATCGAGCCTGCCCAGCACTGGGGGGTGATGGCAGGGTTGGCCCGCCGGGCCGACGCCAACGAGGACTGGTCCTCGATCTGGGTCTACGACCACTTCCACACCGTGCCGGTGCCGAGCGAGGAGGCCACCCACGAGGCGTGGACCCTCATGTCGGCCTTCGCTGCGGTGACCGGCCGGGTGCGGCTGGGTCAGATGTGCACCTGCATGAGCTACCGCAACCCGGCCTACCTGGCCAAGGTCGCGGCGACCGTCGACATCGTCTCCGAGGGCCGCCTCGAGATGGGCATCGGCGGCGGCTGGTACGAGCACGAGTGGCGCGCGTACGGCTACGGCTTCCCGCGGCCGGGCGAGCGTCTGCAGCGACTGGAGGAGGGAGTCCAGATCTTCCGTCAGATGTGGACAGAGGGGCGGTCCACGTTCGAGGGCAAGCACTACTCGACCGACGGCGCATTGTGTATGCCGCGCCCGCTCCAGGGCACCTCGGCGCCGGGCTCGCCCGCGAACGGCATTCCGATCTGGGTCGCCGGCGGCGGCGAGAAGGTCACCTTGCGCATCGCGGCGCAGTACGCCGACTACACCAACTACGGGTCGGGCGTGGCGGCGGACTTCGAGCACAAGAGCACCCTGTTGCGCCAGCACTGCGACGACGTGGGTCGGGACTTCTCCGAGATCACCCGGACGGGCAACCTCGACATCTTCATCGGCGCGACCGAGCGTGACGTCGAGGACCGGATCAGCTGGCTGGCTGACCACATGCGCGGTGTCGGCGTCCCCGAGAAGGTGCTGGAGTCCCGTATCGACGACATCCGCAGGTCGCCGGGCACGGGAACGGCCGAGCAGATCGTGGAGCGGCTCCAGGAGCTGGAGAGGTTGGGGATGACCTACCTCATCACCTACTTCTTCGAGGCCGCCTACGACACGAGCGGCATCGCGATGTTCGAGCGCGACGTCATGCCCGAGCTCGTGGACCGCCAGCAGCACGGACACCTCTGGCACCTGCCGAAGCGCGCCTGAGCGACAGCGGCGGCTGGGCCGGAGCCCAACCGTCGCTGTCGTCGCAACCGCGGTGCGGAAGTGGCCGCGGCGAGGAGGTCCTGAGGTACGCCAGCCCGCGAGAAGGCCGTCCGAACCCGGCACGAACGCGTGGTGCCCGTCTGTTGTCCAGGCGCCACGCTGTGAGGCTGGGGTTGTGAGGCGTGGGGTGGGACCGGTAGCCCGTCAAGACGATCAGTCGCACGTCGGGCGACCAGGCGGGGTGCGCCCCGACCCAGCCGCTCGTGATCGTCACACGGGGGATCCGGGGTCGCCGCCGTGCGGTTTCACCCGCAGTACGTCCCTGTTCGACCGGGGATCGACGTGGTGGGCGCCACACCCGGCCGCGCCCGCGGCGCGGCATACCCGAGGGTAACCTTGGCTACCGTGACGACTGGTAACGCTGCCTTCGACCTGTTCAAGATCTCCGAGGACCACGAGGCCCTCCGTGAGGCAGTCCGTGCCGTCGCCGAGGACAAGATCGCTCCCTTCGCCGCCGCGGTGGACGAGGACGCGCGCTACCCCCAGGAGGCTCACGACGCCCTGGTCGCCTCGGACTTCTTCGCCCCGCACGTGGCCGAGGAGTACGGCGGTGTCGGGGCCGACGCCCTGGCGACCTGCATCGTCATCGAGGAGGTCGCCCGGGTCGACGCCTCTGCCTCGCTCATCCCCGCCGTGAACAAGCTGGGCTCGATGCCGCTCGTCCTCGCCGCCAACGAGGACGTGAAGCGCCGGTATCTGACGCCGTTGGCAGAGGGCCGGACGACGTTCTCCTACGGCCTGTCCGAGCGCGAGGCCGGCTCCGACACGGCGGCCATGAAGACCCGCGCGCGCCGCGACGGAGATGACTGGGTCATCAACGGCCAGAAGTCGTGGATCACCAACGCCGGTGTCTCCGAGTACTACACCGTCCTGGCGGTGACCGACCCCGAGGGGCGGCGCGGCGCCAACGTCACCGCCTTCGTCGTGGAGAAGTCCGACGAGGGGTTCACGTTCGGAGAGAAGGAGCGCAAGCTCGGCATCAAGGGCAGCCCGACGCGCGAGCTCCATTTCGACAACGTCCGTATCCCGGGCGACCGGGTCGTGGGTGAGGTCGGCGACGGCCTCAAGATCGCCCTGCGCACCCTCGACCACACCCGCGTGACCATCGGCGCCCAGGCCGTCGGCATCGCCCAGGGGGCCCTGGACTTCGCCGTCGGCTACGTCAAGGAGCGCAGGCAGTTCGGGCAGGCGGTCGCTGACTTCCAGGGCATCCAGTTCATGCTCGCGGACATGGCCATGGCGGTCGAGGCCGCTCGCCAGATGGTGTATGCCGCGGCTGCCAAGTCGGAGCGTGGAGACAAAGACCTGCCGTTCTTCGGCGCGGC
>NZ_DASYGF010000015.1:0-20700 GCF_036000045.1 Pedococcus sp.
GACGTGGTGGGTGTCGGCGTGTGGCCGGTCAGCCCGCCAACCACGCCGCCAACCACGCCGCCGACCGTCGCGACCGGCTGGGGGACCGGCACGCCGGCGACCGTGCCCGAGCTCGACCCGCCGCCACTGCCGGATGTCGTGCCGCCGGTCGTCCCGCCGCCGGTCAGCGCGCCCGCGCCGCCGCTCGATCCGCTGCCGGCCGCCACGACTGGCGAGCCGCCTGACGAGGGCTTGGTGCCGCCGGAAGGCCTCTTCGCGGGGGCGGGCTGAGCGGCCAGCACCGGGTTGTAGTGCGCCATGACCTGGGGGTCGCCGCTGGGCAGGTAGGGCGTGCCGTTGCGCTGCGCGGCGTTCAGGCCGCTGTCGGGGACCACGGTGTAACCGCCGCGGTAACCGGCAGCGATGGCCATCACCTCGTCGACATACGCCTGGCTCTGGTTGTAGCGCATGACGGCGTTGCGGGCACCCGAGTCGGTGCTCAGGTCGCCAGGCCCCGAGCAGAGGTAGACCGCCGTCGCCGCGGCGGCGTCGTCGATGTTCTGCGGGTCCTTCTTGCCGTCCCCGTTGGCGTCGACGCCGACGACCCTCCAGGTGCTCGGGATGAACTGCATGGGGCCGACCGCGCGGTCCCACACGGTGTCGTGGTCGAGCACGCCGGCGTCGGTGTCGTGGATGACGGTCGTGTTGTTCGCACCGTTCAGCGGAATGCCGTAGATGCCCGGGCGCACGCTGCCGTCGCGGTCGATGCCGTTACCGGCATACCTCCCGTGGTCGGACTCGACCTTGCCGATGGCTGCGATCAGAGCCCAGTCGATGTGGCAGCCGGCGTCTGCGGCGTCCACGAGCGAGGCTGCGCGCTGGTAGGCCGCGAGGGCCAACGCCGGGATGCCGTTGGCAGTGAGGGCCGTCGGCAGCGATGCCGCCGACTGGCCGAGCGGGGTGGCTGACTGCTCGGCGGGTGCGGGCAGGTCAGGAAGCGGCGGGAGGGACGGCTCGGCCGGCTGCGAGATGGGGGTCGAGGGCACGGTGACGACGGGCCTCGAGTCGGCGACCCGATGCGTCGCGGCGGTGCCCGCGCCGGTGGTGGCCAAGGCCACGCCGGTGCCGATCAGTGCCACCGCTGGCAGTCCGGCGGCAATGGTTCGCCACGGGAGTCGCGTCACGCGTGTCATCGTCTGGCTCCTCGACATCATCGTCCCACCCGGCGGGGGAGTCGCTGGGCTTAACGAGCAGGTGAAGGAGAGGTTACGCGCGCAATATCACGTGTGCCAGAAATCAGCCCACGACGTGCTCAATGCACGCAATCAGGGCCGAGACGTCCTCGGGGTCCACAGCGGGGAACACGGCGACGCGAAGCTGGTTGCGGCCGAGCTTGCGATAGGGCTCCACATCGACCACGCCGTTGGCCCGCAGGGTCTTGGCGATGGCGGCGGCGTCGACGTCGTCGGCGAAGTCGATGGTAGCGACGACCTGCGACCGGGCAGCCGGGTCGGCGACATACGCAGTGGTGTAGGCCGTGCGCTCGGCCCAGTCGTAGAGGCGCCCAGAGGAGTCGGCCGTGCGCTCGACGGCCCATTTGAGACCGCCCTGGTCGTTGATCCAGTCGATCTGGGAGCGGAGCAGGGCGAGCGTGCCGAGGGCCGGCGTGTTGTAGGTCTGGTTGAGGCGGCTGTTGGAGATGGCTGTCGGGAGGCTGAAGAAGTCGGGGACCCAGCGGCCCGTGGCAGCGATCTCGTCGACCCGGGCCAGGGCCGCGGGGGAGAACGCGGCCAGCCACAGGCCGCCGTCGGCAGCGAAGCACTTCTGGGGGCCGAAGTAGTAGACGTCGACCTCGTTGAGGTCGACCGGCAGCCCGCCCGCCCCAGAGGTGGCGTCGACCAGCAGCAGCGCGTCGTCGTCCGCGCCGTCGACGCGCTTCACCGGGGCCATGACGCCCGTCGAGGTCTCGTTGTGGGGCCAGGCGTAGACATCGACGCCCGGCTCGGCCTTGGGCTGCGACAAGGTGCCCGGCTCGGCCTTGATGATCGTGGACTCGCCCAGGAACGGTGCGTTGTTGGTGACGCTCGCGAACTTGCTCGAGAACTCGCCGAACGCCAGGTGCTGAGCACGCTCGCGCACGAGCCCGAAGGCCGCGATGTCCCAGAACGCCGTCGAACCGCCGTTGCCCAGGATGATCTCGTAGCCCTCTGGCAGGCTGAACAGCTCGGCCAGACCCTCGCGGACCGCGCCGACGAGGTTCCGCACCGGCGCCTGGCGGTGGGAGGTGCCCAGCAGGGTGGTGCCGAGGCTGGCGAGGTAGTCGACCTGCTCGGGACGGACCTTCGAGGGGCCGGAGCCGAACCGGCCGTCCTTGGGCAGGAGGTCGGCGGGGATGGTCTTCGTGGCAGTCGTCTCGGTCACGCGAGACAGTCTCTCATTGCGTCCGAGGCGTGGGACATGGGGTCCACTACCCGGACGACAGGCAGCAACCCGCGCTCACGGCAGCAACCTCTGCAAGCAGAAGTTGCTGCCGAGAGCCGGGAAGGGGGTCAGGCGCGGAAGCCGGCCACGGCTTCGAGGCTGCGAGGGGCCTCGCCGACATAACGCGAGCTGGGGCGGATCAGCCGGCCGGTCTTCTTCTGCTCGAGGATGTGAGCCGACCAACCGGCGCTGCGGGCGGCGGCGAACAGCGGCGTCATCATCGTGCCGGGCACGTCGGCGAAGTCGAGCAGGACGGCTGCCCAATAGTCCACGTTGGTCTCCAGCACGCGGTCGGGCTGCCGCTCCCGCAGCTCGGCCAGGGCCGCCTGCTCGAGCTCGAGGGCCACCTGGAACCGCGGGGCGCCGAGGCGCTCGCAGGTGTCGCGCAGAACCGCAGCGCGAGGGTCGTACGCACGGTAGACGCGGTGGCCGAAGCCCATCAGCCGCTCGCCTCGGTCGAGGACGTCCTTGACGTAGGCGCGGGCATCGCCGGTGCGCTCCACGCCCTCGATCATGTGCTGGGCGCGCGAGGGAGCCCCGCCGTGCAGTGGTCCGGACAGCGCGCCGATGGCGCCTGACAGGCACGCAGCCACATCGGCTCCGGTCGAGGCGATGACGCGGGCCGTGAAGGTCGAGGCGTTCATGCCGTGCTCGGCGGCGGAGATGAAGTAGGCATCGATGGCCTCGACATGCTTGGGGTCGGGCTCTCCACGCCAGCGGATCATGAACCGCTCGACGATCGTGCGACCCTCGTCGACGCGGCGTTGGGGCACCATCGGTGAGTCCTGGCCGTGGGCGGACTGCGCGATGAAGGACAGTGCCATGACCGACGCGCGAGCCAGGTCGTCGCGCGCCTGCTCGGCGTCGATGTCGAGCAGCGGCTTGAAACCCCACAGCGGCGCGAGCTGAGCCAGGGCCGACTGCACGTCCACGCGGATGTCGCCCGAGTGCACCGGCAGCGGGAACGGCTCGGCCGGCGGCAGGCCCGGGTCGAACTCGTTGTCGACCAGCAGCCCCCACACCTGACCGAACGACACCCGTCCCACCAGGTCCTTGATGTCGACGCCGCGGTAGCGCAGCGAGCCGCCCTCCTTGTCAGGCTCGGCGATCTCTGACTCGAAGGCGATGACGCCCTCGAGGCCTGGCTTGAAGTCGGTGTCGGACATGGGTGTCCTCTCGGCCTGGTCGTGAAGGGATGGGCGGTCGGCCCGGATCCTACTGGCGAGTTCATTCTGCACTGTCGGGCCGATGCGTCACTATTGCCGGGTGCTGAGTGCCGAGACGGACTACGACGGCGAGGTGCTGACCGGGGACCTCTCGGGCCAGTCCGCGCCTCAGGCCCGCTTCCTCGAGTGCACCTTCCAACGGTGCGACCTGAGCGAGGTGAAGCTGCCCCGAGCGCGCTTCGGCGACACCGGCCTGTATGCCGTGCACGGCGCGGGCGTCGACCTCGCCGAGTCGACGTGGCTGGACTGCGTGGTGCAGGGCGCGCGGCTGGGGGCGGTCCAGCTCTATGGCTCCGAGCTGAGGCGGGTGCGGTTCGAGGGATGCAAGATCGAGTTCCTCAACCTGCGCGGCGCCACTCTCGTCGACTGCCAGTTCGTGGACTGTCAGCTGGTGGAACCTGACCTCTCCGAGGCGACGCTGACCCAGGTCTCCTTCGAGGGGACGCGGCTCGTCTCACCCGAGCTCGGCAGGGCCACCCTCAGCAAGGTCGACCTCAGTGCGGCCGAGCTCATCGGTCCGCGTGGGCTCACCGGGCTCCGTGGCGCCACCATCTCGGCAGTCCAGCTCATCGACCTCGCCCCGGCCCTCGCCGTCGAGCTGGGCATTCACGTCGGTGGTTGACGGGCAGCCATAGGGTCGCTCTGTGCCGCTGCTCCTCGACCTCACCCCGTTGCGGGTCAACGCGGCATACCGGCGGTTGTATGCGGGTTTCACGTTCTCCAACATCGGCTCACAGCTGGCCGTGGTGGCCATCGGGCTCCAGGTCTACGACCTGACGAGATCGACTGCCGCCGTGGGTCTGGTCGGGCTCTGCGCCCTGGTCCCGCTCGTGGTGATGGGGCTCTACGGCGGCACGCTGATCGACCACTTCGACCGCCGCACCGTCGGTCTCGTGGCCCAGAGCGTCGCCTTCCTCTCCAGCGTGCTGTGCGCCACCCAGGCGTGGCTCGGCAACGGGCACGTCTGGGTTCTCTATGCCTTGGTGGCGCTCTGGAACGGCGCGTATGCCGTGTCCTCACCCGCCCGGACCTCGATCTACCCGCGGATCCTGGCCCGCGAGCAGCTGCCGGCGGCGAACGCGCTGTCGGTGTTCGCGATGAACTCAGCGATGACGGTCGGGCCGCTGATGGCGGGCTTTCTCGTGGACTGGGGCGGCTTCCGCGCGGCCTACACGACCGACGCGGTCATCACGACGGCTGCGCTGTGGGGGCTCGCCCGGCTCGAGCCGCTGCCCCCGGAGCCGGCCACGGACGGCTCGGCTCCCTCCCGCCCGGGACTGCGCTCGGTGCTCGACGGGCTCGCGTTCCTCACGACCCGGCCCAACGTGCGCATGACGTTCGTCGCCGACATCTGCGCGATGCTGCTGGCGCAGCCGCGGGTGCTGTTCCCCGCCGCCGGCGCGGTCATCTTCGGCGGCGGTGCCAGGACGGTCGGGGCGCTGAGCGCGGCGGCCGCGATCGGGGGGATCGGCGCGATGTTCTTCTCCGGACGGCTGGGCCACGTCCGACGGCAGGGTCTCGCGATCCTGGTGGCCATCGTCGGCTGGGGAGCGGCCATCAGCGGGTTCGGCGTCGCCATGCTCGCCGCCGGTGGGGTGCTCAGCCGGGGGGAGGCGCTGTGGTTCGGGCTGGCGGCGATGGCGGTCGCGGGCGGCTCCGACTCCGTGAGCGCGGTGTTCCGGACCACGATCCTGCAGGCAGCCACGCCGGACCATCTGCGCGGCCGGCTGCAGGGGGTCTTCATTGTCGTGGTGGCAGGCGGACCCCGGCTCGGAGAGCTGGCGGGCGGCCTCGTCTCCAGCGGGATCGGCGAGGCCATGACCGCGGTCGTCGGCGGCTTGGCCTGCATCGCCGCCATCGTGCTGCTCGCCCGGCTGCAGCCCGGGTTCGTGCGGTACGACGCCCGCCATCCGACACCGTAAGTCGCACCGAGCGCGAGCGGGCCCCTAGGCGACCGTAGTCTCGGGGGCATGGCTGACCTGCTGCGCTCGGACTACATCGGTGACGGGCTGTCTGAGGCCGAGGTGGCCCCGACGCCCTTCCAGCAGGCGCAGCGCTGGGTCTCCGAGGCGGTCCAGCGAGCGCAGACCCTGGCCGACGTGCCGGAGCCGCTCGCCCTCTCGGTGGCCACCGTCGACGAGCACGGGCGACCGAACGTCCGCACGGTGCTGATGCGCTTCTTCGACGAGCGGGGTCCCGGTTTCGTCACGAACACAGAGTCGGCCAAGGGCCAGGAGATCGCTGCCAACAGCGGGATCGCCGTGTCGCTCACGTGGCCGTCGATGTACCGGGCGATCCGCTTCAGGGGGACGGCGCTGCCGCTGGGGCGTGAGGAGGTCACGACCTACTTCGGGTCACGGCCGTGGGGCTCGCGGATCTCAGCGTGGGCGTCGCGGCAGTCGCAGCCCGTGTCAGGTCGCCAGGAGCTGGAGGCGGCCTATGCCCGGTATGTCGCGCAGTGGCCGGACCGTGGTTCACCCGACGACGTGCCGGTCCCGGACTTCTGGGGTGGGTACCGGGTGGAGTGCGACGAGGTGGAGTTCTGGGGTGGCCGCCTCAACCGGCTGCACGACCGCCTGGTGTTCCGCCGGGTGTCGGACGGCTCGCTGGACGACGGGGACGCCTGGGCGCTGTCTCGTCTGCAACCCTGACGGCAACCCTGAGGGGCTGGCTACCGGTCCGTATGCCGGGACGGTGCTTGCCGATCCCTGAGACGTCGCCACACTTGTGAACGGAATCACAACGCGCGCGTCACCGTCGCCGTTCGCGCGGTCCCCGTCCCGACCGCCGCCCTCAGGAGCCCCATGGCCCCCGTCGTCCACCCCGTCGTCGCCGATGTCACCGCCCGCGTGACCGAGCGCAGCCGCGCCACCCGCACGGCATACCTCGAGCGGTTGTCCCGCGCCGCCTCCGAGCTGAGCCTTCGCCCCGCGCGCACCGACCTCGGTTGTTCCAACCTGGCGCACGCGGTCGCCGCCTGCGGCGGCTCCGACCGGACCATGATGGCCGCCGACACCGGCGTGAGCCTCGGGATCATCACGTCCTACAACGACATGCTGTCGGCGCACGCGCCGTTCGAGCACTACCCGTCAGCGATGAAGCAGACGGCGCGCGAGGTCGGTGCGGTCGCCCGCGTGGCGGGTGGGGTGCCGGCCATGTGTGACGGCATCACGCAGGGCCGCAGCGGCATGGAGCTCAGCCTGTTCAGCCGGGACGTCATCGCGATGTCGACCGCGATCGCCCTGTCCCACGACGTGTTCGACGGGGCGCTGCTGCTCGGGGTCTGCGACAAGATCGTGCCTGGGCTGGTGGCCGGCGCACTGTCGTTCGGGCACCTGCCTGTGGCCCTGGTGCCGGCCGGCCCCATGTCCAGCGGTCGCTCGAACGCCGAGAAGGCAGAGACCCGCAAGGCCTACGCCGCCGGCGAGGTGGGGCGCGACGAGCTGCTCGCGAGCGAGGTCGCGTCGTACCACTCGCCCGGCACCTGCACCTTCTATGGCACGGCCAACTCGAACCAGATGCTCATGGACGTCATGGGGTTGCACCTGCCCGGCGCCGCCTTCGTGCACCCGGATGACCCGCTGCGCGACGCACTCACTGCAGCGACCACCCGCCGCGTTGCCGAGATCGCCGCGTCCGACGCGCCGTACGGCATCGGCCAGGTCGTCAGCGAGAGGTCAGTCGTCAACGGCGTCGTGGCGCTGCTGGCGACGGGCGGCTCGACGAACCACACCATGCACCTGATCGCGATGGCGGCCGCTGCCGGGATCGACCTGACGTGGGAGGACTTCGACGACCTGTCGGCTGCGGTTCCTTCTGTGGCGCGGATCTACCCCAACGGCCCTGCCGACGTGAACCACTTCCATGCGGCAGGTGGCACGCCGTTCCTCGTGCGCACGCTGCTCGACAGCGGTCTGCTTCACGGTGACGTGCTGACGCTCGCCGGCCAGGGCCTGCACCACTACACCCGGCGGCCGGAGCTGGTCGACGGCAAGCTTCGGTTCGTCGACGCGGCCCCCTCGTCGGGCGATCCCGACGTGCTGCGTCCCGCCACCGACCCGTTCGCTCCCGACGGCGGCCTGCGGGTGCTGCGCGGCACGCTGGGCCACGCGGTCATCAAGGTGTCCGCGGTGGCCGAGAAGGACCGCGTGGTCGAGGCGCCCGCGCGCGTCTTCACCGACCAGGTCGGGTTCCTGCAGGCGTTCTCCCGTCGCGAGCTCGACCGCGACGTCGTCGTGGTCATCCGCGAGCAGGGGCCCAGTGCGAACGGCATGCCCGAGCTGCACGCCCTCACCCCGTCGCTCGGGGTGCTCCAGAAGCGCGGGTATGCCGTGGCGCTGGTCACCGACGGCCGGATGAGTGGCGCGTCGGGCGCGATCCCGGCGGCGATCCACGTGACGCCCGAGTCGGTGCACGCGGGTCCCATCTCGAAGATCCAGGACGGCGACGTGATCCGGGTGGACTCGACCACCGGGCGACTCGATGTTCTCGTGGACGACGCCGAGCTGGCCGCTCGACTGCCCTCGCGCCGGGTCACCGACGACGGTGTCGGGACGGGACGTGAGCTGTTCGCCAGCATGCGTGCCGCAGTGGGTCGGGCTGACGAGGGTGCGCACGTGTTCACCACCCTCGGCCGGGCGTACCGCGAGGGTGTGCACGGCGGGGCCGACCTCGATGACACCTATCTCAAGACCATGCCGCAGGAGGAAGACGTCCGATGACCCAGGCACCCACCACGAAACCCGTACTGCGAAGCGAGGCCGACATCCTCGACCTCGCCCCCGTGATCCCGGTGGTCGTCGTCGACTCCGTCGAGCAGGCGGTGCCGCTGGCCCGGGCGCTGCTGCGCGGCGGCATACCGGTCATCGAGCTCACGCTGCGCTCCGCGGCCGGCCTCGGCGCCATCGAGGCGGTCGCCTCCGAGGTGGAGGGCATGGTCGTCGGAGCCGGCACGGTCGTCACGCCCGAGCAGGTGAGCCAGGTGGTCGCGGCGGGTGCCCAGTTCATCGTCACGCCGGGGTCGCCACTGCGGCTGCTGGGCGCTGCACTCGACAGCGGGCTGCCGCTGCTGGCGGGGGCCGGGACGCTCACCGAGATGCTGACGCTGGCCGAGGCCGGGCTCGAGGCGATGAAGTTCTTTCCCGCCGAGGCGAGCGGGGGGCGTCCCTACCTGTCGGCGGTCAGCGGGCCTTGTCCGCAGCTGCGGTTCTGCCCGACAGGTGGGATCACGCCCGAGACGGCCGCGTCGTGGCTGGCGCTGCCGAACGTGGGGTGTGTGGGCGGCTCCTGGCTGACGCCCAAGGATGCCGTGGCGCGAGGAGAATGGGCGCGCATCGAGGCGCTCGCGGCCGAGGCAGTCGCCCTCCGCCCCTGAGGCCACACCCGTTCCACACAGCGAACAGCCCGTGGGCCTGCCTGCCGTATCGAGCGGCCGGCATGCACAGGGGACGACCTGTGCGGCCCACGGGCTGCGGTGAACTGCTGGGGATTGCGCTACCGCACCTCGAGCAGTCGAGGTGCGCTAGAGCGCAGTCACCTCACGCGTCCAATTGGAAATCACTAGTTGGACCACCTCCCTTCCGTGTAGCTCGACGCTAAACGGCGAAGGTCGGGTGGCGCAACGGCTTTGCCGGTCAGCTCTCGCGGTGCACCCGGTGCGCAGCAGCCTGGGCCCGCGGCTTGATGACCATGAGGTCGATGTTGACGTGGGCCGGGCGCTGGACCATCCACACGATCGCCTCGGCGATGTCCTGGGCCACGAGGGGTTCGGCGACCCCGGCATAGACGGCATCGGCCCGTGTCTGGTCGCCCCCGAACCGCGTCAGCGAGAACTCCTCGGTGCGCACCATCCCCGGCGCGATCTCCTCGATCCGCACCGGCTGGTCGACGAGCTCGAGGCGCAGGGTCTCGGTCAGCGCCGCCACCGCGTGCTTGGCCGCGATGTAGCCCGACCCGCCTTCGTATGCCCCGCGCCCTGCTATCGAACCGACGTTGACGATGGTCCCGGCACCGGACGCGATCAGAGCTGGCAGCAGCGCCTGGGTCGCCTGGAGCGTGCCGATGACGTTGGACTCGTACATCGACCTCCAGTCGGCGACGTCGGTCTCCGCGACGGGAGCGAGGCCGAGCGCCCCACCCGCGTTGTTGACCAGGACGTCGAGGCGGTCGCCCACCTCGTCGGCCAGCCTGGCGATGTCCTCGGCCTTGGAGACGTCGCACGCGACGGCGCGGCCCCCGATCTGCGCGGCGAGCTCCTCGATGCGGTCGGCGCGTCGCGCCGCACACACCACCTCGTACCCGGCCGACGCCAGCTGGCGCGCGGTCTCGGCGCCGATGCCGCTGCTGGCTCCTGTCACGACGGCGAGCCTGCTCATGCCTGACCTCCCAGGGGTCGAATGGTGTCGGGGTCCACGGCGACCCATGTCGCCTCGGCGTGCGCGAGGAGGTGGCCGTCGGCGGCATACAACGCGGTGCCGCTGAGGTGCTTGCGCCCGCTGGAGCCACGCTGCCACGCCATCACGACGTGGGGGCGACGGGGAGCGGGCATCGCCGCGACGCGCGCGGTCATGGTGCCCAGGACCATGGGCCGGCCGGCGATCCCGCTGGCCCAGCCGCCGGGGCAGTCCAGCGCGGCCCAGACCGTTTCGAGCGACACGTCGTCGTCGGGGGTCCAGGCGCAGGCGTACTCGCCCGCCCCTGCCTCGACGCGACCGGGTCGCAGTCGCAGCCCGTCGCCCTCCGCACGTGCAGGGCCGCAGGAGTAACAGGTGGGAAATGGGTGCCCGGACCGCCCTTCGTACCGCTCGCCGGCCGCTTCCGCGTCAGCGAACGACACCACAGCCGGTATGCCGTCGACACCGGGAGCGGCCTCGCGGCTCGCCTCGAGCACGAGGTGCTCGCCGTCGCGCACGCGCAGTAGGCCGCCGTCCTGCTCCACCTGGAGCTCGCGGTCGAGCGGCGGGGGAGTGCGCAGCCGAACCGTCACCGCCTCGTCGGGGCCCGGTGCGAGCAACGCCGCCGCGTGCCCGCTGACCCAGCCGCCGTTGCCTGACTCGGGTGGCCCGCAGAACCGGGCCGGCACGACGAAGCTCATGCGCCGAAGGTAGTGCCCGCGTCTGACGACGGTCACGGCAGTCCGGCCGAGGTGAGAGGCTTGGGCGTGTGACGGACCTGATCGACACCACGGAGATGTACCTCAAGACGATCTTCGAGCTGGAGGAGGAGGGCATCCCTCCGCTGCGCGCCCGCATCGCCGAGCGTCTCGGGCACTCCGGTCCCACCGTCTCCCAGACGGTGGCTCGTATGGAGCGCGACGGTCTGTTGAGCCTCGCTGGTGACCGTCACCTCGAGCTCTCCGAAACGGGCCGTCTGCTGGCCACCCGGGTGATGCGCAAGCACCGGCTGGCCGAGCGCCTGCTCGTGGACGTCATCGGGCTGGAGTGGGAGTACGTCCACGACGAGGCCTGTCGCTGGGAGCACGTGATGTCCGAGCGGGTCGAGCGCAAGATCCTGGCCATGCTCAAGGACCACCACGACTCGCCGTACGGCAACCCCATCCCGGGGCTGGACGAGCTCGGGGACGACGAGCCGAGCGAGGACTTCCGCTCGGGGCTGCGCACCCTGACCGAGCTGGCGACCGAGCGCCCCGAGACGGTTCTGGTCCGGCGCATCGGCGAGCCCGTGCAGGTGGACCACGAGGCCCTGAGCCTGCTGACCCTGGCCCGGCTGCTGCCCGGCGAGCGCGTCCGCGTGCATCGTGCCGACGGGCGGGTCGTCGTGGTCCGCGAGAACGCCCCCGAGTCCACCGGGGTCTCGCTGCCCGACGACGTGGCCCAACACGTGTTTGGCGCTCTCGTAGACGTTTCTCAAACGGTGCTTGGCTGATTCTTGGACGCGCCGTGACCTCAACGTGACATTGGGCCGCACTCTTGTGTACCCTCGCGGAGACCTCTCCTCTCCTGGGAGGGGTTGGCTCGATGTGGATCGCCTAGTCCTGTCACCACGCCCGAGTCCTCAGCAAGACCGCTTGACAGGAGCGGGGGACCCACTTTTGGGCCCTCTCCGGAGGGTCCTTGGGGTTAAGTCTCCACGCATCGCACCCGCTAGGACGGGTGGCCGACGTGAAGGCCGGGTGATCTACCTCCACCCGAACCCGACAGCTCACCTCGTAGGCGCTGGAGGTTCATTCATCGTGGCTTCTCACGCTCAGGGCCGTCACCGCGCGCCCGGTCGTTACAACCCCGTCGCCGAGATCAGCGGCATCGTGGCGAAATCCGCCCAGCCTGCCGTCAAGACCTCGGCCGTCATCGCCGCCTCCGGCGGGCTCGTCGCCTCGTTCGCCCTTCCGGCGTCCGCGGCCACTGCTGCCCAGTCGACGCAGAAGGCCCCCACCATCGCGGCCCCCGCCGCCGTGCGCGCTCCCCAGGTCGCGGCCCCTGCGGCTGCCGACTCCTTCGGCCTCATCGGCTTCAAGGCCACCCCGAAGCCGGCGCCCGCGCCCGTGGCGGTCGTCGTCCCGGCCGCGGCGGTGCAGCAGGCGCCCCGCGTCGCGCCGCAGGCCAGCCGGTCCACGACCCGGGTCGCCGTTCCAGCCGTGTCCGCGCCAGCCGCCGGTGGCATCCTCGGCATCGCCGCCCAGTACCAGGGCGTCCCGTACCAGTACGGCGGCACCACCCCGGCGGGCTTCGACTGCTCCGGCTACACGGCATACGTGTTCCGGCAGGTCGGCATCTTCCTGCCGCGCACGGCGTCGGAGCAGCAGGCGGCCTCGACCCCGGTGTCCAACCCGCAGCCCGGTGACCTGGTGTTCTTCGGGTCGCCCGCGTACCACGTCGGCATCTACGCCGGCAACGGCATGATGTGGGACAGCCCCCACTCGGGATCCTCGGTCGGTCTCCGACCGATCTGGTCCTCCAGCGTCACCTACGGCCGCCCCTGATCCCAGGGCCCGTCAGGAGCCACGCACCGAAGGCCTCCCCCCGTTCGCCGGGTGGGGGCCTTCGGCGCGTCCGGCGAGTCTCGGGGTGCTCGGGGTGACCTCCCGGCGGTATCCCGCGAGCCGCAACCCCCCCGTGCTACCGGCCCACGATCGTGTTTGTATGGGTGCATGAGCGTTGTCGAGATCGATGTGTGGGCTGACGTGGTCTGTCCGTGGTGCTACATCGGCAAGCGGCGCCTCGAGTACGCCATCGCCGAGAGCGCGCACCCTGCCGATGTGAGCGTGACCTACCACGCGTTCGAGCTCGACCCCGGCACGCCGCGGGGTGACGGGTCGACCGTGCTGTCCTGGCTGGCGGAGCGCTACGGCACCGACCTCGACGGCGCCCGCGAGCTCGCCGAGCGGCCGGCCACGATGGCCCGGCCCGACGGCATCGACATCGAGGTCGACCGTCAGCTGCGCGCCAACTCCTTCGACGCCCACCGAATCGTGGCGCTCGGGCTGGCGCAGGGTGGCCACGCCCTGCAGGCGGCCGTGCTGGAGCGGCTCTACAGCGCCTACTTCACCGAGGGCAAGGCGATCGACGACATCGAGACGCTGCAGCGCCTCGGGGCCGAGGCAGGGCTGGACGGCCGCCGGCTGTCGTCGGTGCTGGCCGGCACGGAGTACAGCGACCACGTGCGGGCCGACGAGCGCGCCGCCACCGAGGTCGGCATCACGGGTGTGCCGTTCTACATGGCGAACCGCCGGGTAGCGCTGCAGGGCGCCCACACCGTGGAGACCATCGGCCAGCTCATCAGCTCCGGTCGCGAGGGTGACGGCGCGCACGAGGCGCTGAGCCAAGGCGCCTAGGGGGCTAGGCGTCCAGCTGGGTCTGGAAGGCGGCCAGCACCTGGTGGCTGAACAGCACGAACCGCACCAGCTCCGGCCCATCGCCTGCCTCGAGACCTGAGCGCACCGCGGCGACCGCGATCCGAGCGACCTCGGCCGCGTCCCACCCGTAGATCCCCGCGCTCACCGCCGGGAACGCGATGCTGCGGGCGCCGACCCCACTCGCGACGGCCAGGCTGCGGGAGAAGCACGAGGCCAGCAGCGCCGGGTCGGTCTGACCCGCGTGCCGGTTGGGGCCGACCGTGTGGATGACCCACTGGGCCGGCAGTCTCCCCGCACCTGTCGCCACGGCGTCGCCGACGGCCAAGCCGCTGCGATGCGTCGTCTCCCGCAGGCGCCGGCACTCCTCCAGCAGGGCGGGGCCGGCCGCTGCGTGGATGGCGCCGTCGACCCCTCCGCCGCCCATCAGCGAGGAGTTCGCGGCGTTGACGACGGCGTCGACCTGCTCGGTGGTGATGTCGCCGAGGGCGGCTTCGATGATGGCCATCCACCCACCGTATGCCGATGGTCTCGGCTAGCGTCGGCGCGTGACGTTCTCCATCGTGGGTCAGGTCGGCGACGCGTTCGGCGTGGCGGTGGCCAGCAAGTTCCCGTTCGTCGGTGCCGTGGTCCCTGCCGCCGAGCTCGGGGTCGGGGCCGTCGCGACCCAGGCGATGGCGCGGGTCGCCTATCGTGAGGAGGCACTCGCGGCCCTGCGGCGAGGGGCGTCTGCCGCCGAGGCCGTGCTGGCCTGCATCGAGCCGGACGCCGATCGCGACCACCGCCAGCTCGGCGTGGTCGGGGCTGACTCGGAGGCGACGTACACCGGCATACGGTGCCTGCCTTGGGCTGGTGGGGTGTCCGGGCGGGATGCGACCGGGGGCTACGCCATCCAGGGCAACATCCTCACCGGTCCCGAGGTGGTCGCGGAGATGGAGCGCGCCTGGCTCGGGTCGGCCGGGGCCGGGCTCACCGACCGCCTGTGCGCGGCTCTGCTCGCGGGGGACGCCGCCGGCGGAGACTCCCGTGGTCGGCAGGGCGCAGCGCTGTATGCCGTGCGGCCGGGTGCCGGCTACGACGAGTGCGGGGTGCTCGCCGACGTGCGGGTCGACGACCACCCGGACGCCCCGCGCGAGCTGGCGCGGCTGCTGCGGCTGAACGACCTCATGTTCGGCGCACCCGAAGACGTCCAGCCGTTGGCGGGTGACTTGGCCGAGGAGGTCGGCGCCCGCCTCGCGACGCTCGGCCATGAGGGTGCGGTCTCGCAGGCGCTCGCCGCGTGGGCGTCGCAGGAGAACTACGAGACGCGGCTCAGCCCGGACGGGATCGACAGCAAGGTGCTGGATGCCCTGCGGGAGGCGACGCCCGGCTCCTCACTGCAATAAGCGTCGAGTGGTCACGAACAACGCTCGAACATGCTGCCGCGCGCTGCAATAAGCGTCGAGTGGTCACGAACAGGGCGCGCGGCCCCGGTTCGGCATCAGGTCCGCTTGAGGATCCGCGCCTCCCAGGCCCGCAGGGGAGCGGTCACCGAGTCGGCCGGCTCGAGGTTGCCCAGCAGCAGCTCGGTCCCCGACCACGCGGCGAGGTCGTCGAGCACGTCGTCCAGGGCAAGCTCCTCGGCGGAGAAGTTGGCCACCACGAGGAGGTCGGTGCCGGCATACGAGCGGGTGTAGGCGTAGAGGGCAGGGTGGTCGGGGGCCAGCATGGTGAAGTCACCGTGGGCCACCGCGGGCTCGGAGTGACGCAGCTCGATGACCCGGCGGTAGTGGTGGAACACCGAGTCGTCGTCGGCCACTGCCGCCGCCGCGTTGATCTCCGGGTAGTTCGGGTTGACCGGTGCCCACGGGGTGCCCTGGGTGAACCCGGCATGCGGGCTGTCGTCCCACTGCATCGGTGAGCGGGCGTTGTCTCGGCTGCCCACCCGCAGCGCGCCCAGGACGGTGTCCGAGTCGAGACCGGCGGCCATGGCCGCCTCGTAGTAGTTGACCGACTCGATGTCCAGGAAGGCGTTCTCGTCGGGGAACGGCACGTTGGTCATGCCGATCTCCTCGCCCTGGTAGACGTAGGGCGTGCCACGGTGCAGGTGCAACACGGTGCCGAGGAGCTTGGCGGCGGGGACGCGGTACTGGGGCTCGTCGGTGGCGAACCGTGAGACCGCGCGGGGCTGGTCGTGGTTGTTCCAGTAGAGCGAGTTCCAGCCGCGCTCGGCCAGGCCGGCCTGCCACCGGGCCATGCTCGCCTTGAGGTCGCGCAGGTCGAGCGGGACGCGGTCCCATTTGTGGGCGCCGTGGTCGAGACCGACATGCTCGAACTGGAAGACCATGTCGAGCTCGTGGCGCTCGGGGTCGGTGAACAGAACCGCCTCGTCGACGGTGACCGCGGGCATCTCGCCGACGGTGAGGAGCTTCTCGGGGCGGCCGTCGAAGACCTCGCGGTGCATCTCCTGCATGAACTCGTGGATGCGCGGGCCGCAGAGGAAATGAGGACCGCCATCGCCATAGAGGCCGCCGTGGGTGAGGTGCCCGTCCGGGAGCGCGGTGTCCTTGGAGATCATGTTGATGACGTCCATGCGGAACCCGTCGATGCCGCGGTCGAGCCACCAGCGCATCATCGTGTAGACGGCCTCGCGTACCTCGGGGTTCTCCCAGTTGAGGTCGGGCTGCTTGCGGCTGAACAGGTGCAGGTAGTACTCGCCGGTCGTCTCGTCGAGCTGCCAGGCTGACCCGCTGAAGAAGGACTCCCAGTTGGTCGGCTCGGCGCCGTGCGTGCCGGCCTCCATGCCCTTGCGCGCGGGACGCCACCAGTACCAGTCGCGCTTCGGGTTGTCGGTGCTGGAGCGGGACTCGACGAACCACGGGTGCTCGTCGGAGGTGTGGTTCACGACGAGGTCCATGACGATCCGTATGCCGCGTGCGTGTGCCTGCTCGACCAGCTCGTCCACGTCGGCGAGGGTGCCGAAGGTCGGGTCGATGTCCTGGTAGTCGCTGATGTCGTAGCCGTTGTCGTCCTGCGGGCTGGTGTAGATGGGCGAGAGCCACAGGACGTCGACACCGAGCTGGGCGAGGTAGTCGAGGCGGCTGATGATCCCCCGGAGGTCGCCGATGCCGTCGCCGTTGCTGTCGCTGAAGCTGCGCGGGTAGATCTGGTAGACGACGGCTTCGCGGAACCACTGGTCATCGGTCATGGGTGGAGTCTTCCGACCCACGTGGTCGGCGGCAACCAGTCGGTCCCGCCCGCTAGCGAGGGGCCGCCGCCTCGATCAGGCGCGTGAGGGTGTCGCGGAGATCGGAGAGCTCACCGATCCCCATACCGAGCCGCTCCATGATTGCGGCGGGCACGCGCTCCGCCTGACGGCGAGCGTCGGCGCCGCGCTCGGTGAGCGACACCGCGAGTGCCCGCTCGTCCTTGGGGTCGCGTCCGCGCACGACCATGCCGGCCACCTCCAGTCGCTTGAGCAGCGGGGAGAGGGTGGCCGGCTCGAGGCTGAGCCGTTCGGCGAGGTCGGCGACCCGCAGGGGCGACTGCTCCCAGAGGGCGAGCATGACGAGGTACTGCGGGTGGGTCAGCCCCATCGGCTCGAGCAGCGGGCGGTAGAGGCCGATCACCGTGCGGGAGGCGACGGCCAGGGCGAAGCACACCTGCCGGTCGAGCTTGAGCAGGTCGGCGTGGGCGGCGGTCGGGGCGGAGTCCGTTGTCGAGGTCATGGTGTTGTCGAGGTCATGGGCGGCCTTCTGGTTGGGGAGACGCGCGGCATACGGTTAGACTGCGAATAGTAAGTACACTAACTAACGGAGCGCACCATGGGCAAGGCAGACAACGAAGGACTCTCGGTGGGATACCGGATCATGTGGCGCATCCGGCGGATGACCATGCAGATGTACGGGCCTGCCCAGCTGGGTGAGGGCAACGACCCGCTGTCCCGCCTCCAGCAGGAGCGCGATCGCAAGGTCGCGGCGGCCAAAGCGGCGCGGCGCGCTCGCGAGGCCGGCTGAGCCGAGGCGCGCTCGACCGGCGGCCGGGACAGGCGGCTGAGCGCTCGCTGAGCTCAGGCGGAGTGCTCGGGCTGGATCTCGGTCTTCTCGACGATCTTCTCGACGATCTCCTCGGGCACGTTCTGCGCCTCGGCGGCCTTGGCGTCCTCCTGCTGCTTCACCTCGACGCGGGCGGCCTGCCATGCGGACCAGTGTCCGGAGACCAGGGCCCACAGCGACAGCGCCGAGACATAGACGACGGAGTTCAGCCAGCCCATCATGAGCGAGATCGGGATCATGACGATCCAGAAGATGGCGAGCCAGCCGTTGACGCGCCGCATGAAAACGGGGTCTCCCTGCACCATGGCCCAGAGTGACTTCATGCCGGTCATCCAACCTCCATCTCGGGTAGTGCCTGCTTAGCCGCTGGCGTTGTGCACTATCTACCTCACATCGTGGCGTTCATTACATCGCGGCGCGACTGAGCGACCGCTGAGTGTTCTACCACGTCCGGGGTCCTGACCTTGGGTTTCAGCCCTGTTCGATGAGTCGCTTGGCGGTGTCGAGGGAGGCCATCTCGCCGTCCATCGACTTCTGGACCTGGCCGCCCATGAAGAGCTTCTTGATGCCTGTGAGCTCGGCTCGCAGGGAGAACCGCACCTCGGTCGTCGCCTCGCCAGCGGGCGTGAGGACGAACTCGCCGGTCGGGCGCGCGGGGCCGGCCACGACCGCGAAGGCGTAGCGCGTGGGCGGCTCGAAGGTGGTCACCTCGATGTCAGCCGGTATGCCGCGGCCACCGGGGCCAGAGACCACCTGGTGGATGCGGGCGCCTGGCCCTGCCGTGCCGCTGATCTCCTTGACGTGGGTGCGCCAGGACGGGTCGTTAGCCGGGGTGCTGAAGAACCGGAAGACCTCGTCGACCGGGCGGTTGATCGTGATGGTGCGTTCCGCGCTGGGCATGGCGTCTCCTCGAGCCGACTCGCTGGCCCGACAGGCGCGCCGGGCGCTCTCGCCCGACAGATGCCGGGCACTCTCGATCCTGCCAGGAATCCGTTCCGGAAGTCTGGGTCGCCGACGCGGGGGGAGTGGTCGACGACCCAGACCGTCCGGAGCGGCGCATCGTGGACGCCGACGGGGGAAGCCTGCCGCGAGGTGGGCGGCATACGGAAGCCGGTATTCGGGTTTCGAATGTCGGCTTGCGCAGCGGCCGGCTGCTGCGGTAGCACCCTCCGATGGCTCGTCATCCCGACCCTGACCAGCCACGGGGGGCTGACGAAGGCCACGGAAACCCGATGACCGGCGACGAGGACCGATGCGACGGCATGACCGCGGCGGGTGCGCGAGCTGGCCACTGCGCTCGAAGAGGTCGGCACCCGGATCTCTTGACGTCAAGAGGCGGGCGCCCCGCCCACTGACTCGGCGGGGGCGCTCGTCGCTCGGTCCGCCCGCGACCCTCGCTGCTGGAGCCCATAGGCGGTCCTCCGGTGGCTACCCGTGCCAGGGCAGCCCAACCTCGTCCGTTCGGACGACAACGCCCCGGCCACGTCTTGGCGGGGGCGCTGTCTCTAACACGGCAGTTCAGTGCCGCCCTGGCATCATGTCACGCGCGACAACGGCACCCATGCTCGGAACCCTGCCGGAGATGGGCTTCTCGGCCGCTAACGGGCCGCGCTCGCGGCCGGCGTCGTAGCCGTCTGTGGCATAGCGGCATCGATCGACGGCTTCGGGCTTAGGTGAACGTGGACTGTGAGGCGGTGGTCGTCCACCCGGTCGGTCATGGTGGTGGTCTCCACGGCGTTGCCACATGCCGGGCACGTGGTCTCCGTCTTCTCACGCATGAGGTGTCACCGTACAAGTCTGGCGGTGGCTGGCGCCTGCGGCGATGGCTCAACGGCACCCCCGGCTGACTACCCGGCGCATGGGTCGCCCGGTGGCAAGCCAAAGCGCCCACGCCTTCGTGCATTTCCCCAGACGTGGGCACCCTTGCTTCCCCAGGCAGCAGTATGCGGTCCGGCCCCGAGAGGGCGCCATGGCTCATGCGGGTCATATCTCCCGAGGCCCAAGGAGAGGATGGTGGCCGCGGGGGCCAGCGGGCCCGCGCATACCGAGCTAGCCGATGGCTGTGCCGAAGAGGTGACCCACGGTGTAGGTGAAGGCCAGGCCTGCAGCTCCTCCTACGACGATCCGCAGAACCGCCTTGCGCACGGAGCTTCCGCCGATACGGGCGCTCGAGGCGCCGGCGACTGCGAGGGCAACGAGGACCGCGACGATGGTGACGGGCACGCGGATCGTTTGCGGTGGCAGCAGGATCGCCAGCAGAGGAAGGACCGCGCCGAGGGTGAACGACAGGGCCGAGGCTCCGGCGGCCTGCCAGGGGCTGGCGATGTCATCAGGGTCGAGGTTGAGCTCGGCGTCGAGGTGGGCCGCGAGCGCGTCGTGCGCGGTCAGCTCCTCGGCGACCGTGCGCGCCGTGGCTTCGCTGATGCCCTTCGCCTGGTAGATCGCGGCGAGCTCCTCCAGCTCGGCGTCCGGGTCATTGCTGAGCTCACGTTTCTCCTGGGCCAGGACCGCGTGGTCGCTGTCGCGTTGGCTGCTGACCGACACGTACTCTCCCAGGGCCATGGACACCGCTCCGGCCACCAGTCCGGCGATGCCTGCCGTGAAGATGGGGCCACGCGCCGAGGTGGCGCCGGCCACCCCGACCACGATTCCCGCGACCGACACGATGCCGTCGTTGGCGCCCAGGACCCCCGCGCGTAGCCAGTTCAGCTTCGAGGCACGGCCAGAGCCGTGTGGCTCATCCTCGTGGGTGCCTACCTCGGGCGTGCTGTCTTCGGTTGATGTCACTGTCCGTTACCGCCTCACGATTGCTGTTCGGCACTGCCTGTGCACCGCGCCCCGTGGCCATGGACATGGTCCGTCCAGGACTCGAGCTGGGTCAGGTCGCGGGCTCGGGAGCGATCTCGGTCTTCTCCACGATCGTCTCGACGACCTCCTGGGCGAGGTCCCGCTCCTTGGCGGCCTCGGCGTCGGCTTGCTGCTGCACCTCGACCCGGGCCGCCTGCCACGCCGACCAATGCCCCGAGACCAGAGCCCACAGCGACAGGGCCGAGACATACACGACCGAGTTGAGCCACCCTCTCCACATCGAGATCGGGATCATCACGATCCAGAAGACCGCCAGCCAGCCGTTGACCCGTCGCATGAACACCGGGTCACCCTGGACCGATGC
>NZ_DASYGF010000058.1:0-39910 GCF_036000045.1 Pedococcus sp.
CGGCAAGCAGTGGAACGCGGCCTACGACCTGTGGCTGGACAACTTCGGCACCGAGGTCATGGTCTGGAACAACTGGACGATGAACTGGCAGTACTGGTGGAACACCTACGGTGGCGTCCAGCTGACCGTCGACGGGGTCTCGTACCACGCGTACCGCAACAGCGACGGCAGCGGCTTGTGGTTCGTCCGTGACCAGGTGACCAACCAGGGCAGCGTCGACCTGGGACATGTGCTGCAGTGGGCGGTGGCCCACGGTTGGCTGAAGTCGTCGCAGACCCTCGGCGAGGTCGAGTACGGCTTCGAGATCTCCTACACCGGCGCGCCGACGACGTTCACCCTGAACAACTACGCGGTGGGCGCTCCGACGCCGTAGGTCGTGCCGCCGGTCCCGCGTCGCGATCGCGGCGGTTGAGGGTGGATGAGTCGGCCGATACGCCGGGTTCTGTCACCGCTGGCCGTTACCGGCCGGCGGGAGACGGTCATCCATCTAGGACAGCCGTTGCCGACTGCCTCCAGCGCTCTACCCGTGCACTCGGGCGGGCCGCCCTCGAACGCGCACTGTCTGAGCTTGCTCCAGGTGGGGTTTACCTAGCCGAGCCAGTCACCTGGCCCGCTGGTGGTCTCTTACACCACCGTTTCACCCTTACCAGCCGGTGTGGGCCGAGGCCCGCGCCCGCTGGCGGTCTGTTCTCTGTGGCACTGTCCCGCGGGTCACCCCGGGTGGCCGTTAGCCACCACCTTGCCCTGTGGAGCCCGGACGTTCCTCGGCGGTGCTCACGCACCGACGCGACCGTCTGGCCGACTCATCCGCCGCAAGGATAGGGCACTGCCCGTTTCGGTGACACGGGCGGCACTGAGGCGGGTGGCTCAGAGGCCACGTCGGCGCTAGGTGGCCACGATGCGGAGCCGGACCGTCCCCGTGGAGACGGTCGCCTCGACGAGCTTGACCTTCACCCAGGTTCCCAGCTCGCCGACGCCCTCGGCCTTGGCCAGGACGGCGGGTTCCTGCAGCTGCACCACAGCGCCCGTTCGGTCGCGCACCTCCACGACCATGGCGTCGAACGTCTCCCCCACCCGATGCAGCAGCACCGCCGCCTCGGCCGCGTCGGCGCAGGCGCGCTCCACCCCGCTTGCCACGCGGTCCGAGGCCATCATGATCTGGGGCAGCGACGGCAGCGCCTCCCGCGCCCAAGCCGGGATCGGCTGGCCTGCCGAGATGGCTTCGCACACGACGAGACCGAACCGGTCGACCAAGCGCCGCAACGGCGCCGTGACATGGGCGTATGCCGCGGCGACGGCTGCGTGGCCCGGCTGGGCGGGCACCTGGCCGTCGAACGGGGTGTACCCGGCTCCGCGGAACAGGGAGGTGGCCTCGTGGATCAGGGCCAGATGAGCGGGGTTGGTGCGGTCGAGCGTGCGCAGGAACTCGCCGTACGCCTGGTCCGCAGGCCACGACACCCCCAGCCCCGCGCTGGCCCGACGGATGCGGTCCAATGCCCCGGCGTCCGGCGCGGGCATGGTCCGCAGAATCCCGACCTTGGCGCCGATCATGAGGTCGGCTGCCGCCATGCCGGTCATCAGGGAGATCTGGGCGTTCCAGTCCTCGGCATCCAGCGGAGGCCGGAACCGCACCTGATAGTGACCCGCCCTGTCCTGCTCGACCTCCTGTTCAGGCATGGGCAGGCTCGCCCCGCCGCGCCGACGCTCGAGCTCGACCCGCTTGGTCCCGATCTCCCGCAGCAGCATCAGCCGCTCGTCGGCCGAGCCCGCGTCGATCGACTTCTGGACACCCTCGTAGTCCAGCCGGTCCGTGCTCCGCACGACGGCGCGAAAGACCTGGGCGTCGGTCACCACGCCGTCCGCCCCCAGCCGCAGGTCCCACACGAAAGCCGGCCGGGGCTGGTCGGGGAGCAGGCTCGCAGCGCCTTCACCGAGCACCGGTGGGTGCAGGGGCGTGCGGCGGTCCGGCGCGTAGATCGTCTCGCCGCGTCGCCGGGTCTCGGTGTCGACCGCTCCCCCGGCGACGACGAACGCCGGCACGTCCGCGATGGCGTACCTGACCCGGTACCCGTCACCGTCGCGCGATAGGTGCATGGCCTGGTCGAGGTCCATCGAGCCAGGCGGGTCGATGGTCAGGAACGGCACGTCCGTCTCGTCCCGCTCGGGCAGCGTGGGCGAGGCCGCGGCTCGCTCGGCCTCCGCGAGGACCGGCGCGGGGAACTCGTCGGGCACGGACAGCTCGGTACGGATCGTCTCGAAGCGCGCAGCCAGCTCGGCGGAGACGCCATCCCCCCGCTCGCGGGTCGGCGGCTTGACCCGGATCGCGTGCATCACCATCGGCCCAACCTATCCAGACGGCGGCACTCCAGGCGGGCTCTCTAGGCTGACGCTCGTGCTGATCCTCCTTCCGCCATCGGAGTCCAAGACCGGGCGGCCACGCGGCGGGGCGACGGTGCTCGAGCGCCTGTCCTTTCCCGACCTGGCTCCCACCCGCCAGAACGTCGCGCAGGCTCTGGCCAAGGTGAGCGGGCACCCCGACGCGGCGCGGCTCCTGGGAGTCAGCCCGACGCTGACCCAGGAGATCGCCCGCAACCTCGTCCTCCACAGCGCCCCGGCGCAGGCGGCCTCCGCCACCTACACCGGCGTCCTCTACGACGCCCTCGACTACGGCTCGCTCGACACCGCGGCCAAGCGCCGCGCCAACCGGTGGCTTCTCATCGTCTCCGCCCTCTATGGCGCGGTCCGGCCGACGGACGCGATCGCGCCATACCGTCTGTCCATGGCCGTGAACCTTCCGGGCGTCGGACCGCTCGCCAGCGCCTGGAAGCCCGAGCTGGCGGGGGTGCTGCCCGCGGCGGCCGGGCACGGCCTCGTCGTCGACTGCCGCTCCAGCACGTATGCCGCCGCCTGGACGCCCGAGCCTCCGCTGAGCGACCGGTGGGTCCAGGTGCGCGTCCCGGGCGCGACGCATCAGGCGAAGCACACCCGTGGTCTGGTCGCGCGCCGGCTCTGTGAGGTCGGCCGTGACGTCCGACGCGTCCCGCAGCTGGTCGACCTGCTCGCCGACACGTTCGACGTGTCGCTGGCGCAACCGGCCAGGCCGGGCCGCCCGTGGATCCTCGACGCGACAGCTCGCTGAGGGTGGGCTGCCGACCGTGACCACCACCGAGCTCTCCGACATCCTCGGTCGGGTCGGCCCCGTCCTGGTCTTCTTCGTCGCCATCACCGTGGTGGCGGAGATCGCCGACGGCGCCGGCGTCTTCGACGTGGCCGGGCACTGGGCTGCGCGAGCGGGACGCCACCGAACTCCGGTGCTGTGGTTGCTGTTCGTGGTGGTCGCCGTCGTCTGCACGGTGTTCCTCAGCCTCGACACAACGGCGGTGCTGCTGACTCCGGTCGGCCTGGCGGTCGCCAGCCAGCTCGGGATCTCGCCCCTGCCCTTCGCGTTCACCACGCTGTGGCTGGCGAACACCGCGAGCCTCCTGCTCCCTGTCTCCAACCTGACGAACCTGCTCGCCCTGCACCAGTTCGACAGGCTCGGGCTCGGCCACGCCGGATACGTCCGACTTGCAGCACTGCCCGCCGGGGCCGCCATCCTCGGCACGGTCGTCGCACTCGCCTGCTGGCATCGCAGCGAGCTGCGTGGCCGCTACGAGCTCGACGCCCCACCGGAGCCACACGACCCGGCGATGCTGCGCCTCGCCGCCGCGGTCTGTATCGCCATCGGCCCATTGTTCGCGCTGGGCCTGTCGCCCGCATGGGTGTCGTCGGCCGCCGCCGTGGTGCTGCTGGTGGCGACGTGGTCGCGGGACCGTGACCGGGCGACACAGGTGGCGGTGCCCTGGCGCATGGCCCTGGCCGTGGCCGTCCTGTTCGTCGTGATCGACGTGGCACTGCGCCATGGGCTCCAGCCGGCCCTGGCCTCGCTCGCCGGCGCCGGCACGTCCCCCGCCGACCTGGCACGAGTGGCTGCCAGCGGGGCACTGGCGGCCAACGTCGTGAACAACCTGCCTGCCTACATCGCCCTCGAGTCGGTGACCGCCGATGCCCCGCAACGGCTCCTGGCCCTGCTCGTGGGGGTCAACGTGGCGCCGCTGGTCACGCCCTGGGGCTCGCTGGCGACCCTGCTGTGGGCACAGCGTTGCAAAGCCCGTGGCCTGGCCGTCCCAGCGACCTCACTGGCCTGGCGTGGCGCGACCTGCGCGCTCGCGGCAGGCGCACTGGCCTGGGCGGCATTGGTGCTGGCGGGCTAGCCGTACTGACCACGGCGAGCCCGGCCTAACCAAGCCCGCGCTGCAGGTCCTCGACCAGGTCGCGTGGGTCCTCGAGGCCGACCGAGATCCGCACGGTGCCGTCGGTGATGCCGACGGCAGCTCGCGCCTCGGGCGTGAGCCGACGGTGCGTCGTCGTCGCGGGGTGGGTCACCATCGACTTGCTGTCGCCGAGGTTGTTGCTGATGTCGACCACCTTCAGCGCGTTCATGAGGGCGAAGGCCGCCGGCTTGCCGCCCTCCACCGAGAACGTCACGACCGTCCCACCACCGAGCATCTGGCGCTGGGCCAGGTCGTACTGGGGGTGCGACTCGAGCCACGGGTAGAGGACGGTGGTCACCTTGGGGTGGGCTTCGAGGGCCCGCGCGACCGCGAGCGCGTTCGCGGCCTGCTTCTCGACGCGCAGGCTCAGGGTCTCGAGCCCCTTGACGAGCACCCACGCGTTGAACGCCGACATCGAGGGTCCCGTGTGGCGCATGAGGTTCTTCACGGGGCCGTCGATGAACTCACGGGAGCCGAGCACCGCACCGCCGAGCGTCCTCCCCTGGCCGTCGATGTGCTTGGTGGCGGAGTAGACCACGATGTCGGCGCCGTGCTCGAGCGGCTTGGAGAACACGGGCGTGCCGAACACGTTGTCCACCACGACCTTCGCGCCGACCTCATGGGCCAGGTCGCACACCGCCTTGATGTCGACGAGCTCCTGCATGGGGTTGCTGGGCGTCTCGAAGAACACCGCCGCGGTGGGCTCGGAGAGGGCCTCACGCCACTGGTCGAGGTCGGGCCCGTCGACGAAGACGGTCTCGACCCCCCACCGCGGCAGGATCTCGTCGAGGATCACGAAGCACGAGCCGAACAGGCCGCGCGAGGACACGACGCGGTCGCCCTTGCCGAGCAACGCAGCCAGCGCGACGAAGACGGCCGACATGCCCGAGGCCGTGGCGAAGCAGGCCTCGGCGCCCTCCAGCTGGCGCAGCCGCTCCTCGAACATCGAGACCGTCGGGTTGCCGTAACGCGAGTAGATGAAGTGCTCGACCTCGTCCTTGAACGCCGCCTCGGCCAGCTCGGCAGTCTCGTAGACGAACCCTGACGTCAGATACAGCGCCTCGGCCGTCTCGTCGAAGTTGCTGCGGGCCAGCCCGGCCCGGACGGCGATCGTGTCTGGACGGAACGTGTTGTCCCCCAACGCATCCTGCGACGTGCTCATCCTTGCCTCCACGGAAGTCCGGCGACCTTCCAGCCCGCCACCGTGCGGTGCCCGAGCTCGTCGTGCGGGCCCTCGAAGCCGTCGAGGACGTTGTATGCCGGCCCCAGCCCGGCCGCCGTGGCGGCCTTGGCGGCTGCCACGGAGCGCACGCCGGAGCGGCACAGGAAGTAGATCGAGGCACCGTCGGGGAGGCCCGAGTCCTGGAGCTGCTCGACGAAGTCGCCGTTCACGGCGCCATCGGGGAACCGCTGCCACTCGACGGCGATGACTCGCTTGCCCAGGCCCGACAGGTCGGGCATGCCCACGTAGGCCCATTCGGCCGCAGTGCGGACGTCGACGAGGACCGCGTCCTCGTCGGCGGCCAGGGCGGCATACGCCTCCTCGGGCTGCACATCTCCCGCGTACGTCATGGCGCCAGCCTAGAACTACCGCCACATCGCGAGACGCCAGGGCCAGATAGTGGTCAGGTCACGCGGCGGGGCCGCCGATGATGTGGGGCGCAGCGAGATCGGTGTTGTCGACGACGACGGTCGCCAGGTCCTGCGGCGAGCAGGCGGCGAAGTAGAGCTGCTGACCCTCGACGTATCGGCGCAGGCTCGGGTGCCGGTGGTCGGGGCTCGACCCGTCGCGGACCGCCATCCTGCGCGCCGTCTCCTCGAACGGCACCTCGAGGAACACGGAGAAGTCCCACGCGTCGACCAGCTCATCGCGATGGAGGAACAACCCGTCGACGACCACGACCGTGGAGGCCGGCGCAAGGACCGGGGCAAGCCAGAGCACCTGGTCGGTGGAGAGGTCGTGCCCCTTGGCCCGGTAGCGCCTCGACCCACCTGGGCCGAGCGGCGTGAGCACGTCGCGCCGGAACCGCGCGTAGTCGTAGGAGTCGAGCCAGAAGCCCTCGGCCGACGACCGTCCGAGGCGATACCGGCGGGCCCGGACCTGGTGGAAGTCGTCGGCGGAGATCCGGACGGTGGGACGCCCGGCCCGACCCAGGCACGACGCGAGCTCGTCCGCGAAGGTGGTCTTCCCCGAACCGTCGACGCCGTCGACCGCGACCAGGACGCAGTCCTCCGAGCCAGGCTCCGGAACCAGAGCGGCGATTCGCTCCAGCAGCTGGGCCCGCTCCCCCGCCACGGACGCCTCAGGTCCGGTTGGTGAAGGCGATC
Organism: Pedococcus sp.; assembly: GCF_036000045.1. GTDB lineage: Bacteria > Actinomycetota > Actinomycetes > Actinomycetales > Dermatophilaceae > Pedococcus. The sequence continues at coordinate 6,642 of NZ_DASYGF010000058.1, forward strand.
GACGCGTTGCCGTCCGCCCAGACCTCCACGGCGGTGAGGGACCCCGGAGCCGCGGCGAGACGCCATACGGTCTCGTGGGGGATCTGCAGGAGGTGGGCGAGCACCACCATGATCGGCTTGCGGTGGCACACGACGACCGTCGTGCCGCCGGCGGCGACGACCCGCTCGAACGCCGCGATGACCCGCTCCGCGAGCTGCTCGTGGGACTCACCCCCGGGCCGGGCGTATGCCGGGTCGTTGCGCAGCGACGCCAGCTCGTCGGGGTGGTCCCGGACCAGGTCGGCGATGCTGGCGCCGTCCCAGTCGCCGAAGTCCTGCTCGTCGAAGTCCGCGTCGACCTCGGGGCTGGCGCCGATGGCAGCTGCCACCGCCGCACCGGTCTCGCGGGCTCGGGTCAGCGACGAGGTGACGACACGGGCCTCGCTGCCGTCCAGGAGGTGGGCCGTGGCCCGTCCCGCGGCCTGCGCCTGCGCGTGGCCCTGGGCGTTGAGCGACGGGTCGGCTCCCCCACGACCATCGAGCCGCGACGCCACGGTGAAGTCGGTGACCCCATGGCGGATGAGCAGCACGCGGGCCGGGGTGCCCAGGTCCGGTGGCGCCTCGGTGGCCAGAGACGTCAGCGGTGCCGGGTCGATGATCTCCTCCGTGGCCGCCTCGGCCGCCTGGGAGGTGCCGGCATCCGAGGACACTGCGTCGCCGACCATGCGGTCGACCGTCCCACCGTCCATCCCGGTGTTGGACAGCGCGTCGGCGGCCTTGTTCTGCTCGCGCGGGACCCAGGTGTAGCGCACCGAGCCCCCGGCGCGTGACAGCTCAGCCACCTCGTCGCGGGCCTCCAGGGCCAGCCGCCTCATGTCGGCGTGCTTGATCTTCCACCGGCCGGCCATCTGCTCGACGACCAGCTTGGAGTCCATCCGGACCTCGACGTCAGCCGCCGGGTCGATCCGCCGCACAGCCCGCAGCCCGGCGATGAGCCCGGAGTACTCAGCCACGTTGTTGGACGCCGTGCCCAGGGGTGCGGCGCCCTCCCAGAGCACCGCCTTGGTGCGGGCATCGCGGACGAGCGCGCCATAGCCGGCGACTCCGGGGTTGCCTCGAGACCCCCCGTCGGCCTCGACGACGAGTGCGCGACCCACCGGGCTCAGAGGCCCGACTCGGCCGTGCGTACCAGGATGCGGCGGCACTCCTCGCACCGCAGCAGCTCGTCGACCGGCGCTGACTTGATGCGGCTCATGTCGACGTTGTTGAGCTCGAGCTGGCAGCCGCCGCACCGGCGCTGGCGAAGGGGGGCCGCGCCCAGGCCGCCACTGCTGGCCCGGATCTTCTCGTAGAGCGCGACAAGATCCTCACCCACGCCGGCGACGATGTCCGGCCGGGGGGCGCCCACGCGGACGGCCTCGGCGTCGAGCTCCTTGAGCGCCTCGTCGCGAGCCGCCGTCACCTCGGCGATCTCAGCGGCGAGTACGTCACGCTGCGCGGCCAGCTGGGTCGCGGCGGACTCGGCGTCCTCGGCGCGCTCCATCACCTCGATCTCGACGTCCTCGAGCTCGGACTGCCGGCGAGCCAGTGAGTCGAGCTCGTGCTGGAGTGCCTGCAGGTCCTTGGCCGAGCCGGTGCCTGAGTCGAGCCGCGACTGGTCGCGGGCGGCGCGGTCACGCACGAGCTGGACGTCCGCCTCGGCCTTGGCCACCTCGCGCTGGATGTCGCCGAGCTCGGTCTGGGCCCGCACCAGCAGGGAGTCGAGCGCCTGGGCCTTCTCCTCCAGCTCGGCCAGACGAGCCAGCTGCGGCAGGGTGCGCCGGGCGTGGGCGATCTGGTCGAGACGGGTGTCGATCGCCTGCAGGTCGAGCAGTCGCCACTGACGGGACGGGTCGGCTTTCAGGACGTTCCTCCAATGCCTCGAGGCGGCTCAGCACCGACCACGAAATCCCAGGGATCGGTGCGCAGTGTAGAGATGTGGGTCTCCACCCTAGATGACGCGAAGCCCGCGCCTTCCAAAGAGCCCGACAGCCGGCGGGCGGCCTCGTGCAACCACAGCGACTCGGTCGCCCAGTGCCCGGCATCGACCAGATAGGGCGGGCCACCCCGCGACTCCTCACGCGCCTCGAGCACCGGGTGGTGGCGCAGGTCGGCCGTGACGTAGACGTCGGCGCCACCGGCCCGCACATGGTCGAACATGTCGTCCCCCGCCCCGCCCATGACCGCCACCCGGCTCACCCTGCCGTCCGGTGGGCCCGCGACGCGCAGGCCGCCTGCGGCGCGCGGCAGGGCGGCATACAGCCGGGTGACGAACTCGGCCAGGGTCGTGGGCGCCGTCAGGTCCCCCACCCGACCCAGGGGCTGCCCCTCGACCACGGCGAGCGCCGACGTGTCCGTCAGGCCGCACGCGGCCGCAAGGGCATCGTTGACGCCGGGGTCGGCGACGTCGGCGTTGGTGTGCGCGACGAACAGGGCGATGCCGTGGACGACCAGGGCCGTGACGCCGGCACCCTTGGCGCTCGTCGTCGCCACGCTGTGTATGCCGCGCAGCAACAGGGGGTGGTGGGTCACCAGGAGGCCGGCGCCGAGGCCGCGCGCCTCCTCGATGACGGCGAGGGTCGGGTCGACCGCGAACAGCACGCGCTCGACCGGCTGGGCGAGGTCGCCGGACACCAGCCCGACCTGGTCCCAGGACTGGGCCGAGTCGGGCGGGTAGAGGGCGTCGAGCGCCTGGACGGCGTCGGCGAGAGTGGGCTGCACAGGCTGCACGTGGGCCCGGCCGGGCTCGAACCGACGACATCCACGGTGTAAACGTGGCGCTCTACCAACTGAGCTACAGGCCCCTGAGAGGTCAGAGGAGTCAGCGCAGAGGCTAGCCGAGATCCTTCAGGGCAGCGTGGTAGCCCGAGAAGTCGCGACCCTCGCCGATCTCGTTGACCAGGGACCAGCGGATCACGCCCTCGGTGTCGACCAGGAACGTGCCTCGCAGCGCAGCGCCGGCCTTCTCGTTGAAGACGCCGAACGCCTGGGCCACGCCGCCATGCGGCCAGTAGTCGGACAGCAGGGGGAAGAAGTACCCCTCCTTGTCGGCCCAGGCCCGCTGGCTGAACATGTGGTCACACGAGATCGCGAGCACCTGGACGTCGTCGCTCACGAAGTCGCCGAGGTTGTCACGGATCTCGCACAGCTCACCGGTGCAGATGCCGGAGAACGCGAACGGGTAGAAGACGATGACGACGTTCTTGCGACCACGGAAGTCGGCCAGCGAGAACTCCTGGCCGTTCTGGTCCTTGAGGGTGAAGTCCGGCGCGATGTCGCCGGTGCTGAGGGGCGCGCTCGAAGGGGTCATGAACGGCAGTCTGCCAGCGACTCAGCGCCGGCCCGTCTTCGGGGCCACCAGGCGGGTGGCCGTCCAGTCCTCGCAGGCGTTGACCGCCCCGGAGGTGTGCAGCCCAGCGGTGGTCGCGGCCTCCTCGACATCGCTGGCCTCGACGTGCCCGGTCCGGCCCGACTTGGGCGTCAGCAGCACGATGAAACCGCCCTCGGCGAGGTTGGTCAGCCCGTCGACGACCGCGTCGACCAGGTCGCCGTCGTCGGCCCGCCACCAGATCAGGACCGCGTCGGCGACGTCGCCGTAGTCCTCGTCCTCGAGGTCGGTCGTGGTGAGGTCCTCGATCGCGAACCGCAGGTCGTCGTCGACGTCGGCGTCATAGCCGAACTCCTGGATCACCTGACCGCTCGCGAACCCCAGGCGAGCCGCCGCACTCTGCGGCGCAGCCTGCGCGGAGGTACTCACTGCCTTCTCCATCCCTTGGTGACATCGATCTCTGTTGGCCACAGTCCATCGGGTCCCAGCCGCTTTTTCAACTGAGACGGCAGAATCTGGTCCGATCAGGCCAGCGGGCGGCGGGCTCTGCTCGAGCGGACCCGCTGCTCGTCCAGCAGCCGTTCGGCGTCGCCGAGGGCCAGATGGGCGACCTCGGTGCGCACCGGCCCAGGGGTGGACCCGAGCCGCACGGTGGCGACACCACGCCAACGCTGGACGAGGCCCTGTCGCACGGCGACACCCTGGATCCGCGCGTGCGGGACCACCTGGGCCTCCCTGCGCAGCACGCCGCTGCGCAGGACGAGGCTGTCGGGCGTCACGGCATACCCGCGGCGTCGCCAGCCCACGGGGTCGAGCACCCAGGCGCGGGAGGGGGCCGTCGTGAAGCCGTGGCCTGCACCGCTGCGCGTGCCGGCGACCACCGCCACCTCGGCCGGGAGCTCGGGGCGCACCAGCGCCAGCACCGCCAGGGCCTCGGGCAGTGTGCCCACGGGGAGCAGCAGCGTCTCGGTGTCCTGCTCGGCGTGTTCGTGGACGCCCGCGACGTTCACCCGCAGCCGCCACCACCCGGGCCACCGCCAGAACAGGGGCTGGACCAGACCGGCTGCCTGGATCCGGTGCAGCGGGACGGTCGTCGAGCGCAGCTCCGTGAGCCCGCGATGCACGACGAGGCGGTCGCCGCGGTGGTCGAGGGTGAAGTTCGCCTCGCGTACGAGGCTGCGGACGTGGCGGCCCGCGACGCCGAGCACCATCGGGCCGAGCCACCCGACGAGCTGGGGCAGCCCGAGGGCGAACCCGACGAGGAGTGTGGGCACGGCAGCCACGAGGAAGGCCACCCCGCTGCTGAAGACCGCGGCCTGGACCAGCCGGACGTTGGGGACCCGCAGGACCATCGTCGAGGTAGCCCGGGCCGCGGCCAGACTCGTCGCCCCCTCCGCGGCGGCGGTCACAGGGCCATCGGCCGCAGGGCCATCGGCCGCAGCGCCAGCCGCAGAGCCGGTCGCGGGGCCAGCCACCCCGGACGTCACCTCGTCGGCCCGGCCCGCGAGCTCCATGAGCCGCTCACGGACCTCCTGGGCGCGGGCGTCGGTGAGGAACGCCAGCGTGATGTGCGAGCCCCGACCGCCCGCCGACCGGACCACGACCTCGGAGAGTCCGGTCAGCCGCGCCAGGACCGGTCGCGAGATGTCGACGGCCTGAATCCGGTCGAACGGCACCTGCCGGTGCTCCCGGAACAACAGACCTCGACGGAGCTCGACGAACGCCGACCCGATACGAAACCGGGACACCCGCCACGAGACCCACGCACCGCCCACGATCGCCAGCAGGACGACCCCGGCCACAGCGAGGGCCAGCAGCCGGTGCCCCTGGGTGGGGTCCTGGCTCCCGGCATCGGGGCCCTGCGCGCGGAACAGGCGCTCCACCTGCTGGCTGAGGACGTAGCCCACGACGGCGACGAAGGCCACCCCGCCGCGCAGCAGCGGCGACAGGGGGTGCAGGTGCTGCCACTGGCCCGGCCCGTCGAGCGGCGCCGCGCCCGGGGCGCTCACAGCCCCGCCCGTTGGGACTCACCTCGGGCCACCAGCCGCTGGCGCAGCGCCTCCGCCTGGGCCACCGACAGACCGGGGATGTCGGCGCTGAGGTGCGGGGACGCGGTGTGAAGGGTGACCTCCGCGAGGCCGAGGACGCGGTCGAGCGGACCGCTCTGGACGTCGACGTACTGCAGCCGGCCATACGGCACGCTGACCAGCGAGCGGTTGAGCCGCCCGCGCCGCACCACGAGCTCGTCCTCGAGCTCGATCCAGCTGATGGCCGGCACCTGCCGGGTGATGACCCACGTCCCCACCGCCCCGACCAGCAGCATCAAAGCGACCGCCCACCAGAAGCCGGTCGACACCAGGGCGGCGAGCGCCACGGCCACGACCAGGGGCACGACGAGCGTCGCGGCGAGGAGGACCAGCCGCGCCCCGACCAGCCTCGGGGAGACCGGCTGCCACGGCATACCGGAGTCGGCGAACAGGCGGACGTCGGGGCCCGCGCTGGCCCCCGCCGACGAGGTGTCACTCACGCCACCAACCTATTGCCGCATAGGGTCACAGCATGGGTCGGGTCACCAGCCGCACACCGAGCATCCGCGTCGAGGTCGGCGAGGACGACCTCCTGCGCGCGACGTCGCGGCCGGACACCCTCGCGGTCGAGGAGCCCCTGGAGATCCGGGTCGGCGGCACGTCGGTCACGGTGACCATGCGGACGCCGGGCGACGACTTCGACCTCGCCATCGGCAACCTGCTCACCGAGGGCGTCCTGCGCCGGGCCGAGCAGGTGCACCAGCTGATGCACTGCCTCGACGAGGACGACTCGGGTGCGCCCACCTACAACGTCGTGGACGTCACCCTCGCGCCCGGCGTGGTTCCCGACCTCGAGCGCAGCGCGCGCTCCGGCTACCAGACCAGCGCGTGCGGGGTGTGTGGCAAGACGAGCATCGACGCCATCGCGGCGACCAGCCCGTATGCCGTGGGCGAGGACCCCGTCGCGCTCTCCCCTCACGTGGTGGCCGGGCTCCCCGACGTGCTGCGCGAGCACCAGAAGGTCTTCGACCGCACGGGCGGGCTCCATGCGGCCGGCCTGTTCACCCCCGAGGGTGAGCCGTTGGTCGTCCGCGAGGACGTCGGCCGGCACAACGCCGTCGACAAGGTCGTCGGCTGGGCGGCGCGCGGCGACCGCCTGCCGCTGACGGGCCACGTGCTGGTGGTCAGCGGTCGGGCCAGCTTCGAGCTGGTCCAGAAGGCTGTGATGGCGGGGGTCCCCGCTCTCGTCGCCGTCTCCGCGCCGTCGTCGCTCGCCGTGGGGCTGGCCACGCAGGCCGGGCTCACCCTCGTCGGTTTCGCCCGGCCACCGCGGCTCACCGTCTATGCGGGCGCGCACCGGCTCGGCCTCTGAGGGGTCTACCGTCACCGCCCGGGACATATCTCGGGCAGGCTCCGCATACTGGCCAGTAGCCGGCATCCGGTTGTGACCTGCGCCTCCTTGGGGTGGAAGATGGACGAGAGGTCGCTGGCAACCCCGCGACCAGCTGCGAAGCCCGCCTGAGAAAGGACCCACCACCGTGGTCGCACGCGAGGAAGCCGGACCCATCCTGAACGGCATCCCCAGTCAGCTCCCCGACATCGACCCGGAGGAGACCCAGGAGTGGCTCGACTCCCTCGACGGGGTCATCGAGGAGGGCGGCCGCCAGCGCGCGCGCTACGTCATGCTCAAGCTGCTGGAGCGGGCCCGCGAGATGCAGGTGGGGGTCCCCTCGCTGACAGCGACCGACTACATCAACACGATCTCGCCCGAGCAGGAGCCGTGGTTCCCCGGTGACGAGGAGGTCGAGCGCCGCTACCGCGCCTACCTGCGCTGGAACGCCGCCGTCATGGTGCACCGCGCCCAGCGCCCCGGCGTCGGGGTCGGCGGCCACATCTCCACCTACGCCTCCGCGGCGACCCTCTACGAGGTGGGCTTCAACCACTTCTGGCGTGGCGCCGACCACCCCGGTGGCGGCGACCAGGTGTTCTTCCAGGGCCACGCCTCCCCCGGCATGTACGCCCGCGCCTACCTCGAGGGCCGCCTGACCGAGGACCAGCTCGACGGCTTCCGCCAGGAGAAGAGCCACATCGTGGCCGGCCAGCCACTGGCGCTGCCGTCCTACCCGCACCCGCGCCTCATGCCCGACTTCTGGCAGTTCCCGACGGTGTCGATGGGCATCGGGCCGATGAACGCCATCTACCAGGCCCAGTTCAACAAGTACCTGCACAACCGTGGCATCAAGGACACCAGCCAGCAGCACGTCTGGGCCTTCCTCGGTGACGGCGAGATGGACGAGCCCGAGTCGCGTGGACTGCTGCAGCTGGCGGCCGGCGAGGAGCTCGACAACCTCACCTTCGTCATCAACTGCAACCTGCAGCGCCTCGACGGCCCCGTGCGCGGCAACGGCAAGATCATCCAGGAGCTCGAGGCGTTCTTCCGCGGTGCGGGCTGGAACGTCATCAAGGTCGTCTGGGGCCGCGGCTGGGACCCCTTGCTGGCCCAGGACCGCGACGGCGCCCTCGTGCACCTGATGAACACCACGAGCGACGGCGACTACCAGACCTTCCGCGCCAACGACGGCACGTACGTCCGCGAGCACTTCTTCGGCCGCGACCCGCGCACCCGCGAGATGGTCAAGGACTGGTCCGACGAGGACGTGTGGTGGCGCTTGAAGCGAGGCGGCCACGACTACCGCAAGGTGTTCGCGGCATACCAGGCGGCGATGAACCACAACGGCCAGCCGACGGTCATCCTCGCCAAGACCATCAAGGGCTACGGCCTCGGCACCCACTTCGCCGGCCGCAACGCGACCCACCAGATGAAGAAGCTCACGCTCGACGACCTCAAGGGCCTGCGCGACAGCCTCAAGCTGCCGATCACCGACGAGGTGCTCGAGCGCGACCCCTACGCCCCGCCGTACTTCCACCCCGGCGCCGACGACCCGACCATCCAGTACCTCCGCGAGCGCCGCCAGAAGCTCGGCGGCCCGCTGCCCGCACGTCGGGTCGAGCACGAGCCACTCAAGCTGCCCGACCACAGTGCGTACTCCATCGTCAAGAAGGGCACGGGCAAGCAGCAGGTCGCGACCACGATGGCCTTCGTGCGGCTGCTCAAGGAGCTCATGCGGGACAAGGAGTTCGGCAAGCGGGTCGTGCCGATCATCCCTGACGAGGCACGCACGTTCGGGATGGACTCGTTCTTCCCGACAATCAAGATCTACAACCCCCACGGCCAGAAGTACACGTCGGTGGACGCCGAGCTGATGCTCGCCTACAAGGAGGCCAAGGACGGCCAGATCCTCCACCTCGGCATCAACGAGGCGGGCTCGATGGCCGCCTTCACCGCAGTGGGCACGTCCTACGCCACCCACGGCGAGCCGATGCTGCCGATCTACATCTTCTACTCGATGTTCGGGTTCCAGCGCACCGGCGACTCGATCTGGGCAGCTGCCGACCAGATGACCCGTGGCTTCCTCATCGGCGCCACCGCCGGGCGCACCACCTTGACCGGCGAGGGCCTGCAGCACGCGGACGGGCACAGCCCGCTGCTGGCCGCCACCAACCCGGCGGTCATCGCCTACGACCCCGCCTTCGCGTTCGAGATCGCGCACATCATGGAGGACGGGCTGCGCCGCATGTACGGCGACAACCCGGAGAACCTCATCTACTACGTCACCGTCTACAACGAGCCGATGAGCCAGCCGGCCGAGCCGGAGAACGTCGACCGTGAGGGCATCCTCAAGGGCATGCACCTCTTCGCCGCGGGCAGCACCGAGGGGCTCGGCGACGAGGCACCTCGCGCCCAGCTGCTGGCCTCAGGCGTCGGCGTCCCGTGGGCCCTCGAGGCCCAGGAGCTGCTGCGCAACGACTGGGGCGTCGTCGCCGACGTCTGGTCGGTGACCTCGTGGAGCGAGCTGCGGCGCGACGGCATGGCGTGCGACGAGCAGCGCTTCCTCCACCCCGAGGACGAGCCGCGCACTCCCTATGTCACCGAGCGGCTCAAGGACACCCGTGGTCCGGTCGTCGCGGTGTCGGACTACATGCGTCAGGTCCAGGACCAGATCCAGCCCTGGGTGCCGGGTGACTTCGCCTCGCTGGGCGCCGATGGGTTCGGCTTCTCCGACACCCGTCCGGCCGCTCGCCGGTTCTTCCACATCGACGGTCCCTCCGTCGCGGTGCGGGCACTGCAGATGCTGGCCGCCCGCGGTGAGATCTCCGGCGACGTGCCCCGTGAGGCAGCAGCGCGCTACCGCCTGCTCGACGTCACGGCCGGCGCCTCCGGCAACGCCGGAGGCGAGAGCTGAGCGCCCGGGCGAGCTCGCCTGGGCGCGTCGCGGTCACCGGCGCCTCGGGCAAGCTCGGGCGGGCGGTGGTCACCCATCTGGTCGACCAGGGCTGGGACGTGCTGGCGCTCGACCAGCACCGCCCGGCCGAGACGGTGACGCCCTTCGTCGCGGTCGACCTCACCGACTACGGCCAGGTGCTGGAGGCCCTCGCCGGTGACGTCGATGAGCACCGAGGCGCCGTCGACGCCGTCGTGCACCTGGCCGCGGTGCCTGCGCCGGGACTGGTGAGCAACGCCGCCACCTTCGCCAACAACTCGGCTGCGACCTACCACGTGTTCGCGGCTGCGCGTGCAGCCGGCATACGCAAGGTCGTGTGGGCCTCCAGCGAGACAGTGCTCGGCCTGCCGTTCGACACTCCCCCGCCCTACGCACCGGTCGACGAGGAGTACGCGCCGCGGCCCGAGTCGACCTACTCCCTCAACAAGGCGCTCGAGGAGGAGATGGCCCGGCACTTCTGCCGGTGGGACCCGGCACTGAGCATGGTGGGGCTGCGGTTCTCCAACGTCATGGAGGTGGACGACTACGCCGCCTTCCCCTCCTTCGACGCGGACCCGCACCTGCGCAAGTGGAACCTCTGGGGCTACATCGACGCCCGCGACGGCGCGCAGGCCGTGCGCCGGGGGCTCGAGCACTCCGATCCTGGTGCCGAGGTGTTCATCATCGCCAACGCCGACACGGTGATGAGCCGGACCAGCAGCGACCTCATGGCCGACGTCTTCCCGGACGTCGAGGTCCGGCGCCGGCTCGGCGACCACGAGACGCTGCTGTCGATCGACAAGGCACGTCGGGTGCTCGGCTACGAGCCCGAGCACAGCTGGCGCGACCACGTCGGCTGACCGCAGAAGTAGGAACCGCCGTTGTGGACGGCATACAAATAGACTTCCCGTATGCCGTCCACGCACCTCGATACCTCGCTGGTCACCTTGCAGCGGGTCGAGCGGTCCGCGGGCGAGCTGTCCACCGCCGCGACGCGGCGGATGGAGGCCAGCCACGAGTGGTACCGAGCCCTGTCGGCAGAGGACCGCTCGTGGGTGGGACTGGTTGCGCAGGCCGGCATCGGGGCCTTCATCGCCTGGCTTCGCGCGGGCGGAGACCAGGTCCCCGTCACCGCCGACGTCTTCGGCACGGCCCCGCGTGAGCTGACCCGCTCGATCACGCTTCGCCAGACGCTCGACCTGGTGCGGTCGGTGGTCGACGTCGTGGAGCTCGACGCGACCGCTCTCGCCGAGCCCGGCGAGGAGCAGGCTCTGCGAGAGTCGGTCCTGCGGTACTCCCGCGAGATCGCGTTCGCCGCCGCGGAGGTCTATGCCCACGCGGCCGAGGCGCGCGGCGCCTGGGACGCGCGGCTCGAGGGACTCGTCGTCGACGCGGTGCTGCGTGGTGAGGCCGACGACTCGATGCAGTCCAGGGCCGCCGCACTCGGCTGGGGCACCACGACACGGGTCGCGGTGGTGGCGGGGAGCACGCCGTCGGGCAGCCCGGCGGGAGTCGTGGACGGCCTGAGACGCGCGGCCCAGCGCGTCGGGGTCGACACGCTGGCGGCCATCCAGGGGCGCCGGCTCGTGTGCATCCTCGGCAACGCCGAGGACCCGCTCGAGGCGACACGGGCGGTGACCGACCACTTCGGCGACGGTCCTGTGGTCGTCGGGCCGCGTGTGCCCCACCTCTTCGCCGCGGGGCGCTCGGCAAGAGCAGCGCTGGCCGGCCAGTCCTGCGCGCACGCCTGGCCTCACGCGCCGCGCCCCGTCGCCGCCGACGACCTGCTGGCCGAGCGTGTCCTGGTCGGCGACGCTCCCGCGCGGGCCCTGCTGCTCGACCGCATCTGGCATCCGCTGAGCTCGGCCAGCGGCTCGCTGCTCGCCACCGCCTCGGTCTATCTGGAGTCCGCCGGCGGGCTGGAGGGCACAGCGCGGTTGTTGTTCGTCCATCCCAACACGGTCCGCTACCGCCTGGGCAAGATCGCGGACCTCACGGGGTACCAGCTCACCGACCCACACGACGCCCATACCGTCCGGATCGCCCTCGCACTGGGCCGGCTGCGCAGCGTGCGCTGACCATCCTTTTGGAGGAATCCTCCAAAACATGCCCGGGATGTTGGTGCCAAACGGTCACGGTGAGGTCATGCCGCGACGGCAAGGCTGGGACCGTGATCGCGATCGTCTGCCCTGGACAAGGCTCACAGACCCCTGGCTTCCTCTCGCCCTGGCTGGAGCTGCCCGCCTTCCGCACGAGGCTTGAGAGCCTGTCGGAGGTCGCGGGACTCGACCTCGTGGCGCATGGCACCACCTCGGACGCCGAGACCATCAAGGACACGGCCGTCGCGCAGCCGCTCATCGTGGCGGCCGGGCTGGCCACAGCAGCCGTCCTGCTGCCCGACGGTCCGAGCTCCGCCCTCGGCGTGACCGCCGGGCACTCGGTCGGAGAGATCACCGCCGCCACGTTGGCAGGGGTGCTGAGCGACCGTGACGCCATGACGTTCGTCCGCGAGCGCGGCCAGGGCATGGCCGCCGCCAGCGCCGTGACCGCGACGGGCATGAGCGCCGTGCTGGGCGGAGACCCCGCAGAGGTCGCCGCGGCGCTGGAGCGGCACGGGCTGACGGCCGCCAACGCCAACGGCGCCGGGCAGGTGGTCGCCGCGGGCACCCTCGAGCAGCTCGCCGCCCTGGCCGCCGAGCCGCCCGCCAAGGCACGCGTCATACCCCTGCAGGTGGCGGGGGCGTTCCACACCCACCACATGGCTCCGGCCGTCGAGGCCCTCACGGCACTGACCGAGGGGTTCGAGACGCAGGCGCCCTCTGTGTCCCTGCTCTCCAACGCCGATGGCGCCGTGGTGAGCGACGGACCCGAGGCGCTGACCCGGCTCGTGCGCCAGGTCAGCAGCCCCGTCCGGTGGGACCTGTGCATGCAGACCATGGTGTCGATGGGCGTCACCACGCTCATCGAGCTCACTCCGGCCGGCACGCTCGTCGGTCTCGCCAAGCGGGCGATGCCGGGAGTGACCACACTGGCACTGAAGACGCCCGACGACCTCGCGGCGGCCCAGCAGCTCGTCACCGACCAGACCGACGCCTCGAAGGACTGACATGAGCACACCCACTCCCAAGGGCACCGGGATCATCACGCAGGTGACGGGGGCAAGTCACAGCCGCATCCTCGGCGTGGGCGGCTACCGGCCGTCGCGCGTGGTCCCCAACTCCGAGATCGTCGAGGCGATCGACTCCTCCGACCAGTGGATCCAGGAGCGCTCCGGCATCAAGAGCCGGCGCTTCGCCGCCAAGGACGAGTCGGTGGTCGACATGTCGGAGGCTGCCACCCGCGAGGCGCTCACCTCCGCGGGCCTCGAGGCGTCGCAGGTCGACGCCGTGATCGTCGCGACGGTGACCCACCCCTACCAGACGCCTGCCGCCGCACCGATCCTCGCGGACCGGCTCGGGATCCGGGGGGCCGCGTTCGACATCTCGGCAGCCTGCGCCGGCTACTGCCACGGCATCAGCCTGGCCAGCGACATGGTCCGGGGCGGGTCGGCCGAGCATGTGCTCGTGGTCGGCGTCGAGAAGCTGTCGGACTTCACCGACCCCACCGACCGCGGGACGGCGTTCATCTTCGGCGACGGTGCCGGGGCGGCCATCGTCGGCCCCAGCGACACCCCCGGCATCGGGCCCACCGTGTGGGGTTCGGACGGCTCCCAGTGGCGGACCATCTCCCAGCGGGACAGCTGGGTCGAGCTCAAGGAGGCCGGCGGCCTCGGCTCTCCCGCCATCGGCATGGCGGGGCAGGCCGTCTTCCGCTGGGCTGTCTGGGGCATGGCCCCGGTGGCCCAGAAGGCCCTGGACGCCGCGGGCGTGCGCGCCGAGGACCTCGACGCGTTCATCCCCCACCAGGCCAACATGCGGATCATCGACGCGATGATCAAGCAGCTCAAGCTGCCGGAGGACATCCCGGTCGCGCGGGACATCGCCGAGACCGCGAACACCTCGGCCGCCTCGATCCCCCTGGCCACCGAGCGGATGCTGCGCGAGGGCGAGGCGCCGCACGGCGGGCTCGCCCTGCAGATCGGCTTCGGCGCCGGGCTGGTCTACGCCGCGCAGGTTGTCGTCCTGCCCTGACAGACTCCCGCTGGTCCGCGGGTGAACCGGGCCGACCAACGCAGTCACACCCATCGCACATCAACCACTAAGGAGCTGAGCCAGATGGCGCAGAGCGAGCAGGAGATCCTCGAGGGCCTCGCGGAGATCGTCAACGAGGAGACCGGCCTCGACACCGAGTCGGTGCAGCCGGAGAAGTCCTTCACCGACGACCTCGACATCGACTCGCTGTCGATGATGACCATCGTGGTCAACGCCGAGGAGAAGTTCGGCGTCCGCATCCCCGACGACGAGGTCAAGAACCTCAAGACGGTCGGCGACGCGGTCAGCTTCATCGCCTCCAACCAGAGCTGAGCCTGACCGGCGCGGGGCGGCGGCTGCATACTCGTAGATCCGAGTGCCACCACCGCTCCGCGTCGGAGCACCACCGACGCACCATCCCCACGAAGGAGCAGATCCAGCCATGACCGAGCAGCGACGCGTCGTCGTCACAGGACTGGGCGCCACCAGCCCGGTGGGCGGCACCGTCCCGGAGACCTGGGACGCGATTCTCGCGGGCCGTTCTGGCGCCCGCACCATGCCCTATGACTGGGTGGAGCAGTACGACCTGCCCGTCACCTTCGCGGCGATGATCCACACTCCTCCGGACCAGGTGCTCGCCAAGGTCGAGGTCCGCCGGCTGGACCCGAGCGCCCAGTACGCCCTCATCGCCAGTCGCGAGGCCTGGGCGGACGCCGGCACTCCCGAGCTCGACCCCGAGCGCCTCGCCGCCTGCATCGGCACCGGCATCGGCGGCGTCTGGACCCTGCTCTCGCAGTGGGACAACCTGCGCGAGAAGGGGCCGCGCCGGGTCTTCCCCCTCGCGGTGCCCATGCTCATGCCGAACGCCTCGTCTGCCGCCGTCTCCCTCGAGCTCGGTGCGCGAGCGGGCGCCCACACACCCGTCTCCGCCTGTGCCTCGGGCCTGGAGGCCATGGGCTATGCCGCCGAGATGATCCGCAGCGGCCGCGCCGACGTGGCGGTGGCCGGCGGCACGGAGGGTGCGGTCCACCCGCTGCCCATCGCCGGCTTCGCCGCCATGCAGGCGCTGTCCACCCGCAACGACGACCCGGAGCACGCCTCGCGCCCCTACGACACCGGTCGCGACGGCTTCGTGCTGGGCGAGGGTGCGGCCGTGATGGTGCTCGAGGAGTACGAGCACGCCAAGGCTCGCGGCGCGAAGATCTACGCCGAGCTCGCCGGGCTGGGCATGTCGGCCGACTCCCATCACATCGCTGCCCCCGAGCCGGAGGGCGCCGGCGCCTCACGGGCGATGGTCGAGGCGGTGCAGCGCGCGGGCCTGTCCCCCAAGGACATCGTCCACGTCAACGCGCACGCGACGTCCACCCCCGTGGGCGATGTCGCCGAGTCCAACGCCATCCGGCGCGCCTTCGGCGAAGACGCGGACGGTATGCCGGTCAGCGCGACCAAGTCGATGACCGGTCACCTGCTCGGTGCCGCCGGCGCCCTGGAGGGTGTCCTGACCGTTCTCGCGCTGCACGACAGGGTGGCCCCGGCCACGACCAACCTCGACGACCTGGACCCGGCGATCAAGCTCGATGTGGTCCACGGCGAGGCGCGCAAGCTTCCCGAGGGCGACATCGCGGCGCTGAACAACTCGTTCGGCTTCGGGGGCCATAACGTCGCGGTGGTCTTCACCAGCGTCTGAGGCCCGGCGTGTCCCCTACTTGGTCGGCCGGGGCCGGCCGTTGGGCAGCAGTGGCAGGCTGACCAGCGGCGTCGACGTGGGGCTCGAGGTCGGGGCCGGGGTGGGGCTGGTCGCGGGCGCTCTCGGAGCCGAGGTCGTCGAGACCGGACGGGGCCTCGCCGCCGCGGTCTGGACGGCGAGCGGAACTGCCCTGGACCGGGACCTGGACACCGATGCGCTGCGCGTCGGTGCGGCGGAGGGCGTCGGGCGCGCGGTGGCCGGGCTGGCGGTCGGCGGCGACGAGGAGGGGGTCGGCGACGCCGAAGCGGTCGAGCCGTCCGTCACCGGGGCGTGGCTGGCGTTCAGGGCGGCCCCGGCGCCCGGCATCAGGAATCCGAAGACCGCAACGGTCGCCAGACCAGCGATCCACAACAGCGCGACTCCCGGCACGGGCCGCCAACCGACCCGGCGCGAGGCACCTCGATGCTGCACGAGCTCACGCAGGTAGGCGACAGCCGAAGCCAGGGCGACGGCGAGGACGAGCCACAGGCTCCAGGCGGCGATCGCCGTGCCCACGTTCAGCCTGGCGTCGACGATGCGCCATGCGGACCACAGCAGGACGACGGCGGCTGCGGCGATAAGCCCGGCAGTGCGGGCGTTGTGGCGGGTCACTGGCACCTCCCAGGTCTGGCGGTCAGCGCGACAGACTACCGGGAATGCCCCATTAGCCCGGAAAGGAGCAGGTCAGCGGGCTGCGGGAAGGGGATCAGCCGACCTTGTGCAGCCAGCGCACGGGAGCCCCGTCACCGGCATACCGGAAGGGCTCCAGCTCGGCGTCCCACTCGCTGCCGAGCAGCTCGTCGATCATCTCCGCCATCGCCTCCGGCGACCCCTGGGCGAGCCGGATGACCTCGCGCAGGCGGTCCTCGTTGACGACGGCGTCCCCGCTGGCAGAGGTCCACGTGTGGTGGATGCCGAGGCGGGGGGTGTGCGACCAGCGGGAACCGTCGCTGCCGGCGCTCGGCTCCTCGGTCACCTCGTAGCGCAGGCCGTCCCAGCCGCGCAGCGAGGAGGCGAGCTTGGCGCCGGTGCCTTGGACACCTGACCACGGGAACTCCGCGCGGACGAGTGCGGCACCGGCAGGCTGAGGGGTCCAGTCGATGGAGAGCGGACTCTGCAGGACCGCCTCCAGCGCCCACGTGATGTGCGGGCACAGCGCTGCAGGGGTGGAGTGAACGAACACCACCCCGCGGGTCATGACACGCGGCATCGCGACAGACATCCGGGCCTCCTTGGTGTGCGAGGGACGTCTTCCCCACGAACCTCTGCACGGTGGCTCGGCTGATGCCGTGATCTTCAGTTGCTGTGCGTGGCCCATTCTGCACCATGGATCACATCTGCACCAGCGCTTCACCTTAGCCGCTTGTGAGAGGGCCCATCCGGGGCCATCCAGGGCCATCCACTCAGTGGGCAGGGCGGCAACAAGGGGCCCGGCACCGCTCAGGCAGGGTGCGCCTCGGCCCTGCGGCCAGCCCTCGCATCCCTGCGAGGGGTGAGCACGCGGTCGAGGCCGACCGCGACGGCGGACACGGCAGCAGCGGTGATGATGCATGCCGACGCGAGACTCTCCTGGGCGACCTCGAAGGGCGCGGTCTGGATGAGCAGTGCGCTGCTGAGGACGCTCACCATGCTGCCGACGAGACTGCCGGCGAGGGCCAGGTCGACCGGCCAGGGACTGGCCCGCCACAGCCTGCGGCGGGCCCCGGCGATGGCGAGAACGACGGCACCCAGCAACCACAGGATCAGCGGCTGGACGTGATAGGACTGCGTCGGGTGCGCGTCCTGCGGCAGGTCGGGCGTCCCGAGGTACAGCTGGGCCACCGAGTTGGGCGTGGCCGCAGCGACCGTCCCCCAGATGGTCGGCGCGAGCGAGTACGGCACCTGCGAGACGATGATCCCCATGGTGGCCGCCGGGTGGGTCACCAGCCAGTTGAGGTACCAGCGCTGCCAGTTGTCCGTCGCCCATGTGTTCATCGCCGGGCACTTCGCCACCGTGCGGGTGACCCACGTCATCCCCCCACCCACGACGGCACCGTTCTGCCCCACGCCTCCGAACATGCACCGCGGAGCGTTGGACTTGCGCAGGTCCGCCAGGATCTGTCGCGATGACGGGTTCCATGGGCCGATCGGGTAGGCCAAGGACACGGTCGTGCGCGAAGCGCCGTACGCCGCGGTCCAGGCCGCGTCGGAGCCGATGTTGTAGGCATAGCTGTAGCCGGAGAACACGACGAGAGCCGCTGCGACGGCCCACACGACAACGCGGCGCCGCAGTATTCCCACCAGAACGAGGCTGAGGGCCCAGCCGACGAGCACGGGGAACACGTTGGGCCGTGTCATCGCGAACCAGAGCGCCGCCGCCGCGAACAGCCCGGCACGGCTCCAGCCGGGGTCGCGCACCAACCAGACGAGCGCCGCGAGGGCGAGGATCCCGGTCGACAACGAGACCGACTCACCGAGGATCACACTGTCCCAGCTGGCGATCTGGGCCGTGCAGGCGATGAGCACCAAAGAAGCGGCGACGCCTCGTCGAACGACGGGGTTGTCGACCAGCCCCGCGACCGCGAGCGCCAGGGCCCCCCAGGCGACGGCGGACAGCAGCGCGTGACCGATCACGATCCCCGGCTCCCCGGGCCACAGCGCGAGCCAGGCGGTGACCCCCCAGGGACGCAGGGAGCTGCCGTCAAGACTGGTGAGGGAGAAGTCCATCCACGAGCCCAGGCGGACGTACGATCTGGAGTCGGGATAGGTCGATGCCTTGACCGGGATGACTGTGAGGAGCTTGACCAACGGCAGAACCAGCACCATGGCCCGCACCACCGGATCGGTGCCGCCCCAGGCTCGCAGCCACCAGCCTTCTCGCGAGCGGGTCCGCAAACGGGCTCTTCCGAGGGCTGGTGTGGCCGGTGGCATGCGTAGACGATATGGGTCCGGACCGGATTAGTGAGTATCCTCAGCCCCTGAGTCTGTTCGCCCAACATGGAGGTCTTGATGGCTCAGGCCACAGGCAGGAAGTCCAGAGTCGGAATCGTCGTCGTGGCGTACAACGCCGCCTCGACCCTTGTCGACACGCTCGACCGCATCCCCGAGGAAGTCCTGCCTCAGCTGGCAGAGATCATCATCTCCGACGACGCCAGCCACGATGACACCTTCCTCCTGGCGAGCCAGTGGGGGGCCAAGGCGAGCGCCGTGCGGACGACTGTCGTGCGCCACACCAAGAACCTCGGCTATGGCGGCAACCAGAAGGCCGCCTACCGCATCGCCATCGACCACGGGCTCGACGTCGTGGTCATGCTGCACGGCGACGGGCAGTACGCACCGGAGAGCCTCGCGGACATGCTGGCACCGTTCCAGACGGGGTCGGCGGACGCCGTCTTCGGCTCCCGCATGATGGTCCCGGGCGCGGCCAAGCTCGGCGGTATGCCGTTCTACAAGCGCATCGGCAACCGGATCCTCACCACGTTCGAGAACCGCGTCCTCGGGACGCGCCTCACCGAGTTCCACTCCGGCTACCGCGCCTACAGCACGGAACTGCTCTCGCGGATCCCCTTCGAGGCCAACAGCGACGGGTTCGACTTCGACACCCAGATCATTGCCCAGGTGGTCAACGCCGGAGGCCGGATCGTGGAGGTGCCGATCCCCACGTACTACGGCGACGAGATCTGCTACGTGAATGGCATGGAGTACGCCCGGGACGTGGTCCGGGACGTCGTGGAGTTCAAGCTCGCGACCAAGGGCTTCGGCACGCAGGAGTGGGTGCCGACCCCCGAGGAGTACGCCTTCAAGGAGGGCGACGGCTCCTCCCACGCGTCGCTGCTCGAGATGCTCCGCGACCTTCCGCCGTCGCGCATCCTCGACCTCGGATGCTCTGGCGGCCTGTTCGCGGAGCGCGCCCGGGCGGCCGGGCACCACGTCACCGGAGTCGACTACATGGAGATCCCCGGGGTGAGGGAGCGCACCGACCGGTTCTTCGTCGTCGACCTCGAGGCCGGCATCCCGGCGGAGGTCGGCGATGGCTACGACGTCGTCATCGCCGGCGACATCATCGAGCATCTCGCTCGCCCGGTCGAGGTGCTGAAGCAGATCCACCGCGTGCTGCGACCCGGAGGCCAGCTGCTGCTGTCGGTGCCCAACTTCGGGCACTGGTATCCCCGCGCTCGCGTCGTGACCGGCCTGTTCGGCTACGACCGTCGCGGGATCCTCGACAGCACCCACCTGCGCTTCTTCACGAGGTCCACCCTGCGTCGCACGGTCCGGGCAGCCGGGTTCGACATCCTCCAGGAGGACGCGACCGGGCTGCCCCTCGGAGCGATCGCCGAGGGATCCAGCACCCCGCTGAACGTCGTCCGCCGGGTCGACGCAGGGCTGGCGCGTCTCCGCCCCACCCTGTTCGGCTACCAGCACGTCATGCGACTCACCCCCCACGCGGAGGAAGCCATCTTCGCGGAGGACGTCGAGGCCCAGCAGGCGGTTTCCGTCTGACGCGTTCTCAGCATCCCGTGGCGGGTGGTTGCACCCGTCGAACCTTCGCCCGCGACCTGTGAGCCCAGGCCCGCTTGTCGCGCCCGGAGGGGATCCTGAGGAGGGCTCACCACGGGACAGTGATTCTCCACGCCAAGGCCGCTGCGCTGCCGCGCTGTCGCGCTGCCGCAGGATGTTCTCGTGCGGCTGGACACCGGGACTCGGCGGCGACGTCGAACGTGCACGTGTCGGCAACGAGGGGCGTCACGAGCGGGCTAGGTGTAGACGCGGCCATGTGAGCCCATGGACGACGGAATGCCCTCCGCCTCTCCTGGCAGCTCCCTTCCCAGTGGCGTAGGCATTCACCGCGAGGTGAGGCCGCCCCGACAAAGGCGTGGGTCTGCTGGTACGTCAGGCCTGGTCTGGCTGTACGTCTCGCAGCAGGACCGTGGTGGTGTGTTTGATGTGGCTTTGCAGCGCTTCGGCGGCGGCCGCCTCGTCCCGATCGAGAACTGCCTTGAGCATGGCCCGATGTTCGGCCGGAATGTCGCGGTTGTAGTCGTGTGTCAGCGCATGCGACCAGCGCCGGTAGAGCTCCGAGCCGTCTCGGAGCTGGGCGGCGATGCCGATCAGGCGGTGGCTGTTGCAGCCCGCGAGGAGCGCGTTGTGGAAGTTCGCATGGGCCTCGGCCCATTCCTCGGTGAACCGGTCGGGGTCGTCGGGGTCGAACTGCCGAGTGCGTTCCAAGGTGTGATGGGCCGCCAGGACCTGCCCCTCCCAGCCGACGTCGCCGCGCTGCACTGCATATCGAATGGCAAGGACCTCGATGTCCAGTCGCACGTTCGTCAGGTCTTCGAGGTCTTCGATCGACAGGGGCGCAACCCGAAAGCCGGTCTGCGGCACCCAGACGACGAGCTCTTGCTCGGCTAGCCGGGTCAGAGCCTCGCGCATGACGCTGGTGCTGACTGCATGCTCCTTCGCGAGCTCGGCTGGGCGGAGCCTGACCCCGGGCGCGAGGTGACCCGCGAGGATGTCTGAGCGCACGCGCGCGAAGATCTCGCCGTTGAGGGTTTTGGCGACGCGCGGTTGCATGTCAGGGATCTTAGATGTCATGGCATGCCCCCATGTGCTGCAAACGTGGAGTGTAGGTCTTCGCGAGTCGTCCCGTTCGCAATAAGCAGGAGGAGGAGGAGGCGCGCCTGGCGCGAGGTGAGCCACCCCGCCGGTATCGCTCCTCGGGCGATGAGGTCGCGCTCCGATCCTGGGAAGCCATAGGTTTCCTCGAAGACTGGGCCTCGACCGGTTCGGCTCGCGAACACCACAGGCACCCTGTTCACCGCGATGGCCCGGGCCGCTTCCTCATGCAGGTGTCCTGCTCCGAAGCCGGCAAGCACGACTCCGTCCGCCGCGCCGGTCTGGAGCACCAGCCGCAGCATGTCCCCCCGGTCGCCGAGCGTGGACTCCAGCACGGGGACGAGATGTCCCACGGCGGGCGGTCTGGGAAGGGGTGGTAGCCGCGTCGGACGGTTGGTCACCGTGAGACGACCCTCGTGGAGCCGGCCGAGCAGACCGAACGGCCCAGAGGAGAATGCACCGAGCGAGGAGGTATCGCCCTTGGTGACCCGCCTTGCCGCGTGGATCTCGTCGTTGATCACGACCGTGACGCCCAGCCCCCGACAGCCGGGGTATGCCGCGGCGGCTACAGCCGCGTAGAGGTTCGTCGGCCCATCGGCGGACAGCTGTGCAGGGTGCCGCATTGCCCCGGTCAGGACGAGTGGCTCGTCGTGGGCCCACAGGAGGTCCAGTAGGTAGGCGACCTCCTCCAGGGTGTCTGTGCCCTGGACGACCACAACCCCAGCCGCGCCTTCGGCGACCCGCGCATTCGCCCAGTCCAGGACCGACAGCACGTCGGCCACATCCAGGCAGGCACCAGGCTTCTTGAGCAGGGTTTCGACGTGGAGTTCGGCCACCGCAACCAAGCCCGGGACCACGGCGAGCAGATCGCTGGCTTCAGCGGTGGGGATGACCCCCGCCCCCGGTGCCGACGGCGCCATGGTGATGGTGCCCCCTAGCGTGGCCACACTGACTCTGGGCAGGCGCGCGCTCATGGGGAGTTCGACCCGATCGACGGCCCTGCCTCCACGGCGAGGTCGGCCCGGCACTGTTGTTCCCATGCATCGATCTCCCTGCACCGCTCGAGCACGCTGACGGCGTCAGCGACGGGCACGACGACCACCCCGTCGCCGTCAGCAACGACCAGGTCGCCGGAGGTGCAGACGACACCCCCGGCAGCGATGGGAAAGCCGACCTCGCCGGTGCCATCCTTGAGCGGTCCCGAGGCACATGCGCCACGAGCAAAGGCCGGAAATCGGAGTGCCGACAGGGCCTGCGCGTCACGGATGGCACCGTCGACCACGATCCCGGACACCCCACGGACCTGGCAGGCGAGGGCCATGAGCTCCCCGAACACAGCATGCGTCATTGAGCCTTGGGCGTTGACGACGAGCACGTCTCCCCGCTCGGCGAGAGCGATCGCCTCATGGATGCGGGCGTTGTCACCGGCGCGAACCCACACGGTCAGTGCGGGACCGGCGACGCGGGCCCCCCTCCAGACGGCCCGAATGCCCCCGTCCATGGCGCCGAGGCGGTGCATGGCGTCGCTGATGACGCCCGTGGAGTACTCCTCGAACCCGGTGACGGTCTGAGGCTCGGGGCGCGCCCAGGACTGGCGCAGGCGCGCACCGGGCGTTCCGGGACGGCGTCGGTGCACCTCGTGTGGCACGGCGGCCAGACCGGCTTGGGCGTCAGGCGGCGGTCCGTTGTTCGCCACCGGGTGGGCGGTCACGGCGAGCCGACGGCCGACCCGGCGGCGCCTCCACCGAGGAAGGAGGCGACGAAGTCTGGACTGGTGGCCAGCTCGGTCGGGCTCCCCTCCATCCGCAGGCGTCCCCCGGCCAGCACGTAGGTGTGGTCGGAGATCTCCAGGACGGCCTTGGCGCGCTGCTCGACGATCAGTACCGACGCCCCGGCGACCGCCAGCTGCCGGACGTGTTCGTGAAGCAGTTCCATGGCGATGAGCGGGGCGAGGTTCGCGGTCGGCTCATCGAGGACGAACAAGGATGGTTGCAGCATCAGCACTCGGCCCATGGCGAGCATCTTGCGTTCGCCGCCGCTCAGCTGGGCAGCTCTGCGCGTCATCATGGTGCCGAGCTTGGGGAAGTAGGTGACAACCCGTTCGATGCGCCCGGCTACCTCCCTCTGAGGAAGGAGGTAGCCGCCCATCTCAAGGTTTTCCTTGACGGACAACGGCCCGAAGACGTCGTCGATCTGAGGGACGTAGCCGACGCCGGTCCTGGCGATGTCCTCAGGCGGCGTGTTGGCGATGTCAACGCCGTCGAGCAGCACCGAACCGGACAGCACTTTCACGACGCCGACGATGCTCTTGAGCAGCGTGGACTTGCCGCTGCCGTTGGGACCCACGATGGAGACCACCTGGCCGGGTTCGACGTTGACGGACACTCCATGGACGACAGGCCGCCCGTTGTATCCGGCGGTCAACTCGCGAGTGCTCAGGGCTGCCCCGGTGGCCTCCGGACGGATCTTCGCAGAGCTGCTCAGGTCAGCCGACAAGGTAGGCCTCCACAACCTCGGAGCGAGCGCGCAGCTGGCTCATCGTCCCCTCGGCGAGGACGGCGCCCTCGGCCATCACGACCACGGGATCGCAGAACTCGTCCATGATGGACAGCTCGTGCTCGACCATCATGATCGTCATCCCTTCGTTGCACAGCCCGACCAGCTGATGGCCCATCTCGCGGGCGAGGTGGGGGTGGACTCCGGCCATCGGCTCGTCGAGCAACAGGACTGTCGGGCGAGTCATGAGGGCCCGCATGATCTCGACCAGGCGGCGCTGGCCGCCGCTGAGGTCGCCGGCGTAGTGGTTGGCGTACTGGGTCAGACCGAAGCGCTCCAGCATGGCGACCGCGTCCTCGGTGGCGCGCTCCTCCTCGGCGCCCCAGTAACGGCGCCCGAGGATCGCACCACGCATGGTGTCACCTCTCTCGGATGGGACCGCGCTGAGCAGGTTCTCCAGGACGGTGAGCTTCTTGAACTCGCTGGCGAGCTGAAACGTGCGCACGAGCCCGCCCCGGGCACGCTTGTATGCCGGCATGCCGGTGATGTCCTCGCCCAGATACCTGATGGTGCCTTCGCTGACGGGCAGCGTGCCGGCGAGCATGGCCAACGTG
This sequence comes from Pedococcus sp., assembly GCF_036000045.1. Taxonomy (GTDB): domain Bacteria; phylum Actinomycetota; class Actinomycetes; order Actinomycetales; family Dermatophilaceae; genus Pedococcus. Next base: position 30,895 of record NZ_DASYGF010000058.1, read on the forward strand.
GTGCTCTTCCCGGCTCCGTTCGGGCCGATGAGACCGGTCAGGCGGCCGCGCTGAAGTGCGAAGCTGACCCCGGCCACCGCGGGTACGCCGTGGAAGCTCCGTGCGACATCGACGGCCTCCAGCACTGGCGCTTGGGGCTCGGGCGTGGGGGCGGCTGAGTCGGGTGCGTCGTCGGTCTGGTGCCGGGGCGCGGTGGGGCGGTCCGTGAGGATGGACCGTGTGGAGGTGCCTGGCAGGCTCCACGCATCATTGCCGCCGGCTCCAGCCGGTACTGGTGGCGCCGTATCCGGCAGTCCGAAACGGAGGTTGACCCGACGCTTCTCGCGCAGCACTCCTTCTGGCCGGAACCAGATGAACAGGGTGATGAGCAGGCCGATTGCGACCCACTGCAGCGCCGGGATCAGGCCCGGGGACCCGAACGGCGGGATGAACCGACTGGCCTCCTCAAAGCCCAAGGGCACCAGGATCGCTCCCAGGATCGCGCCCTTGTGGTTACCCGCACCCCCGATGATCACGGCGGCGAACAACACGACCGTCTCGGCATACCCCCAGCCCGAGGGGGCCCAGAGGTTGATGAACCCGACGAGGACCGCGCCACTCAGTCCGGCAATGGCGCCGCCCAGCACGAGCATCGACAAGCGAAGGGAGGTGAGGTTCTTGCCGAGGGAGTCGGCGACCACGTCGTTGTCGCGCATCGCCCGCAGCGTTCGACCGTAGGGGGACTCGGTGAGGCGGTGTAGGACATAGAACACGGCCCCGGCGAGCGCGACCGCCGCCAGCGAGTAGGCCCACTGGTAGCTCGCCGACTGCGGGTCGAAGCTCGACTGCAGCGGTGCCGGGACCAGGGACAGCCCGGCGCTGCCGTTGAGGAACGGGCGGTAGTTGGTGACCAGCAGGTTCGCCATGACAGCGGTGACGAGCAGTCCGACCGCGGCGAAGTCTCCGCGCAGGCGTCGGCCGACCAGGAAGGTGAACGGCAACGCCAGAAGGCCTCCAACGATGGCCGCGCCGATCCAGGGCAGAGGGAATGGCAGGTTCAGCCCGCCCACGTAGGTCTGGAAGCCGCCGTTGGCTGAGTCGCCGGGCATTGAAAGGACAGCGGCTGCATAGGCGCCCGCGGCCTGGAAGATGATGAAGCCGAAGTTGGTGACGCCGGCGACGCCGAACTGCATGCTGAGGCCGAGACAGGCCAGGGCGTCGACACCGCCATAGACGAGCAGCGTGGTCAGGTAGAACAACATCCCGTTGGATCCCATGAGGTTCCTTTCCTACGTTCGTTCGCCAAGAAGGCCAGTCGGGCGGACGGCGAGCATGCCCAGCAGGAGCACGAAGGCGATGACGTCCTTGTAGGCGGGGGTGACGTACGCGGCACCCATCTCGGTGCTCAGGCCGATCAGGACAGCGCCGATCATCGCTCCGTAGGCTTTGCCGGGGCCGCCGACGAAGACCGCCGCCAGGATGAGCACGAGGAACAAGTCGGTGCTGGTGGCGCCGAAGCTCCCAGCATCGATCGCGAAGACGCCCCCGGCGATGCCACACAAGGCACCGGAGATGGCCCAGGTCAGGGTCACCACCCGGTCCGTGCGGATGCCCGAGTTCCGGGCTAGCGAGGGATTGGCCGCCGTGGCGCGCATCGCCTTGCCCAGTCGGCTGCGGCTGAGCAGGAGGTGAACGGCCACCATGATGACCACCGCGAGCGCCAGAATGACGAGCTGCGTCGCTGAGAGGCGCAGACCGCCCAGGTCGATGCCGGGCCCCTGGTTGAGCCGGTACGAGACGTTGTCTGCGCCGACCAGGGCCTGGAGGCCGAACTCAAGGATCAGTGTCATGCCCAATGCGACGATCACGAGGGCAATCGGTGAGGTGCCACGTCGCTTGAACGGCGTGTACACCCCGCGGTTGAGGCCCAGCGACACGATGGCGCCCGCCACGGCTGCGGCCACCACACCGACCCAGATGGATATGCCGGCCTGGTTGATCGCGTAGGCGACGTAGGCGCTGAGGATCATGACGGCGCCGTAGGCGAGGTTCAGCACGTCGGTGACGGCGAACTGGAGGGTGAACCCCACGGCGGCGATCGCGAGGACCGCCGCCGTGACCAACCCGAAGCCGAACGACGCCAGGAGAAGGCTCACCCGAAGGCCCGAATCTGGTCGGAGGTCAGGTGCCCGACGACCGAGACGTTGCCCGTCGCGTCGTACTTGTCGACCTCGAACAGGCCGGTGGAGTCGTGGTAGCTGTCGAACTTCGTAGGACCACCGGGGCCGGTGTAGTGGACCTTCTTGCCGGCCTTCAGGGCCGCGACACCGTCTGCGAACGAGTGCACCTCGACAGCGCCCGGGGTGCCGTTGCCGATCGACTCGATGAACGGACGGTAGGCCTGCGGGGTGGTGCTCTTCGCGGCGACCATGGCCAGCGCTGCGAGGTTGATCCCGTCATACAGGTGCACTGCGCCGGGGGCGGTCAGGTAGGTGTCGAAGTTACCGGTGTTGCCGGCCTTTGACTTCTGCGACTCCAACGCTGCCTTGAACGTCTGGTATGCCGGGCCACTCGTGTCGATCGCCGTGTTATCGGCGATGAAGTTCGCGGCCAGGTCCTCGGCGCCGATGGCCGCCGATACCGCCTTGAACCACGAGGGGTCGATGCAGGCGGACGTGCCGACGACCGGGATGGACTTGCCACCGTTGAGCTGCTTGACCTCAGAGAGGAAGCTGGCAGCCGCCGGCCCGAGCGCTTCGGTGAAGATCGCATCGGGGTGCGAGGCGACGATCTTGCTCGCCTCGGTGCGGAAGGTGCTGGCCTTCAGATCGAGCGTCTCATTCTCAGTCAACGCGATCCCGGCCTTGGCCAGCGCAGAGATCGCGGGCTTGACGAATGTCTGGGAGCCGATGTCGTTGCCGAAGGCGAGCGCGACCTTCTTGTACCCCTTCTGCTGGGCGATGGCCACGAGGGCGTACGACTCTGCCAGGTCAGGTGCCACGAGCCGGTAGAAGTACTCGAAGTGCGTGCTGTCGAACTCCGACTCTCCCGTCATCCCGAACATGACCATCTTGTTGGCGTTGATCACCGGAACCACCGATGCGGCTTCATCCGAGGTCAGACCGATGACCAGGCCCAGATCCGAGGTAGAGGCGAACATCTGGCGGACCGCAGGGACGGCGTCGGCCGGGTCGCCTCTGGTGTCGACGGCCTTGCAGTTCACCGTCTTGCCGAGCACTCCCCCGGCATTCTTGATGGCTTGTGCAGCACCCAGGCACGACGCGTAGTAGATCGGCCCGAGAGCCGCATCCGCGCCTGTGAAGGGCGCCACGTCCGCGATCGTGATGGTGCCGCCCCCGGAGGACCCAGCCGAGCCGCTCGAGCCAGAGCCCCCACAACCCGCGGCGGCAAGCCCGGCCACGAGACACGCGGCCAGAGCCTTGGCCGGGCGAGTAGCCCTCTCCGAAACGGTCCGCCCACCCCCGGGGGAGGTCGAGCTCGGTCCTTCTGAACCAGCCATGGTGGTGCCTTTCCTTTTGGCGGATGGAACAAGGGGTAGCTGCAACGACTGAACGTGCGATCGGCGAGTCACAAGATGCCCGTGGCGGTCGCGCTCGGGAGCCAGGGCCATCCGGCCGGAGCGGGCTCGTCCTCCACCACCTTGTTGCGGATGGTGCCGACGCCCTCGACCGTCACCTCGATGACGTCACCGGGGGTGAGCCACACCGGAGGCGTCCGTGCGAACCCCACACCGCCGGGGGTCCCGGTGGCGATGACGTCCCCCGGGAGAAGTTTGGTGAAGGAGCTGAAGAACTCAATGCACCGGGCGACGTCCACGATCATCTGGGAGGTCCGCGCGGACTGCATCACTGCGCCGTTGAGGGTCGTCGTGATGGCCAGGTCATCTACGGAGACCTCGTCGGCGGTCACGACCTCGGGTCCGATCGGCATCGAGGCGTCGAAGTTCTTGCCCGGGGTCCACTGGGTGGCCGCCCGCTGCCATTCCCGCGCCGAGCCGTCGTTGAGAACGGTGAAGCCGGCGATGGCATCCATCGCCTTCTCCCTCGGGATGTAGCGACCGCCCGATCCGATCACAATCGCGAGCTCACCTTCGTAGTCGAACCCCGAGCTCAGCGCCGGACGTGCCAGATCGGCATACGGCGCAAGCACGCTCGACGCGCTGCGCATGAAGGACTCGGGCCAGGTGGGGTTGGCGTCCCTGCCCCCCTCGACCGCATGTGCGGAGTAGTTGACTCCCACACACATGACGCGGTTGGGCCGCGGGACCGCTGCGTCCAGGTCTGTCTCGTCGTACTCGCGGCCTTCGCGCGAGGTCAGCCCTGCCGCGACGTCGAGAGCAGCCACCCCCCCGGCGAGCAAGCCGTTCAGCGTGGCCAGCTCCGGACGCCCTGATTCGCTGGCTACGTCGACGTAACCCGATCGCCCCCGGACATGGAGACGGGACCCCTCACTGGTGCGGATGGTTGCAAGTCTCACGCGTTGCCTCATCTCCCGATAGCAGTCACCATTGATTGCCAAGCGAAAGCCAGAGTGTTCCTAAAATTGCAGGCCGTCAAGAGATTGTCAGATATTTCTACAATGCACTGACAGCAGACATGGATGGCGTCGCGCGTTCCATCGCCAACCGGGTGGTCCCGAGGGACCCCCCCGGGTACACAACGGTCCAACGACCCCTCCTGAAGTGACCGACTCGCGGACCCTGTCCGATCCAGTTCGGCGCTGCGACACGCGACCTCACCGGTGATGGCCGCCGGCAGGGGTCAAGCCGGCAGCCGGTAGGACGGCCGGGCTGTTCGCCGAAGCTGGCCTACCCGTCGGTTCCTGGCTCCGTACCGACCGTCCGACGGTCGCGGGAACGTGTGGCGATGAGGTAGGCCGTTGCGCTGGTGAAGATGACCAGGCTGGTCCAGTCGTTGAGGCGAAGGCCGAGGACGTGGTTGGCGGTGTCGATGCGTAGGTACTCGATCCACGCCCGGCCGACGGTGTAAGCGGCGACGTAGAGCACGAACGCGCGTCCACGGGTCAAGGTGAACCGGCGGTCCGCCCAGAGGACCAGCCCGGCGACGGCGAGGCACCACAGGGACTCGTACAGGAAGGTCGGCTGGAAGGTGGCGTACTGCTGGTACCCGGCTGGCCGGTGCGCAATGTCGATGCGCAGGCCCCAGGGAAGGGTGGTCGGGGCGCCGAACAGCTCCTGGTTGAACCAGTTGCCCCACCGGCCGAACGCCTGCGCGACAGGGATCGCAGGGGCCACAGCGTCGGCGAACATCGCCAATGAGACTCCCGCGCGCCGCGCGCCGATCCAGGCGCCCAGGGCTCCCAGGGCGACAGCGCCCCAGATGCCGAGGCCGCCCTGCCAGATCTTCAGGGCGTTCCAGGGGTCGCGGCCGGGCAGGAAGTACAGCTCTGGGTCGGTCACCACGTGGTAGAGCCGGCCGCCGACGATGCCGAAAGGGACCGCCCAGCCGGCGATGTCCAGCACCACGCCAGGTGGGCCGCCGCGGGCGCGCCAGCGCCGGTCAGTGATGACCACAGCCACCACGATTCCGGCCAGGATGCACAGGGCGTAGGCGCGGATGGGAAGCGGGCCGAGGTGCCAGACCCCTTGGGATGGGCTGGGGATGCTCAGCGGCAGATGCGCATGGGCCAGCCCCGGGTATGGGGCGAGAGCCGGGGTGGTCATCAGCGCAGCCAGCCTGCGAGAGCAACCGCGCACAGCGACGTGCCGGCAATGCAGGCCGTCACCGTGTCCAAGTCACGGGCCGTCGTGGCAGAGGGCTCGCCTCCGCCCGCGGCGCGGTTGCGGTCGAGGCGAGTGTTCGCCAGGGCCAGGAGGTTGAACACGGTTGCGGCGAGGGTGAGCGTGGCATGGATGTGCAGCCTGGGGAGCATCAGAAGGGTGACCAAGGCCTGCCCGATGACGACGTGCCGCCACCCCCGAGCCAGCAGGCGTGCCTCTATGGAATGGTCAGCTGGTCGTGCGCCCACGGGGTTTCTCTTCCTCGTTGTCGATGTGGTCGGTGTGCTCGTCCAGCAGGGCCACGAGCCGGTTCAGCACGGGTATCGACCGGTGGATGACCTGTTGCTCATGTGAGGTCAGGGCGGCGAGGGCGCTCGCCAGCGAGGTGGTGTTGGTCTGCCGCCAGAGGGACACCTCAGCCGCCCCGGCCGGCGTCAGGGAGTAGGCCACGGCTCGCTTGTCGGCGGCGTTGGATGCCCGGTGGAGCATGCCTGAGGCGGCCAGCGAGTTGGCCAACGTGCTGATGGAGTTCGGCGCCAGACGCAGCACCTGGGCCAGCTCCCCGGGGCGGGATCCGGGGCGTTCGTCGATGACGCTGAGCAGCTCCAGCTGGGCCACGCTCAGGCTCATCGTCGGCTGGGCGACTCGGGCGGCCCTTCGCATCGCGCGGCGCAACCGGGCCACCAAGTCGGCGAAGGACGAGGACAGATCCGTGGCGGGCGTGGTCATGGGGCCCAGATTCCCATGCCTGGACGACGGACCGGTCCGGCGGTGAACACCATCACCACGCAAGCCGCCGCAAGGGCCGCCATGACCAGCGGCGGGCTGGCCCAGCCATGGCCGAGGCCGACCCGCACTCCGAGCGCCGTCAAGGCCACTCCCAGTGAGGTACCCAGGGCTCGGGCAACGTTGATCATGCCGCCGGTGACGGCCGAGTCGGACTCGGGCACCGAGGTCATGACCAGGGCGTTGTTGGCCGGGAGCACCACGCCCAGGCTGGCGCCACTGACCAGCAGCAGCCCTGCCACGACCAGTGGCGAAGCCCACCCCAGGCACTGCAGCGCCGCGCTGACCGCGGCCGCTGCGGCACCGACCCGAACCCGGACAGGGTTGCTGACGGTGTGGCCCACGCGCGTGCCAAGCAGAGCGGCCAGAGCGAAGCCTGCGGGAAGGCAGCTCAAGACCAGCCCGGCTCGTCCGGTCGGCAGGTTCCACTGGCGGAAGACCTGTGGATAGAGCACCAGCGGCGCGAACAGCGCCAGGTAGCCCAGCAGCGCCCCGCCCAGACCACCGGCGATGCCAGCGGCGCGCAGACGCGCAGGAGAGATCAGGGGCGCCACCGCCCGTCCCTCGACGCGCCAGAAGCTGACGCCGGCGACCACCGCCACCGCGGCGACCACCGCCACCAGCGGCCACCTCGGGGCGGGGTCAGCCAGCTGGGCCAGCGTCCACAACGTCAGCAGAGTGCTCGCGCCCAACAATGCGGCTCCGGCGATATCCCCCGTGCCGTGCTCCTTCAGGTCTTGACTGCGCGGCAACAGCACCAACCCTGTCGCAATGGCAATCACCCCGACCGGAACGTTGACCCAGAAGACCGAGCGCCACCCGAACTGGCCCACCAGCAGGCCGCCTATCGCGGGTCCGGCGGCCAGGCCCAGCGCCTGCGCAGCAGCCTGAACGCCCAGGGCCGTGCGCGCCTTCCTGGCGCCGACACTGTGCACCACGAGCGCCACGCTGTTGGCCTGCAACAACGCCGCGCCCAGGGCCTGCACCGCGCGTGCGACCACCAACCAGCCCAGGCTCGGCGCCAACCCACACCCCGCGGAGGCCAGCGTGAACAGGCCGAACCCATACACGTACAGCAGCTTCCGGCCGTGCGCATCAGACCAGCGCCCCACCGGCACCAGCATCACAGCGAGGACGCCCAGGTAGGCCAGCGACACCCACTGCACCCCCGCCAACGCAGTGTGGAACTCGAGCTGCATGCGCGGGAACGCCAAGGTGACGATGCTGGCGTCGAGCTGGCCCATGAAGGCACCCACACACACCGCCAACACCGCGGCCCACGGCGCCTGCGGATGCTCACGTACCCACGCCGGCCGCGCCAGCTCCCTTCGCCAGCGGCCCCGAGCGACCTGCGTCTTCGGCATAGGACTCACTCTGTCACAGACAGATCAAAGCATGTCAACCTGGCTTCGACGGCGAAGGCCGAGGTGGGCCCCCCTTCTTCGACCGCTTGACGCTGCGGTGCGCGAGGGCGTCGAACGGTGGGCCGACGAGGAGGCCGCCGCCGCCGCGGGCGACCGCCACACGGCCGCGCGGGCGCTAGCCCGGACGAGCCTCGCGCAACATCACGCCAGGTCCGCCCACGGCAGGCTCAACCGCGCATTGCGCATGGCGCACTCGATGATCCTGCTCAGAACCCAGGCCCTGCCCTCCCGCGCACCCCGGCCCCACCGACCCCTCCTCGTTGGGGTAGCCCTACTGGCGTTGACGGCAGCCTTCGGCGCGGTACTGGCCGGACACGAGGCCCAGCCGGTTGGAGGTGGCGCAAGCCGCCTTCCAGCGCAAGCGCTGGACGCTCGACCAGTGATCGCGGACCAGGACTGATCTCGGCGTCCAGCGCCGTCGGCCCGGTCCACCGCCTCTTGAGCTCCGCCAACGCGCCGATCGTCTCGCTGCTGCGGCGTCTGGAGTTTGATGGCGGCTACGGTCGTTGCGCCGACGGCCGGCCGATCACGGATCACGGTACCTACTCTGGCGGTGCCGGTCCGCTACTACTTTCTGTTCGCCATCAGACTGCCCAACTGATCAGGATCATGACCTCGCGTTCACCTTGTCCTCGAGTCCTCCCGCGAGGCCACAGCCAGCGCCCTATACCGACCGGGCCGCTCGACTTGGTCGGCTCAGGCGAGGGTGAGGAAGAGCTTTTCCATGGTGGCCTGGTCCTCGGGGCTGATGCCTTCTGGTGAGGTGAGGCATTCGCGCATGCCGGAGGAGACGATGGCGAAGCCCGCGCGGTCGAGGGCGCGGTTGACGGCGGCGAGCTGGGTGACGACGTCCTTGCAGTCGCGACCTTCCTCGATGAGGCGGATGACGCCGCCGAGCTGGCCCTGGGCGCGACGTAGCCGATTGATGACGGGGGTCATGTCGTTGGTGTTGAGGGTGACCATCGTGAAGCTCCCGGGCTCGGTGTGGAGGGGTTGGTGACGTGGGTCAGGCGGTGAGTGAGGCCAAGGTTGCGGTGAGGCGGTCGCGGGCGTCGGCGGCGATGTC
>NZ_DASYGF010000008.1:0-26331 GCF_036000045.1 Pedococcus sp.
ACCGGGACTCCCTCCTCGCGGCACCACTCGAGCGTGACCTCACGGGTGATCCCGGCCAGGCAGCCGGAGTCGAGCGGGGGCGTCAGCACGACCCCGTCCTGCACGACGAAGATGTTGGAACCCGTTCCCTCGCAGAGCTCGTCGCGGGTGTTGGCGAAGATCGCCTCGATGGCGCCGCGGGCCTTGGCATAGGCGAGGGCGACGACGTTCTCGGCATACGAGGTCGTCTTGAGGCCGGCCACCGCGGACCGCTCGTTGCGTACCCACGGCACCACGGCGACCGTCGCGCTGGCCGGCGGCCGCGGCTGCTCACCCGCGGTGACGATGTAGGTGAGCGCGCTGTCGTCGCGGTCGGAGCCCAGCGGCCCCGCTCCCCCGGTGACCGAGTAGCGCAGCCGGCCGAAGTCGATCGTGCCCCCTGCTTCGAGGGCGGCCTTGGTGCCCTCGGCGATGTAGTCGTGGTCGGCGGCAGGCAGCCCCAGCCCGGCCAGCGTGCGGTCGAGACGGCGCGCGTGACGGGTGGCGGCGAAGACCTGGCCACGGTCGACCTTGCAGGTCTCGAACGCCCCGTCGCCCACGGTCACCCCGTGGTCGAGCGCGGCGACCGCCGGCTCGTCCACGCCCGTCAGCCGCCCGTTGACCCAGACCCTGATGTCGCTCATGCCTCCACCTTCCCAGATGCGAGCCCGACGAGTCTCGCGGCTTTCACCTGGGTCTCCTCCCACTCGCCCTCAGCGTCGGACCCCCACGTGATCCCGGCTCCGGTGCCGAAGCGGAGCCAGCGTCGGCCGCCCCCGTCCCGATCTGCCCAGAACGAGCGGATACCCACGGCGAGCTCCGCGGTGCCGCGGTCGCCGTCGACCCAGCCGACGGCGCCGCAGTACGGACCACGGCGGGCCGGCTCGAGGTCGTGGATGGTCTGCAGTGCGCTGACCTTGGGGGTGCCCGACACCGACCCGGGCGGGAAGGTGGCCGCGAAGATCTCGGCCCAGCCCACCTCGGCGCGCAGCGTGCCCGACACCGCCGACACCAGATGCACCATCCCCGGGTGGACCTCGGGGCGGCACAGGTGGTCGACCTGGACGGTTCCTGGCCGGCATACGTGCGAGAGGTCGTTGCGCACCAGGTCGACGATCATGACGTTCTCGGCGTAGTCCTTGGGCAGCATGGTCTCCACCGACGTGGCGGTGCCTTTGATCGGGCGCGACTCCAGACGGTCGCCGTCCCTGAGCAGGAACGCCTCGGGGCTGGCGCACACCACGTCGAGCCCTGCCGAGGGCACGTGAAGGCGGCCCGCGTGCGGCGCCGGGTTGCCCCGCTCGAGCAGCTCTGCCAGCCCCTCGAGGTCGGCGTCCTCGGCCAGCTCGTGGGACATCACGCGACAGAGGTTCACCTGGTAGACCGTGCCCTCGGCGATCTTGCGGCGCACCTCATGCACCCCCGCGACGTATGCCGCGCGGTCCAGGCTGGTGGACCACTCACCCCGAAGCGGCCTCCATGGAACCGAAGGCGCGCGCCGAACCCGCTCGACGGCCTTCCGGTCGACGTGCGCGAAGCGCACCGCGGTGACCGACCCCTCGAAGTCGGCCACCACACTCCAGAAGCCCGCATCCAGGCCCTCCAGGTCGTGCCTCACCTCGACCGCCTTCGTCGCGGCCACTGAACCGAACCGAACGTAGTCCGACCCCGCAGCGTCCGACCCGGCAGCGCCCACGCCGTGATCCTAGGGGCCAGCCCCCACCCATCAGGACGGCGCCGTCACCGCGGTGAGGGAACGGACCTCACGGTGGCCGAGAGGGCCGACGATCGCGACGATGGACAGGACCGCAGCGCCGACGAGCGTCGGTCGCAGGCCGACGGCGGCGCTGATGGGAGCAACGACCGCGACGCCCAGCGGACGCAGGCCCATCGAGCCGAAGCGGTTGACGGCGTCGACGCGCGAGAGGAACGACTGAGGCACCTCGTGGGAGATCGTCGTGCTCTCCAGCGTGCCGAAGATGGCTATGGCCACCCCTGCCACAAGCTCGGAGAGCACGATCCACGGGACCGGGGCCGGGATGGCCAGCAGCAGTAGCGTGGGTCCAGCGCCGACCACCATGACCGAGTAACCGAAGCGCAGGGGCCTGCGCGGCCGAAGCCGCAGACCCAACCAGCTCCCGACCACACCACCGAGTCCCAGGGCCGCGACGACGGCGGCCCACACCGTGGGCCCGCCGAGGCTGCGCTCGGCGACCAGGGGGCCCAGGACGGTGATGCTCGACAGGAGGCTGAACTGGAAGACTGCCGCCGAGACGATCACGACCGACAGCCAGCGGGTGCGTCGGACGAACCCCACCCCCTCGGCCATGGCGACGAGCATGGAGGTGGTCGCGCCGGCGCGCGCCGTGCCCTCGCCCAGGCTGCCGCACCGCCAGATGAGCGCAGCGCTCACGAGGAAGGTCGCACCGTCAAGGAGGATCACCCACCCGGGGCTGAGGAGCGCCAGGAGGACGCCGGCGAGCGCCGGGCCGGCCACGTCGGCCAACGAACCGACCATCGCGAACGCGCCGAAGGTCTGCTGACGGCGTGTCGGGTCGCTGCGAAGAGGTAGATCCCCTCGCCGCGCACCATCCGCACCCGACTGACGTCCTGGTAGACGCTCGAGGCGTCGCCCCAACCCGCGCTCTCCACAACCGGCTCCCCTGTGCCCGTGCGTCGTCGCAGTCGCGTCGACGCCACCCACGGGCTCGAGTGGGAGACTCCACTGCCCAGCTCGCGCCGCACAACCGGTCATTCGAGATCTGAATGGCCGCTCGCCCTGGCGACTACGCGCGTGGTAAGGGCGGGAATGCTCAGCGGCCCCACCCGGTTGTGCTGGTTGAATTTGAAACTACTTGCGAAGGAGCGGGCACGATGCAGTTCGGGATCTTCACGGTCGGCGACCTCACCCAGGACCCCACCACCGGGACCACCATCAGCGAGCACGAGCGCATCAAGAACACCGTCGAGCTCGCGCGGCACGCCGAGCAGGTAGGCCTCGACGTGTTCGCGACGGGCGAGCACCACAACCCGCCGTTCGTGCCGTCCTCCCCCACGACGACGCTGGGGTTCATCGCCGCCCAGACCAGCGGGATCATCCTGTCGACCTCGACCACGCTCATCACCACCAACGACCCGGTGAAGATCGCCGAGGACTACGCGACGCTCCAGCACCTGGCTGACGGCCGCGTCGACCTGATGCTGGGGCGGGGCAACACCGGTCCGGTCTATCCCTGGTTCGGCAAGGACATCCGCGACGGCATCGCGCTGGCGGTCGAGAACTACGCGCTGCTGCGGCGCCTGTGGACCGAGGAGAACGTCACCTGGGAGGGGCGGCACCGCACGCCGCTGCAGTCCTTCACCGCCACGCCCCGGCCGCTCGACGGCATACCTCCCTTCGTCTGGCATGGGTCGATCCGCAGCCCGGAGATCGCGGAGCAGGCCGCGTACTACGGCGACGGCTTCTTCCACAACAACATCTTCTGGCCGATGTCGCACACCAAGCAGATGGTCGCCCTCTACCGTCGCCGGTTCGAGCACTACGGCCACGGGCAGGCCGACCAGGCCATCGTCGGCCTCGGCGGCCAGGCGTTCATGCGCGCCAAGAGCCAGGACGCCGTTCGCGAGTTCCGCCCCTACTTCGACAACGCCCCCGTCTACGGGCACGGCCCCTCCCTGGAGGAGTTCACGCGGGAGACGCCGCTCACCGTCGGGTCACCGCAGGAGGTGATCGAGCGGTATGCCGCCATGGCGGACGACGTGGGCGACTACCAGCGCCAGCTGTTCCTCATGGACCACGCGGGCCTGCCACAGAAGACGGTCCTGGAGCAGATCGAGATCCTCGGGACCGAGGTCGTCCCGGAGCTGCGCAAGATCGCCGCCGCTCGCAAGCCGGCCCACGTCCCCGACGCGCCCACGCACGCCAGCCGTCTCGTCGCGGCGCACAGCCAGGCGGTGACCCCGTGACCCGTCGCATCGTCGTCGTCCAAGCGGGACTCGGCCAGCCCTCGTCCACCCGCCTCCTTGCCGACCGGCTGGCGACGTCCACCCGGGACGCCATGCTGGAGCGGGGCGAAGAGGCGGAGGTGACGATGGTCGACCTGCGCGACCACGCGCACGAGCTGGCCAACGCCCTGCTCACCGGGTTCGCCGCGGGCGGCCTGCGTGAGGTCCTGGACGACCTGTCGCAGGCCGACGCGCTGATCGCGGTGACCCCCGTGTTCCAGGCGTCCTACAGCGGGCTGTTCAAGACCTTCTTCGACGTCCTCGAGGACGGGCTGCTCCGCGGCCTGCCGGTGCTGTTGGCGGCGACCGCCGGCACAGCACGTCACTCCCTCGTGCTGGAGCACGCGATGCGGCCGATGTTCGTCTATCTCAAGGCGACTCCCGTACCGACGGCGGTCTTCGCGGCGTCGGAGGACTGGGGCGGGGCAACCTCCCCCTCCTCGACCGCTGCAGCACCGGGGCTGTCCCAGCGGATCGACGTCGCGGCCGCCGAGCTTGCCGACCTCGTGACAGGCCGTCCGGCCACCCTGAGGCGCGCCAACGGCCTTGCTGACCCCGTGCCGTTCGAGGAGCTCCTCGACCGGTAGCCGGGCCTCAGGCGGCCAGCACCGGGTCGCTGAGGTGCTGGCGCAGCCGGGCGAGGATCCCGCTGAGCAGCCGGGAGACCTGCATCTGGCTCACACCCAAGGCGAGACCGATCTCCGACTGCGTCTGCTCCTCGACGAAGCGCAGCTGGACGATCAGCCGCTCCCGCTCGGAGAGCTGCGCGATCGCCTGCGTCAGGGCTTCGCGCCGCGCGAGACTCTCGACATGGTCGCCGTCGACCTCGGCGAGATCCATCGGCGGACGCCCCCCGACCGCGGGGGCGTCGAGCGACACGGCGCGGTAGGCAGCCGAGCAGGCCCGCGCCTCCAGGATCTGCCCCCGCTCCAGCCCCAGGGCCAGGGCGAGCTCGGCGACCGACGGCTCGCGCAGCAGCCGGTGGCGCAGCAGGTCCTCCTCGGAGATCAGCTGGGCACGAAGCTCCTGCAGCCGCCGGGGCGGACGGACCGCCCACCCGCAGTCGCGGAAGTGGCGCTTCACCTCACCGGAGATCGTCGGCACGGCATACGCCGCGAAACTGCTACCGCAGCCCTCGCGGAACCCATGGGCGGCCTTGACCAGGGCCATCCGGGCCACCTGGACGAGATCCTCGCTGTCGATGCCACGTCCGCGGTAGCGCGAGGCGACGCTGTCAGCCAGGTCGAGCGCCAAGACCACAGCCTGGCGCTGCAGCTCCTCGCGGCGCTCCGGGTCCTGGCATCCCTGGGCCTCGACGAGCAGGGCCTCGGCTCGCTCATGGGCCTCCTGCCGAGTCGCCTCGACATAGGCGGCGCGCGGGTCCTGGCTGCGGTGGTCACTCAGCTGGTCGGTCATGGTGCACCCGTTCTCTTTGAGAGGGATGGCGCCACTGCTGGACCATTTGTACCGCTATGCCGTGCTAGGTCTACACAACCACGACATTGCGGTCACCGCAACGTCGGGCCTCCTCAGGGCGTGCCCCGGCTCAGCTGGGGACCCACGCCATCGACGAGGTACGAAGGGTCGCGGCTGCCCGTCTTACGGGCCGTGGCCAGATGGCCGCCGAGCACCCCTGCGACGGTGGCCACTGTCGTGGCAGCCAGCGACAGAGCCACGCCCGCGCGAGGCGAACCGCGGCGCGCAGCGAGCGAACCGGCATACAGACCAACCGAAACCGCGTTGAGCGACGCATGCACTGAGGCCACGCGCGACTCGGGGCGGGTGGTGCTGCGCCACTCAGCGAGCCCTGTCACCACCGTGGGCACCGCGCTCAGCAGGCCGGCCGCGAGGAGGCGGCGGGAGGCCGGCCGGTCCTGCTCGTGCCCGAGCACATCGAGCAGCAGGCTCGAGCTCCAGAGCCCGATCGGGACGTCGGTCATGGCCGGATGAAGGGCATGACCGAGCGCCCTGCCGGTCAGCAGGTCACGCGCCCAAGGCGGCTGCGCCACCGCCGAGAGCGCGCCGACAGGGCCGCCGAGACGGTCGAGCACCGCGGACCGCTCCAGCGCCCGCATCAGGCGCACCGCGACCGGAGACCCACCTCCTGCTGACGGAGTGGCGTCGGGGAGCCGGTCGTGGGGGGAAGCGGTCATACCTCTGCCATGCCCCGAGTGAACGCAGCCAAACCGTTCCAGGCCCTTCGTGGTTGCACGGTGAGCGTTCGGGTAGGGATGCTGCACCGACCGACGACCTACGCCTGCACGAGGAGCACGCCCATGACGACCGATGACCCACGGGAGGACCCTCACGTCGTGACGGTGGAGCATCGAACCTCCGCGACACCCGACGCGGTCTGGCGTGTCCTCGCAGACGGATGGCTGTATGCCGCGTGGGTCGTGGGCGCCTCAAGGGTGCGGGACGTGGATGCCGGCTGGCCCGCCGTCGACACGCGCATCCACCACTCGGTCGGGTTGTGGCCCCTGCTCATCAACGACACGACGCATGTGCTGGCCGTGACGCCACACGAGGAGCTGGTGCTGACCGCCAAGGCCTGGCCCGTCGGGGTGGCCCGGGTGGCCATCACCATCGAGCCCGTCGACGACGGCTGCATCATCCGGATGGACGAGGACGCCAGCTCGGGGCCCGGCATGGTGCTGCCCAAGCTCGTCCGACAGGCCCTCATCGCTCCGCGCAACCGCGAGGCGTTGCGGCGCTTGGAGCTGCTGGCCCTCGGGCGGTCCTAGCGCTCGGGCGCACCTGGCGCTCGGGCGCACCTGGCGCTCGGGCGCACCCGGCGCTCGGGCGGACCTGGCACCCGGTCAGCGAGTCGGCGGCAGCAGGCGTGACCACGCCGTGCGCACCAGCGCCCGCCGGACCGCGCCGAGGCGGCCGTGGTTGCCCAACGCCGCGCGTGCGGCGTTCCACCCGCAGGCCCCGTGGACGCCACCGCCCGGATGTGCCGACGCGCCCGCCAGGTAGAGGCCGGGGATCGGCGTCTCGGGACGACCCAGGCCCGGCGTGGGGCGGAACACCAGCTGTTGGTGCAGGCCGGCAGTGCCGGCGTTGATCGCCCCGCCCACGAGGTTGGCATCGGCCGCCTCGAGGTCGCCCGGCGACTGGACGTGGCGGGCCACGACAGAGCTCGCGAACCCAGGTGCCACTCGTTCGACGGCCTCCTCCACGGCCCGCACGTGCCGCTCCAGGAGGTCACCCGTCACCTCCAGCGAGCGAGGCACGTGGGTGTAGGCCCATGCGGACTCCGTACCCGCCGGCGAACGGGTCGGGTCGGCGGTGGTCATCTGCCCGAACAGCACGAAGGGGCGTTGCGGGAGGCGACCGGTGGACAGGTCGGCGGCGAAGTCGACGAAGCCGTCGGCATCCACGCCGAGATGCACGGTGCCCGCGCCCCGCGCCGGGGCGGCCTGCCAGCCGACGGGGCGGTCCAGCGCCCAGTTCACCTTGACGGTCCCCGGGTCCCAGTCGAAGCGCTCGAGGTCGTGCAGCAGCCGGGAGGGAACCTGGTCGGGTCGCAGCAGCCTGCGGTAGAGCGTCGGTGCCGAGACGTCGGCGAGCACCGCCCGGCGGGCCCGGATCGTGCGCCCGTCAGCGAGCCGGACCCCCGCAGCCGCGCCGCCCTCGGTGACGACCGAGGTCACCGTGGCGTTCGTCTCGCACTCCACACCCACGCTGCGTGCACGCGCCAGCAGTGCCTGGGCCAGCTGCCCTGCGCCGCCTTGCGGCACGGGGAACCCGACGTCCTGGCCGAGCATGCATAGCAGCCAGCCCATCAGGGCACTGCCTGCGCCGTCCGGGTGCAGGTCGCTGTGCATGGCGTTGCCGGTCAGCAGCAGCGGTGCACCGACGCCACCGAAGGTCTCCTGCCCGAGCCGGCGGACCGACATGGCCGCGAGCCGGGCGAAGTCGACGGTCCCCCGGACGCCGAGCCGCTGCACCATCCGGCGCGCGCCCTGCAACGGTGGGAACGGCGTGAACAACGCATCGAGCAGGGGGTCCCGCACCGCATTCCAGCCCGCGACGAGGTCCAGCCACGCCTGACCGTCACCGTCGGCGAACCGCTCGAGCCCCTCGGCTGTGTCCTGGGGGGCCCGCCGGAGCACGGCCGCACGGCCGTCGTCCAGGACGTGTGCCAGCACGTCGGGCGCCTGGCGCCACACCAGGCCATGAGCGGGGAGGTCGAGGTCGCGGATCACGGGACTGGCCGCCGCGAGGGGGTAGAACGCGCTGAACAGGTCAGAGACGTAGCCGGGAGCGGTCACCTCCGCGCTGCGGACGGCACCGCCCACCTCCGGCTGCGACTCCAGTAGCGCGACCTCCCAGCCCGCGTCTCCCAGGGCGTTGGCGGCAACCAGCCCGTTGGGGCCGGCGCCGACGACGACCGCATCGACCGTCGCAGTGGTCATGGGACTCCTTGGAACGGCCGATGCTGGTCGAGAGTGGCCCGCTCAGTCTAGGCTTCCGTCGACGCGCTGCCCGTTCTCGTCGATCCGGTACCCGTCCTCGTCGGTCTCGACATCCGGGTCGCGAGCGTCCGCCCGTCGGAGCGTCTCGTCGCGCTCCTCACGGATGCCGGACGCGCCCTGCCGACGGCGCTCGGCCTCTGCTTGGTACTTGTCAGCCTCGGCCTTGGCCTGCATGGCCTTCGCCTCCGCCTGGTCGGCCTCCGCCTCTCTGCGGCGGAGCTCGAGGTCCGGACCTGACGCCGCTTCCTCGCGCAGCTGTTGCGCCTCGGCGCGGCGGCTCTCCTCGCGACGCCCTCGGGAAGCGCGGGCGACGATCGCGACGACGATCAGGACGACGATGATGGCCAGAACGATCCAGACGATCGTGGTGGTGGTCATGGGGTGCCTCCAATGTCGGTTGTTACCAGGGGTCCTACCCGCATCCCGCCGGAAGACACTCTAGGCCGCATGGGCGGCCGTCTCGCCGGCGTCCAGCTGGGCACGGATGGCCACCCGCTCCTTGGCAGTCAGCCCGCCCCAGATGCCGTAGTCCTCACACGCCAGCCCATGGGCGCGGCACTGCGCCAGGACCGGGCAGCGCCGGCATACGTCCTTGGCGGCGTTCTCGTGGGCGGCACGGCTCGCACCCCGGTGGGCGTCACTGTCGAAGAACAGCCCGACCGCCTCCTGGCGGCAGGCGCCGCGGCCCTGCCACTCGTAGACGTCGAGGAGGGGTTGAGGAAGTCGAGCAGTCATGGCCATGAACCGCCTTTGCCCCGTCCGGGCCCAGGGCAAACGCATGGTTGGGCGCGCCCCGGGTAAGAGAGGTTCGACGCCGGAGTGCAGTGACGACCCAGGCGCCATCAACCCTGAGAGGGAGGACGTCCATGATCATCCTCGGCATCATCCTGGCCCTGATCGGCTACTTCGCCAGCATCCCGATCCTGACCACGATCGGCGTGATCCTCATCATCGTCGGCGCGATCCTGTGGATCCTCGGAGCGTCCGGTCGCGCAGTCGGAGGGCGCACTCACTACTGGTGACCTAAGGTCTTGCGAGAGCCGCCCCCCAACACACGAGGAGCAACCGTGTCGACCGACGCGATCGTCATTCTTCGCAATGACCACAAGGAAGTTCGTGAACTCTTCCGAGAGTTCGAGAAGGATTCGACCACGCGGGCGCGCAAAGGCGCCATTGTCCGCAAGGTGGTCCAGCTGCTGACCGCTCACACCTACATCGAGAACGAGGTGATGTACCCGGCCGTCCGTCGCCTCCTACCCGAGCTCGAGCAGGACGTGCTCGAGTCCTACGAGGAACACCACGTCGCCGATGTGCTCGTGATGGAGCTGTCGACCATGGGCCCCAAGGACGAGCGCTTCGAGGCGAAGACCACCGTCCTCATCGAGAACGTCCGTCACCACATGGACGAGGAGGAGAGCGACTGGTTCCCGAAGGTGCGGGCGGGCCTGACCCGCACGGCACTGCAGGAGCTGGGAGCCGAGCTGCTGGCCGCGAAGAAGCGGGCGCCCAAGAGCCCCGCCCAGCCGAGCGCGCTGAAGAAGGTGGTCGATGCAGTCATCGCCTGACCACGCCATCGCCGAATCTCTGGAGGAGATGGTCCTCCACCCCGACTACCCGTGCCTTGGAGCGCGGGCAGTGTTCAACCGGGACCGTGCGACGGTCGTGGTGCTCGATGCGCTCGGCAGCACCGAGGCGGCGCAGACCCTCCAGCGCCAGCTCGCCGCGTTCGCCGAGACCACCGACGTCTCGGAGGGCTTCGCCTCACTGGTCGCGGTCTTCCGGTCGCCGGAGGTGCACAGCGAGAAGGAGTTCGAGGCCTTGCTGTGGACGCAGCTGGAGCTGCTGCACCAGGCCGACGACCAGCCCTGGGACCCGGCGGTCTCGCCGGACCCTGACGACCCGCACTTCGCGTTCAGCGTCGCCGGCACCGCGTACTTCGTCGTCGGGATGCACCCGAGAGCCTCCCGGATCGCCCGCCGAACTCCCCTGCCCACGATGGTGTTCAACCTGCACGAGCAGTTCGAGGAGCTGCGTGGCTCCGAGCGCTTCAGCCGGATGCGCGACACCATCCGGCGACGCGACACCGAGCTGCAGGGCAGCGTGAACCCCATGGTGCGCGACCACGGCGCGTCCTCGGAGGCTCGCCAGTACTCCGGCCGGCTCGTGCCCGAGGGCTGGGAGCCGCCCGCCGACTTCCGCATCGACGAGCCTGCGGCGGAGAACGCCTCATGAGGCGGCTCGCCCCGCAGTCGGGGACCGGCCTGCTCCTGGCCGAGGGTGAGGAGCTGGTGGTCGTGGATCCCACCGGCGGCCAGGTGAGCGACCTGTTCTGCTTCAACGCCGCCGACCACGGTGAGTGGTTGTCGAGCGGGCGCACCATCGACTACTCCGACACCGTCTACGTGACGACGGGACACCGGCTGTTCAGCAACCGGAGCCGTCCGATGCTGACGATCGTCGAGGACACCTGTGGCCTGCACGACTTCCTCCTGACCCCGTGCAGCCAGCAGACCTTCGACCTTCTGTACCCGGAGCTCGAAGGCGCCTACCACCCCAGCTGTCACGAGAACCTGTCGACCGGGCTGGCCCCGTTCGGCATCGAGCCGGACCAGATCTCCACGACGCTGAACATCTTCATGAACGTCTGGACCGAGCGCGACGGCACCCTGCACATCGACCCACCGACCTCAGTCGCCGGCACACGGTTCGTGGTGCGGGCCGAGATGGACCTGCACGTCGGCCTGACCGCCTGCTCCGCGGAGAAGTCCAACGGTGGCGTCTGCAAGCCGATCGACTACGAGGTGAGGCCGGGCTCGCGCACCTGAGCTGGGCCTCGGCATAGGGCAGCACCTGCAGGGGTGTCGAAGGCTGAGGCTAGGTCACCGTCAGCCAGGCGGCAGCATCGTGGGGCAGCTCGCCATTCTCCAGGGGCTGGCTGGCGAGCAGGACCGCCTCGGCCGGGACCGGGACTGGGTGGCCGGACAGATTGACCACGCACCGCAGGGCCGAGCCGCGCTCGAAGTCCAGCACCCCGTCGGGGGCCTGGCGCCACTGCAACCCCGCGTCATACAGGCCCTGGGTCTCGCGGCGGATCCGCAGCGCCTGCCGATATAGCGTGAGCATCGAGCGGGGGTCTGCGTCCTCGGCCTCGACGGTCAGGTCGCGCCAAGCCTCCGGCTGCGGGAGCCAGGGCTCGACGCCGTCGGGCGAGAAGCCGAACGGGGCCTGCGTGCCGCTCCAGGGCATGGGCACCCGGCAGCCGTCACGCCCCCGCATCGCGCCGCCACTGCGGGCGAACATCGGGTCCTGAAGCACCTCGTCGGGCAGGTCGTCGACGTTCGGGAGGCCGAGCTCCTCCCCCTGGTAGACGTACGCCCCACCCGGCAGCGCCAGCATGAGCAGGGCCGCAGCCCGGGCCCGGCGGGTGCCGAGCTCGAGGTCAGACACCTCCCCCGCGCCGTCGGTGATGAAGGCCGAGCTCGTGGTGGGACGTCCGTAACGGGTCACCGGGCGTATCTCGTCATGGCTGGTCAGCACCCAGGTCGAGGCGGTGCCCAACGGCGCGCAGGCCTCCAGGGTGGCGTCGATCACCTCGCGCAGGGCGCGCGGCTCCCAGGCCGACTTCATATAGGGGAAGTTGAACGCGGTGTGCATCTCGTCCGGGCGCAGGTACCGGCTCAACCGCTCGGCACCATTGACCACCGCCTCGGCGACGAACACGCGATCGCCGGCGTACGTGTCGGCGATGGCTCGCCAGCGCCGGAAGATGTCGTGCACGCTGTCGACGTCCCAGTGCGGGTTGTCCACCCAGTCCACCGTCCGGAACTGCAGCACTCCCCCATAGTCGGCGTCCGGCAGGCCCGGCTGCTTCGCCATGGCCGGGGCCGCGTCGATGCGCAGACCGTCGACACCACGGTCGAACCAGAAGCGCAGGATGGCGTCGAAGTCCTCCAGGACGCTCGCGTTGCTCCAGTCGAGGTCGGGCTGCTCGGCGGCGAACGAGTGCAGGTACCACTGCCCGGGTGACCCGTCGGCCTCCTCGACCCGGGTCCACGCCGACCCCCCGAACGCGCTGATCCAGTTGTTGGGAGGCAGCTCGCCGTGGTCACCCCTTCCGTCGCGGAAGAAGTAGCGAGCGCGCTCCGGCGACCCCGGCGCGGCCCCCAGGGCCGCGCGGAACCATGGGTGCTCGTCGGAGGTGTGGTTGGGCACGAGGTCCGTGATGACGCGCAGCCCCAGAGCATGGGCCTCACGCAGCACGGCATCCGCGTCGGCGAGCGTGCCGAACATCGGGTGGATGTCGCGGAAGTCGCTGACGTCGTAGCCCCCGTCGGCCATCGGCGAGGGGTACCAGGGGCTGATCCAGATGCCGTCCACGCCGAGGTCGGCGAGGTAGGGCAGTCTGGCCAGCAGGCCGGGCAGGTCGCCCTCACCGTCGCCGTTGCCGTCGGCGAAGCTGCGAGGGTAGACCTGGTATATCACCGCGTGCCGCCACCACTGCATGGGTCCTCAGCGTAGCCAGCGGGCCGCAGCAGGTCCCCCATCTGCGGTTTTTCCATCACCTTGGGCAGATCTTTACTATTTCTTGGCCAATATCGAGGTTCGATGAACGGACCACCGGGCATCCCATCCGGTTGAGGGTCGTCGCATCGAGGCGCGCCCCGGTCCACAGGAAGGGGGCGTCGATGTCGACTCCCACTGTTCCCCGCTTGCACGCCTCCGGCGACGTCCCACGCGACGCCCCGGGCGACGTCGTCGTGACCGAGGAGACCCTCCGCCTCGAGCTGGCCGACTTCCTGGCCCCGAGCCTGTTCCCCGCCACCATCGACGAGCTACAGGCCTCACTGATCCGTCGCCGGGCGCCCGCGCGGCTGCTCTGGTGCCTGTCCCGGCTCTCCCCCCTGCGGCGCTACTCGTGCCTCGCGGCCGTGCTGAGCGACCTCGACCACCCGGCAGGGAGCGACCCCCGCGAGCCGCTCTGAGCCTCAGCTCGTGATGTCCTTGCCCGAGAACCGGGCCCACGCGAGCGACCAGAACACCACGGCATACCCGAGGTCGACCAGGAGGCCATGACCCACGGTCGACCCGGCGATGGGGTTGCGTAGCAGGTCGCCGAAGCCCAGCCAGTCATGGACGACGAGCCACGGATGCAGCCAGCCGAGCTGGGACACGCTGTCGGCGATCCACGACACGATCGTGAAGATCATCAGCGCGATGGCGGCCGCGATGGGCTGCTCGGTGAGCGTAGAGATGAACAACCCGACCGCCGCGAGCGCGGCGAGGCACGCGCTGAGATAGAGCATGACCAGCACGAGGCGCCAGACTGCGGCACCGAACGGGATCTGGTCGCCGGACAGGGTGGTCAGCCGACCCGTCCCGAACAGCGCGATCCCCACGATGGCCCCCGGTATCGCGACGGCGCAGACCCCCCACACCGCTCCGATGCACAGTGACGCGTACTTGACGAGCAGCAGGCGCGTCCGGTCCACCGGCACGGTGAGCAGGTAGCGCAGGGTGCCGATGTTGGCCTCCCCCGCGATCGCGTCACCGGAGAGCATGGACATCGCCAGGGGCAGGAACATGGTGATCTCGATCCCGAGCGCGGCCAGAGGCACGAAGAGGCCGTTGGACGTGATCGAGGAGACGAAGTCCGGGCCGCCGTCGTTGCCGCCGGGCCGTGAGGACTTGACCGCGATGGCCATGACGATCGGCACCACGGCCAGCACCGCCAGACCGGCCTGGTTGCGCCGCCGGCCGGCGATCAGGCGCAGCTCGGAGCGCAGCAACCGGGTGGACGGCAGCCACGACGGACGTTCAGCCACTGACATCGAAGCCCTCCCCGGTGAGCGAGACGAACAGGTCCTCCAGGCTGGGGACCCCGACGGTGAACGACCGGACGCCCACCGATCCGCGCACGAGCGCGTCCACGATGTCCTCCGCCGCCAGAGCACCCGGTATGCCGGTGACGAGGGTCCCGTCCGGAGCCTCGTCGACGGTCACCTCGGTCACCCCCAACCCGGTGAGGACGCGCGCGGCGTCGGCAGGCTGAGCCGTCTGGAGCCTCAGGCGCGCCGTGCCGGTGCCTCGCACCTCGGCGACGCCGCCCTGGGCCACGAGGCGTCCCTCGCGCATCACGCCCAGGTGGGTGCAGATCTGCTCCACCTCGGACAGCAGATGGCTGGAGACGAAGACTGTGGTGCCCTCACCGGCCAGCGAGCCGATCAGCGAGCGCACCTCGCGGGTCCCCTGCGGGTCGAGCCCGTTGGTCGGCTCGTCGAGGACCAGCAGGTCACGCGGGGCGAGCAGCGCCGCGGCGATCGCGAGCCGCTGGCGCATGCCCAGGGAGTACGCCCGGTAGCGCTTGGTGGCAGCCGCGAGGAGCCCCACCCGGTCCAGTGCGGCGTCGACGCGATGGGCTGCGGTACGCGGGTCGGCGCGTACGTCGGCGGCGTCGAGCCGGAGCAGGTTGGCCCGGCCGGACAGGTAGGGGTGGAACGCCGGGCCCTCCACCAGCGACCCGACCCGGTGGAGCGCCTCGCCGGCCCGTTGCGGGATGGGGAGCCCCAGCACCTCGCGCGTCCCTGCGCTGGGCGTCACCAGCCCGAGCAGCATCCTGATGGTCGTCGTCTTGCCCGAGCCGTTCGGCCCCAGGAAGCCGTAGACGGCCCCGCGAGGCACCGACAGGTCCACGTCGTTGACGGCGACCTGCGAGCCGAAGCGCTTGGTCAGCCCGTGCGTCTGCACGGCCAGCGACTCGCGGTCAGGCGGTGCAGCGGCTCCGAGGGCCGCCGGCTGCGGGCGCCAGGGGCGGGTGCGCCGGTCGGCGACCTCGGTCGTCGCGCCGGTCATCTGGCCGGTCACTTCGCCAGCAACGCGGCATACAGCTGGGCGGCGGGGACCGCGCCGACGGCCATCCGGCCGTCGTCGGTCAGCAGCACCGAGAACAGTGTCCCGTTGAGCAGCCGGCCGCTCCCCCACGCACCGGAGACCCGCGGCAGGTTGTGGAGCACCGCCATGAGCTGGCCGACGCTGCGGTCAGTACGGGCGCCTCCCGACTGCTGCGGGTTCGGACCGGGGCTGAGGCTCGCCAGCTGCTGCGGAACCGTGCCCACCACAACGGTGGACCAGCCGGTGCCGACGGTCTTGAGACCGTTCGCGGCACTCGCTGGCTTCTCGGCCGGCCTCGTGGTCGGTGTCGTGGGCGCCGCGGAATCGGTCACCTTCGTGCCGGGCGGCGGGTTGAAGGTGAAGCGCGACGCATCCGGCTTGGCGAAGTCGACCTGGCTGAAGCTGACCTCGAACGCCGGGTTGGCCGACTTGGTGGAGTAGACCTGCACGCGCAGCGGGATGTGCTCGGTGGCGTCGACGGCGATGCGCACCTGCGACACCAGAGTGGTGCTGCTCTTGGGGCTCAGTACCAGCTCGTACGCATCGCGGCCGGCGGCGCTGGTCGTCGCCGAGGTCGTGACGGAGGTGCTGGGGTCGAGGGCGGCCAGCGCCTGGTCAGCCGCGGCCTGCGGCGACACGGGGAGCCCCATCGGGGTCTGGGTCTGGGCCGGCGCCCGTGTCGGCTTTGCCCCCTTGGGGACCCCGCCCTGCGCGAGCACCGTGTGGGTCGCGGTCTTGTCCTTGCTCGACCACACCCAGACGTCACGGCCGTTGCGGATCACATCGGACTCGCCCAGGCTGCCCAGGATGGCCACGCGCGCCTGGTGGGCCCCGGCATACCAGACCCTCCAGGTGTGGGTGCCGGTGACCATGGACGTCAGTGAGGACGAGCCGCCTCCGAGCCCCGCACCCATGCCCGGGAGGTCGGGCAGGCCCAGGTTGGACGTCTGCACCACGGTGCCGGACAGCCCCGACAGCTGAGCCTTCTGGACGTCGACGAGCAGCTGCGCCGCGGAGCGCGGCGGCAGGCTCGGGGCAGCGCTCGCCACCTGGTTGGTGACGAGCCCACCGGCGGCGATGCAGGCCAGCACTGCGCCCGGCACCGCCCACCGGGCACGGGGATGGTCGAGGAAGATGCTCATGGCCGCAAGGATGGCCCTGGTTCGTGAGACGGTGCTGAGAAGGCATGCGAAGGTGTGGGCGTGCGCCTGTTGGTCGTCGAGGACGAGCCCCGGATGGCTGCCGCGCTGGCCAAGGGCCTGCGCGCCGAGGGGTTCGTCGTCGACATCGAGAACGACGGACCGGGGGGACTCGAGGCGGCCCGCTTCGGCGGCTACGACGCGGTCGTCCTCGATATCATGCTGCCCGGCCTGTCCGGGTACTCGGTGGTGCGCACCTTGCGCGAGGAGCAGAACTGGGTGCCCGTCCTGATGCTGTCGGCCAAGGACGGCGACTACGACCAGGCGGACGGTCTCGACTACGGCGCGGACGACTACCTCACCAAGCCCTTCTCGTTCGTCGTGCTCCTGGCTCGCCTGCGTGCCCTGGTGCGCCGCGGAGCGACGCCCCGTGCGACCGTCCTCGAGGTGGGTGGTCTGCGCCTCGAGCCCTCCTCGCACCGGGTCGAGGTCGATGGCGAGCCGGTGGACCTGTCGCGCCGGGAGTTCCTCGTCCTCGACCACCTCATGCGCCGCCATCCCGCGGTCGTCACACGAGAGTCGCTCCTGGACGACGTGTGGGGGTCGGAGAGCGTCCACGGCAACGTCGCCGAGGTCTACATCGGGTACCTGCGCCGCAAGCTCGGCAGGGACCGGATCGAGACGATCCGCGGCGTCGGCTACCGGTTGCGCTCGTGACCGGCTGGTTCGGCCGCCTGAGCATCCGTGCCCGGCTCATGGTCATCGGCCTCACGGGGGTCGCCGGCGCCCTCCTCGTCGGCGGAGCCCTGCTGTATGCCGCTGCGGACGCCACGCTGCACTCCTCCGCGGAGCGGGAGGCACGCTCCAGCGCCACCGACGTCGCTCACCTGGTCGACGCCGGCAGGCTGCCCGACCCGGTCCCGGTCAGCGGGGCCCTTGTGGTGCAGGTGCTCGACGGCCGCAACCGGGTACTGAGCGGCTCCGCGACGGCCGACCGCCTCACCTCGCTGGTCACCGACCCCGAGCGGCGGCGGCTCGCCGACGGAGAGGTGCTCCAGGTCCCAGCGAGCCGCACCGGTGCCAGCGGATCCCTACTGGTCGTCGGCGTACCGGCTGGGGCGGCAGCCGGTCGCGTCCTCGTCGTCGCCGCGGTGCCGACGGCCGACCTGGAGACCAGCCGGCGGGTGGTGCGCACCTTGCTGCTGGTCTTCTTCCCCCTGTTCCTCGCACTCATCGGGTTGATCGCGTTCCGGGTCATCGGGATGGCGTTGCGGCCCGTGGACCGGCTCCGCCAGGGCGCTGAGCGCATCGGCGACTCCGCCGACCTCTCCGAACGCCTGCCCGTGCTGGCGAGCCGTGACGAGATCAGCGCCCTGGCCACCACGCTGAACCAGATGCTCGGCAGGCTGTCCGCCGCCAACGACACGCAGCGGGCGTTCGTCGCCGACGCGGCCCATGAGCTCCGCAGCCCCCTCGCCTCGCTGCAGACCCAGCTCGAGGTGGCCCAGCGCGTCGGCGAGGGGGGCGACCTGCCGGGCGACCTGCTCCCCGAGGTGCAACGGCTCACCCAGCTGGTCGAGGACCTGCTCATGCTGGCTCGCAGCGGCCCCGATGCACCCCATCCGACCACGCAGCAGCTGCGGCTCGTCGACGTCGTCGACGACGTCGTGCGGCGGTATGCCGGAGCTCGCGTCCCCGTGCGCCGTGGCCCATCACGCCGCGGCCGCCCCGAGGATGCGGTCGCCCTCGCCGCCCGCGAGGACGTGCAGCGCGCCCTGGCGAACCTCGTGGACAACGCGGTGCGCCACGCCGCCCACGAGGTCACGGTCACCGTGGAGGGAACTCCCGGCGCCCCCGCACTCGTCGTCCGCGACGACGGGAGCGGGGTCCCCGAGTCACAGCGGGAGCGGGTGTTCGACCGGTTCGCCCGGCTGGACGAGGCCAGGGCCCGAGACTCGGGAGGCAGCGGGCTCGGCCTGGCGATCACCCGAGAGCTCTTGCGCCGCAATGGCGCCCGAGTCTGGCTGGAGGACGGCGCACCGGGTCTCAAGGCGGTCGTCGAGTTCGGCACGGGCTGAGCTCCCGCTCAGGGTGGTCTCAGCGGGCGTCGTCCACGCTGGCCGGCATGACCACCGCCCACCGCGCGACTCCGGCTCCCAGCTGCCCGCCGGGTTCGTGAGGCCGGCCAGGCCCCTCGCCCGATCCCGCCGCGACCAGACGCCTGCCCAGGTCACGATGGAGGACGAGGACGCACGCGCTCGACGCGTGCGTGGGCCGAGGCGTCCGGGGCCCCCTACCCGGACGCCTCGGTTCCCCGGCCCTTCTGGGGTGCGAGACAATGGCTCCGCACCCGAGAGGAAGGGCGGACGGCTCGTGGCATCGTGGGAGCGCTGGTCGCTGCACCGGCGCGTCCTCGTGCTGTCGGCCGCGGCGGTGACGCTCGCCATCATGATGGGTGTCGCCGCGTATGCCGTGGCTCTGGACCGGATCCTCTACTCCGCCGCCCAGGAGTCGGCAAGGCAGCAGGCCAACGACATCGCCTCGGTGATCACGTCAGGCGAGGAGGCCCCCGGCCAGGCCATCCAGGACGCGCCGAGCCAGGGCATGCTGCTGCAGCTCGTCGACCGGCAGCACCAGGTGGTGTCCGCGTCGGACCCGGCGGGCCAGAACGCGCCGCTGACCGATCTCACCCCCGGCCCGGGCCACCTCGTGACCCAGCAGGTCACCGGGCTGCCCGGGGAGGTAGGCGAGCCGTATGCGATCGCCGCCCGGGGCGTGCGGAGCAAGACGGGCACGCCGTATGTCGTGGTGGTGGCAGCCCCGCTGGACGTCCAGGCCAACAGCGTCCGTACCGCGACCCTGCTGCTCGGCTTCGGGGGCCTGGCGCTGCTGGCGCTGCTCGTGGTGCTCATGAGCCGCATCCTGGGCCGGGCGCTGGAACCGGTCGAGCGCATCCGCCGCGAGGTCGACCGGATCACCGAGGCGCGGGGCCGCGGTCAGATCACGGTGCCACCGTCCGGAGACGAGATCGCCCGCCTCGCCAGGACGATGAACCAGATGCTCGCGAGGCTCGACCAGGCCGATGCCACCACCCGCCGGTTCGTCTCCGACGCCTCCCACGAGCTGCGCAGCCCCCTCGCCACGATCCGCGCCGCGATCGAGGTGTCCACCGCAGGCGATCACCATCCTGACCCCGAGCGGGACGACCTGATCCGCTCCGAGGTGCTGCGCATGCAACGCCTCGTCGACGACCTGCTGACGCTCGCGCGGGCCGACGACGGTGTGCAGCTGGCCTTCGAGGAGGTAGACGTCGACGACATCGTCGACGCCGAGGTCCGCCGGCTCCGCGCTACGGGCGACAGCCCCGTCCGCGCCTCCATCGAGGCCGCCCGGGTCGTGGGCGACCGGGCACGCTTGGAGCAGGTGGTGCGCAACCTCGTCGACAATGCCGCCCGGCATACGGTCGGGACCATCACGCTGTCGGTGTCCACGCGAGGGGACTGGGTGGTACTCCAGGTCGACAACGACGGACCACCCATCCCGCTCGCGGACCGCGATGCGGTGTTCGAGCGGTTCCGGCGGCTCGAGGAGTCGCGCGAGCGGCACACCGGCGGCAGCGGCCTGGGCCTCGCGATCGCCCGGACCCTCGTCGTGGCTCACGGCGGCGACGTGGTGGCCACCCAGACCCCGTCGGGTCAGTGCCGTTTCGAGGTGCGGCTGCCCTCGGTCGGTGACAGTGCCGACGAGCTCAGGGCGCCGTCCCCACCGTCACGGGCATCAGCCGGTACCCCATCCCCCTGACCGTCTCCAGGGACTGCACTCCGAAAGCCACGTCGATCTTCTTGCGCAAGTAGCCGATGTAGACCTCGACGATGTTGTCACTGCCGTCGAAGGCGTGGTCCCACGCGTTGTCGAGGATCTCGGCCTTGGAGAGCACGTCCTCGGGGTGCCGCATGAGGAACTGCAGGACGGCGAACTCCTTGGCGGTGAGCGTGATCCGCTGGCCGCCCCGACTGACGATGCGGGTGTTCGGATCGAGCACCAGGTCGCCGACGGTGAGGGTGACCGGACGCACCGGCGCACCCCGGCGCACGAGCGCGCGCAGGCGGGCCACCAGCACGATGAAGCTGAAGGGCTTGGTGAGGTAGTCGTCGGCACCGAGCTCGAACGCGTCCGTCTGGTCGTACTCCCCGTCCTTGGCCGTGAGCATCAGCGCAGGGGTCCAGATGAGCAGCTCGCGGATGTTGCGCAGGACGTCGTACCCGTTGCGCCCGGGTAGCATGATGTCGAGGACGATGACGTCGTAGGGGTTCTCCGTGGCCATCCACTGACCGCTGACGCCATCGTGGGCGACGTCGACGACGAAGCCCTCGTTCGTCAGACCCCGGCGGATCGTCTCCGCGAGGGCTCGTTCGTCCTCGACCAGCAGCACGCGCACCGTGGCTCCTCCGTCCTGGGCTTCCCAGCCAGCCTAGGATGCTGGTCACACCCTGCGCCCGAGAACCTGAGCCCGTCCTGAGCGAGTGGGGCCGCGTGTCGCTCCAGGAGCGCTCAGACTTGATGGTGCACGATCAGTGACTCGACAGATATGAGGACCGCCCGCATGAGGACCGCCGCATGAGGATCCTGCACGTCACCGACACCTACTCCCCCACCGTCGGCGGCATCGAGGTCTTCGTGGAGTCCCTGGCCACCCGGCAGGCCGCTGCGGGCCACGAGGTGACCGTCCTGACCCGCACGCCCCGCCAGGGGGCCACCGGCGCCGACCCCGAGACCGGTGTCGTCGTCAGCCGGAGCATCTCCGAGCTCAGCAGCCTGGTCCGCTGGGCCGACTGCGTGCACGCCCACGTCTCCGCGTTCTCTCCCCTCACCCTGCGCTCCACCGAGGTGGCCGCCGCGCAGGCGCGCCCCGTCGTCGCCACCGTCCACTCGATGTGGGGGAACGCCTGGCCGATCGTGGCCACCGTGGCGAAGATGCGACGCTGGCCGTCGATGCCCATCCAGTGGGCGGCCGTGTCCGAGGCCGCAGCCGGTCCGGTCCAACGCGCCCTCGGCGGACAGTCGGTGCTGTTGCTCCCGAACGCCGTCGACACGGCACTGTGGGCCCCCAGCACCCAGCCTGCCGAGCCCCGGGCCGAGGTCACCATCGTCAGCGTGCAGCGGATGGTGCGGCGCAAGCGCCCCATCCCCCTGCTCGGGATGCTGCGAGAGGTCCGGGCCCTGGTGCCGCCAGAGGTGGGCCTGCGTGCGGTGCTTGCCGGCGAGGGGCCCCTCCTCGAAGAGGTCCGCGACCGGATCGCGCGGTGGGACATGGGGTCGTGGGTGGAGACGCCGGGGGGCCTCAGCCACGCCGAGCTGCGCACCCTCTATCGGGGATCCGACATCTTCGTCGCGCCGGCCACCCGTGAGTCGTTCGGGATCGCCGCGCTCGAGGCACGGACCTCAGGACTGGCCGTCGTCGCCCATGCCTCCACCGGGGTGCCCGAGTTCGTCACCCACGAGGTCGACGGGCTGCTCGCCCACCACGACAGCGGCATGGTCGAGGCCCTCGCACGGTTGTGCAACGACAGCGCCCTGCGCTCCGACATCGTCAGCCACAACCGTGCGCAGCGGCCGGCGTTCGACTGGTCCGACCACCTCTGGCGCGCCGAGCATGCCTACGCGACCGCCGCGGGACGGGTCCCGGACAGCCCGGCCGGCGCCCCCGGCATGCTGTCCGCCCGACGCTGAGAGGTTCTCCCACCTGAGCCTCGGGCGGCCGAGGGGCTAGGGGGTGGTCCACCCACCGTTGTAGACGTCCAGGCCGAAGCGGTTCAGGCCCGGGCTCGCGGCATACCCGAGGTAGGGCAGCCGGAAGATGTCCTCGATGCTGGCGAGCAGCGAGTAGTGGTTGTACGACGTGGTGCTCCACGTGCCCGGCCGGACGTACCTCGACAGGACCAGCGCGCCGACGCGCCCGCCACCCAGGCCGGAGATCCCCGGCAGCGGCGTGTTGGGACCCGGTCCCTCACCGCAGCAGGCGGTGGCGTCGGTCTGCGGACCGTCCGACTCGTCCGCGGTGATGACCAGCATCCCATCCGTCTTGTATGCCGGGGACGCCAGGATCTTGGGGATCCACACCTTCATCCACGCGTCCACACTGGTCAGGCCGCCCGGCTGGCCGTCCACGCAGGGGGCGTCATGCCCGTCGTGGCAGAGGTTGGGCGTGATGTAGGTGAGGTTGCGCGTGGTCGAGGTCGAGGCCAGGTCGCTGCTGAGCTGGCTCAGGTCCACCACATGCTGCGCACACGTGGGCGAGCCGGTGACGGCGGCGAAGTACATGAACGGGTCGTGCCGCACGGCGTACTGGTCGCCGGGCTTGGCCTTCTGCGTGGGGTCCTGCGTGTTCAGGGCCGGGTGGCGGCAGGGCGTGCCCATGTCCTCCATGTACCCGCGCCAGGTGAGCTGGTGGCTCTGGAGCTGGTCGGTGAGGTTGGGCACCGAGGCGGGGAAGACGCAGCCGTTCCCCACAGCCTGGCCGGGAGCCGCAGTCCCGGTCCCGGCGAACTGCGAGTAGACCTGGCAGTCGCCCTGCATCTGCTCATTGGGGCCCTGCCCCGAGATCTGGGCGACGTAGTTGGGCTGGGAGTTGTGCGCAGTCCCGTAGTAGGTGTTGAGGAGCACGCCCTGGGACCGAAGCGTCTGAGACAGGTAGGGCGCGGCGGACGCGCTCCCCCAGGTGGAGTCGAAGCCCTTGTTCTCGATGTTGACGACGAAGACGTGCTTGACGGGCGGGACGTAGGCGCTCAGGCCGCCGGTCGACGCGCTGCTGCTCTGCAGCTGCGCGACGGTCAGCCCGGCGACGAGCAGGGCGAGCGCGGCGAGGACCACAGGCAGGCGCCTCACGCGAGAGGTCATAGTCGTCATGCCAGGCTCCATCCGTCGGCGATCGCCTTGTCCCGCAACGCCGGCCACTCCCCCTGCTCCGGACCCGACAGGGGCGCCGGGGCGCACGCCGTGGCGACGAAGGGGGGCAGGGTGAACGACGGGGCGGTGAGATCGGCAGGGCGAGAGAAGTCGAGCACCTCGACGAGGTTGCGGGCGGCCGCGTCGCGAGGGCTCAGCGAGGGCAGTCCCCAACGCCACTCGATGGCCTTCAGCACCGAGGTGTGGTCGTAGGTGTTGTGGGCCACGTAGCCCCGGCGCGCCCGGGGCGACACCACCAGGGCAGGCACCCGGAACCCTCGCAGGGCGGTCGTGGAGCTGACGTCCGGAGCAGTGGTGGGCGCGACGTGGTCGAAGAACCCGCCCCACTCGTCGAAGTTCACCACGAGCAGCGTGCGCGCCCAGCCTGGGCCGTTGGTCACCGCGCGGTAGACCTCGTCGAGGAACTGCTCACCCGCCCGGATGTCCGCGTGGGGGTGGTCGTCCGAGGATGAGCCGGACGCCTCGTCCTCGAACCGCGGGTCGATGAAGCTGACCTCGGGCAGGGTCCCGGCCGCGGCATCCGACAGGAACGTGGCGAACGGCTTGGCGATGGACTCGTACTTCGTGCCCCACAGGGCCACGAAGGGGATGTCGGAGAAGTAGTAGCGCCCGGTCAGGTTGGCCCCGGCGAGCCGGTCCCAGATCGTCGGCAGCGTCGAAGTGACCGTGGAGTTGTGCAGCCGGTCGGTCTGGGCCGAGTGCATGTAGAACCGGTTGGGGTAGGTCTCGGCCATCACCGCGGAGAAGTACTGGTCGCACACGGTCCACCGAGGCGCCGCCTGCCCGAGGAAGGCGAGGTCGGACTGCCCGTAGTACCCGATGGGCAGCAGGTCGTCCTCGCCCGCGCGCAGCCACCCGTCAGCCCGTCCCCCGTTGAGCTGGATCCGCCCGCCCTCGTAGGAGTGGTCGGGGTCCTGGTGGCCGCAGCTCGCGGGCTGGGTGAGGTGGTGAGTGGAGTGCGAGATGCCGTAGCGGTCCACATAGGTGAGCCCGGACTGCTTGCCGTTCGCGCCGGGCAGCCAGCCCATGAAGTGGTCGAAGGACCGGTTCTCCATCATGACCACCACGATGTGGTCGATCCCCGAGGCAGCCGGGTGCGGCAGCGCTGTCGTGGTCGAGTGCGTCGTGGTCGCCGCCGAGGCCGTCGGCAGTCGGCTGGAGAACGGGTCGCTGGCCAGCGCGGCGGTGCCCCCCACCACAGCCGCAGCGCCAAGAAACTGTCGCCGCGTCACTATCACGCACCCGACCGTAAGGCGGGCGGCCCGGTCATACCAAGCCCTTCAGCGATCGTTCATCTCTGGTTCACCGTCGACGGGCGGTAGCGTGCGGAGACCGGAGGGAGGTCCCGCTCATGAAGATCGCGTTGTTCGTGACGTGTCTGGGAGATGTGCTGTTTCCGGATGTGGGCAAGGCCACGGTGACGGTGCTGGAGCGACTGGGTCACGAGGTGGTGTTTCCATCGGCCCAGACGTGCTGCGGCCAGATGCACACCAATACCGGGTACCAGGGGGACGCGGTCGGTCTGGTGCGCCATCACGTCGAGGTGTTCGAGGCGGCGCTCGCGTCCGGGTGCGACGCGGTCGTGGCGCCGTCAGGGTCGTGCGCGGGCTCGGTGCGCCATCAGCATGCGATCGTGGCCCGTCGGGCAGGCGACGAGGCGTTGGCCAGACGGGCCGCCGCCGTTGCGGTGCGGACGTACGAGCTGTCGCAGCTGCTCGTGGACGTGCTGGGCGTGACGGACGTCGGCGCGTCGTACCCGCACCGGGTGACCTACCACCCGACGTGCCACTCGCTGCGGCTGCTGCAGGTGGGTGAGGCCCCTCTGGCGTTGTTGCGCGCGGTGCGGGGCATCGACTTGGTCGAGCTCCCCGCTGCCGACGTGTGCTGTGGCTTCGGGGGCACGTTCTCGCTGAAGAACGCCGAGACGTCCACGGCGATGCTGGCCGACAAGATGTCGTCGGTGCTGTCGACTCGCGCCGAGGTCGTCACCGCGGGCGATGTGTCGTGCCTCATGCACATCGGTGGAGGCCTGTCGCGGCTGCGGACCGGGGTGCGGCCCGTCCACCTGGCCGAGATCCTGGCGAGCACCTCATGAGCACCTTCCTCGGTATGCCGGGCCCGGCGGCGGACACCTCCGTAGGTCAGCTCACCGGGACGCGTCCGTTTCCCGCGGCAGCGCACGACGCGCTGGCCGACACCCGGCTGCGGCGCAACCTGGGTCACGCGACGTCGACGATCCGCGCCAAGCGCGCCCAGGTCGTGGCCGAGATGCCCGACTGGGAGGAGCTTCGAGCGGCGGGGTCGGCGATCAAGGCAGACACGATGGCCCGGCTCCCGGAGCTGCTCGAACAGCTCGAGGCCAACGTCACGGCTCGCGGCGGGGTCGTGCACTGGGCCCGCGATGCCTTGGAGGCCAACGACATCGTCGTCTCCCTGGTGCGAGCCGCCGGCGCCGACGAGGTCGTCAAGGTCAAGTCGATGGCCACCCAGGAGATCGGGCTCAACGAGGCTCTCGCCGCCCACGGCATCGCCGCGTGGGAGACCGACCTGGCCGAGCTGATCGTCCAGCTGGGCGACGACCTGCCCAGCCACATCCTGGTGCCGGCCATCCACCGCAACCGCTCCGAGATCCGCGACATCTTCCTCGACCGGATGTCCGGGGCGGGCAGGCCGGCGCCGGAGGGACTGACCGACGACCCGGCGGCGCTGGCGTCCGCCGCGCGCCTGCACCTGCGCGAGAAGTTCCTGGCCAGCCGGATGGCCGTGTCCGGCGCGAACTTCGCTGTGGCAGAAACGGGCACGCTGGTCGTCGTCGAGTCCGAGGGCAACGGCCG
>NZ_DASYGF010000038.1:0-19968 GCF_036000045.1 Pedococcus sp.
CACAGTTCCACGACCGGTTGTGGCTCTCACCGTCGTTGTTGTTCTCGCCGTTGGCCTCGTTGTGCCGTTCGTTGTAGGACACCAGGTCGGTGAGAGTGAAGCCGTCGTGGGCCGTGACGAAGTTGATCGATGCGACCGGGCGACGCCCGGAGTGCTCGTAGAGGTCGGCGGAGCCGGTGAGCCGGGACACGAACTCACCGAGGGTGGCCGGCTCACCGCGCCAGAAGTCGCGGACCGTGTCGCGGTACTTGCCGTTCCACTCCGTCCACAGCGGTGGGAAGTTGCCGACCTGGTAGCCGCCGTCGCCGACGTCCCACGGCTCGGCGATCAGCTTGACCTGGCTGACCACCGGGTCCTGCTGCACGAGGTCGAAGAACGCCGAGAGCTTGTCGACCTCGTGGAACTGGCGGGCCAGGGTTGCCGCGAGGTCGAACCGGAAGCCGTCGACGTGCATCTCGGTGACCCAGTAGCGCAGCGAGTCCATGATCAGCTGCAGCACGTGCGGGTGGCGCATGAGCAAGCTGTTGCCCGTGCCGGTCGTGTCGTAGTAGTGCGCCTTGTCCTCGTCGACCAGCCGGTAGTACGAGGCGTTGTCGATGCCGCGGAACGCCAGGGTGGGCCCGAGCTGGTTGCCCTCGGCGGTGTGGTTGTAGACGACGTCGAGGATGACCTCGATACCGGCCTCGTGCAGCGCCTTGACCATGCCCTTGAACTCGGCCACCTGCTCACCACGCGTGCCGTATGCCGCGTAGCCGTTGTGCGGCGCGAGGAACCCGATCGTGTTGTAGCCCCAGTAGTTGGACAAGCCCTTCTCGCGCAGCGTGAAGTCGTTGACGAACTGGTGCACGGGCATCAGCTCGATCGCGGTCACTCCGAGCTCGGTCAGGTGCGCGATCGTGGCGGGGTGGGCGATGCCTGCATAGGTCCCGCGAATCTCCTTGGGGACGTCGGGGTGCAGCTCGGTCAGCCCCTTGACGTGGGCTTCGTAGATGACCGTCTCGTGGTACTCGTGGCGAGGCGAGCGGTCCTGACCCCAGTCGAAGAACGGGTTGATGACGACAGACAGCATGGTGTGACCGAGGCTGTCGTCGGTGTTCATCTTGGCGGGGTCGTCGCTGGGGTCGTCGAAGTCGTAGGAGAACAGCGACTGGTCACCGTCGGCCATGCCGTCGATGGCCTTGGCATAGGGGTCGAGCAGCAGCTTGGCCGGGTTGCACCGATGGCCGTTCGCCGGGTCGTACGGGCCGTGCACCCGGTAGCCGTACCGCTGTCCTGGCTGCAGTCCGGGGACGTGCCCGTGCCAGACGAAACCGTCGACCTCAGGCAGGGCGACCCGCGTCTCGGTGCCCTCCGCGTCGATGAGGCAGAGCTCGACCTTCTCAGCGACCTCGGAGAACAGGGCGAAGTTCACGCCCGTTCCGTCGTACGTGGCGCCGAGGGGGTAGGAGTTACCGGGCCAGATCTCCATGCAATGCCTTTGTTCGATGTCGAAACTGCTGAATCCGGAGGGCGCCGGTGGCCTCTGAACTTGACCATTGTGCCGGAGTTCACCAGATCTGCTGACCAGACGCCACCCCGCGGCTAAGCGAGCGCTTAGTAGACTCGAGGCGCACAGCGGGTCCTACCCGCCCGTCCGCTCGTCACACTGGAGGATTCATGAGCACCCAGCGCGTTGCGATCGTCACCGGAGCCGCCCGCGGCATCGGAGCCGCCACGGCCATCCGGCTGGCCGAGGACGGCAACGCCGTCGCCGTGCTGGATCTCGACGAGAGCGCCTGCGCCGAGACGGTGTCGGCGATCACCGACGCCGGGGGCCGAGCCACCGCCGTCGGCGTGGACGTCGCGGACGCCCCCCAGGTCGAGGCGGCGGTGCGCCGTGTCGCGGACGAGCTCGGTGCCCCGACGATCCTCGTCAACAACGCGGGGATCACCCGCGACAACCTGATCTTCAAGATGACCGAGCAGGACTGGGACGCGGTGATCAACGTCCACCTGCGTGGCTCGTTCCTCATGACGCGCGCGGTGCAGGCGTTCATGACCTCCGAGAAGTACGGGCGCATCGTCAACCTGTCGTCGACCTCGGCCCAGGGCAACCGCGGCCAGGTGAACTACTCGGCAGCGAAGGCTGGGCTCCAGGGTTTCACCAAGACGCTGGCCATCGAGCTGGGCAAGTTCGGGGTGACCGCGAACGCCGTGGCGCCCGGCTTCATCCAGACCGAGATGACCAAGATGACGGCGGAGCGGCTCGGCGTCTCCTTCGATGACTTCATCGCCCACTCGGCAGCCGCGATCCCCGTACAGCGCGTCGGCCAGCCCGCTGACATTGCGGCGACCATCTCCTTCCTCTGCTCCGAAGAGGCGGGATTCGTGTCCGGGCAGGTCATCTATGTCGCCGGCGGCCCGCAGGACTGAGCGGCCTCACCTCACGGCGAGGACCGCTGCGGGGAGCTGGGCGTCGGGGAGCTCCACGTCGCGGAGCTCGACGTCGCGGAGCTCGACGTCGGGCGGAATCTCGATCTCTCCCCAGCGCGCCGACTCGCCCGATGGCGGCTCGTAGGCGGCGGACCACGCCGGCCGCGGCGGGTCACCTCCCGGTGGCGGGGCCACATCGCGCCATCCTGGCGGCTGGACCACCAGGCCATCCCGCGTGGTGACGGTCAGCCCGTCGGGCCGCGTGGGGTCGCCGGCCATGGTGACGTCGCCCCGGGTGACGGCGTCGTGGTGGAACGGACAGAGGCTGACCAGGTTGTCGTCGTCGGTCGCACCGCCCCGAGCCCAGTCGAGCAGGTGGTGGATCTCGACGAACCGAGTGGTCGTGCAGCCCGGGAACCGGCAGCCGCGGTCACGGTCCTCGATCAGCCGACGTGACCGCAACGGCAGGATTCGCAGGTCGCGGCCCACGCTGACGGGCCGGCCGTCGGTCTCCCACACCGGCTGAAGCACGCCGTCGGAGAGGAACCGCTGCACCAGCGGCATCGGGATGGCGTGTCGACCGCCGACCACGCGCCGTCGGTCGACAGGTGAACGTAGACCCGGTAGTGGGCGGACCGGCTCGCCGAGCCGACCGATGCCAACGAACGGTTGGCGATCTCCTCGATGGCATCGGCGTAGCTCGGGCGACCGGCCGTAGCCTCAGTCGTGCGGGCGCCGGAAGCATCAATGCTCGGGCGATCCGTCGACGCGCCGTTCGTGGCGTCGGTGAGAGCACCGGCCTGCGTCCCGGTCGACGCAACGCGCTTGGCGCGACTGACGAACAGGGCGTCCTTGGCCTCCTTGACCGCCTGTTCGACCAGCGCGCCGATCGTGGCCGGAGCGCTGTATCGCAGGTGGAACCGGCCGTCTCGGTCGTAGTGCATTGACAGCTGGGGACGCGCACAGGCTCGCTGCTCGGCGCGAGACTGCTCAGAACGAGCGAGCGCGTCCAGCGCGGCGTCCTGCGCCTGCTCGTGTTGCGTCCTCTCATCACCGTCGTTGGCTCGCACCTCGAAGGCGTGCCGGCTCACGGCTCTGCGCAGTTGGGGCACCGTCGCGTGCCGGGCGAGATCGGTCATCGACCGCTGGTGGCTCTGCGGCACGTGGTGAGCGACCACCGCGACCTGGTCGAGCGACAGCCGGCCCCGTCGGAGGGCCACCCGAGCATCGGGCAGCTCCACCCTGCGCTGCGCCACCGCCACGACATCGCGGGCGTGGGCCGGCGACAGACCGGCCCTGACGACGAGATAGTGCTCGGCCGACCGGAACCCGCTATCGCCCCAGTGACCGCCCTCGATCACCTGGGTCGCGATCTCCACGAGCTCGCCATGGGCCCGGTTGAGGCGGCCGGCAACCTCCGCCGTCCGCCGCCACAGATCCCTCTGGACGGCGTCGCGCTCACGTGCCGCCGGGGTCGCCACAGCCGTCACGTCCGCCCCCCAACCTTCCCCATCCTCTTATCGTACATATGTTCGAACGCGAGGGCAACTCCCCGCCATACCGCTTGACAGGGCAGGCGCCGAGCGCGATAGTTTCCTCATCAGTTAATTAACTGAACGGTTGATACTCACGGAAGCGCGCAAGCACCAGGAGGGAGGGACAGTGGAGGACCTGCTCAGCACCACCTTCGCAGCCCTGGCCGACCCCACCCGTCGGGCCATCCTCGAGCGCCTCGCCCACGGCGACGCCACCGTCGGAGAGCTCGCAGAACCGTTCGCTATGACCCTCCCGGCCATCTCCAAGCATGTCTCCGTGCTGGAGCGCGCCGGCCTGGTCACCAAGGACCGCGACGGGCAGCGACGCCACTGCCGGATCACGGCCACTCCCCTGCGGAGCGCGACGTCGTGGCTGGAGGAGTACCGCCGCCATTGGGAGGCCAACCTCGACAGCCTCGACGCCTACCTCACCCACCTCCAGGACGCGACTCCCCCGCCGCCAGACACACCAACACCCGCGCCCACACCCACACAGCCAGCACGCAAGGAGCAGCAGCCATGACCAACACCGCATCGAGCACCCACCAGCACGCCATGGTGACCCGCGACGGCAAGCAGCTCGTCATCACCAGGAGCTTCGCTGCTCCCGCAGCCCTGGTCTACGAGGCGATGACCAACCCTGACCACATCCGCCAGTGGTGGGGTGCAGGCCACGGCGAGGTCACGACCTGCGAGGTCGACCTCCGGGTGGGGGGCCGTTGGCACTTCGCCATGGTCACGCCGGGTGGTGACGAGGTGTCGTTCTCGGGCGAGTACCAAGAGCTCGACCCGCCTCACCGGATCGTGCACACCGAGGTCTTCGACACCATCCAGAGCCCGCCGTCGCGCGTGGAGTCCAGCTACACCGAGCAGGACGGCTTCACGACCCTGCGGGCGGTCATCACCTACGACTCCTCCGAGACGGTCGACATGGTCCTGGCCTCCGGGATGGAGGGTGGGCTCAACGACTCCTACGACGCGCTCGAGCAGCTCGTCACGCGTCCCGCCCAGCGCGCCTGAGCTCCACTGCGGCGCCCTCAGGCGCCCAGCACCACGACCCGGCCCGTGCTCTCACCCGCTGCCACGCGAGCGAGAGCCGCGGGTGCCTCCTCGAAGGAAACCCTTTGGGAGACAAGCGGTTCCACCTGTCCGTTGGTCACCCACTCAGCCAACTGACGATGCGCCTCCAGCGCAACGGCATGGTCACGCTGCAGGTAGAGCCCCCAGTGCAGCCCGACGACCGAGTAGTTCTTGACCAGGGCATGGTTGAGCGAGGGCGACGGGATCGCCCCGCTCGCGAAGCCCACGACCACGATGCGACCCTCGAACGCCACGACCTTGGTCGAGGCTTCGTAGGCAGCGCCGCCGACCGGGTCGAAGACGACATCGGCGCCCTGCGGGCCCACGGCTTCCTTGAGCGCGGCCACCAGGTCGGTTCCGGTGCGGTCCACGACCGCAGCGGCCCCAGCCGCCCGTGCCACCGACGCCTTGTGCGGCCCGCCCACGACGGCGACGACCCGAGCCCCCAGGGCGGCGCCGACCTGGACGGCGGCCAGCCCGACGCCGCCGGCTGCGGCGTGCACGACGAGCGTCTCGCCGCGCCTCAGTCCCGCGCGACGAACGAGCCCGACGTATGCCGTCTGGTAGGCGATCGTCAGACCGCTCGCCTGCGCGTCGTCGAGGTCCTGAGGCGCGGGGAAGGCTCCGGTCATCGGCATCAGGCACTGCTCCGCTAGACCGCCGTGCGGCACTGCCGTGGTGCCCACCACCCGGTCACCGACCGAGAACGCCGGCACGCTTTCCGGAAGTCCGGCGGGCGCCGGTCCGACTTCCAGCACCTCGCCGCAGACCTCGACACCCGGCACGAACGGGAGGTCCGGACGCACCTG
Source organism: Pedococcus sp. (assembly GCF_036000045.1). Classification (GTDB taxonomy): domain Bacteria; phylum Actinomycetota; class Actinomycetes; order Actinomycetales; family Dermatophilaceae; genus Pedococcus. The sequence continues at coordinate 5,837 of NZ_DASYGF010000038.1, forward strand.
GTAGAGCCCACGCGCCATGAGGATGTCGGGGAAGTTCACAGCTATCGCCCGGACGCGCACCCGCAGGTGGCCGGGGACGACGACGGGCTCGGCCACGTCCGAGGCCACCAGCACCTCGACCGGCTCGCCGAGACTGCGCACCTGCCATGCCTTCACGACGAGCCTCCGCTCAGTCCGTGCCCATGGTGACCGCGGGGAGTCCTGCCGCCATCCGCCGCATCCCCGCCAGCCAGCGGTCCGGATCGGCGGCCCTCCCGGCATACATCGGCCCGACCTCGGGGTGAGGCAGCACGAGGAAGTGCCCGTCCTCCATCGCGGCGAGCAGGTCAGCGGCCACGTCGTCGGGGTCGACGGCTGACGGCTCCATCAGGGCGCGACCGGCGGCACCCGAGCTCCACAGCATGTCGGTCCGCACGCCTTGCGGACACACGGCGTGGACGCGAATTCCCTTGTCGCCGTAAGTCATCGAAAGCCACTCGGCGAACGCCACAGCCGCGTGCTTGGTGACCGCATACGGCGCGGCGCCGGGGATGGACAGCAACCCGGCGGCCGATGCCGTCGCCACGAACGTGCCACTCCCCCGCTCCAACCACTCGGGTACCAGCAGCTTGGCAGCCCGGACATGCGCCATCACGTTGACGTTCCAGGACACCTCCCAGGCCTTCTCGTCGACGGCCTCCGTGCCGCCGCGGGCGACGCCCGCGTTGGCGCAGAAGACGTCGATGCGGCCGAGCTGTGCACGCGCCTGCTCGATGAGGGCACTGACACCGGCCTCGCTGGCCGCGTCACCGGGAATGTCAGTCACGCCAAGACGGTCAGCGGTCGCCTGCGCCGTCGCCGGGTCGAGGTCGTTGACCACGACCTGAGCGCCCCGGTCGACGAATGCCTTGGCGTAGGCCGCGCCGATCCCCCTCCCGGCGCCCGTCACCACGACTGCCTTGCCGGCCAGGTCGAGGCTCACAGAGCGCCGCCGAGGGTCACTCCGCCGTCGACGACGAGGGCCTGACCGGTGACCCACGCGGCGTCCTTCGAAAGAAGGAACGACACCGCACCGGCAACGTCCTCGGGGGTGCCGAGGCGCTTCATCGGGTATGCCGCGGCGACCTTCGCCTCGCGCCCTTCGTAGAGCGCCTGGGCGAACTGCGTCTTGACGACGGCCGGCGCCACCGCGTTGACGCGCACCGCCGGCCCGAGCTGGTAGGCCAGCTCGACAGTGAGGTGGATCAGCGCCGCCTTGCTCACGGCATACCAGCCGATGCTGCCCGTGGCCCCGAGCCCAGCGATCGAGGCGACGTTGACCACCGCGCCGGGCCGCTCGGGGCTGCCCAGGCCCGCCGCGACCGCCTTCTGGGTCCAGGAGAACGCCGAGAGAACGTTGACCTCCATGATCTTGCGCGCGGTGTCGAGCGACGTGTCGAGCATGGGGCCGTAGACCGGGTTGATGCCCGTGTTGTTCACCAGGTAGTCGAGGCCGCCGAAGGCGTCTCGGGCGGCCTGGAGCACCTCGTCCTGGTGGCTCTCGTCGGCGGCGTTACCCGCGATGCCCAGGGCTTTGGACGGGCCGCCCAGTCGCTCGACCGCCTCGGCCAGCGCCTCGGGTTTGCGCGCGGTGACGACCACGCGGGCCCCCTCGGCGACGAGCTTCTCGGCGATGCCGAGACCGATCCCCCTGGACGCACCGGTGACGATGGCGACGGCGCCCTCATGGACTCCGCCGTCGTGGACCGCCACGTCAGAGGCCCAGGTCGCGGCCGATGAGCTCCTTCATGATCTCGTTCGACCCGGCCCAGATCTTCGAGACCCGGGCGTCGCGCCAGGCCCGGGCCACGCGGTACTCGTTCATGAAGCCGTAGCCACCGTAGAGCTGCACGCACTCGTCGAGCACGTCGTTCTGCGTCTGGGCGCTGAACCACTTGGCCTTCGCGGCGTCGACCGGCGTGAGCTTCTTCTCGGCGTGGGCCGCGATGCAGTCGTCGACGTAGGCCTGGGTGACCTCGAGGCGCGTCTGCAGCTCGGCGATCTTGAACTTGTTGTGCTGGAAGGAGCCGATCGACTGACCGAAGGCCTTGCGCTCCTTGGTGTACTCGATGGTCTCGCGCAGGATCTGGAACGCGTGCGAGGTGTTGGCGACGGCCGCGCCCACCCGCTCCTGGGGCAGGCGCTGCATCATCGCGATGAAGCCCATGCCCTCGTCGCCGAGCCGGTTGCTGTCGGGCACGCGCACGTTCTCGAAGAAGAGCTCGGCGGTGTCGGACTCCTCCTGGCCCACCTTGTCGAGCTTGCGCCCGCGGCTGAAGCCCTCCATGCCGGACTCGACCATGAACAGGGTGATGCCCTTGGCGCCCTTGGAGGCGTCGGTGCGCGCCGCCACGATGACGAGGTCGGCCTGGTAGCCGTTGGTGATGAACGTCTTGGATCCGTTGAGCAGCCAGCCGTCGCCCTCGCGCACCGCAGTGGTCTTCAGGGCCGCGAGGTCGGACCCGCCGGAGGGCTCGGTCATGGCGATGGCACAGATGAGGTCGCCGTTGGCCATGCCCGGGAGCCAGCGCTCCTTCTGCTCCTGGGTGCCGAGGTCGACGATGTACGGGGGGCACACGTCGGAGTGGATGCCGAAGCACGACGAGACGGCGAAGTTGAACCCGGCGATGACCTCGGCGGCGATCGCGTTGAAGCGGTAGTCACCCGCGCCAGCGCCACCGAGCTCCTCGGGGATGTCGAGCCCGAACAGCCCCTGCTTACCGGCTTCCTTCCAGATGTCGCGGTCGATCGACTTGACCTCGAGCATCTGCTGGGCGCGCGGCCTCAGCGTCCGCTCGACGAACTCCTGGACCGAGCTGCGGAATGCTTCGTGGTCGGGACCGTAGACGTTGCGGGGCATGGCTCTCCTTCGAGGTGACTAAGCGCTTGCTTAGTCTGCGATGGCTGCGGCATGCTGTCAACCATGTCCAGCCCTGCGCGCCCCGTGGACGCGGGCACCGACGCCCCCCACCGCCTGCTCGAGGCGGCGGCGGAGGCCTTCGCGGACCGGGGCTTCCATGCGACCACGACGCGAGACATCGCCTCACGGGCCGGACTCTCTCCCGCCGGTGTCTACGTGCACTTCGCGTCCAAGGAGGAGCTGCTCTTCCAGCTCTCCCGCGAGGGCCACCAGGTGGCGCTCGAGCTCCTGCTCCGGGCCGCCCGCGAGGCGGAGTCCCCCACCGAGGCACTCCGCGCGATCATGGGGACGTTCGCCCGGTGGCACGCCGAGCACTACAGAGTCGCCCGGATCGTGCAGTACGAGTTCGGGAACCTCACGCCCGAGCATCGAGACGCCGTGCTGGCCCTGCGCAAGCAGATCGACGGAGTGGTCCGAGAGGTGGTCGCCGATGGCGTGCGCCTGGGCGACTTCGAGGTGGACGACGTCAGGGACACGACCCTGGCGCTGATGTCGATGGCCGTGGACGTGGCGCGGTGGTACGACCCTGAGATCAAGCGCACCCCGAAAGCCATCGGCGCGTCATATGCCGATCTCGGCCTTCGGCTGGTGCGTGCCCGCCGGTCCGCCGCCGCCGACTGAGCGGGTGGGCTCAGGCGGCGGCCCAGCCGGGTTGACTGCGGCGGCCCAGCCGGGCCGACTGCGGCGGCCCAGCCGGTTGACGGAGGTCAGTCGCGGGTGAGCTTGCGGTAGGTCACCCGATGGGGGCGTGCGGCCTCGGCGCCCAGGCGCTCGACCTTGTTGGCCTCGTAGGCCTCGAAGTTGCCCTCGAACCAGTACCAGCTGCTCGGGTTCTCCTCGGTGCCCTCGTAGGCGAGGATGTGTGTCGCCACCCGGTCGAGGAACCACCGGTCGTGGCTGATCACCACGGCGCAGCCCGGGAAGTCGAGCAGGGCGTTCTCGAGCGAGCCCAGCGTCTCGACGTCGAGGTCGTTGGTCGGCTCGTCGAGCAGGAGGAGGTTGCCCCCCTCCTTCAAGGTCAGGGCGAGGTTGAGGCGGTTGCGCTCACCACCGGACAGCACGCCGGCCTTCTTCTGCTGGTCGGGTCCCTTGAACCCGAACTGCGAGACATAGGCGCGCGAGGGGATCTCAACGTGGCCGACCTGGATGTAGTCGTGGCCGCCCGAGACGGTCTCCCAGAGGTTCTTGTTCGGGTCGAGGCCGCCGCGGCTCTGGTCGACGTAGGAGATCGAGACGGTCTCGCCCACATCCACGACCCCCGCGTCTGGCTCCTCGAGCCCCACGATGGTCTTGAACAGCGTCGTCTTGCCGACACCGTTGGGACCGATGACCCCGACGATCCCGTTGCGCGGCAACGTGAACGAGAGGTCGTCGATGAGCACCCGGTCGCCGAACCCCTTGCGGAGGTTCTTGACCTCGATCACCTTGCTGCCCAGGCGCGGGCCCGGCGGGATCTGGATCTCGTCGAAGTCCAGCTTGCGGGTGCGGTCCGCCTCGGCAGCCATCTCCTCATAGCGGGACAGGCGCGCCTTGGACTTCGTCTGACGCGCCTTGGCGTTGGACCGGACCCACTCCAGCTCGCTGGCGAGGCGCTTGGCGAGCTTGGCGTCCTTCTTGCCCTGGACCTCGAGGCGGGCGGCCTTCTTCTCGAGGTAGGTGGAGTAGTTGCCTTCGTAGGGGTACGCGCGACCGCGGTCGAGCTCGAGGATCCAGCCCGCGACGTTGTCCATGAAGTAGCGGTCGTGGGTGACCGCGACGACAGCGCCGTGGTAGGCGGCGAGGTGCTGCTCCAGCCACAGCACCGACTCGGCGTCGAGGTGGTTGGTGGGCTCGTCGAGCAGCAGCAAGTCAGGCTTCTGCAGGAGCAGCTTGCACAACGCCACCCGACGGCGCTCGCCACCGGACAGCACGGTGACGTCGGCGTCCGGCGGTGGGCACCGCAGCGCGTCCATCGCCTGCTCGAGCTGTGAGTCGAGGTCCCAGGCATCGGCCGCGTCGATGGCCTCCTGGAGCTTGCCCATCTCCTCCATCAGGGCGTCGAAGTCAGCGTCAGGCTCGGCCATCTCGGCGGAGATGGCGTTGTAGCGGTCGAGCTTGGCCTTGATCTCGCCGGCGCCCTCCTCGACGTTGCCGAGAACCGTCTTCGACTCGTTGAGCTCGGGCTCCTGCATGAGGATGCCGACCGAGAACCCCGGCGTCAGCCGGGCCTCGCCGTTCGAGGGCTGGTCGAGCCCGGCCATGATCTTGAGCACCGAGGACTTGCCCGCCCCGTTGGGGCCGACCACGCCGATCTTGGCTCCCGGCAGGAACGAGAGGGTGACGTCATCGAGGATGACCTTGTCGCCGTGAGCCTTGCGGGCCTTAGACATGACGTAGATGAACTCGGGCATGGGGGCAAGGCTATCCGTCGCCGCCCCCAGGCCCGAATCCGGTGCGAGCCCCCGTCAGACGGCCGCCAGGTGATCCGGGACAGCCCCGCCTGTCGCGTCCTCGGGGTCGGGATCGTGCTCCTCAGCCTGGAACCCGTCCGCGGTCTCCGCGTCCGGGTGGCCCTGATGCATGACGTACTCGTCCGACTCGGCGGCATCGGGGTCGATCTGTCCCTCCAGCTGGGCGTGCACCTGCTGCACCGCATCGTCGGCGAGTCGATCGCTCTGGTCGACCTGTGCCCGCGAGACGCGGACGAGCTCGGTCGTGCCCCACGTGAGGTCGTGACCCACGCTGTAGGCGTCGATCTCGACCGACGTGGCAGGGATGTTGTCGCTGCGCATCCACTGGTTCACCCTCAACCGGCCGTAGACGACCACGGGGTCGCCCTTCTTCAGCGAGTTGCCCACGTTGGCCCCGAGCGTGCGGAACGCCGTGACGTTGAAGAAGTTCGTCGGCCCGTCCTCGTACGTGCGGGTCTGCGGGTTGGGCCGACGCACTGTCGACGCCAGCCGGAAAGCCGTGAACGGCACTCCCCCACGGGTCGTCCGCGACTCCGGCTGCGCCACCACTCGCCCCTGCACCGTCGTGTAGATCTCGTTCATCGTCATCTCCCCTTCTCCTCGTTTCCCCATGTCGGGGCTGAGAGAAGGCTCCGCCGACCCGGCGTCGGCCGCCACGAGCTCGCGGCTGGCCTGTGGACGCTGGCCAGCGCGCCCGTCGCCTGTGCAGAAACGCGAGGACAACGGGCCGAGGACAAAGGGCCGACTCAGCTGGTGGCTCGGTCCAGTGCGCGTCGAGTGTCCCGATGCCTGGCGAGCACCACCCGGACCGGCTCGACGATGCGCTCGCCCGCGACGCCGGCCACCGCCCCCAGCAGCCGCTGACGGATCCGCTCCCCGCGCCGGCGGGCGCCGCGACGGGCGAGCTGTCGGCTGACGGTGGACAGCACGAGCCCGAGGACGAGGCCACCGACGACCATCAGCAGTGGAACAGGCAGCACACCGAGCCGAGGCGTGCCCGGTGGCGGCAAGGCCAGCCAGCTCATCACGGCACGAACGAGCAGCCAGCCGAGACCCAGCACCGTGACGGCTGCCAGCACCAGCTGGGTGACCCCGAACACGCGCCACCACCACGGTGGGCGCATCTTCAGCGAGGTGGACACGACGGCCTGGTCGAGAGCGTCGGCGAGGTCCGGTCCGGGCGGGGTTGCAGCGTCGGCCACCGCCTCGGCCCACCGAGGCGGCAGTCCCCGAGCCGTGTCGTCGCCGAGGGCGCGGGTGGCCAGCTCGACGGCCGAGCGGGCGGCGGGCGACGGCGGCGGCAGCGACGATCGCCCGAGCACGCTGCGGACGTCCGCAGCCGTGATCCCCAGCGTGGGGTCGACCGAGGCACGATCGTCCAGCCGCAGGCGCCTCATCGGGTCCGGCCGCAGGCCGCGGACCCAGCGGGTGTAGGGCCAGCCGGTACGGCCCCAGGCCTGCAGACGGTAGTCCCGTTCGACAGCGGCGACGACCGTCGGGATACCGGCCGCGCGCCCCAGGGCCTCGACCAGGTCGTCGTCGGCGTCGTCGGCCAGGGCCGGCTCCGAGTCCGCGACTCCAGCTCTGACCCGGCCTGCAGCCGCCTTGACGTCCGCGGCCAGACGATGACGGGCGGCGTTCTGCCCTGCGACAGCAGCGGCCAGGCGGAGCCTCAGGTCGGCGACACCCGCAGAGGTCGTGGCGGAGGTCGTGAAGACTCGCACGGTGCCGATGCCGTCGGCCTGCGCCAGCCTCACGAGGTCGTCACGCACCCGCCCGACCTCCTCGTCCGTGAGGCGGTCTGACTGGTTGAGCACCACGAGCGTCACCGCGTCGTGAGTCGCGAGAGCGGCCAGATGGTCCTCGTGGAGCCGCGCGTCGGCATACTTCTGGGGGTCGGTGACCCAGACGAACACGTCCACCAGGGCCAGCACGCGCTCGGCCTCCTCGCGGTGGGCGATCACGCGGGAGTCGAAGTCGGGCAGGTCCAGCAGCACCAGTCCGTCGAGACTGCCGACGGCACCCTCAGAGCCCGTCGCACCTGCCACGTGGTGGCGCTGGCTCACACCCAGCCAGTCCAGCAGCTCGCTGGCGTCCTCGTCGCCCCAGACCGCGGCTACCGGCCGGGAGGTCGTCGGGCGGCGGGCACCCACGAGCGCCACCGGCGCGCCGACCAGACAGTTGAACAGGCTGGACTTGCCCGAACCGGTGGCTCCGGCGAGCGCCACCACAGTGTGCCCCCCGGTCTTCGAGGTGCGTTCGCCGATCTTGACGATGACCTCGCGCGCCGCCTCGACGGCACGCTGGTCGAGCTCAGCCTGACCCGAGCCCAGAGCATCGCCCAGGGCTCGCGCGCGCAGCGCCAGGTCCTCGGCCGTCATCGCCGGAGCCTGCCGGTTGCCCATCTTGAGGGGACTCATCGAACCGCCTTCACCGCTGTTGCGGCCTTCTCCAGGCGCACGCTCTGGGCTGCCAGGTCGTCCAGGCCCGCGAGCGCGAGCTGATACCGGGCCTGCTCCGCGGCATACAGCTCCTGCACCTGCTCGAGCAGGTGGCGACGTGCCTTGGTGGCCATCTCTCGCACCGCCTGGTCACCGAAGATGGCCTCCAGAACCTTCTGGGCCAATACCGCGGTGCCGCCGGCGATGCCGACCTCGGCGCCGACGAGGCCGCCGGTGTGGGCGAAGGCGACCAGCATCAGGATCACCCCGATCCCGTTGACGCCGTATGCCGCGATGCGCGCCGTCGTGCGACGGTCGCGGCCCTCGCTGCGGACGAGCTGGAGCACCTCGCCCTGCCAGTCACGCACCAGCCGGTCGATACGCGGCCCGAGGTCGGCGGCCGGCTGGGCCAGGCCTGGGTGGTCGGCGAGCACAGGGTCTCCTCCGGGCAGCTGGCGCCAGGTACGGGCGATCGTGGCCGAGGCGCCGTGAGCCTGGGCTGCGACGAGGGCCGCGACCCCCGACTGCAGCGCCTCGCCGAGATCGCCCGACGGCGGCGGCGTCCCCTTGACCGCTGCGGTGATGCGGTCGCGCACCTTGGCGACGGCCGACTCCACCTGCTTGAAGAACTCGCCGGTCCCGACGTACTCCTGCCAGCGAGCGAGCACCTCGCCGCGGAGGAGGGTGCCGTCGGTCATGCCGTGCTCGACGTTGCGGAGAGCCTCGGCGTAGGCGCTCGCCGGGACCTGCGTCAGCGCCTCGGCAGCATCGGCCTGGTCCTCGCTCGCGCCGACCATCGTCGATGCCCTGGTGTGCAAGGACGCCAGCGCTCCGTCGAGCGTCTGGCGCACGATGACGGTGCGGGCCCGGGCGTCGCTGGCGAGGGCCGTCAGCCAGGACCTCAGGCGAGCGATATCCGCCGTGGGCAGTCGCCCGGCCGAGGTCAACCTCGTCTCAGGGATGCCGAAGATCGGAGCCGTGGTGAAGCCGTGCTCTCGGAGCATCCCGGCGAGATGGCTGCGGATGTCCGTCATGACCTCGGGCGGAACGCGGTCCAGGACGATGGCGATCGCGGTGCCCCGCTCGGAGGCGTCGCGCAGCAGGTCCCACGGCACCGCGTCGGCATATCTCGCGGCCGTCGTGACGAACAGCCAGAGGTCGGCGGCCGCCAGCAGCTGAATGGCCAGGGCGCGGTTCGCGGTGACGACGGAGTCGATGTCGGGGGCGTCGAGCAGGGCCATGCCCGGGGGCAGCGACGACGACTCCACGAGTCGCAGCGAGCCCGGCGTCTCAGCATCGCTCGCCGCGCCCGTCACCCGCGACAGGCCTGGCAGGATCCGCTCGTCGGCGAACCAGCGCCGGTCCAGGGGGTGGTGGACCAGGACCGGCGTGGTCGTGGTCGGCCGCAGCACGCCCGAGCGGCTGACCTCGGCATCGACGACCGAGTTGACCAGTGTCGACTTGCCGGCACCCGTCGACCCCCCGACCACCGCCACGAGCGGCGCGTCGACCGACCGAAGACGTGGGAGGACGTAGTCGTCGAGCTGGTTGAGCAGGGCCAGCCGGGCGGCTCGCCCCGCTGCGACGCCCGGGAGCTCGAGCGGCAGCTCAGCGGCCGCGACCTCGTCGCGGAGGGCGGTGACGGCGCCGAGCACGGACATGGCGTCGACCCCTGGATTCACGGGCGTCAGCCTAGCCAAAGAGGCTGCGGCATCAGAGCCGCGGCATCAGAATCGACGGAAGAAGTCCTCGTAGCCGCTGGGGGTCGCCCCGTCGGTCGCGCCGTCACCGGACGGTCCGTCCCGCCATAGAGCCTCGACCGGTTCGATCTGCTCGACGTCATCGAGGAGGATCCGGCCCTCTCTCGAGGCCTCCACCAACGGGTCCTCTTGGGGGGTCTCGGAGGTCGCCAGTCCGCCGGCTCGGGCCTGGGTCTCGACAGGTAGATCCCTCGCTGCAGGCAGATCGGCCTCGGGGTCCGCGGGGAGGCGCAGCCACCAGAGGGCCACGGCCGCCATGACCAAGGCGGCGCCCACGGGCCAGGACAGCCCCATGACGGCCTGCTCGACCAGACCGGGACCCGGATAGCCGGAGATGACCGACGGGTCGTTGCTGGCATACGGGTTGTCGCCGAACATCGCGACGGCGTTGAGCAGCACGAGCACCACGACGCCGAGCGCGACCAGGGCCCAGGTGCCCAGCACCTCCCAGCGCAGTAGCCGAGCGTGGCGTACCGGCTGTCCACTGGCCAGCACAGCCACCGCTCCCACCAGCAGCAGTGCCGCGAGCACCAGACTCAGCGGCGCCCTGAACAGCCCGCTGTAGAAGGCCACCGCGACCACCCGGCGCATGAACGGCACCGGGGAGACGGCACTCCCGCCGCCCACGCCGTCAGGAGTGAACTGGCCGCTGGCCCGGAAGGCCTCCCAGAGCTCCAGCCCTGCGCCGAGGACCAGGGCCAGCGTGGCGACCTCGGCCATACGCACCGTGAGGAACCACAGTCGCGGCAGGGGCACCTCTCGCCTCCACGCAGCCATTCGGCCTCCCCTCCGGCATCCTGGGCGTCCAATCTAGCCCGGCAGCCATCACTATGGCCTCATGCGCCTCTTCGCGGCCCTCACCCCGTCGGCACGGGCGGTCGAGCACCTGACTGCGTTCCTCGAGCCTCGCCAGGACGCCGGCCCGGACCTCAGCTGGACCGACCCCGACCAGTGGCACGTGACGTTGGCGTTCATGGCGGCGGTGCCGGAGCGAGCGGTCGAGGAGGTGGAACGGGCGGTGGCGGAGGTGGCGGCGACGCATCCTCCCGTCGAGCTGCGGCTGGTCGGGTGCGGGGCGTTCCCCCAGGCCGCGGAGGCGCGGGTGCTCTGGACAGGAGTCAGGGGGGCGCTCGACCCGTTGGCCAGACGGGTTCGCGATGCCTGCAGTCACGCGGGCGGGGCACCGCAGGGCGGCAGGTTCCACGCCCATCTGACGCTCGCCCGGTTCCGACGCCCGACCGAGGCGACCAGGTGGGTGCGCATCCTCGACGGGTATGCCGGGCCGACCTGGACCACGAGCGAGATCAGCCTGATCAGCTCGCACCTCGGCGAGGGCCGCCGCGGGCGACCACGCCACGAGGTGGTCGGGACGGCGCGGTTGACGGGGTAGCGGGCGAACACACCGTGCCCCCAGCAGGACTCGAACCTGCGACCTAGAGATTAGAAGGGAGATCAGAGGCCGAAATGGCAGCCGTCACAACGGAATTCGTGCTCGGATCGCTCTCGGTGGCTCACGACGCAGAGGCGCGCCTGGCTGCGAACTGCGGACTTTTTGCGGACCGTGATTCAGGCGTTTGGAGGGGTTTGGCTGACAGTCGCTGGGAGCTCGGGTCGGTTGACTGAGTAAGAGACCGCTGTGGTGTACGGGCACAGGCCCGGCTTGGTGAGTATCAAACTCGCGGGCCGGGCCTTCGTCTTGTGCGCGGGGTGCGGTGGGGTGCGCGCAGGGCGCGAAGCGCCCGGAGCGCGGGGTCCCATCGCGGGGCCCCGCGCCGCCGTGGCGGAGCCGCGGCTTTAAGCCAGAGAAGAAACTCCGCCCCGATGTCGCTACACCCCGGCGTGGTGGAGGGTGCCGGCAATGAGTGCCCCCGTCCGCGCCAGAACCCGGCTCCCGTCTGCGGAGCCGAGACCGAGCAGCGCTCGCAGTGGCCCGGCCCAGTAGTAGATGCCGTCGTCAGAGAAGTTGAGGTGGCCGGTTCCTGGCAGGGTTGCCCGCCGCACCGGCCCGGTCGATGCGGAGCCGTAACCCCGTGCGGCCACCACATCGGCACGATCGGCGGGGCTGGCCGGGTGGCAGTCGCCCGTGATGCACGAGCCATCGTGTCCCAGCAGGAGTGTGGGGACCTTCAGCCCGCCGGTGGCGGCGGACCCGAAGAGCGCGCCGTCGAGGTTGATGGCCGCCTTGCACGAAGAGTCGTCGTGGCAGGCCTGCAGGGCCGTCGTGCCGCCGAAGGAGTGACCGAGGTAGGCGAGCCGGCTCCGGTCGACGTTTGCCGCCAGCGTCGAGGATTCGGTCAGGGACGCGGCCGTATCCGCAGCGAAGCGGGCGTCGCCCACCCAGACTGCCAGGAGGCGCTGCGCGATGGCGCGGTCGTGAGCCGTCTGCTCGCCGGCGAAGTCGGAGGGGTTGCCCTCGGCCGTGGGACCGATGGGACGACCGTCCAGCACAGTGAGGTTCGCGCTCCCGGTCGGGGTTACGCCGACGACGAGGTAGCCGCGGCTGGCCAGGTCCTCGGCGAGGACCGCGTACTGCGGGGCGGCGAACCCCAACCCGGGCAGGAGGACGACGACCGGGAACCTGCCCGGGGCCGGCGTCGCCTGCTCGCGCGCGGCGTCGTGGACGCGGTCGAGTTTGGTCTCACCCAGGGGCAGCCCGATCGCCAGTCCGCCCCACTGACCCGGTGCGTATGCCGCGACCTTCCCGGTCCCCGCGACGGCTGGGTACCACGTCCAGATCGACAGCTGCCGCCCGCCCCGCCCGGCATCGGTGGCGGTGTCCTCGACCCGACCGACGGGATAGCCACCCGCCGGGTGCGGCAGGTCTACGGCTGCTTCGCTGCGCCAAGCGACGAGCCCGGCATACGCGCCCAAAACGGCGCAGGCGAACGCCAGCGCCACGGCGGCCTTCCTGAGCCGTGGGCCCGGCCCGCGCTTCACCACTCTGCCTCCTCTCAACGATCGGAGCCTTCCGCACCACGCCGGAAGCCTGTCTCAGGACGTTGGCGCATCACCCGACCGGAAGGCTGTGGCCCTGTCAGCAGTGCGTCCGTCCGGAGTCGAGCCTACGGATCCTAGGGCGCATCACGTGTGCGGGCTCCGTGTAGATCCTGTGCTGATCGTTCCTCGGGCGCTGACCCGTCAGAACCCGTCCTGGGACTGAAGGAGGAGGGCTCAGCCCGGTCCGCGCGGGTGTTTCCGGGAGCCGCTGACGCGCGAGGGAGTGGGCTCCCTCTACCGTTGCCGTTTTGGCGCACAGTCCCCAATCCGGCGTCAGCGCGCAGCTAGGTTTGGGCGAGTCGGCACCCCTCCGTCCGGGTCACGCGGGGCGGTACCCGGCGTTGCGACGCAGGTTCCGGCTTCCCAGGTGTCTGCGGCACCCACTCGGGGTGGATCAGTTGCCGGTCAAAAACTCACCGTCGGCCGGCAGCACAAGTACCAGACCCTCACCGTGCACGTCTCCGACACGACCCTGGCCATCGAGCTGCCCGACGGCGAGACACGCACCGTTCGCCGCACCACCGACGGTGCCGTACGTAGCATCAAGGGACAGCGACCGCGGATCCCTGGAACCTCAGTTTCCTCGGCGGAGCCTCAAGCGGGCGATGACACAGATCCGTCAAGGACCTACCGCGTCAAGACACCCGGATGTGCCCATCCGCCGTGCCGCCGATGCGCCGTCGACGGCGTGGGCGTGCACCTGTTGATCAGCCGAAGGTGAGCTCAAGAACTGGCAGGACGGGAAGTCGGTAGCGCAGGCCGCGCGGCAGTCGGCGGACCGCGCCGAGTACACACGGCGCCGCACCCCGGCCCATTGGTGGTGTCAGGTCGTCGATGGTTGCTACGCCAGGGATCGCGCTCAACGCTTTGCGCTCGGTCGCGCTGAAGGCCCAGTTCCACAATTGTGTGGCCTGTTCGCTTTCCCGCCCTGGCAGTCGCCGCACCATGTCGAACATCTTCTGCGGCACCACGTCGAACACCATCGAAGCGCCGGGAAGGCGCTTTGCGAGCTCGGCAATCAGATCATGCGTCTGCGCGCGATCGAAGTACATCAGCAGTCCCTGCGCGGTCACCAACACCGGGTGCGCGGTGTCGACCTCGGTTAGCCACTCAAGGTCCAGCGCGGATCCCGCATGAGTGCGTTGCCGTGGTCCGTCAACCAGCAGCTGGCGACGCAACGCCAACGCCTCAGGAAGGTCGACCGTGACCCACTGCGCGTGCCCGTTGTCGACCCGCCAAAACTGCGTCTCTAGGCCTTCGCCTAGCGCTACTACGGTGCCGGCCGGATGCCGATCGAGAAAACGCCGTACAGCCGCATCGAACGTCATAACGCGAACGGCGTGCCATGCTGCGCCGCGAGACACGTCGCCGAAGTTGTGATCGAGCCGGGCGACCAGCTCTACCGCCCGCGGGTCATGCAACAGCGGTCGTCGGGCAGACGCGGCCGCGGCTCGACGTCCTAGGTTCCACAAAACCGTTTCCGGCACGCCGGAAAGGTCAACCGCGATTCGCTCCACGCCGCAGAGCCTAACGTCACAGGTCATGG
>NZ_DASYGF010000060.1:0-94379 GCF_036000045.1 Pedococcus sp.
GATTCGTCCTCCATCAGCCGCCGTATCCGCTGAGCCGGCCCTCGTCCTTTCGACCGAGCGCAGCCCCGGCCTGGACGGGACGTGGACGTCGAGCGCCGGCGCCGGTTCGATAGCCTGAGCACGCTTGCGCCCGACCGCCCAGGGCGGTCCACATCTCAGGGAAAGAGCCGCTCCATGGCCAAGATCATCTACACGCTCACCGACGAAGCGCCGATGCTGGCGACCTACTCGTTCCTGCCGGTGATCGAGGCCTTCGCCAGAACGGCCGGAGTCGAGGTCGAGACCCGCGACATCTCGCTCGGCGGTCGCATCATCGCGGCGTTCGACGACCTGCTTCCCGAGGACCAGCGCATCGGCGACGCCCTGGCCGAGCTGGGCCAGCTGGCGACCACGCCCGAGGCCAACATCATCAAGCTCCCCAACATCTCCGCCTCCGTGCCCCAGCTGAAGGCGGCCATCGCCGAGCTGCAGGCGCAGGGCTATGCGCTTCCCGACTACCCCGACGAGGCGACCACCGAGGAGCAGCGCGACGCCCGCACGCGATACGACAGCGTCAAGGGCAGCGCGGTGAACCCCGTTCTGCGCGAAGGCAACTCAGACCGCAGGGCCCCCGCCGCCGTCAAGAACTACGCCCGCCGGCACCCGCACTCCATGGGTGCGTGGTCGCCCGACTCCGCGACCAATGTGGCCACCATGGGCCAGGGCGACTTCCGCTCCAACGAGCAGTCGGTCGTCATGCGCAGCGCCGACACCCTCACCATCCAGCTCGTCGGCGCCCACGGCACCACGGTCCTCAAGGACGGCCTGACGGTCCTCGAGGGCGAGGTCGTCGACGCGACCGTCATGCGGGCCGCCGCCCTCGACGCGTTCCTCACCGCGCAGATCGCGCGCGCCAAGGCCGAGGGTGTCCTGTTCTCGGTGCACCTCAAGGCGACGATGATGAAGGTCTCCGACCCGATCATCTTCGGCCACGTCGTGCGCGCGTTCCTGCCCGAGGTGTTCGCCAACTACGGCACCCAGCTCGCGGCGGCCGGCCTCTCCCCCAACAACGGCCTCGGCTCGATCCTCGACGGCCTCGACGGCCTCGACAACGGCGCGGAGATCCGTAGCGCCATCGAGGCCGGCCTCGCGGCCGGCCCTGAGCTGGCGATGGTGAACTCCGACAAGGGGATCACCAACCTCCACGTCCCCAGCGACGTCATCGTCGACGCCTCGATGCCCGCCATGATCCGCACGTCGGGCCACATGTGGGGCGCCGACGGCGAGGAGCACGACACCCTGGCGGTCATCCCCGACAGCTCGTATGCCGGCGTGTACCAGGCCGTGATCGAGGACTGCCGCGCGCACGGCGCCTTCGACCCGACCACCATGGGTTCGGTGCCGAACGTCGGGCTGATGGCCCAGAAGGCCGAGGAGTACGGCAGCCACGACAAGACGTTCGAGATCTCCGAGCCCGGCACAGTGCAGGTGGTCAACGCCGCGGGCGAGGTGCTCATGGCGCACGACGTCGCGCCCGGAGACATCTGGCGCGCCTGCCAGACCAAGGACGCCCCCGTCCGCGACTGGGTGAAGCTCGCCGTGACCCGGGCCCGCGCCTCACAGACCCCCGCGGTCTTCTGGCTCGACCGCGAGCGCGCCCACGACGCCAACCTCATCGCCAAGGTCGAGGCCTACCTCGCGGACTACGACACCGAGGGCCTCGACCTCCAGATCATGTCCCCGGTCGACGCAGCGACGTTCTCCGTCGAGCGCATCCGCAAGGGCGAGGACACCATCTCGGTGACCGGCAACGTGCTGCGCGACTACAACACCGACCTGTTCCCCATCCTCGAGCTCGGCACCAGCGCCAAGATGCTCTCGGTGGTGCCCCTGATGAACGGCGGCGGCCTGTTCGAGACCGGCGCGGGCGGCTCCGCTCCCAAGCATGTCCAGCAACTGCTCAAGGAGAACTACCTGCGCTGGGACAGCCTCGGCGAGTTCCTCGCCCTGGCCGAGAGCCTGCGGCACATGTCCGCCACGACCGGCAACGCCCGCGCCGCGGTCCTCGCCGACACCCTCGACCGCGCCACCGAGCGGCTGCTCAACGAGAACAAGTCCCCGGCCCGCAAGGTCGGCCAGATCGACAACCGTGGCAGCCACTTCTACCTGGCGCTGTATTGGGCCCACGAGCTCGCCGACCAGAGTGAGGACGCGGCGCTGGCCGGGGCGTTCGGCACGGTTGCGCGCACGCTCGCGGAGCAGGAGGACACCATCAATGCCGAGCTCCTGGGCGTGCAGGGCTCGCCGGTCGACCTGGGCGGCTACTACCGGCCCGACGAGGCCAAGGCGAGCGCCGTGATGCGCCCGTCCCCGACCTTCAACTCGGCCCTCGCCAGCCTGACCTGACAGGGGCGGCGGCTTCGCGCCGACCCGGAGCGGCCCGCGCTGGAATGCGGGCCGCTCCGGGCAGGTTGCAGCAGGCATGAGCGACTGGAACGACGGCGTCATCCGCGAGTTCCGAGCCAACGGCGGCAAGGTCGGGGGGTACTTCGAGGGCGCGCCGATGATCCTGCTCCACCACGTGGGCGCCAAGAGCGGCACCACCCGGGTGTCGCCGCTGGTCTACTTTCCCCAAGCCGACGGCACGATGCTCGTCGTCGCCTCCAAGGGCGGTGCGCCGAGCAACCCGGACTGGTACTACAACCTCAAGGCCCACCCTCGGTTCGAGGTGGAGGTCGGCACCGAGACCTTCCCCGTCGAGGCGCGTGAGCTGACGCCCGAGGAGCGGGCTGAGGTGTGGCCCGGCATCGTCGCGGAACGGCCCGGCTTCGGTGACTACGAGACCAAGACGACGCGCGTCATGCCGGTCTTCCGGCTCAGTCGCGTGTCCTGAGGCTCAGCTCACGCCTCCTGGAACCACACGCTGCCGTCGTAGGACAGGGCCCGCTCGAGCCTGACCCGCGACCGCTCCACGAGCCCCGCTGGCAGGGCTTCGGGGGCGAACCAGCCGACCTCCAGCGACTCGTCGTCGTTGACCCGGGCCTCCCCCGAGATGTGCCGGGCGAGGAAACAGAGGTCGAGGTACTGCGCCCGGTCGCCGTTCGGGTACGTCACCTCCGGCAAGCTCCACACCGCGGTCAGCGCCTCGATCTCGGCGGTCACTCCGGTCTCCTCCTCGATCTCGCGCAGCAGCCCCACCGCAGGCTGCTCCCCCGGCTCGAGGATGCCGCTGACCAGGCTCCAGTGCCCGAAGTCCGCTCGCCGGACCAGCAGCACCTCGCCATGCTCGTTGCGCAGAACCGCCGTCACCCCGGGCATCCACAGCGGCTCGTGGCCGATCCGTTCGCGCAGGGCCAGGACGAAGTCAGGGGTCGGCATGTCACGACCCTAACCACCTGGAACCAGGGCCCTGAAGCCCTGCTAACGTCGCCGGTAGCTGTCCTGACCCGTACTGCCACACCCCGAGTGGAGGGCCCATCGTGAGCACCACCCCCGTCAAGGTCGCCGTCACCGGCGCCGCCGGCCAGATCGGCTACAGCCTGCTGTTCCGCATCGCGAGCGGCTCGCTGTTCGGCCCGGACACCCCGGTCGAGCTGCGGCTCCTGGAGATCACCCCGGCGCTGAAGGCTCTCGAGGGCGTCGTCATGGAGCTCGACGACTGCGCCTTCCCGACGCTCGCCAAGGTCGAGATCGGCGACGACCCGGCCAAGGTCTTCGACGGCGTCAACCACGCGCTGCTCGTCGGTGCCCGCCCGCGTGGGCCCGGCATGGAGCGTGGCGACCTGCTCGAGGCCAACGGCGGCATCTTCGCCCCCCAGGGCAAGGCCCTCAACTCCGTCGCCGCCGACGACATCCACGTCACGGTGACGGGCAACCCGGCCAACACCAACGCCCTCATCGCCATGAGCAACGCGCCCGACATCCCCCGGGAGCGGTTCGCGGCCCTCACCCGGCTCGACCACAACCGCGCGATCAGCCAGCTGGCGGCCAAGCTGGGCGTGCCGGTCACGGAGATCCGCAAGATGACGATCTGGGGTAACCACTCGGCCACCCAGTACCCCGACCTGTTCCACGCCGAGGTCTCCGGCCGCAACGCCGCCGAGGCCGTGGGCGACCAGGACTGGCTCGCGAACACCTTCATCCCCACCGTGGCCAAGCGCGGCGCCGCGGTCATCGAGGCGCGGGGCGCGTCGTCGGCCGCCTCGGCCGCCAGCGCCACGGTCGACCACGCCCGCGACTGGGCGCTGGGCACCCCCGAGGGTGACTGGGTCTCGATGTCGGTGTGCTCCGACGGGTCCTACGGTGTGCCCGAGGGCCTCATCTCCTCGTTCCCCGTCACGGTCAAGGACGGCCGCTGGGAGATCGTCCAGGGTCTGGAGATCGACGACTTCTCGCGCGCCAAGATCGACGCCTCCGTCAAGGAGCTCGAAGAGGAGCGCGAGGCCGTCAAGGGGCTCGGGCTCATCGGCTGACCCGGCTCTCCGGCATACGTCCAGCGGCCGCTCCCCCAGAGGGGGCGGCCGCGTCGTATGCCGGTCGGGCGCCAAGGTCGCCCCGAACCCCAGCGTCGATCAGCCGCGCGGGCTCAGGTCCAGCAGCGCGGTGATGACGGCCAGTGCCACGCCGAGGGCGGTCATGCTGACGACGTCCACCATTCGCGACCGCACGGCAAGGCCACCACTGCGTGCGGTCGGCAGCACGAGCCGCAGCAGGGCGCCGAGGAGCAGACCCGCCGCCATCGCGTAGCCGGCCAGCCGCACATGGTCGGTGGCGAACAGCACGACCCCGCCTGCGAACACGGGTGTGGCGGCCCACCACCACCCCAGGCGCGGCGTGGTCATCGGAGCCCCGCCGCCGTCAGGCCGAGGTCGCGGAGGTCTGGGCGAGCTGCCGTTCGGCTGCCGCCACGATGTTCGACAGGAGCATGGCCCGGGTCATCGGGCCGACCCCGCCGGGGTTGGGGCTGACCCAGCCGGCCACCTCTGCCACGTCGGGTGCGACGTCTCCGGCCACCTTGGAGGTGCCGTCCTCGGCGATGATGCGGCTGACGCCGACGTCGAGGACGGCCGCGCCAGGCCTGACCATGTCGCGGGTCACCAGGCCGGGAACTCCCGCCGCGGCAATGACGATGTCCGCCTCACGCAGCTCGGCGCCCAGGTCACGCGTGCCCGTGTGGCAGACGACGACGGTGGCGTTCTCGCTGCGTCGCGTCAGCATGAGGCTGAGGGGCCGGCCCACGGTGATGCCACGGCCGACCAGGGCCACCCTGGCGCCCGCGATCGGCACGTCGAACCGGCGCAGCAGCTCGATGCAGCCTGCGGGGGTGCACGGCAGCGGCGCCTCCTTGCCGAGCACGAGCCAGCCGAGGTTGGTGGGGTGCAGACCGTCGACGTCCTTGAGCGGGTCGACCCGGGACAGCAGCGCGAACTCGTCCAGCCCGGTGGGCTGCTGCACGAGGAAGCCGGTGCAGTCCGGGTCGGCGTTGAGCTCATCGATGACGCTCTCCACCTCCGTCTGCGTGGCGCTGGCCGGCAGGTCACGCCGGATACTGGTGATCCCGATCTCGGCGCAGTCGCGGTGCTTGGCGCCGACATACCACTGGCTGCCCGGGTCCTCCCCCACGAGCACGGTGCCGAGGCCGGGCACGACGCCCTGCTCCCGCAGGGCTGTCACCCGGTCCCGGAGCTCGCCCTTGATGGTCGCCAGGACCGCTTTGCCGTCGAGGATGCGTGCCGTCACGGTCCCGTATCCTGCCACGCGTCCCTCTCCGCCGACCCGCCCCCCGCGCGAGCCGGTCGCCACGCCCGTGGTCCCTCACGATCCTCGGGCCGACGGCACGCCTAGGCTGCGACCGTGGACGCACCGCTCGAGGGCATCACCGTCATCGACCTCTCGCGCGCCCTGGCAGGTCCCCACGCGGGAATGATGCTGGGAGACATGGGTGCTCGGGTCATCAAGGTCGAGACACCTGGACACGGCGACGACACCCGCGGCTGGGGACCGCCGTTCGTGGGTCCCGAGGACGACCCGATCTCGACCTACTACCTGTCCTGCAACCGCAACAAGGAGTCGATCACCCTCGACCTCAAGTCCAACGACGGCTGCGACGTCCTGACCCGCCTCGTGAGGCAGGCGGACGTCCTCATCGAGAACTTCAGGCCGGGCGTGCTGGCGCGGCTCGGCTTCGACACCGAGCGCCTCCACGAGCTGAACCCGCGGCTCGTGGTCCTGTCGATCAGCGGTTTCGGCCACGACGGGCCCGAGGGCGGCCGCGCCGGCTATGACCAGATCGCCCAGGGCGAGGCCGGCCTGATGTCCGTCACCGGCCCCGACGCCGGCAGCCCGACCCGCATCGGGGTCCCGATCGGCGACGTGCTCGCCGGGACCTACGGCGCGTATGGCGTGATGGCGGCACTGCACGAGCGGAGCCGAACGGGCCGCGGGCGGGTGGTGCGCACCTCGCTGCTGGCCGCCATCGTCGGGGCGCACGCGTTCCAGGGCACGCGCTATACGGTCGCAGGCGAGGTCGGCCACCCCGAGGGCAACCACCACCCGTCGCTGTCGCCGTACGGGCTCTTCCACTGCAAGGACGGCGACGTCCAGGTGGCGTGCGGGAGTGAGGCGCTGTGGGTGCGGCTCGCAACGGCCTTCGGGATCGACCCGGCCGCCGAGGGTATGGCCACCAACCGGCAGCGAGCCGTGAACCGCGAGCGGGTGACGGACGCGCTCAACGCCGCGTTCGCGGCATACGACCTCGAGGAGCTCCTACCGAGACTGGCCGAGCTCGGCATCCCCGCAGGCGAGCTACGGACCATCGACCGCGTCTACGACTGGGAGCAGACCCGGTCGCAGGGTCTGGTGCTATCCGTCGACCACCCCGTGCTGGGTCCGATCGAGCTGCCGGGGCCGCCGATCCGCTTCGACGACCTCCCGTATGCCGGCGGCAGGGCCGAGCACCTCGCCCCACCCACACTCGGGCAGCACGACGAGAGCGTGCGGGCGTGGCTGGACGCTCAGGACGGCCCCGCGGGTTGACCAGCCCGCACTGTCGTCCGGCTGGGTCACCTTGTGCAGGCGGGCTAGCCAGAGTCCCGCTTCATCGATCGCTTCCGACGAGCCGCGAGGACCGCATGGATTGCCAAGCCGAAGATCGCCCAGAGGACGAACAGCTTGCGCTCATCCATCGTTCCCTGGACGACAAGGGCAAAGACGGCGAGGAAGAATGCCACGAACAGGATCGTCATGGTTCTCAGGACTGAGGTCATCAGAGATCTCCGCATCAGCCGGTCGTACGGCGCGATATCGCGTTCGTTCCGTTTCCATATTGGATGATCTGCGCCGACGGATACATGCCTTCGATGCAGCCGTACTTGAGAACACAGAACTCCATCTGGCTCTGCTTGAAGTCCTGAAGCTGCCATCCACCGGCGGACCCGACCGATGACGATACTTCTCCGCGGTAGTTCCACCCGGTCTGGATATGGTTCACATAGACATAGGCCGAGTTCAGTTGCGTCACCGTCGAGCCGTTCCAGCACGTGTCAAGATGGTTGTGCCAGCTGTACTCCCAGCTGTAGTCCGGCCACCCGGCATACCGGTTCTCGGTCGCCTCAACCCACCCACAGATGGTCGACGCGGCGGTCAGGGCGACCTGCGCCGACGCTCCCTTTCGCGAAGGCATGGGGCCGAGCTGCGAGGTCTGACCCGTCGTGACGGTGAGTCGCACGGTCGTGCGGGAGATGGCACTTGCAATGTCCCGATATGGCGCAACGACGGCCTGGTCCGTCAAGGAAGGAGGCGCTTGGGCGTGCTTCAGTCTGGACAAGGCCGCGAGCGCCTCGGTGGGGATACGCATGCGCGCACCGCTTTGGGCCTGCGTCGGCTGAGACCAACCCGCAAACACCTCTCGCACCAGAAGGTCCCTTTGTGAGGGGCTCGTCGCTTGCGATCCGCTGGCCCCTACCAATGCTGTAGTGACGACAACCGCCGCCATTGCGGCGCTCATTCGGTAGCTGGTTTTTGACATCCCCATCCCCTCCCTGCCAAGGGTCATCGGGCGCGCGTCAGCCCGTTGCATCACCGTCCTGCCGCGCGCCCATGGGGCACAAGGGCATATTCCGATCCCGAATACCGGCTTGCTCTCTACCGCGACAACGAGGTACACGCGGGGACCCGACGGTCTCGCGACGCCATCGAGCCCCGCACCGGGGAGGCGCGGGGCTCGACGAGTGCGCGGCTTCGGCTCCCGATGAGGAGCCCTCCGCGGAGGCAGTGCGTCAGGCGGTGCGCACCGCGCGCTTGGTGCGCAGCGAGCGTCGCAGCTGCTTGCCGATCGTCTCGGCGGCGATGCCCAGGCGGTTGCGGCCAGGCTGGGGGTTCGGCAGTGACAACGCGATGACCTGGCCCCAGGCGGAGGCGACCTGCTTGTAGAGCGGGCCCGTGGTGTAGGTCAGGCCGTAGCGCTCGCAGATCTCCTGGACCCGAGGAGCGATCTCGCCGTAGCGGTTGCTCGGGAGGTCGGGGAACAGGTGGTGCTCGATCTGGTGGCTCAGGTTGCCGGACATGATGTGCATGGCCTTGCTGCCGGAGATGTTGGCCGAGCCGAGCATCTGGCGCAGGTACCACTCGCCACGGCTCTCGCCGTCGATCGAGGCACGGGCAAAGGTCTCGACACCGGCCGGGAAGTGGCCGCACATGATGATCGAGTGCGTCCAGACGTTGCGGACGAAGTTGGCGGTGGCGTTGGCCGCCATCGTGTGCAGGAACGACGGGCCCGACAGCAGCGGGTGGATCAGGTAGTCCTTGCGAGCCTGACGGCCGACCTTGCGCAGGACCAGCTTTCCGTTGCGGCGGAACGTCGCCTTGTCGCCGCGACCGGCGAGCTGCTTGCCGATCTCGAGGTCGTAGGCGGCGATGCCGTACTGGAAGAAGCACATGTTGAGGAAGTTGTAGAGCGGCTGGCCGAGGTAGGCCGGCACCCAGCGCTGGTCCTCGTCGACGCGCATGATGCCGTAGCCGAGGTCGTTGTCCTTGCCGAGCACGTTCGTGTAGGTGTGGTGCAGCTCGTTGTGGCTGTGCTTCCACAGCTCGGCGGGGGTAGCGCTGTCCCACTCCCACGTCGTGGAGTGGATCTTGGGGTCGCGCATCCAGTCCCACTGGCCGTGGAGGATGTTGTGGCCGACCTCCATGTTGTCGAGGATCTTGGCGACGGACAGCCCCGCGGTGCCGAGGACCCAGGCCGGGGGAAAGATCGAGAACAGCAGCACGGCGCGGCTCGCGAGCTCGATCTTGCGCTGCACGTCGATGACCTTGCGGATGTATGCCGCGTCTCCGGCCCCGCGCGAGGCGAGGACCTCCTGGCGCAGGGCGTCGAGCTCCATGGCGAGAGCCTCGACGTCCTCTGCCGTGAGGTGTGCCGTCGGGTCGGACTTGCCGGAGCGCTTGGGAACGTGGCGGCGCTCGGCGATCGCCGTGGACAGGCGGCTGTTCGTGGTGCGGGCCGAGGGGGTGCCGGGAGCCTTGGGGGTGGATGCGGCGGAACCGTCGATGGTGAGGTCGAACTTCTCTGCGGTGGCAGTCATGGGTTCTCCTTAGAGATCGATCTCGCAGTGGCCGGCAGCGGCCGACACACACGTCTGGATGCGGATGCCGTCGCCCTTGGCGGCAATGGTGAGGTCGCCGTTGCGCAGGTCGCGCACGGCGCCTTCCTTGAGGGGTACGACGCAGCCGAAGCAGATGCCCATGCGGCATCCGGACGGCATGAGCACACCGGCGGCTTCGCCCGCGTCGAGAATGGGGGTGGCACCGTCGGCGTCGACGGTGATGGCTTGCCCGGCGAAGGTGACCGTGCCGCCCTCGCCCTCGGCGATGACGACCGGGCGGAAGCGCTCGGTGTGGAGGCGGTCCGCGAGGCCGGCGTCGGCCCAGGCGGCCTCGAAGGCGTCGAGCATGCCGGTGGGTCCGCAGGCCCAGGTCTCGCGGAAGCGCCAGTCCGGCACCAGCTCGTCGAGGTCGGCCGTGCCGACCATGCCATCGAGGTCGGTGTGGCGCTCGACGAGGCGGACTCGGCCGTCCCGCGCCCACGCGCGCAGCTCGGCGGCAAAGATGACGTCAGGCTCGGTCGGCGCCGAGTGCACCACCACGACGTCCTGGAGCTCGTCGAGGTGGTTGCGCAGCATGCCCATGACGGGGGTCACGCCGGACCCTGCGGTGACGAACAGTGCCCGGGCGGGGCGCGGCGACGGCAGCGTGAACTCGCCGGTCGCCTGGTCGAGGTGGATCAGCGTGCCGGGCTGGAGGGCGCGCACGACGTGGTTGCTGACCTTGCCATCCGGGATCGCCTTGACGGTGATCGAGATGATCCCGTCCGGCGCGGTCACCGGTGAGGTGAGCGAGTAGGCACGCCAGTTCCGCACGCCGTCGACGTCGACGCCGATGCGGATGTACTGGCCGGGGACGTGGCCGCGCCAGCCACGGCCGGGCTTGATGTGCACGGTGGCGGCATCACGGGTCTCGGGGGTCACCGACACGACTCGACCGCGCAGGTCAGCGCCCGCACGCAACGGTGCGACGAGGTCGAGGTAGTCGTCGGGGAGCAGCGGGGTCACCGCTGCCTCGGCGACCCGCCGGAGGGCAGAACGCAGCGACGGCCGGATGGGGCCGGTCGCGCGAAGTGGGAGAACTGCGGTCATGGTTCCATGATGGATGCCCGGGTAGAGTAACTACCTGACCGTGGTGGGTGAGCCTGCGCCCGTCATTTGTTCGTAAGGAACAAACATGAGCCCCGAGCCCCGCTCCACCCCCACCGAACGTGCAGCCGCCGTCCAGTTCTCCCCCGACGTGCTCGCCCAGCTCAAGGGAGCCCTGCCCGGCGTCGCCACGCACGCCGTCGAGGCCATCATCGAGGAGGTGCCGAGCTATGCCAGCGCGCGCGAGTACCTCGTGGGCAACATCGAGTCCGCCGTCCGGGTCGCGTTGGGCACGTTCCTCAACATCGTCGCCCGCTCCGACGACCCGAGTATGCCGCTGGGACCGGCGCGCGAGGCGTCCTACAGCCTGGGTCGCGGAGAGGCCCGCAGCGGCCGCAGCATGGATGCACTCCTGTCGGCCTACCGGATCGGCGCCCGGGTCTCGTGGCGCGGGCTCAGCGAGGAGGCCGTCAAGGCCGGCATGAGCGCCGCCCTCCTGGCGCAGTTCGCTGAGCTGGTCTTCGCCTACATCGACGAGCTGTCGGCCGCCAGCGTGGCCGGCCATGCCGACGAGCTGGCCACGGCCGAGCGGGCGCAGCAGCGCCAGCTCGAACGCCTGGCCCTCGACCTGCTCCGGGGCGCGTCAGACGACGCCGTGACGCGCCGGGCCGACGTCGCCGGGTGGGACCTGCCCAAGACCCTGACGGTCCTGCTCGTCCCCGAGCGCGAGCTGCACCACGCCCGCAGCCAGGTCGACCCGAGGTCCCTGGTGCTGGCGGAGGACGTCCCGGGCGTCGACAGCGCCGAGGAGGTCGCCGCCGTGATCATCCCGGGTCTGAGCGACGCCGCCCGCCCGCGGCTGATGCGAGCTCTGGAGGACCACGACGCCGTCCTCGGACCGACCCGTCCGTGGTCAGAGGCCGCCGCCTCGCATGCTCGCGCCCTGCGGGGGCGGGCCACTCGCGGCGAGCACCGCGCGGCATACGACACCGAGGCGCACCTGGCCGAGATCGTCCTGGGGGCCGACCCCCAGGCCCTCGCCGACCTGCGCGCCCGCGCGCTCGCTCCCATGACCGAGCTCACGCCGGCCGCCCGGGAGCGGTTGGAGGAGACCCTGCGGCTATGGCTGCTCCATCGCGGGCGGCGCGAACCCGTCGCCGAGGCGCTCTACGTCCACGCGCAGACGGTCCGTTACCGCGTCGGGCAGCTGCGGGAGCTGTTCGGCGAGACCCTGGACGACCCGCGGGTGGTGGCCGATCTCGTCGTCGCCCTCGGCGTCCCCCCTGCCCCTCCCCGCCCCTAGGAGCGGACAGCGGTGGGCGAGAGGTACGCCGCGACGCGCGACGCGCGTGGCGGGTCAGTGGGCGAAGTGGCGGGTGCCCGTGAAGTACATCGTCACGCCCGCGGCCTGGGCAGCGTCTATGACGTCCTGGTCGCGCACCGACCCGCCAGGCGCCACGACGGCACGCACGCCCGCGTCCAGCAGCACCTGCAGACCGTCGGCGAACGGGAAGAAGGCATCCGACGCGGCCACCGACCCCGTCGCCCGCTCGGCTCCGGCCCGTGAAACGGCGAGGTGGCACGAGTCGACCCGGTTGACCTGCCCCATGCCGATCCCGACCGCCGCCCCGTCGCTGGCCAGCAGGATCGCGTTGGACTTCACCGCGCGGATCGCCCGCCACGCGAACTGCAGGTCGGCCAGCGTTGCCTCGTCGGCGGCCTCGCCCGACACGAGCCGCCAGCGCGCCGCGTCGTCACCGCCCGGCTGGTCGCCCTCGACGACGGCGTCGACCCGGTCGACGGTCTGCATGAGCAGCCCACCACTGATCGGCCGGGTCTCGACCCGGTCCGCCGAGTGCGTCAGGTCGGCAGGCAGCCGCAGGATCCGGATGTTCTTCTTCTGCTGCAACAGCTCCAGCGCGTCATCCTCGAAGTCCGGCGCCACGATCACCTCGGTGAACACGTCCTTGACGCGGCTCGCCATCGCGAGGTTCACCGGGCGGTTGGCCGCGATGATGCCGCCATACGCGGACACCGGGTCGGTGGCGTGCGCCGCGGCATACGCGTCCTCGATGGTGCTGCCCACGGCGATGCCGCAGGGGTTGGCGTGCTTGACGATCGCCACGGTCGGCTGGTCGCCGTGGTCGTGCGCGGCGCGCACGGCTGCGTCGGTGTCGACGTAGTTGTTGTAGGACATCTCCTTGCCGTGCAGCTGCTCGGCAGACGCGACGCCGGGGCGCCAGTGGCGGTAGAGCGCGGCGCGCTGGTGCGGGTTCTCGCCGTAGCGCAGCACCGCCGCGCGGGTGAAGGTCGCACCCGTCCAGGCCGGGAAGCCTGACCCCGACGAGGTGTCGGTGTAGACGTTGCCCATCCAGCTCGCGACGGCGGTGTCGTAGTCGGCCGTGTGCACGAAGGCCTGCGCGGCGAGCAGCTTGCGCTCTGCGAGGGTGAACCCACCGGCTGCGACCGCCTCGAGCACCGCGCCGTATGCCGCCGGGTCGGTCACCACCGCAACGCTCGGGTGGTTCTTCGCGGCAGCGCGGACCATGGACGGACCACCGATGTCGATCTGCTCGATGACCTCGTCTGGGCTGGCCCCCGAGGCGACGGTCTCGCGGAACGGGTAGAGGTTGACGACGACCAGCTCGAACGGCTCGATCCCCAGGTCGGCCAGCTGACGAACGTGGTCGTCCTTACGGGTGTCCGCGAGGATTCCCGCGTGGACCCGCGGATGCAGGGTCTTGACCCGGCCCTCGAGGCACTCGGGGAAGCCGGTGAGGTCCTCGACCTTTGTCACGGGCAGGCCGAGCCGCTCGATGAGGGCCGCCGACCCGCCGGTGGAGACGACCGAGACGCCCGCCGCATGCAGCCCGCGGACCAGCTCCTCGAGCCCGGTCTTGTCGTACACGGAGACGAGGGCGCGCCGCACGGGGCGCCGCCCGGACGAGGGCTCGTCGGTCTCGACGGTCTGGTCGCTCGACTGCTGGGTCACGGAATGGTGGCCTTCCCCTGGGTGACGGTGATTCCTTCGCGGGCCGCGCGGCCCACGATCTCGACGAGCAGCGGGTGCTCGACTGCTTTGATGCGCTGGTGCAGCGCATCCTCGGTGTCCCCGGGCCGGACGTCCACGGCGACCTGCGCGAGGACCGGCCCCGTGTCGACCCCCGAGTCGACGACGTGCACCGTGCAGCCGGTGGTCGCGACCCCTGCCGCCAGCGCGTCGCGGACTGCGTGGGCGCCGGGGAACGCGGGCAGCAGCGCCGGGTGGGTGTTGAGCACGGTGAACCGGCCGAGGACCTGCGGGCCGAGCAGCTTCATGAACCCCGCCGACACGACGAACGCCGGACCGTGGTCACCGATCAGCTCGGCGAGTGCGGCGTCCCACTCGCCCCGGGTCGGGTGGTCCTCGACCCGGCAGACGAAGGTGGGGACGCCCGCGGCCTGCGCGCGCTCCAGACCCGCGATGCCGGTGCGGTCCGCTCCCACGGCAAGGATGCGGACGCCGTACGCCGGGTCGGCGGCGGCGTCCAGGAGGGCCTGGAGGTTGGTTCCCGAGCCGGAGACGAGGACGACGACCCCCGTGCTTCCCTTGATGCCGGCGGACGCCAGGGTCCCGGTCGGCGCAGGCGAGGTCACTCCTGAACGATACCGAGTGCGCGGGTGCCGGCCGCATCGGCGTCCGGCCTGAGGGCCCTAGCGCCGAAGCTTCCAGCGGTCCCACGCCAGCACAAGAGCGGCGCCGACGCCGAGCTCGACCAGCAGCGCCAGCGTCATCGACCCGGCCGGGGCGCCGATGTGGGAGAGGCGGACCGACCCGAGAGACGACCCACCGACGACATCGAGGAGCCCCACGGCGCACGCCGCGACCACGACTGCCGCCGCCGTGACGGCAACCTTGGTGCGCCCCGTGGACAGCCGTGCGACGGATCGCAGCGAGCGCCACCCGACCAGCACCCCGACGCCCACCGGGAGGAGCGCCACGACAGGCAGGTAGCCGGGGAAGGCGCCCGGGTCGGGAAGGGCGCCGAGGACCGGGACCATCGGCAGGAGCGAGGTCCGGCTGCCGGTCCAGGTGGCCGAGGCGCCCTGGACCGCGCTGAACCCGGTGCCGGACACGAACGACACCGCCCAGAGAGCGAGGTTCGGCAGCACCAGCACCTGCGCGAGGAGGAGGACGAGGCCGCCGAGCAGCCCCGGCGCCAGCGTGGACTGCAGGTGGGACACGCGGTCGTACCTGAGCACGACCATCAGGACCACGACCACGATGCCCGCAGTCAGCAGCACGCCTGCACCCTCCAGCCCCGGGCGCACCGCCCGCCGCACGACATCGGGGAGCCAGTCGGGCCGGCGGGCGCCGGGGCCGAGCAGGTCTCGGCGCCTGCGGACCAGCCACCCGAGCGCCAGGCCGGCGGCGAGGGCAGGCACGACGACCACCGGCATCAGGAGGCTGAGGACGGACGGGCTGGGGCCGGCCACCAGGGCGACCACCGACCACAGGAAGGCGCAGGCGGCATACCCGGCGGTCCAGGCGCCCAAGGCGTGGGCCACCGGCCGGTGCACGAGGTCGGCTGCGTAGGACAGGCGGGTCTCCTGAGCCGCCGGCCGGGCCGCGCGGACGGCGCCCCAGGCCGCGCCACAGACCGCCAGCGCCAGGAAGGCCAGCGGCACCACGGTCACGTGAGCCGCCCCGACCGTGAGGTGAGCGCCGGTGCCCAGGAGCCACAGGCTCGCGCCCACCCCGAGGGCCGTGGTCCAGTCGACGGTGCTCTGCGGACTCGCGACCCAGACCAGCAGGGCGGGCAGGACGACAGCGCACGCGGAGGCGGCCGCCGCTCCGGCGCCTGCGAGCAGGGCCCGTTGCAGTGAGCGGCGGTCGGTGCCGCCCCCCGTGGACGATGACTTCGCGCGCAGCAGCTCGGTGACACTCATGACTGCTTCATGGTCGCCGACCGAGGGCGTCGATCGCTCGTGCAACGCCGAGCGCCGCCGAGAAAGGTCGAGAAAGGTGCGTCGCGGCGCGGGCCCCCCCGGCGGTCGAGGCCCCCCTGTCGAGCCACCCCTCAACGTGAAGGATCGTCCGGGTCACGACCCGGACGATCCTTCATATGCGTGCGGAGCAGGCTGGCTACTTCTGCAGGCCCTTCATGATCTCGCGCATCAACTCGGCCGTCGCAGACGGCGTCTTGCCGACCTTGACGCCCGCGGCCTCGAGGGCCTCCTGCTTGGCCGCGGCGGTGCCGGCGGAGCCCGACACAATGGCGCCGGCGTGGCCCATGGTCTTGCCCTCGGGCGCGGTGAAGCCCGCGACGTAGCCGACGACGGGCTTGGTGACGTGCTCCTTGATGTATGCCGCCGCGCGCTCCTCGGCGTCGCCACCGATCTCACCGATCATGACGATGGCGTCCGTCTCGGGGTCCTTCTCGAAGGCCTCGAGGCAGTCGATGTGGGTGGTGCCGATGATCGGGTCGCCGCCGATGCCGACTGCGGAGGAGAAGCCGAAGTCCCGCAGCTCGTACATCATCTGGTAGGTCAGCGTGCCCGACTTGGAGACCAGCCCGATGCGGCCGGGCCCGGCGATGTCGGCGGGAATGATGCCGGCGTTGGACTTGCCGGGGCTGATGAGACCGGGGCAGTTCGGGCCGACGATGCGCGTGGTGCCCTTGGTGCGCGAGTACGCGTAGAACTCGGCCGAGTCCTTGACGGCGATGCCCTCGGTGATGACCACGGCCAGCGGGATCTCGGCGTCGATCGCCTCGACGACCGCGGACTTGGCGAACGCCGGCGGGACGAAGATGACCGAAACGGTGGCGCCGGTCTGGGCGATGGCCTCGGCCACCGTGCCGAACACCGGGATGGTCACGCCGCCCTCGAAGCCCACACTCTCGCCCGCCTTGCGCGGGTTGACGCCGCCGACGATCTGGGTGCCCGACCGCAGCATGCGCTGGGTGTGCTTCATACCCTCGGAGCCGGTCATGCCCTGGACGATGACCTTGGAGCTCTCGTCGAGAAAAATAGCCATTGGTATGCCGTTCCTTAGGTCAGTTCGTCTGGCTGGCGGCCGAAGCCAGCTCCGCGGCCTTGCGGGCCGCGCCGTCCATGGTCTCTTCGATGGTCACGAGCGGGTGGTTCGCGTCCGCGAGGATGCGACGACCCTCCTCGACGTTGTTGCCGTCCAGCCGCACGACGAGCGGCTTGGTCGCCTCGTCGCCGAGGTTGT
This sequence comes from Pedococcus sp., assembly GCF_036000045.1. Classification (GTDB taxonomy): domain Bacteria; phylum Actinomycetota; class Actinomycetes; order Actinomycetales; family Dermatophilaceae; genus Pedococcus. The sequence continues at coordinate 16,885 of NZ_DASYGF010000060.1, forward strand.
TGAGGGCGCCCACGATGCCGTTGGCGACCGCGTCACACGCGGTGATGCCGCCGAAGACGTTGACGAACACCGACTTCACCTGCTCGTCACCGAGGATGATGTGCAGGCCGTTGGCCATGACCTCGGCCGACGCGCCGCCGCCGATGTCGAGGAAGTTGGCGGGCTTGGGCGAGCCCTGGAACTCCTCACCGGCGTAGGCAACGACGTCCAGCGTCGACATGACGAGCCCGGCCCCGTTGCCGATGATGCCGACAGAGCCGTCCAGCTTGACGTAGTTGAGGCCCTTGGCCTTGGCCGCGGCCTCGAGCGGGTCGGCAGCAGCCTTGTCCTCGAGCGCCTCGTGGTCCGGGTGGCGGAACCCCGCGTTCTCGTCGAGCGTCACCTTGCCGTCGAGCGCGACGATGTCGCCGTCCTCGGTCTTGACGAGCGGGTTGACCTCGACGAGCGTGGCGTCCTCGTCGCGGTAGACCTCCCACAGGCGCTGCAGGACCGGAACGATCTTGGCGCCGGTCTCGGCGTCGAAGCCGGCGGTCTCGACGATCTCCTGGGCCTTGGCCTCGTCGATCCCCGTGTTGGGGTCGACCTCGACCCGGGCGAGGGCGTCGGGGCGCTCGACCGCGAGCTGCTCGATCTCCATGCCGCCCTCCTTGCTGCACATCGCCAGGTAGGAGCGGTTCGCCCGGTCGAGCAGGACCGAGAAGTAGTACTCCTCGGCGATGCGCGCTCCCTGGGCGACCATGACGGTGCCCACGGTGTGGCCCTTGATGTCCATGCCGAGGATGGCCGCGGCGGCCTGCTCGGCCTCGTCTGCGGTCTTGGCGACCTTGACGCCGCCGGCCTTGCCGCGACCCCCGGTCTTGACCTGGGCCTTGACGACGGTGACCCCGCCGCTCCTGGGGCCGATCTCCTCGGCGGCCGCGCGGGCCTGCTCGGGAGTGGTGGCGATCGCACCGGCGAGCACCGGCACGCCGTGCGCCTCGAACAGGTCTCGAGCCTGGTATTCGAACAGATCCACGTCTGACGTCCTCGTCTACGGAAGGGGTGTGGTTCGGCCCCGAGACTAGTCCTGTCGGCCACCCACAGAGCGCCCGGGTGTCGCAGGCTGAGCACAATGGGACCAATCTCACCGTGACCTCATCGGCCCCCGAGGGCTGCCGTGAACGACGGCCGTCAGCTCACCGTGACGCGGTCCCCCGCACTGACCAGCAGCACCCAGACGGTGCCGGTCGGCGCGAACGTGACCTGCGTCCCTGCCGCGCTGAACGCGGTGGGCGCCGTCGCCGAAGGCCTGGTCCAGGTGCCCCGCCAGACCCGACCGTCGCGCAGGACGGTGGCCGCCCCGTGGCCGATGACCTCCGCGAGGGGGGTGTGGACCCCGTTCACGTCGCGGTTCGCCGTCAGGTGCGTCTGGACGTACTGCACGACCACAGTCGTGGCGCCGTACTGCTGGCCCGTGGGGCTGACGTCAGGCTGACCGTTGCTGGTCACGAGGTACTGCCGGCGGGCGGCGTTCCAGACCAGCGACTCCGTCGAGGACGGCCACGCGGCGGCGACGGAGGTGGCGGGCGCTCCGGGCGACGCCGGTGGGCCGTACCGGAAGCCGATGTCGCGGGCCGGTACGCCGCCGCCCGCTCGAGCGAGCAGCTGGCCGGTGTTGCCGATGACGTTGTATGGCGCCGGGCGTGAGTGGTCGCGGTAGAAGCCGCGGCTGCCGTAGTCGAACACGAGGTTGACCTGGTGTCCCGTGGCGAGCACGCCCACGGTGTAGCTCGACGCACCCGAGTAGGCCAGCGCGACCGGCCCGTAGTTGGCCAGGAGGTCCTTGTCGGTCTCGCGGCCCGAGCGCACCGGGCCGACCAGCGGCGGCAGCTGTCGGCTGAAGACTGCCATCAGACGGGTCAGGCCGCCCTCGACCGGCTCGACGTAGACGATGTCGGCCTGGGCCAGCCCGATGCGCGGACGGCCTGCGGGGGTGTTGTCGATCTTCACGGCGAGCACGGCGCGTCCGCTCAGCGGCACACCTGGCAGCGCCGGGGCGCTCGGCTTCGCCACCGGTGCGGAAGCCTTGGTCGCCGACGTGTGGGCGGGGACGGCCGGCTTGCCCGAGCACGCGGCGGCGAGCGCGACGGCGGTCAGGCAGGCAGCGAGGCCGCCCACAGTCCGAGGGGCGCGGGACGACATGCGCCGAGGATAGGACTGCCTGGCCCCCCGCGGCCCGCATTGCCGCTCACGGTCGGGGTGTCGACCCGGCCAGGACCTCGGCGAGGACCGACGCGTCGCAGTTGCCCCCGCTGTGGACCACGGCGACCCGGGCTCCTGACACCCGGTCGCGTTCGGACAGGAGCCCGGCCAGGGCGATGGCGCCCGCCGGTTCGGGCAGCTGGTGAGTGGTGCGCAACATGACGCGCATCGCCTCGGCCGATGCATCCTCAGGGACCGCCAGCACCCGGGCAGCCCCCCGGACGATGCGCTCGACCGCCTCGGGCACGGGGGCGCGGCAGGCCACCCCGTCGACGAACGTGGGCGCCTCCGGCGTGGTGCGGACCTCGCCGGCGACGAAGGACAGAGCGGTCGCCGGTGCCGCCTCGGAGACGACGCCGACGACCTCCGTGGAGAGCCCCAGCAGGTCGCGCACCCCGATCAGGCCGCAGATCCCCGAGCCCATGCCGACCGGGACATAGACGGCGTCCAGCGGTCCCGCCGCGTCGAAGAGCTCCTTGGCATAGGTCGCCACGCCGACCACGAGATCGGGGTGGAAGGCGGGCACCGGCTCGAGGTCGAGCTCCTCCCCCAAGCCCATGGCGTACTCGCGGGCCTCCTGGAAGTCGCGCCCGTGGACGATCAGCTCGGCCCCGAACCCCTTCATCGCGGCGTTCTTGTCGGGGCTGTTCCCCTCCGGCACCACGATCACGGCCCGGAGCCCGGCCGCGCGCGCGGCATACGCCAGCGACTGTCCGTGGTTGCCCCTGGTCGCCGAGACGAAGCCCTTGACCCAGGGCCGCTCGTGCCTGGCCCGCTCGACGTAGACCAGGCCACCCCGCACCTTGAACGCCCCCGTCGGGGTCTGGTTCTCGTGCTTGACCCACACCTGCGCGCCGACCTCGCGACCCAGCAACGGCCAGGAGTATGCCGGCGTCGGCCCGAAGTGCCGGCGCACCACCTCGGTGGCCCGGTCGAGCTCGGCCCTGGTGAAGGTCATGCTCGCGAGCGTAACCGCGGACCACGGGGCGTCGTTGAAGGAACATGTCGCCCCTGCGCCGGTCCTGGCCCGCCGTCCCCCTCGTCACGGCCGTTGCGGCCCTCGCCGCAGCCGGCCTGTTCATCGCCGGTCAGCCGGCCTCTGCGCAGACGACAGCGCAGACTTCGGCGCAGACGACCCAGACCCTCGACACCGTCGACACCTACACGGGGCTGACGTTCTCGGTGCCGGCCGGCACCGACGACCTGGGGCGGCCCCAGACCTGCACGATCGACGCGGACCTCTACAAGCCGCACAGCGCCAACGCCTCCTCGCGGGTGCCCTCGATCCTCACGACCAACGGCTTCGGTGGCAGCAAGAGCGACCAGGCGGGGCTCGGCCAGGCCTTCGCCAAGCGCGGCTACACCGTCCTGTCGTACACCGGCCTCGGCTTCCCGAACAGCGGCTGCAAGATCTCCCTCGACGACCCCGGCCGCGACGGCGTTGCGGCGAGCGTGCTGGTCACGTTCCTGGGCGGGGGCGGATCCGCGGCATACACCTCGTCGTCGGTCGGCGGTGTCGCCGGCGGAGCCGGCACGCTCAGGGCGGACTTCACCCAGCTCGACAACCCGGCCACGCACGACCCGCGCATCGGGATGATCGGCGGTTCCTACGGCGGCCAGATCCAGTTCGCCACTGCGGCCGTCGACCACCGGGTCGACACCCTCGTCCCCCTGATCACCTGGAACGACCTGCGCTACTCCCTGGCACCGAACAACACGAGCTTCAGCCAGGGCGTGACCTACGCGGACTCCAACCCGGGCACCGAGAAGATGGGCTGGACCGACCTGTTCTTCGGCGTGGGCATCGAGGATGGCATCCAGGGAGCGAGCTACGACCCGACCCGCGACGTCGGCTGCCCGAACTTCGTGCAGGAGGCCTGCGCCGCCAAGGCCACGCTGGACACGCTCGGCTACCCGACTGCCGACACCTACGCGCTGACCAACCGGGTCTCGGTGGGGCACTACCTGGACAAGGTCACCATCCCGACCTTCCTCATCCAGGGCGAGAACGACACCCTCTTCAACCTCCAGGAGGCCATCGCCACGTACCGCGGCCTGAAGGCGCGCGGTGTGCCGGTGAGCATGGCGTGGCAGTCCTGGGGGCACTCGGGTGGGGTCAACGGCAACAGTGGCGCCGCTCCGGGTGAGCTGGACCTGACCGGCCAGCACATCGAGGACACCTATCTCGGCCTGCGCATCAAGAACTGGTTCGACCACTACCTCAAGGGCGCGAAGGTCTCGACCGGCCCGCAGTTCGCGTACTTCCGCGACTGGGTGTCCTACACCGGCAGCGCCGCACCCGCCTACGCAAGCGCACCGGCCTACCCGACCGGCACGCACCAGACCTGGTACCTCTCCTCAGCCGACTCCCTCGTGTCGTCGAAGGCGGCGATCCTGCCCGGCTCGACCAGCTGGTCCAACCCCGGCGGCGGTGCAGCGGCCTCGTACTCGGAGATCTCGGGCCTGGAGGGCCGGGTCTCCCTGCCCCCCGGCGTCACGGCCCCCTACGACACCCCCGGGACGTTCGGGGCCTGGTCGACGCCGGTGCTGACGAGCCCGGTGACCGTCGTCGGGCCGCCGACGCTGGACGTCCGGTTCGACTCTCCCGCGGTCGCCGCGGCCCAGAGCGCCGGTCCGAGCGGCCAGCTCCAGGTGTTCGCCAAGATGTACGACATCGCGCCCGACGGGACCAAGACCCTGGTCAACAAGCTGATCAGCCCGGTCCGCGTCGCCGACGTGACCCAGCCGGTGCACATCGAGCTGCCCGCGATCGTGCACCTCGTGCCGGCGGGTCACCGGGTCGAGCTGGTGCTGGCCAGCACCGACGCGGCGTACAAGAACGCGTATGCCGTGCAGCCGGTGACGGTCCACGCCTCTCCGACCGAGCCGGCAGCGTTCACGCTGCCGGTCGGCTGACGGGTGCTACTGCGGGGAGACGTTGCCCCGGACCCACTCGACGATCTCCGTCGTGGTGGCACCGGGGGTGAACACCTTGGCGACACCCAGCTTGTCGAGCTCGGGGATGTCGGCCTCGGGGATGATGCCGCCCCCGAACACCACGATGTCGGCCGCGTCGCGCTCCTTGAGCAGCTCGACGACCTTGGCGAAGAGGGTCATGTGGGCGCCCGAGAGGACGGACAGGCCGATCGCGTCGGCGTCCTCCTGGATGGCCGCCTCGACGATCTGCTCGGGGGTCTGGTGCAGGCCGGTGTAGACGACCTCCATGCCCGCATCACGCAGGGCGCGGGCGACGACCTTGGCGCCACGGTCATGTCCGTCGAGCCCGGGCTTGGCCACGACGACGCGCAGAGGAGAGTCAGTCATGCGCGCAGACTAGCCACTGGCGGCCATCGCTCGGCGGCCTGGGTGGGATCCGCCACAGTGAATGCCGCACGGGCCGCGGTAACCCGACATACCGACACGCCGGGTTGTGGTCCGCATCACGCGCGCGGCACCGGCACGCAGGCTAGGTTCGCCCTGATATGTCCGTGAGCGTTCCGCGCCCCTGTCGACCCACCGCACTGTCGCGGTCCGCGTCGGATGCCGCCTCGCGCCCGCTGGGGCTGGTGGGCCGGTTGGCTCGGCAGGCCCTGGGCACGGTCAAGGGGGCCACGGTGGCCGCCAACGACGTGGTCGGCGGCGGCGCCCGCGCACTCGCGACCCCGACCGGCCTCGTCGGCGCAGCAGTCGAGGTGGCCTGGGTCACCACCCACCTGGCGCTGTACCCCTGGGGCCTCGTGGAGCGCCAGAGCCTCGACACCCAGCTGGGGTACCGCGTCGAGCACCTCCCGCCGATCCAGCGCGGGCTGCTCATCTCGGACGTCGAGGCGGCCGGGACCCCGATCCTGCTGGTGCATGGCATGGTCGACAACCGCTCGATCTTCACCCTGCTGCGACTGGGTCTGCGCCGGCGCGGCTTCGGACGCGTCACGAGCATGAACTACTCGCCGTTCACCGCCGACGTGCGAGTGGCGGCCGCGCGGCTCGCCGAGGAGGTGGAGGCACTCGTGGCCGAGACCGGCTACGAGCGGATCCACGTCGTCGGGCACTCCATGGGCGGCCTCATCGCCCGCTACTACGTCACCCGGCTCGGGGGCGACGAGCGCGTCCACACCCTCGTGACCCTTGGGACGCCCCACCAGGGCACCTACACGGCATACGGGTGGCACAGCCAGCTCACCAAGCAGCTGCGACCCGGCAGCGGGCTCATGCGCGAGCTCGACCAACCGGTGCCCCACTGCGCGACCCGGTTCGTCGTCTACTGGTCTGACCTCGACCAGATGATCTTCCCCCAGCGCAACGCCGGCCTGGAGCACCCGGACCTGAGCGTCCGCAACATCGGCCTGCACGCGGTGGGCCACATGTCGCTGCCCATCCTCGGGAGCGTGGTCCACGGAATCTCCACGACGTTGGCCCACCTCGACCACGACGGGCACACCGTGACCCCCGGCGTGACCGAGCTGCGGCCCGAGCCCTCCCAGGCGTCCTGACGCCCGCCTCCGCCTTGGCGGCCGATTTTGGATCACGAACAGGTCACGCTAGCCTCGGACTCCCGTGTTTCCTCGGTTTCTCCCGCGCGCGAGGTCCTGCTCTTGAGTTCCGCTTCCTATGACGGGCGACACCGCCCCCCGGGCCGCCATCGCGCCCCGGCCAGGCGGTTGCACCTCCCCGTCGGCCTGCGGACCGGCTTCGTCCTGCCGAGCGCTGCCGCGGCCGCACTCGTCGTCTCGGCCACCGGCGCCACCGTCGTGCAGTCCTCGCCCACTTTTTTCGACCTCACCGGCTCGATGAGCACGACCCTTGCCGAGGACGCCGCAGCCGCGCAGTACGCCCGGATCGACGCCCAGCAGCAGCGCGAGCTCCAGGCTGGTGCGCTCCCGGGGGCGAGCGGGTTCGGCGGATCGAGCCCCGCTTCGACCCCCACGGCCGCCGGGACGGTCGCGGCGCAGCGGGTCGCCCGCAGCGCAGACCGCACCGCCCTGGCCAACCAGACTGCCGCTGCCGCCGCCGCACGTCAGCGGGCCTCGGCAGCTCTCGCGGCAAGCCAGCGCTGGGTCATGCCCATCCAGGGCGCGACCTTCACCTCCGGCTTCGGCTGGCGCTGGGGCCGCATGCACCAGGGCAACGACTTCGGCACCCCCGTCGGCACGCCCGTCGCGGCCATGTCCACCGGCACGGTTGTCTCGACGGGCTACGAGAGTGGCTACGGAAACCAGATCGAGATCAGGTACTGGGACGGCACGGTCTCGCTCTATGCCCACCTCAGCGAGATCAAGGCGTCGGTGGGCGACCTGGTCGCTCCCGGCCAGATCGTGGCGCTGTCGGGCAACACCGGCCATTCCACGGGGCCGCACCTGCACCTCGAGATCCACCCGAACGGCGGGGCGCCGATCAACCCCGCCCCCTGGCTGCACGCCCACCACCTGCAGTAGTAGCCGGCTCCGCTGCCTCCCGCAGCCCCCTCGCGCGCCCAGGCTTGATGGGTTGCGCGGTCAGAGCTTCTCGAGCGGGGCATACCTCAACAGGAACCGCTTGACGCCGGTCTCGCCACCGAAGTCGACGTGCGCCTGGGTCTTGTCCCCCTCGCCCTCGGTCTTGACGACCGTGCCGAGGCCATAGGAGTCGTGGGTGACCCGGTCACCGGCGTGCAGCGAGACCAGCGGCCGGTTGCCCGGCGAACGCACGCCGGGACGGGCGGCCAGCGTCGCCACGGCGGGAGTGCCGGGGCGGCGAGAGGTGGTGGCGGCCTCCGCGCGCTGCCACTGCACCAGATGGCCGGGGATCTCGTCGAGGAACCGGCTCGCCGGGTTGTACTGGGGAGCGCCCCAGGCCGAGCGCACCGCTGCCCGCGACAGGTGCAGCCGCTCACGGGCCCGGGTGATGCCGACATAGGCGAGGCGGCGCTCCTCCTCGAGCTCCTTGGGGTCGCCCAGCGCCCGCAGGTGGGGGAACGTGCCGTCCTCGAGCCCGGTGAGGAACACCACCGGGAACTCCAGCCCCTTCGCGGTGTGCAGCGTCATCAGGGTCACGACGCCGAGGTCCTCGGCCTCCTCGGAGTCGGGGATCTCGTCAGCGTCGGCCACCAGCGACACCTGCTCGAGGAAGTCCTCGAGGGAGGCCACCTCGCCGGTCGCCGCCCGCGTCTCGTCGAACTCCTGGGCCACGGCCACGAGCTCGGCGAGGTTCTCGATGCGGGTCTCGTCCTGGGGGTCGTGGCTGGCGCGCAGCTCGGCGAGGTAGCCGGACTTGTCGACGACGGCCTCGAGGAGGGCGCCGACACCCCGCTCGTCGTCCTCGTGGATGCGGCCCAGCTCCTCCAGGAGACCGGTGAACGCCTTGATCGCCGCGACCGAGCGGGTGGCGATGCCGGGGGCGTCCTCGGGCCGGCCGAGTGCGGCGATGAACGGGATGCGCTCCCGCTCGGCGAGGGCCGCCACGCACGCCTCAGCGCGGTCGCCGATCCCGCGCTTGGGCACGTTGAGAATCCGACGAAGGTTCACGGTGTCGGTCGGGTTGGAGATGACGCGCAGGTACGCCAGTGCGTCCTTGACCTCGCGCCGCTCGTAGAACCGGGTGCCGCCGACGACCTTGTAGGGCAGCCCGACCCGCACGAAGACCTCTTCGAGGGCACGGCTCTGGGCGTTGGTGCGGTAGAAGACCGCGACGTCCTTGGGCTTGACCCCCGCCGTGTCGCCCAGCTCGTCGATGGTCTTGGCGACGAACGCCGCCTCGTCGTGCTCGTTGTCGCCGACGTAGCCCACGATGAGGGCCCCGTCACCGCTGTCGGTCCACAGGTTCTTCTTACGGCGCTCGGGGTTCTTGGCGATGACCGAGTTGGCGGCCATCAGGATGGTCTGGGTCGAGCGGTAGTTCTGCTCGAGCAGGATGGTCCGGGCGTTCGGGTAGTCCTGCTCGAACTCGACGATGTTGCGGATCGTCGCCCCGCGGAAGGCGTAGATCGACTGGTCGGCGTCGCCGACCACCACGAGCTCGGCAGGGTCGACCACCGGCCCGTCGCCGACCGCCAGACCGGGTGTGCCGGCGGTACCACCGACCAGCTCGCGCACCAGCTGGTACTGCGCGTGGTTGGTGTCCTGGTACTCGTCGACGAGGACGTGCCGGAAGCGGCGCCGGTAGTGCTCGGCCACGTCGGGGAACGCCTGCAGGATGTTGACCGTCGTCATGATGAGGTCGTCGAAGTCGAGCGCGTTGGCCTGGCGCAGCCGCCGCTGGTAGCCGGAGTATGCCTCGGCCAGCATCCGCTCCTGATGGGTGCCCTCGACCACCTGGGACGCGAAGGTCTCCTCGTCGACGAGCTCGTTCTTGAGGTTGCTGACCTGGTGGCTGAAGGACCGCGGCGGGTAGCGCTTGGGGTCGAGGTCGAGGTCGCGCATCACCATGGCCATCAGGCGCTGGCTGTCGGCGGCGTCGTAGATCGAGAACGTGGACTTGAGCCCGACCTTGCCGGCCTCGCGGCGCAGGATGCGCACGCACGCGGAGTGGAACGTCATGACCCACATCGCCTTGGCCTTGGGTCCGACGAGCGCCGCGACGCGCTCGCGCATCTCGGCGGCGGCCTTGTTGGTGAAGGTGATCGCGAGGACCTGGCCCGGCTGCACGCCTCGAGCAGCCAGGAGGTAGGCGATGCGGTTGGTGAGCACGCGAGTCTTGCCCGAGCCCGCTCCGGCGACGATGAGCAGCGGGCTGCCCTCGTGGAGGACCGCCTCGCGCTGTTGGGGGTTCAGCCCCTGCAGCAGCGACTCGGGATCGGTGGGCTGCCCGCTCCCCTCCTCGGGGCCTCGCCCCTGCGCGGCGGCCTGGGCCCACGTGGGGACGCCGCGCTCGTCGACGGCAGTCGCGCGGGCAGCCGCAGCCGACGGCCGCTGGCCGGGCTCGGGGAAGGAGAGGTCGTCGAACAGCGTGCTCATATCGGCTCCAGCCTACGTGGCCCGGCCGACAGATAGGTTCAGCCCATGACCTGCGCCCACCCGGTCACCGGCCGGCCGTTCCCCTCACCGGTGCCCCCGGGCACCGGGTGGCCCGGGGACCCGGCCACCGCCGCCACTGCGGTCGCCGGCACGCCCGGCGAGGTCGTGGAGCTCGCACGGTCGGCGTCGGACGTCGCCGAGCTCGACGCGCGGGTCAGCGTCTGTCGCGCCTGCCCACGGCTCGTCGAGTGGCGCGAGTCGGTGGCGGTCACCGGCCGCCGGGCGTCGTTCGCCGACCAGCCCTACTGGGGGCGGCCCGGGCCTGGCTTCGGCGACCCGGCGGCCGAGCGTCTCATCGTGGGGCTCGCGCCGGCGGCCAACGGCACCAACCGCACGGGCCGGATGTTCACCGGTGACCGCAGCGGCGACTGGCTGTATGCCGCGCTGCACCGCGCCGGGTACGCCACCCAGCCACAGTCCTGGGCCAGCGGGGACGGCCTCGAGCTGCGCGGCATACGGATCGTGGCGGCGGTCCGGTGCGCCCCTCCGGCCAACAAGCCGACCCCGCAGGAGCGGGCGGCCTGCGCGCCCTGGCTGGACCGAGACCTCGAGCTCGCCACGCCACGGCTGCGCAGCATGCTGGCCCTGGGCTCGATCGCCTGGGACGCCTCGCTCGCGGCCGCGCGGCGGCTCGGATGGGCGGTGCCACGGCCCAAGCCTGCCTTCGGGCATGCCGCCGAGGCGGTGCTGACCACCACGGGTGGACGCGAGGTGCGCCTCGTCGGGTGCTACCACGTGAGCCAGCAGAACACCTTCACCGGCAAGCTGACCGAGGCGATGCTCGACGCCGCCATCGCCCGCCTCTGACGCGAGACAACCAGCCTCGGACCGTAGGGTGGCACGGTGACTATCGCGCGCAGACTCGTCGTCCCCCGCACCGGTGACTCCTCCGTCCTGGAGGTCCAGGACTACGACGTGAGCCCGCCCGGGCCCGGCGAGGTCACGGTCGAGGTCGCCGCTGCCGGGGTGAACTTCATCGACGTCTACCAGCGGCAGGGCGTCTATCGGCTGCCCACCCCGTTCGGCTGCTGTTCCGAGGGCGCCGGCACCGTCGTGGCCCTCGGCGAGGGCGTCGACAGTGTCGAGGTCGGCGACCGCGTGGCCTGGGCCCAGGGACTCGGTGCGGCCGCGACGCTCACCAACCGTGCGGTCGACACGCTGGTTCCCGTCCCGGACGGGCTCGACCTGGAGATCGCGGCGGGGGCGATGTTGCAGGGCATGACCGCGCACTACCTGGTCAACTCCACCTTTGCCGTCGGCCCGGGCACGGTCGCGCTCGTGCACGCCGCCGCGGGCGGCGTCGGGCAGCTGCTGGTGCAGATGGTGACCGCCAAGGGAGGCCGCGTCATCGCGACCGCCGGCTCCCCCGAGAAGCTCGAGATCGCTCGCCGTCTCGGTGCCAGCGCCGCGATCGACTACCGCGAGAGCAGCGACCTGGCAGCCGAGGTCCGTGAGGCCAACGGCGGCCAAGGCGTGGACGTGGCCTACGACGGGGTCGGCAAGGCGACCTTCGACGCGTCGCTGGCGTCGCTGCGTCCCCGCGGCATGATGGTGCTCTTCGGTGGAGCGAGCGGTCAGGTGCCACCGTTCGACCTGCAGCGGCTCAACGCCGGCGGGTCGCTGTTCGTCACCCGCCCCACCCTGGTGCACTACACCGCCACCCGCGGTGAGCTCCTCGAGCGCGGCACCTCGGTGCTCGGGGCACTGGCCACCGGAACGCTGACGCTCGAGGTCGGTGGCCGCTACGCGCTCGAGGACGCGGCCGCGGCCTACGACGACCTCGAGAGCCGCCGCACGACGGGCAAGCTGCTGCTCATCCCCTGACACCGCCGACCGGCATGATGGCGCCATGACGCAGCCCTCACCGTGGGTCCTGCACGTCGACCTCGACCAGTTCATCGCGGCTGTCGAGATCCTGCGGCGCCCCGAGCTCGCCGGGCTGCCCGTCATCGTCGGAGGCCGCGGCGACCCCACCGAACGGGCGGTCGTGTCCACCGCGTCCTACGAGGCCCGCGCGTTCGGGGTGCGCTCCGGCATGCCCCTGAAGACCGCAGTGCGACGCTGTCCGGAGGCGGTGCTGCTGCCCGTCGACGCGCCGGCCTACGACGCCGCCTCGGCGGTCGTGATGCAGACGCTGCGGGGTATGCCGGGGGCAGTCGTCGAGGTGCTGGGCTGGGACGAGGCATTCGTGGGAGTGAGCACCGACGACCCGGTGGCCTATGCGCATCGGATCCGGGCGGCCGTCCTCGACGCCAGCGAGCTGCACTGCTCGGTCGGCGTCGGCGACACCAAGGTCCGCGCCAAGATCGCGACCGACTTCGGCAAGCCTCAGGGCGTCTTCGTCCTGACGCGGGAGAACTGGTTCGAGGTGATGGGCGAGCGCCCGACGATCGCACTGTGGGGGGTCGGGTCGCGGATCTCCCAGCGGCTGGCGGCTCTGGGCCACACGACGGTGCGCGAGCTGGCCGAGGCCGACGAGAGCGCGCTGGTCGCCGAGTTCGGGCCGGCCATGGGTCCGCACTACCGGCGGCTGGGCCGCGGGGTCAGCTCTGCCACCGTCGACGACACCCCGTGGGTCGCCCGGGCGCACGGCCGCGAGACGACCTACCAGTCGAACCTCGTCACACCACAGGAGGTGTCCGACGCCGTGCGAGCCCTCGCGGCCCTGGTCGTCGCGGACATCCGCAACGAGGGCCGGGCCTGCGCCAGGGTGTTCCTCAAGGTGCGGTTCGCGCCCTTCTTCACGACGAACCGGGTGCGCAAGCTGCCGGAGCCCACCTTCGACGTCGACACGATCGCCGAGACCGCGCTCGACCTCCTGCGCGAGCTCGGCGACGAGCGGCCCATCCGGCTGCTGGGGGTCCGGGCGGAGATGGTGCCGCCCGAAGGCGGGTATGCCGCGCCTCGCACCACCGGCCGGGGCGGACCGGCGGCCGGCTGACCGGTCAGCCGGGCCTCGGGCCCGGAACGCGCTCCTACAGCCAGAGGGCGGCGACGAGCACGTTGAGCGCACCGAGCGCGCCGCCGGCCGTGACGAGGGTCTTGGGGTCCTCGCCGCGGCGGGCCCGGGCCCGGGCGATCTCGAGGCAGGCGACCGCCGCGAGCGCGACCACGAGCTTGACGCCGACCGCGGCGTGGTTGAGGTGCTTGTCGAGCGAGTGCACCGACTCGGCCAGCCCCACGAGGACCAGGCCCGTCACGATCTGGGCGCGCGCGCCGTTGACCATGACCTCGAGGGCCGTGAACCCACGCAGGGAGGCGAACCACCCTCCGACGAGGGCGGCCATGCCGAGCAGGTGCAGGACGACGATCAGGTCGTAGACCACGTTCATGAGCGCGAGCCTACCGAGCGGGCATCTCAGGACCTCAGAGGCCCAGCTCACCGGTGAGCAGGACGTCCTCCGCGAGGTCACGCAGCTTGATGTTGTGGTTGGCGCTGTGCCGCCGCAGCCGGTCGAAGGCCTCGTCGCTGGAGATGCCGTGGCGAGCCATGAGGATGCCCATCGCCATGCCGATCCGCCGGCTCGTCCGCAGGGCCACCTTGAGCGTGTCGGCGCGCGCCTCGGCCTCGTCGAGTGCCTGGGCCCGCTGCTGGGCCAGCTCGTGGTGGACGCGCAGCCTGGAGAGCAGCTCGACCGGCTCGAACGGCTTGACGACGTAGTCGTCCGCGCCCGCGGCCAGACCGGTGGCGGCAGCACGAGACCCGGCGCGAGCCGAGAGCAGGATGACGGGGACCGCCGCCAGCCGGGGGTCCTGCCGGACCAGGCGCACCAGGTCCAGACCGCTCTGTCCCGGCAGCATGATGTCGGACAGGATCAGGTCCGGAGGCTGCTGGACGGTCAGCGCCGACGGCACGTCGGCGACGGCGGTGACCTCCCAGCGGTCGGAGGTCAGCAGCCGGGTGAGGTAGCCGCGCAGGTCAGCGTGGTCCTCGACCAGCAGCAGCCGAGGCGCCGCGGCGCCCGAGGACGGGGTGCCGGACGGCTGCGTCGCACTGTGCACCGTCGCCTGGGCTGCCCCGTTGGAGGTGGCCCGGGGGGTCCGTGCTCGGGCGCTCCGCGCGTCGTCGAGCTCGTCGGTCGTCCGTGGTGTGGCCGCTGCGCGTCCCGACGGGGCGTCGCTGCCGCGTCCGACCGGCGCACCGACCGGAAGCACCACCCGGAACGTGCTGCCGCGCCCCAGCTCGCTCTCGAGCCCCACTCGGCCGCCGTGGGCGCGCACCAGATCCGCCACCAGAGCCAGCCCGATACCGGCGCCAGGAACTCCGGGCCGCACCTCGTGGCGCACCTGGCGGAACCTCTCGAAGACGTGCTCCTGCTCGTCGACGGGGATGCCGCACCCGGTGTCCGCCACGGTGAGCTCGAGCTCGTCGCCACGACGTCGCAGGGCCACCGAGACGGTACCCGCGTCGGTGAACTTGAACGCGTTGGACACCAGGTTGACGACGACCTTGGCCCAGGCCTCCTGGTCGAGCCAGGCCGCGCCCACCTCGGGCAGGTCGATCTCGAGCACGAGGCCGGCGCTCTCCATCGCGCTGCGGAACATGCTGACCAGCTCGGCGGTGTAGGCGGTGACGTCGACCGCCTCCAGGACCGGCACGAGCGTGCCGGACTCGGCCCGGGCGAACTCCAGGAGCGCGTCGACGAGGCGGTTCAGCCGACCGGCCGCCCTCTCGACCGCGTCCACGTGCGGCTCCTGCTCGGTGTCCAGGCCGAGCTCGCGGAGCTCACGGGCGGCGGCCATGGCGATGGTCAGCGGGGTGCGGAACTCGTGGCTGACGTTCTGGAAGAAGGTCGTCTTGCTGGCGTCGAGGTCGGCCAGCGCCGCTGCGCGCTTGCGCTCGTAGTCCGTCGCTCGGGCGTCGGCCAGCAGCGTGGAGACCTGCCGGGTGATCAGGTCCATGAACGCGGTGTAGGAGTCGTCGAGCTGCCGGTAGGGGTTGAGTCCCAGCACGACCACTCCGGCGACCCCCGCCGCCAGCCCGCCCCGCAGCGGCTCGACCATGGCGCTGTGCGGAAGCAGTGGCCCCAACGGGCCCGCAGCGGCGCGCAGGTCGTCGTCCGGACCGAAGGTCAACAGGCGCTCACGCCGGTGGGCCGCGACCGAGGCATACGGATGGTCCGAACCGCGCCTCACCCGCACCGGCATGGCGCGCTCCGAGGGCTCCACGCCGTAGGACGCCGACAGGACCAGGTCGCCGCTGGACTCCTCCTGCAGGTAGACCGCGGCGAAGGGCAACGCGTGGCGGTTGCCGCTCATGATGGTCATCACGTGCTGGCAGAGGTCGTCGGCATCGCCCAGCTCGGCGCTGGACACCACGGCCAGGGCGTGGACGATGTCGAGCCGCCGTGACTCGATGACCGGCTTGGACACGTCCGTGGTGGCGACGAACACGCCGAGCACCTCACCCGACGCGTCGCGGATGGGGCTGTAGGAGAAGGTCCAGTAGGTCTCCTCCGTGTAGCCATGGCGCTCGAGGAAGAGCAGGTGCTGCTCGGCATAGGTCGACTCGCCCCGCTCGAACACGTCGGTCGTGAGCGGGCCAAGCTCCTGCCACACCTCTCCCCAGCAGTCCGCTGCGAGCTGTCCCATGGCCTCGGGGTGCTTGGAGCCCAGCAGGGGCCGGTAGGCGTCGTTGTAGATCTGCACGAGGTCGGGCCCCGACCAGATGAGCATCGGCACCTGCGAGGGCATGACGGTGCGGATCGCGGTGCGCAGCGCCTCGGGCCACGTCTGGGGTTCCCCGAGCGAGGTGGCCGCCCAGTCCGTCGCCCGCGCCAGGGTGGCTGCCGCGTCATCTCCCGGAAACAGGCTGGCGAGCACCTCGTCAGTCCCGGGCTCGCCCGGAAGGAAGATGGTCACGTGCTGAACTTATCGGGACAACCACACCGTTTGGCAACCCCCGCCCCGACGTATAACCGCAGGTCAGGCATGGTATGCCGGTCACATGAGCCGTCTGCCCATGGCCCAGGCAGTCAGCTCGTGACGGGACGAGAGCTGGAGCTTGCGCAGCACCGAGGAGACGTGCGTCTCGACCGTCTTGACGGAGATGAAGAGCTCCTTGGCGACCTCCTTGTACTGGTAGCCGCGGGCGATGAGCCGCATCACCTCGCGCTCGCGTGCGGAGAGCCGGTCGAGCTCCTCGTCGACCTCGGCCAGCTCACCGGCGGCGGCTCCGAACGCGTCGAGGACGAAGCCGGCCAGCCGCGGAGAGAACACCGCGTCGCCATCGGCCACCCGGTGGATGGCCCGGGTGAGGTCGGCCGCGCCGATGGTCTTGGTCACGTAGCCGCGAGCCCCGGCCCGGATCACCGCGATGACGTCCTCAGCCGCGTCCGAGACCGACAGAGCCAGGAACCGCACGGGCCGGCCGTCGGTGGTCTCCAGACCGCGGCAGCCATGCAGCACGTCGACTCCGCCGTGGCCGTTCCCGCCGGGCAGGTGCACGTCGAGCAGCACGACGGCAGGCCGGTGCTGGCGGACCAGCGCGACGGCGGTGTCGACGTCCGGCGCCTCGCCCACGATGTCGACGGCCTCCCCGATCTCGGCGCGCACGCCGGAGCGGAACATCCGGTGGTCGTCGACGAGGACCACGGTGACCAGCGGCGAGTCAGGCGTCATGGGTCTCCTCTGAGGGCAGGGCCGGACTGGTGGCCGCCGGCAGCGTCAGCTGGACCTCGGTGCCCTGGTCGAGCCGGCGCACCCGAGCCTGCCCACCGTGGCGGGTCATCCGTCCCATGATGGACTGCCGCACGCCGAGCCGGTCTCCGGGCACCTCCTCGAGGTCGAAGCCGGGGCCGTGGTCGCGGACGAACGCCTCGACCCCCTCGCGGCCCGCCTCGACGTAGACGGACACCGGCGGCGCTCCGTGGCGGACCGCGTTGAGGACCGCCTCGCGGACGGCCCGGACGAGGGCCATCGCCCCGTCGTCCAGCGGCCGGTCACCGGTGCAGACCACCTCGACCGGTATGCCGTGCAGGTCCTCCACCTCGTGGGCCGCCTGGGCCACCGCGGCGGCGAGGGTGTCGTCGGAGCCGGCCGGCCCGGCATACAGCCAGGCGCGGAGCTCGCGCTCCTGGGCCCGGGCGAGAAGGGTCACCGCCGAGGGGTCCTCGGCCTTGCGCTGGATCAAGGCCAGGGTCTGGAGCACGGAGTCGTGCAGGTGCGCCGCGATGTCGGCGCGCTCGGTCGCGCGAGCCCGCTCGGCCTGCTCGTGTCGCAGGTCCGACCAGAGCCGCAGCCCCCAGGGGGCGGCGATGAGGACGGCACCGGCGAGCACCGCGAGCGCGGCGGCACCGATGTCCCAGATCGCCGTGAGCGACTGGCCGCGCGTCGCCAGGACGATCAGCCCGACCACCGCCAGCACGGCCCCGAAGCTCAGCCGCGCGATGCTGAACCGTCGCGCGCCGTTCTCGGAGCCCAGCCAGCGCCCGCGCTGCGAGTCGTCCAGCTGGGACCAGGCGATCACCGCGCCGACCGCCACGACGAGCAGGGGGGCGAGCAGACCCAGGCGGGCGTTGAGGCCCGCGTTCTGTGCCACGACCACGATGCCGACGAGCAGGAGGGCGCCTCCACCGACCAGGAGCCGGGTGGACTCACGGTCCGTGCTGTCCGCAGTCTGCCGGGCCTGCTCCTGGGGAGCAGGGTCGTCGCCGGCCGGCGAGGCGGCAGGGTCGACTGGCGCGCCCGCACTTCGCGGGTGGCCTACGCGTCGCGAGGCGGCCGTGCCCGCGACGGTCTGGGGCGACAGCGCCCAGAGGAACACATAGGCCACGATCCCCGCGCCGGTCGGGAAGCAGGACAGCACCATGGCGATGCGCACCACTCGCACCGGCCAGCCCAGGTGCTCGGCCAGCCCCGCACAGACTCCGGCGAACACCCTTCCCTCGACCGGCCGCCCGTACGGAGGCCGCATCGGCGCTCGAGGCACCGCCAGGGTCTCGTTGGCGGCGGCCCGCTCGTAGGGAATCGGCATGTCCTCATCCTGACGCACGCCCCGACCGATTCCTACGGCGCTCAGGGTGCTGGGAGAGGACTTCAGGGTCCGGTCAGGGTCGACCCTCATAGCAGGCAGGCGGGCCCGCGGACAGCATGGTCGCTATGACGCAATCCCCAGGGCCCACCCAGGACCCGACCCCGAACGACGCGACCCCCGGCAGCGGACTCGACCGGTTCTTCGACTGGCTCCGGTCCCTGGACATCCGGCGCGACCCCGACGACAAGTGGCTGACCGGCACCTCCGCCGGCCTGGCCCTGCGCCTGGGGGTCGACCCACTGGTCGTCCGCGCGGGCTTCGTGCTGCTGGCGCTGCTCGGCGGCGTCGGCGTCACGCTCTACCTCATCGCCTGGGCCCTCCTGCCCAACGGCCGCGACGAGATCCTCGCCGAGCGCGCCGTGCGGCAAGGCGAGTTCTGGCCGATCGTGCTGCTCGCCGCGATCGTGCTGTCGCTGCTCGGTGGCACCGGTTTCGCCCACGACGGCACGGGCCTGTCGTGGTTCTGGTGGGTGGCCGTGCCCGTCGCGGTGGTCTTCTGGGCCCTGCGCCGCAACCGCCGGGGCGAACCGGTCGGCCCACCCCTGGCGTATGCCGCGCCGTCCGGTGCCGCCCCTGCCGCCCAGCCCCTCGCGTATGCCGCAACGCCCGGCACGGGCACCATGACCGCGTCGACCACGTCGTCTCCGTCGTCGTCGCCCCGCCCACCGCGTCGCCGCGGACCCGGCTTCGCCGGTCTGGTGCTGGTCGGTGGGCTGGCCCTCGCGGCATACGGTCTGGGGCTGTGGGCCCACGACACCTTCGGATGGCGAGGCAGCGGCGGTGTCGTCGGTCTCGCGGCAGCGCTGGCCGTGACCGGGCTCGGGGTGCTCGTCCTCGGTCTGACGGGCCGGCGGGCCGGCCTGGTGGGGTTCCTCGCCGTGCTCCTGGCCCTCGCCACCTGGACGGCCTCCGTCGTCCCGACGCTCAGCGTCGGCGGCGGAATCGGCGACCGGGTCTGGCGGCCGAGCGTGACGGACACGGCCCAGCGGTACCGGTTGGGCATCGGCGCCGCCGAGCTCGACCTGACCCAGCTGACCCACGGGACGGGCACGCCACGGGCGGTGGACGCCGGCATCGGCGTCGGCGAGCTGCGGATCCGGGTCCCGGCAGGCCTCACCGTCGAGGTACGCAGCTCGGTCGGCGCGGGCGACGTCGGCCAGTGGGTGCCCAGCAGCGGGGGCAGTGGCAGCTCCGACACCTCGAGCTCGAGCAGCGGTCCTGGTGGCCGCAACATCAGCACCGTCGAGACCCTGGGCAGCGGCGCACCTGATGTCGTGGTGACCGCCCATGTCGGGCTCGGCCAGATCCTCATCGGCAAGGAGTGACCGCCATGACCAGCGACCAGACCAGCGACCAGTCCCCCGACCAGCCCACCGCAGAGATCACCGACCAGCCCACGGCGGAGATCACCGACCAGCCCACGACGGAGGTCCCCCCGACCACGGCCGCGGCGCCGGCGGGGGCGCCCGCGAGCCGCCCGAGGGGAGCGCACTGGCCCGCCATCATGCTCGGGCTGGTGTGCGTCGCCATCGCCGCGCTCGCGCTCGGGCAGGAGCTCGGCGCGTTCACGGTGGACTGGGGCCACCTCGGACCCCTGGGGATCGTCCTCGTCGGAGGCATTCTCGTCCTCGTCGGACTGCTCGGTGTGCTCGGACGCCGCCGCGACGACACCCGCGGCGACGCCGGCCACCAGGCCGACCACGGACTGGGGTCCTAAGGCACGTCGTCCAGCCAGCGCCGGACGTGCGGGGCGAACGACTGTCCGAGGTGGTAGCGCGCCACGGCCTCCCGAGGCACCCACCGCACCGACGCCGTCGATCCACCCACGTCGTGGACGACGGGGTCGGTCGGCTCGGGGCACCACGCGGCATACACGATGCGCACTGCGTGGAAGTCCTCGACCCGACCCGAGGGTGCGCGCCCGATCCAGTGGGAGGTGTGGGCCTCGAGCAGCCGCACCCGCTCGATGCGCTGCCCGCTCTCCTCCCACACCTCGCGATGCAGGGCCTCGACCGGCGACTCACCCGGGTCGAGACCGCCACCCGGCAGGGTCCAGCGCCCCGGGGCCGAGGTGCGCTCGGAGAGCTCGGTCAGGAGCATCCCCCGCGCGCTGGTCACCACGCCGTACGCGGCCGTGCGCTGGTAGGGGTGCACGAGCTCACCCGGCTCGAGCACGAGGCCGGCATCGCTGGGTACCTGCGACGGCGGGTGGTGCTCGGGCGTCGACGGGACGACCGTGAAAGCGAGCACGAGGGCTCCGTCCTCGGCCAGGGAGGCCTCCACCAGCCGGGCGCCGCCCCAGCCGAGCCCGGCCAGCTCACGAACCGGGTCGGCTCCGTGCGCCACGACGAACCGGGCCACTTCGCGGCCACCGGGGGCGGTGGCCTGCACACGGATCTCCGCTGGGCGCCCCTGCTCTCCTGCCGGCGTGGGGGTCATGTCGCACCCGCCCGCCGGTACTCGCGCTCGGCCAGGGCGGCCACGGCGTCCCAGCTCTGGGCGGGGGGCACGGAGGCGTTCTCCTTGGCGATCCGGTGACGCAGCGCCCCATCGGTGACGAGCGTCGCGAGCGCCTCGGCGAGCGCCTGGTCGTCACGCCCGAGGATGCCGTTGACACCGTCGGTGACGAAGTCCGCGACACCGGTGTCCTGGCGGGCCAGCACGGGCAGCCCCGCGGTCCGGGCTTCCAGGGCGGCGATACCGAAGGCCTCGAGGCGCGCGGGAGTGAGGTAGACGTCGCTGTCCCAGTACCGGGCGCGCAGCTCCTCCCGGGTGGCACGCCCTGGCATCGACACCCAGTCGGCCATCTCGTGCCGGTCGACGAACCGCTGCAGACGTCGCCGCTCGGGCCCGTCGCCGAACAGGTCGAGGTGCATGCCCACCCCAGGCGGAACCAGGTCACGAGCGGCACGCACGATCTCCAGCACGGCCGCGGGTCGCTTGCGGCGGGCGAAGCGCATGGCTGCGACGACGCGGACGAACTCGCGCTCAGGAGCGGCGGCACGCTCGGCTTCGGTGACACGGTCGGGGGGAGCCCAGGTCGCGACGTCGATGCCGTTGGGCAGCACCTCGACGAGAAGGCCCTCCCCCGCCACCTGCCGCACCTGTGCGGCCGCGATGCCCGACACGGCCGACAGCGTCGCGCCGCGCTGGGCCCACCGACGCGCGTGCCCGAGGGCGCGGAAGACCATCGCGGAGCGGGCCATCAGACAGTGCCAGGTGATGGCGGTCGGCAGCCCCAGCCCGAGGGCGACGTCGGCCAGGTCGGAGGCGAAGGGGCTCACCACCCCCATGTGCAGGTGGACGACGTCGAAGCCGCCACGCCGCAGCCGGCGCCGCACCTCCGGAGGCGCCAGCGGGTTCACCGGCAGCTCCCACGGCAGCCGCAGCGCCATCCGGTGCACGGGAATCCCGTCGACCTGTTGGACCACCCCCCACCGTTGTCCCTGGTCACCGGGTGTCGCGGTGAACACCTCGACGTGGTGGCCACGCGCCTGGAGGCGCGCCGCCAGGTCGTGGGTCTGGACCTCGATCCCGCCCAGCCTGGGCAGGTAGCAGTCGGTCAACAGCGCCACCTTCACGGGCTAGAGCCTGCCATGCGGAAGGATGGCTGGTGATGACCCGCACCCTCGTGGCGTTCCACGCCCACCCCGACGACGAAGCCCTGCTCACGTCGGGGACGATGGCGCGCGCGGCCGCGGAGGGGCACCGGGTCGTGCTCGTGGTGGCCACCGACGGCGAGCTGGGCCTCGCCTCGGGCACGTATGCCGCGGACGGTCACCTGGGCTCCCGGCGTCTCGACGAGCTGCGCGTGTCGGCCGGTGCGCTCGGGGTCGCCCGGCTGGTCTACCTCGGCTATGCCGACAGCGGGATGACCGGCGAGCTGCTCCCCGACCCGCCCGGCCGCACCCGCTTCCTGCGGGCACCGCTCGACGAGGCCGCCGGGCGCCTCGAGGCCGTGCTGCGCGAGGAGTCCGCCGACGTGCTCCTGACCTACGACGCCAACGGCGGCTACGGGCACCGCGACCACGTGCGCGTCCACGAGGTGGGGGCGCGTGCAGCCGAGCTCGCGGGCACCCCCCGCGTGCTGCAGGCGACCGTGCCGCGGGACACGCTCCTTCGGGGGCTCGACCTGGCGGCGCGCGTCTACCACTTCCCTCCCGACTTCGACCGGGCGGCCTTCGCCCGCGCCTACAGCGCGCGGCAGGACATCACCCACCGCGTCTCGGTCATCCGGTATGCCGCCGCGAAGCGTGCCGCGATGCGCGCGCACGCCTCGCAGGCCAGCGCCGAGGGCGGCGCCGACCGGACGCTGGCCGCTTTCCTGCGGATCCCGCGGCCGTTGTACGACCTGGTCTTCGGCCGCGAGTGGTTCGTCGACCCGGCGCGTCGCCCAGGGCAGCCGGGGCCGGTGTCGCGTGACATCTTCGAGGGTCTGCCATGACCGTCGACCCACGACGCCGTTCGCACCCACGGACCGTCGTGCAAGGCGTGGTCGGGCTCGGCCTGGCCGCCGTCCTGCTCGTCTGGGGACTCCCCCACTTCGGGCACACCACCTGGGGGGCGGTCTGGCACATCCTGCGCCAGGTCCCGCCTGCGACGGATGCCCTCATGGTGGTCGGCGTCATGGTCGGGCTGTACTGCTACACCCTGACGCTCACCGGCTCGATGCCCGGCCTGCGGCACTGGCAGGCACTGGTCGTCAACGTCGCGGGCTCCGCGGTCGGGAACCTGCTGCCCGGTGGCGGCGCCGTCGGGCTGGCAGCGACCTACACGATCTGCCGTTCGTGGGGCTTCTCCCGCCGCGACATCTCCACCTCCGCCATCGTCACCGGGGTGTGGAACGTCCTGTCGCGGATCGCGTTGCCACTGCTGGCGATCGTGGGACTTCTCGCCGGAGCGGGAGGCGTGCCCAAGCCGCTGCAGGATGCCGCGGTCGCCGCAACGGTCACGGGCACGCTCATTCTCACCACCTTCGTCGCGGTGCTCGTCTCGGAACGAGCCGCGGTCGCCATCGGGAGCAGCATCGACGCGGTGGCCGGTCGGCTCTGGCACCGCCGGTCGATGAGCGTCGAGGCACTGGTCAGGGACCTGCGCGGGCGGATCAACGAGGTCGTCCGCCATGGCTGGCTCAAGATGACCATGGGGCTGGCCGGGTACTTCGGCGTCTACTACCTGCTGTTCCTCCTGTGCATGCACACCACCGGTGTCCATCTGCACTACGGCCAGCTCTTCGCGGCATACGCCATCGGCAGGCTGGCCACCGCGGTGGGGGTGACTCCCGGCGGGCTGGGGGTGACGGAGTCCGTCACCGTCGCGACGCTGGTGGCGTGGGGCGCCGGGCACCCCGAGTCGGTGGCGGGCGCGGTGATGTTCTCGGTGTTCACGCACGTCATGGAGGTGCCCCTGGGGGCGCTCGGCTGGCTTGCCTGGACGCTCAGCCCCAAGAGCACTCCCGATGACACGTCGGCCGCCGAGCCGGTCGGCTGACTCACCGAAGCCGACTGTCTCCGGGGGGCCTCAGCCAGCAGGCGGGTCGCCGATGAGCCGGTAGCCCTGACCGGGGTCCGTGAGCAGGTACCGCGGCCGCGCCGGGTCGGGTTCGAGCTTGCGACGCAGCTGGTTGGCATACACCCGCAGGTAGTTCGACTCGCGGCCGTAGCGCGGACCCCACACCTCGCGCAGCAGCTCCTGGTGCGCGACCAGGTGGCCCGGCTCTCGGGCGAGCACCTCGAGCAGCCGCCACTCGGTCGGCGTCAGGCGCACCTCGGCACCGTCGACGACCGCCTGGCGCTCGTCGAAGTCGAGGGTGAACCGCGAGGTCCGGAACGGCGGTAGCGCGGCATCGGCCGTCTCGCGGTCACGCCGCAGGGCGACCCGGACCCGCGCCAGGAGCTCCTCCATCGCGAACGGCTTCGTCACGTAGTCGTCTGCGCCCTCGTCGAGCGCCTCGACCTTGTCGACGGAGTCGGTCCGGGCTGACAGCACGATGACCGGAACGTCTGACACCTGGCGGATGCGGCGCAGCACCTCGACCCCGTCGAGGTCCGGCAGCCCCAGGTCGAGCACCATCAGGTCGGGCCGCGAATCGTGGAAGGCGACCAGGGCCGAGTGCGCGTCCCCGGCCGTCTCGACGGAGTAGTTGCGGGCCCGCAGGTTGATGGCCAGGGTGCGAACCAGGTGCGGCTCGTCGTCGACCACCAGGATGGAGCTCACGGGCTCATCCTGTCAGCGAGCCGAGGGGACCCCGGAGCGCTCGCCGGCTGTGTGAGGAGGGGCAGCTCGATGACGATGGTGAGGCCGCCACCGGGGGTGTCCTCGGCCAGGATCGTCCCGCCCATGGCCTCCATCAGTCCTCGGGCGACGGCCAGCCCGAGGCCCACGCCGGTGCCCGCCTTGGGTGCGTCGCCGAACCGCTGGAACGGCGCGAAGATCAGGTTCTTGGCCTCCTCGGGCACACCGACGCCCCGGTCCACGACCCGCAGCTGGACCCGGTCCGCGACCGGCGATGCGTGGACCACCACCTCCTGACGGCCGGGCGAGTGTCGCAGGGCGTTCTCCAGGACGTTGGCCAGGACCCGGTCCAGCAGACCTGAGTCGGCCACCGCCTGCGGCAGGTCGGGGGCGACGACGAGCCGCACGCGCCGACCCTCGGGGAGCTGGCCCGCCGACAGCGAGATGGCCGCCTCCACGTCGACCGGCCCCACGCGTGGGGTGATCGAGCCGCTCTGGAGCCTCGACATGTCCAGGAGGTTGGTCACCAGCGCGGTGAGCCGGTCGGTCGACTCCTCGATGGTCTCCAGGAGCGAGGCCTCGTCCTCGGGCGTGAAGGACACCTCACCCTGGCGGAGCCCGGACACCGCTGCCTTGATGCTCGCCAGGGGCGTGCGCAGGTCGTGCGAGACGGCGGCGAGCAGGGCGGTCCGGGCTCGGTTGTCCTTGGCGAGGGCCGAGGCCCGCCTGGCCTGCTCGACGAGCTCGTCCCTGCGGACCAGCGCGGCGGCGCGGGAGGCGAAGGCGGAGACCAGCCTCCGGTCAGCGCCGGTGAGCACCCGGCCGAGCAGCACCAGCGAACGCTCGTCGTCGACGGTGGCCAGCACCGACGCGCGCGGGATGCCCTCCACGTCGAAGCCCTCTGTGGCGCACCACACCTGCCATGGGTCGCGCACGCTGGGCCGGCTGACCACCGCAGCACCGTCGACGCCGAAGAACTCGACCGCCTGGCGCAGCAGCGCCGGCAGCTGGTCCCGCTCGCCGAGCAGGGACTCCGCCGACGCCGCCAACGCGGCCGCCTCACGTTGGGCGGCCCGCGCGGACGCCGCCCTGCGCTCACTGACGTGCACGAGCGAGGACACCGACACGGCCACGATGACGAACACGAGCAGGGCGACGAGGTCCTGCGGGTCGGCGATGGTCAGCGTGTGCAGCGGCGGCGTGAAGAACCAGTTGAGCGCCACGCTGCTCAGCAGGGCGGCGAGCAGCGCGGGCCACAGGCCACCGGCCAGCGCGGCGAGCACGGTGAGGAGCAGGAACAGGAGCACCTCGAGCGGCAGGTCGTGCCACCCGGGGGTCGCCTTGAGTATGCCGGTGAGGCTGAGCGTGCCGAGCGTGGCCAGGACCCAGCCGACCGTGGTCCGGGCGAGTCCCAGGTCGGGTCCGAACCGCAGCGGGGGCCGGACGCTGCGGGTCAGCTCATGGCTCACGAGGTGGACGTCGATGTCGCCGGAGCCGTCCACGACGCGCTGCCCCACCCCGGGGGAGAACAGCGCCTGCCAGCGCAGCCTGCGCGAGGCGCCGATGACGATCTGGCGGGCGTTGACGCTGGCGGCGAAGTCGAGCAGGGCCTGCGCCACGTCGCCGCCCTTGATGACGTTGAAGGTGCCCCCCAGCTCCGTGGTCAGCCGGCGCAGCTCGGCGATCCCTTCGAGCCGGGCGTCGACCAGCCCGTCGGGCGGCGTCACGTAGACCGCGACCAGCTCGCCGCCAGCACCTCGCGAGGCGATCTGCGCGCCCCGGCGCAGGAGGGTGCGGCCCTCCGGGCCCCCGGTCAGGGCCACGACGACGCGCTCCCTGGTGGGCCAGGACTCGGCGATGGAGTGCTCGGAGCGGTACTGCCCCAGTCCCTCCTCCACCCGGTCGGCCACCCACAGCAGGGACAGCTCGCGCAGGGCACCGAGGTTGCCCTCGCGGAAGTAGTTGGCGAGGGCGGCGTCGACCTTGTCGGCGCTGTAGACGTTCCCGTGCGCCAGGCGCCTGCGCAGCGCATGGGGCGACATGTCCACGAGCTCGATCTGGTCGGCGCGGCGCACGACGTCGTCCGGCACCGTCTCCTGCTGTCGCAGGCCGGTGATCGACTCCACGACGTCGTTGAGTGACTCCAGGTGCTGGATGTTGACCGTCGAGATGACGTCGATCCCGGCCTCGATGAGCTCCTCCACGTCCTCCCACCGCTTCGCGTGCCGGCTGCCCGGGGCGTTGCTGTGTGCCAGGTCGTCGACGAGCACGACCTCGGGTCGGCGCGCGACCACGGCCAGGGTGTCCAGCTCCTCGACGGTGGCAGAGCCGTCGGGCCCGTCGACCGCGCGGTCGACCGCGCCGTCGAACCGGCGGGGCGGCACGCGCTCGAGCGGTGCCGCCAGGGCCTCCGTGAAGTCGCGCCCCCGGCTGTCGACGACCCCGATGACCACGTCCGTCCCGCGTTCGAGCCGGCGGTGGGCCTCGGAGAGCATGGCGACCGTCTTCCCCACGCCGGGCGCGGCACCCAGGTAGACCCGCAGCGCACCTCTGCTCATGGTTCGATTCTGGCCCAGTCCTGGGCGCGTGGCGGCGCGACGGGCGCGACGCGGCATACAGATCGCGTCAAGACCCTTGACCCCACCTGGGCTCCGGTTGCCTGATGGCTTCATGGACGTGCAGAGGATTCTGGTGGATCGACGGCCGGTGGTGGTGGCGGCGGCGGGGCTGGTCCCGCTGGTCGTGTGTCTCGTGCTCACGGTGGTGTGGAGCTCGGTCCCCGCTGTGTCCGCGGCCCTACTGCTCGTGCTCGCGGTGGTCGCGGCCGCTGCGACCGGGATCAGGGCGGCCGGGGTGGTGGCCGCGCTGTCCAGTGCGCTGTGGTTCGACGTGCTGCTGACCGAGCCGAGGGGCCAGCTGGCGATCACCAGCCCAGCCGACGTCGAGGCCACCGTCCTGCTCGTCGCGGTGGGTGTCGCGGTGAGCGAGCTGGCACTGTGGGGCCGGCGCCAGCAGGACCGCGCCAGCCGCACCACCGGCTACCTCGCCGGGCTGGTCGACACCGCAGTGTCGGCCATGGCGGTCTCGGCGCCGGACACCGCCGAACTGACCACGAGCGTCGCCCTACGGCTCACCGAGGTGCTCGGCCTCGACGGATGCCGATACCTGGCGGGTCCTCCGGGCGACGTCGCCGAGCCCCTGCTGATGGCCGACGGCACGGTGCTGCGGACCGGTCGGGTGCTCGACGTCAGCCGTCACGGCCTGCCGGTCGACGCCGAGACGGCGCTGCTCGTGCGGAGCGGGGGGTATGTCGTGGGCCATTTCCTACTGACGGCTGCCACTCGCGTGGTGCGCCCGAGTGCCGACCAGCTCAGGGTGGCGGTGCTGCTCGCTGAGCAGGTCGGCGCGGCGCTCAGCCCCGCTTGACGAGCCGGCGCACCTGACGGCTGCGCGCCTCGTCGGCGAAAGCGTCGTCCTGGGCCAGCGGCTCGAACGGGGCCCCCGTCGCGAGCTCGGCCGCGAGCGCGACCAGGGCGTCCGCCAGGGCCGGGTTGGCCGGGAGGATCGGGCCGTGCAGGTAGGACCCGAAGACGTTGCCCGACCGGGCGCCCTCGGTGCCGTCGGTGCCGTTGTTGCCGTGCCCGGCCCGGACGGTCCCGAACGGCGCCTGGCCGGCACCCAACGTCGTCGAGCCCGAGTGGTTCTCGTAGCCGACGACGTCACCGAACTCGGTGTCGAGCACGACCGGTCCGATCATGCGCTTGGCGTTGCCCTGGGTCGTCACGTCGAGGATGCCGAGACCCGGCAGTCGCTTGCCCTCCACCGTGATGAAGGCGTTGCCGAACAGCTGGTACATGCCGCAGATCATCAGCATCGGGGTGCCGGCGTCGAACAGCGAGCGCAGCCGGTCGGCGATGCGTTCGAGGTCGGCCTCCACCCGGACCTGACCCGAGTCCTGCCCACCGCCACCGACGACGAGGTGCGCCTGCTCGGGGAACGCGGCCCCTGGGTGGTGCTGGTGGACGACGGGCGTGTAGCCGTGGCGGCGGATGCGCGAGGCGAGGCACCGGGTGTTGCCCAGGTCGCCATAGATGCTCATCTCACGGGGATAGAGGTGGACGACGTGGATCTCGCCCTTGCTGGGGACGTCGCTCATGACGCCTCCTCACCGATGTCGGGCAGGTCGTAGCGCGCGGCGAGCGTGCGGCGCAGCGCCATCATCGCCGTATAAGTGCAGAAGATGCGCTTCGGCTCGTCGGGGTGGCGGGCGAGGAACTGGTCGAGCGCGCGGTCCAGGTCGGTCTCGACGGCCTCGACCGGCACGTCGTCGTACTGCAGCCGCAGCGCCATGTCGTAGCCGCGCACGCCACTGGTGACCGCGACACCGCGCTGGCGCAGGCTCTCGAAGCTCACGTCGTAGAGCCAGGACACGTCCCGGCCGTCGGCGTAGTTGTCGTTGATGGCGATCATCGTCGCGACCGGGGTCGTGCCATAGGTGCCGAGGGCCACAGTGAAGCCCGCGGGGTTCTTGACCAGCACCAGCTCGAGGGGCTGGCCCTCGGCCATGACCACCTCACCGCGGCCGAAGGGCGGCGTGACGGCGCGCAGGGCGGAGGCCGCCAGCTCGGCGTCGAACGCGGGCCCCAGCAGCGTGCGGGCCGCCGTGGTGGCCGCCGTCGCGTTGATCATCGCCGCCAGCCCTCGCTGCTGCAGCTCCAGGGGACCCACCGCGGACTCGCCGAACAGCACCTCGAAGGTCCGCTCATCCGACGGCTTCAGCAGCCCGTCGTCGGGACCGGGCTCGGGGGCGGTGAAGCCGTCGTCGAACCGCACGTCCTGCTCCTGGAGCTCCGGCAGCCGGTCGGCGATGGAGGCGTCGACGCCGAAGTACCGCACCTGCACGCCGTCGGCGACGCGGTCGCGGATGCGCGAGACGAAGGAGTCGTCGAGGTTGAGCACGACACCGGTGGTGGTCTGCTCGGCCAGCGTCGCCAGCAGCTGGGCGGTGTGGTCGATCTCGGCGAACCGGTCGAGCTGGTCCCGGGCGACGTTGAGCAGCAGGCTGTGGGTCGGGCGTACCGCCTCGGCGAACCTCAGTGCATGGGCCTCGTCGAGCTCGAGCACCGCCATGTCGGCGCGCAGGCGACCGCCGATCGGCAGCTCGCCCAGCATCGAGGAGATCACTCCGCGGGTGAAGTTGCTGCCGGTGGGGTTGGTGAACACGGTGCGGCCATGGGCACGCAGGACGGCCACGAGCATCTTGGTGGTCGTCGTCTTGCCGTTGGTGCCGCTCACCACGACGATGCCGCCGCGCACCTCGGCCAGGGCGTGGGCCAGGAACCCGGGGTCCACCCGCTCGGCGACCAGCCCGGGCAGCGCAGAGCCTCCGCCGCGCAGCCGTGATGCGGCGCGCGCGGCCTTGCCTGCGACCACGGCCGCCGTCGTCCTCAACACGGCACAAACCCTAACCGGCAGCGCTTCGCCGGCGGCCACGCGGCATACGGGTGGGTGTGCCGAACCACCCCAGCAGGTATGCCGCGGCGCTCGGTCATGCGCCCAGGGCGGACTTCACGTCGGAGGCGTACTGGCCCGACCGCTCCTGGCCGGACAGGTCGCCGATGGCGTCCATCACCGCGTCGGTGACTGCGCGAAGCAGCGCGGCCTTCTGGTAGCGGGCCTGGAGGGCGGCCACGTCGACCGGGGGCCCGAAGCGGACGACCACCTTGGCGGGCCGGAAGCCGTTGGACCCCGGCGGCTGGACCTTGTCCGTGCCGATGACCGCGCACGGCAGCACGGTGGCCCCCGTCGCGAGCGCCATGCGCGCGACCCCGGTGCGGCCCCGGTGCAGCCGGCCGTCGGGCGACCTCGTGCCCTCGGGATAGACGCCGAACGCATCACCCCGGCGCAGGACCGCCTCGGCGACCTCGAGGGAGCCGGCGGCGGCGCGCGGGTCGGCGCGGTCGACCGGGATCGTGCCGGCAGTGGTGTGGAACCAGCGCACGGCTGCCCCCTTGAGCCCCCGGCCCTGGAAGTACTCGGCCTTGCCCAGGAAGTGCACCTGCCGACCCGAGGCCAGCGGGATGACGATGGAGTCGAGGAACGACAGGTGGTTCGAGGCGACGATGAGCGCGCCGTCACGCGGCACGTGAGCCCGGCCCTCGACGCTCATCCGCGTGGCCAGCCGCAGCGGCGGCCCGATGAGGACGTGACGCATCACGGCGCGGCTGACCGCGTCGGTGCTCATCAGCTCAGCCCCACCGGTTCACTCTCACTGGTCACTCCCACTCGATCGTGCCCGGCGGCTTGCTCGTCACGTCGAGAACCACGCGGTTCACCTCGCGGACCTCGTTGGTGATGCGGGTCGAGATCTTGGCGAGCACGTCATAGGGCACGCGGGTCCAGTCGGCCGTCATGGCATCCTCGGAGGACACGGGGCGCAGCACCACAGGGTGGCCGTAGGTGCGGCCGTCGCCCTGGACGCCGACCGAGCGCACATCGGCCAGCAGCACGACGGGGCACTGCCAGATGTCGCGGTCGAGCCCGGCGGCGGTGAGCTCCTCACGGGCGATCTGGTCGGCTGCGCGCAGCACCTCGAGCCGCTCGGCGGTCACCTCGCCGACGATGCGGATGCCGAGCCCCGGGCCGGGGAAGGGCTGCCGCCACACGATGGCCTCGGGCACGCCGAGCTGGAGGCCGACCTGGCGCACCTCGTCCTTGAACAGCGACCTCAGGGGCTCGACGAGCTTGAACTGGAGGTCCTCGGGGAGCCCGCCGACGTTGTGGTGGGACTTGATGTTGGCCGCGCCGGTGCCACCACCGGACTCGACCACGTCGGGGTAGAGCGTGCCCTGGACGAGGAACTCCACGGGGTGCTCGTCGTCACCGCGCGAGCCGACGACGTCGCGGGCCGCCTGCTCGAACACGCGGATGAACTCGCGGCCGATGATCTTGCGCTTCTCCTCGGGGTCGGAGACGCCGGCCAGCGCGGACAGGAACCGCTCGCGGGCGTCGACGACGACGAGGTCGACGCCCGTCGCCGCGACGAAGTCCTTCTCGACCTGCTCGGCCTCGCCCGCACGCAGCAGGCCGTGGTCGACGAAGACGC
Source organism: Pedococcus sp. (assembly GCF_036000045.1). Lineage (GTDB taxonomy): Bacteria > Actinomycetota > Actinomycetes > Actinomycetales > Dermatophilaceae > Pedococcus. The sequence goes on from NZ_DASYGF010000060.1 coordinate 48,488, forward strand.
AGGTGAGCTGGTCGCCGACCGCCCGCTGGACGAGGGCCGCAGCGACCGAGGAGTCCACGCCACCAGAGAGCGCGCAGAGCACGCGGGAGGCGCCGACCTGCTCGCGGATCGCGTCGACGAGCTCGTCCACGACGTGCGCCGCGGTCCAGTCACCGGTCAGACCGGCACCGCGGTAGAGGAAGTTCTCCAGGACCCGCTGGCCGAACGTCGAGTGCATCACCTCGGGATGCCACTGCACGCCGTAGAGGTGCCGCTCGTCGTCCTCGAAGGCGGCGACCGGGGCGCCCGCGGTGGAGGCGGTCACCCGCATGCCGTCGGGCGCCTGGGTCACCGAGTCGCCATGGCTCATCCACACGGACTGGTCGGTGGGCTGGCCGTTGAACAGCGTTGAGCTGGGGTCGGAGATGGCGGCCGGCGTCGAGCCGTACTCGCCGAGACCCGTGTGGGCGACAGTGCCACCCAGCGCCTGCACCATGGACTGGAAGCCGTAGCACATGCCGAACACAGGCACGCCGGCCTGCAGTAGCGCGGCGTCGAGCTCGGGCGCCCCCTCCTCGTAGACCGACGAGGGTCCGCCCGAGAGCACGATCGCCGCCGGGTCCTTGGCGAGGAGCTCGTTAACCGAGGCGGTGTGGGGCACGACCTCGCTGTAGATGTTGGCCTCGCGCACGCGGCGCGCGATCAGCTGGGCGTACTGGGCGCCGAAGTCGACCACCAGGACCGGCCGGGCCTGCAGGGGGGTGGTGGGCGGCTCCGCGCGGTCGGCCGCGGGGGCCTCCACCCGGTCGTCGTCCTGGGCCTGAGTCACGTCACTGGTCACCACGTCGGCGGCTGCGGGGTCGCTCACAGATGAAGGCTACCGGCGTGCGGGAGCCAGCCGAGCCTCGACCTCGGCGACGAAGCGGCGCTCAGCCCAGAACGGGAGCAGCGGAACGAACCCGGTCAGCATGATGCCGACCATCTTGGGCAGGCTCCAGCCGACCTTGAAGCCGAGGTTGGCGATGGAGATCACGTAGACGAAGTAGATCATCCCGTGGATCGGGCTCCAGACGGCCGAGGCGCCGCCCTTGCCGAAGCCGCCGTTGAGGATGATGATCGCGATCAGCACGAAGAGCGCCAGGCCCGACATGATGGCCATGGTCTTGAACAGGGTGAGGGCCTTCGTGGTGCCCGCGGGGTCTTTGATGTCAGTCACGCCGCGCATCATCGCGCACCATCCTGAACCACATGAACACGGCGAAGGCCGCGAACATCCACCACTGCACCGCGTAGGCCGCGTTGCGCCACTGCAGACCCCCGCTCACCTCCGGCGGTGGCACCCGCTTCAGCCCGGCGGACGGGGCCACGGACGCGCCCGTCGAGGTCTTCTCGCCCTGGGCGAAGACGAACGCGTTGTAGAGCGGGCCGGGCCAGCGGTTGACCAGGATCGACAGGTCGACGGAGCCGAGCCCGGGTGCCGTGCCTGCCGGTAGGGCGGGTGGGTCCGCCGGCGACTCCCCCGGCGCCAGCGAGCCGTCGAGCGAGATCGCTCCGCTGGGGGGCGCCTGCACCGCTGCGGGGTCGGTCACGAAGCCGCGCACCACGGGCAGCACGGTGCGGTTCGCGGTGAGGGTGAGGGGCGTCAGCACCCAGTACCCCGTGCGGCCGTCCAGGCGACGCGGCCCGACGATGACCTGCCCTGAGGCGGCATACGTGCCGACGGCGGTGACGGGGCGCCCCGACTCGGAGTTCGGGAAGGGCTGCTGCGGGGTGAGGAGGGTCGCGACCGCCATGGGCTGCGCCTCGTGGGCCTGCCGGAGGGCGGCTGCCAGGCCCTTGTCCTGGGCGACGTGCAGCTGCCAGAGCCCGAGCTCGACGCATGTGACGACGATGACCACGACGATCAGGAACAGGCCCAGCCAGCGTGGCTTGAGCGCGGTCCGGAACACCCGGTCAGGCTACGTGAGCGGCACTGTCGTGCCGCCCGCAGGGCCCGGGCCGACCGCACCAACCGAACCAGAAGACTCGTGAGACATCGCGCGTAACGAACCGTCTCGGCTGTCGTTGTCTGGGTGGTGCGGCTGGAGACCCACCCCCGGCTCGTCTCCAGCCGCACCCACCGAAGGCGGTTTGCCGCCAGGTCGCAGGGGACACAGCCGCAGACCGCCTTCCACGTGGCCGGTCAGACCTGCGCGCTCTCGTGCGTATAGCGCGTGACGGCGGGGTGGGCCGCCTTCACCGGTTCCAGAGCGACGTAGGGGGCGCCCTGGACCGGCCGCAGGTCGGCCTCGCCCTTGTTGGGCCACAGGGACATGGCGCGCTCGGCCTGGGCGGTGATGGTCAGCGAGGGGTTGACGCCGAGGTTCGCCGAGACCGCCGACCCGTCGACGACGTGCAGGTCGGGGTAGCCCCATAGACGGTGGTAGGCGTCGACGACGCCGCGCTCGGGGCTCGAGCCGATCGGCGCCCCGCCCAGGAAGTGCGCGGTCAGGGGGATGTTGGCGATCTCACCCAGGCTGCTGCCGGCGAAGGCCCGCAGGCCGGTGGCCTCGCTGAGCCGCCGCGCCAGGGCCTGCATGGCCGTCTGCCCGGCGGGGATGTAGGTGGGGTTCGGCTCGCCGTGCCCCTGCCGCGAGGTGAGCCCGCGCCCGCCGAAGGGACCGACGGTGCCGCGCACGTGCAGGGAGTTGTCCCTGGACTGCATGACGAGCCCGATGACCGTGCGCTCGCTCCAGCGGTACTGCGACAGCGACCGGAAGAAGATCACCGGATGCTTGACGACCTCGACGACGAACTGGAGGGGCCGGGGCAGCCGTCCACCCGGAACCAGGATCGTCGCCAGCACCCCCATGGCGTTGGAGCCCTTGCCGTAGCGCACGTTCTCGACATGGGTGTCGGCGTCGGGGTGGAACGACGAGGTGATGGCCACGCCCTTGGACAGGTCCATGCCCGGCTTGACCTTCTCCATCATCACGCCGTTGAGCGCCTCGGAGTTGGTCCGGGTGAGGTATCCCAGGCGTGCCGAGATGCGGGGCAGCACTCCGGACTGCCGCATCGCGTGGAGGAGCTTCTGGGTTCCCCAGGTGCCCCCGGCGAAGACGACCTGGTCGGCTGTCACAGTGCGACGCGACCGCCGGACCCATGACCCGCTGGCCTCGTGGGTCACGGCATACCCGCCCCCAGGGCGCGGGGCGACGCGCACGACGGTGCGCAGCGGCTCGATCGTGACACCGAGGCGCTCGGCGAGCGCGAGGTAGTTCTTGACGAGCGTGTTCTTCGCGCCGACGCGGCAGCCCACCATGCAGTTGCCGCACTCGGTGCACCCGGTGCGCTCCGGCCCCACGCCGCCGAAGTACGGGTCGGGGACACGCCTGCCCGGCATGCCGTAGAACACGCCGGTGGGCGTCTTGCGGAAGGTGTCCTCGACACCGAGGTCGCGCGCCGTGGCACGCATGACGTCCTCGACGACACCCTCGCAAGGGTTGGTGACCACGCCCAACATGGTCGAGGCCATCGCGTAGTGCGGAGCGAGCTCGGACTGCCAGTCGGTGATATCGGCCCACTGGCGATCCTCGAAGAACTGCCGCGGTGGAACGTAGAGCGTGTTGGCGTAGTTCAGCGAGCCACCGCCGACGCCGGCACCCGCCAGGACGACCACATCAGGCAGACGGTGAATCCGTTGCACGCCAAAGCATTTCAGCTTGGGCGCCCACACGTAGCTCCGGACATCCCACGAGGTCCTGGCGAAGTCCTCGTCCCGGAAGCGGCGTCCTGACTCGACGACGTGGACGCGGTAGCCCTTCTCCGCCAGGCGCAGCGCCGTCACCGAGCCGCCGAACCCCGAGCCGACGACCAGCACGTCGTAGTGGTCGTCCCGCACAGGTTCGGCGGCCGACACAGCCGTCGTCCCGGTCACCGGCGCCCCATGGCCTTGAGCGCCCGAAGGGCACCCGTCAGCAGCCGGGCGTAGGTCTCGTCGGAGACACCTCGCGGGGGAGCAACCGGCAGGAGGTACTGCGCGGTGACGTTCTGGGACTCGGTGTACTTCAGGATGCCTTCGGCGCCGTGCCGACGGCCCATGCCGGACTGCTTCATGCCGCCCATCGGGGCCGCGACGCTGCCCCAGGCCGCGGCATATCCCTCGTTGACGTTGACCGTCCCTGCCTGGATGCCCGCGGCGATGCGGCGGCCACGCGCCACGTCGCGGGTGTAGACCGCCGCGTTGAGGCCGTAGTCGGTGTCGTTGGCGAACCGGACCGCCTCCTCGTCCGTCTGCACGCGGTAGATCGCGACCACGGGACCGAACGTCTCGTCGTCGCGCAGGTCCATGGCCGCGCTGACCCCCTCGAGCACGGTGGGCTCGTAGAAGTACGGGCCGAGGTCCGGACGCGGACGGCCACCGGTGAGGACCCTGGCACCCTTGGCCCGGGCGTCGTCGACGTGCGCGGTGACCCGTGCCAGCTGAGCGGCCGACACCAGCGACCCCATGTCGACGCCGTAGGCGAGGTCGGCCCCCAGCCGCATCGCCTTGACGGCCGCCACGAAGCGCCGGGTGAACTCGTCAGCCACCGACTCGTGCACCAGGAGCCGCTCCACCGAGATACACAGCTGACCGGCCGAGGAGAAGCACGCGCGGACGGCACCCTCCACCGCCTTGTCGAGCGATGCGTCCTCGGCGACATACATCGAGTTCTTGCCGCCCAGCTCGAGGGAGAACCCGGTCAGCCGGCTGGCCACCGAGGTCGCCACGCGGCGCCCGGTGGCTGTCGAGCCCGTGAAGCAGACATAGTCAGCGAGGTCGACCACGGCCTGTCCGACCGTCGGCCCGTCACCGAGCACCACCTGCAGCACCGACTCGGGCAGCCCGGCCTCGGTGAGCAGCTGCACGCCTTGCAGCGCGGTCAGCGAAGCCTGCAGGTCGGGGCGCAGCACCACCGCGTTGCCCGCCATGAGGGCGGGGATGGCGTCGGTGATGGCCAGGCTCAGGGGGTAGTTCCACGGGCTCACGATGCCCACCACTCCTCGGGGGTGGTGGTGCTCGACGCTCTGGGTCAGGACCGGGAACAGCCCACCCCGGCGCCGGGGACGCAGGTATGCCGCCGCGCTGCGCGCATAGTGCCGCGCCACGAGGGCGACGTCGGCCACCTCCTCGAACGCCTGGAGGCGGGTCTTGCCGGACTCCAGCTGCACGGTGTCCAGAAGCTGCACCTGACGCTCGAGGACCAGGTCGTGGTAGCGCAGGAAGATCCGCTCGCGCAGCTCCATCGGCGTCCGAGCCCAGGAGCGCTGGGCCGTGCGTGCGGCGTCCACGGCCATGACCACATCGGCCGCGGTCGACAGCGGCAGGGTCGCCAGTGGCGCGCCGGTCAGCGGGGTGTGGCTCGTATGCTGCTCGGCCCGCGGGCCCGCGACCACCCGCCGAGCAAGCCGGCGCACCAGAGCCGGGTCCACGGCATACGTCGCGGTGGGGTCGGTCTCGGGGTCGGCGATGAGGTCCGGAGCCATGGAGGAAGCCTAGGCGGGCGACGGCTTTATTACCAGTAGTAAGTTACGGGCGGGGCCGATGTCCCGTGAAGGCCACGACCTGCTGGAACGTCGGCCGGTTCTGCCAGTCGATCGGTCGCACGCCCACCACCCCGGCGGTCGCCGAGCGGATGTCGTCCTGCGTCTTGTCATAGGTGAGCTGCTGGACGCCCGTCACGCCCTCGTCGCTCATCGCGCGCCTCACCGCATCGGCCAGCGACGTGGCGAGGGTGGCCTGGCAGACGGCCGCGTCCCCGTCGCCGCAGTAGTGGTTCGCATAGGGCGACGCGAAGGTTGTCCCGGCCAGCTGACGGAGGTCCTTGTTGACGTAGCCGTACCAGGCGATCTCGTTCCAGCTGGAGCCACGCCCCAGACGTGGATGGTCGTCGATCGGCTGCGGCAGCTCGCTGGTCAGGGTCTCGCCCAGCTTGCCCGCGACAAGATCCCGCGCCACGGCAGCCCCGCCCCCGTCCCACCACTCGTCGAAGATGCGGATGGCCTGCTCATGGGCATAGTGGCCGGTGCGGGCCCGGTCGACGCGGTGCGCACCGTCCGCAAGCCAGGACTGGAGCAGAGCCCGGGCCGGCGCCGTGGCAGGGTCGTCGCCGATCGCCTTGAGCAGCGCGGGAAGGGTGTAGAACGCGCGGCTGTCGACCGTGGCCGAGTCCGCGAGCAGTCCCGTCAGCCTCCCGATGTCGAGCTTGCCGCCGTGGGCGATGGCGGCCTTGACGCGGTCCTCGAGGGCCAGACTGCGATAGACGGTGCCGTAGCCCCACACGCTGTCGGCCGCCGAGAAGCCGGGCGCCGTCTTGTTGTTCCACGAGACCAGGTAGCCGCGGCTCGGGTTGATCTGCTGGGGATGCGCTGAGTCGGGCAGCCACCCGGTCCAGTCGTACTTGGCGTCGCCCCACCGCGGCAGGTCGAAGTCGGTGCCGGCGGCGCGCACCGGGAGCCGCCCCGAGGAGAAGTACGCGATGTCCCGGTCGTCGGTGTAGAACCAGTTGAACGTGTAGTCGATGGCGGATGCCGCGGCCTTGAAGGTCGTGGCGTTGGTGGTGTAGCCGGGGTCGTTCAGCCGGGCGAACCCGGCGAGGGAGTCCACCTCGTGCTGGTACGTGCTCCGCTGGCTCACGATGGCCACCGGGACGCCCTTCACCGTGGTCCGCAGCTGGACGATGCCATGGTTGCTGCGCAGCACGAGGTAGGTGTACCGCTGCGGCGGAGAGGGCGAGCCCGCACTGGGCATGGCCAGGTACGAGGGCTCGAACCGGTCGAGGGGCACGCAACGGCCGTCTCGCACGTATGCCGTGGAGCTCACCGTGGCCGGGGTCCCGTCGGTGTTGCACAGTCGCTCGGCCACGGTGTCAACGAGGTCGTTGGAGGCACTGGTGGCGGACCAGGCGTAGTCGACGCCACGGCCGAGCTGGACGACGAGGTTGGTCCCGGCAAAAGCGACGCCACGCGCCTTCACACCCGGGCCGTCGAGCACCTCCTCGGTGAGGAGCTGCGGGGTGTAGTAACCCGTCTGCGGTCCGAACACGGTGATGGGATGACCGGTGGTCGAGTGTTTGGCATCCACCAGCACTGCGTTCGACATCCCGTGGCTCACGATCGGCACGTCGATGGAGCCCTGGGGGGTGTTCATCGACAGGTTGGAGGTCGGCCCGCCTGGCACCAACGCGGGTAGCCCGGAGGGCAGCGTCGTCCCGTTGATCGGCTCGCCCGTTCCCGGTGCCTGCGGACCGTGGAGATCCGGCAGCGCGACGCCGGGCTGACGCTCGTTGATCGCGCCCCCTCCGTAGGGGAACCTCGTCTCGGCCGTGGTGGGAGCGTCGGCGTCGTTCTTCTCCCGGAGGTCGTTGTAGATCGAGCGCCCTTGCACCGCACCGAACTTCGCCTGCACCTGCTGGAGCCAGAGGGCGTTCTCGTACTCGTGGCCGCCCCCCTTGCCGAAGATCCCGCCGACCAGAGATGCCACGTAGGTGACGTCGGCTCGCGTCCACGGCTGCGGGGTCTTGCCGAGGGCGGCATACTCCGCGGGGCAGCTGGGTCCGGTCGGGACACCGCCGGGACACATCTCGTTCTGGGCGGCGTTGATGCCCGCGATGAACGCGTCGGCGCCGTGCATCAGACGCTGCCCCTCGGCGCCGAACCGGATGGCCGCGTTGCCGATCTGGGCCTGGGCCTCCGCCTCGGTGTAGAAGGCCGACCGCAGCTGCTCCCGGTCCATCTGGAGGTTGTCGGGCGTCGCCCCGGCGAACTCGGCCAGGCGGGCCCGGCCGGCGTGGCGCAGCACGTCCATCAGGAACATGCGGTCCTTGGTGCCGGCATAGCCGGCGCCCCACATCGTGTCGTCATACGTTGCGCCGGTGATGTAGGGGACGCCATAGCTGTCCCACTTCACCGACACCCCGGCCTTCGGCTGGGCGCTGCGCACCACGGTCTGGGGGGTGAAGTCGCTGCGCTTGTAGTACGTGCCGATGTCAGCCGTGGTGATGCTGGCGGGGTCCCTACGGTTGAGCGCGTCGTACATCTCCAGCTGGTCGGCGAAGTTGGGCGGTGCGTTCGTGCCGTCGACGGCCACGCGGTTCGGGTCACCTGCCAGGACCTGCAGCAGCCCCGCCGCGGTGATGGTGCCGGACTGCCCCGGCGGCAGGATGTTCCACAGCGTGCCGTACGGGTCACCCGCGGCCCCGCTCGCGGGAGCGGCGAGGATCACCGCCAGGACGGCCGCGCAGGCCCCCGTACCGACCAAGACCGATCTGCCGCCGATGGACGCGCGCATACCTGTTCTCCCTCACCGCCGTTGGTGTGCGGCCTGAGAACGAGGGTGATGGCAGGAAGTTACTGCCGGTAAGGAGAAACCTAGCTGCGCTGGTAGGGCGCGACCACGACCTCGACCCGCTGGAACTCCTTGAGGTCGCTGTAGCCGGTCGTGGCCATCGCACGCCGCAGGGCGCCGATGAGGTTGCCCTTGCCGTCCGCCGTGCGGCCGGGACCGAACAGGACCTGCTCCAGCGGAGCGATCGCGCCGACCTCGACGCGCTCGCCGCGCGGCAGGTCGGGGTGGTGCGCCTCCGGGCCCCAGTGATGACCGCGACCCGGAGCATCGGTGGCGCGGGCGAGGGCGGCGCCCAGCATCACGGCGTCGGCGCCGCACGCTACGGCCTTGACGATGTCGCCGCTGTCGCCCATGCCTCCGTCGGCGATGACGTGGACGTAGCGGCCACCCGACTCGTCGAGATAGTCACGCCGGGCGGCAGCGACATCGGCGATGGCGCTGGCCATCGGCGCGTGGATGCCCAGGGTGCGCCGCGTGGTGTGGGCCGCTCCCCCACCGAAGCCGACCAGGACGCCTGCCGCGCCGGTGCGCATGAGGTGCAGCGCCGCGGTATAGGAGGCGGCGCCGCCGACGATCACCGGAACGTCGAGCTCGTAGATGAACCGCTTGAGGTTGAGCGGCTCGGCCCGCCCCGAGACGTGCTCGGCGCTGACCGTCGTGCCGCGGATGACGAAGAGGTCGACGCCGGCGTCGACCACGGTCTTCCAGAACTGCTGGGTGCGCTGCGGGCTGAGCGCCCCCGCCACCGTCACGCCGGCCTCGCGGACGTGCCGCAGTCGCTCGGCGATCAGCTCGGGCTGGATCTCGGCGGAGTAGATCTCCTGCATCCGCGCCGTCGCCACGGCCGGGTCGAGCGTGGGGATCTCGGCCAGCAGGGGCGTCGGGTCCTCGTAGCGTGTCCACAGCCCCTCGAGGTCGAGCACGGGCAGACCGCCCAGCCGGCCGAGGGCGATGGCCGAGTCCGGCGACATGACCGAGTCCATCGGCGCCGCGATCACCGGGATGTCGAAGTGGTAGGCGTCGATCTGCCACCCCACCGACACCTCCTCGGGGTCGCGCGTACGCCGCGACGGGACGACCGCGATGTCGTCGAAGGAGTACGCCCGACGTCCGCGCTTGCCGCGCCCGATCTCGATCTCAGTCACCGGAGGATGCTATCGGGCCGGGCGGACGACAGACGTCCCGCCGCCGGGGTGAGGGGGATCCGGCGACGGGACGCCTGGGATCGCCGCGACGGTCCAGGCCGTAGCGGCGGGCACAAGGAGACGACCCCCTGCGCGGCCGCCCCGCCGGCCGTGCTTCAAGGCTAGGCGGCCGGCCCACCGGGCCCTTCACGCAGATGGCGTATGCCGGTCAGCGTCCGCTGTAGTTGGGCGCCTCGACCGTCATCTGGATGTCGTGGGGGTGGCTCTCCTTGAGCCCCGCCGAGGTGATCCGGACGAACCGGCCGCGGGCCTTGAGCTCGGGGACGGTGCGCGCGCCGACGTAGAACATCGACTGCTGCAGCCCGCCCACGAGCTGGTGCACGACGTTGGTGAGCGGTCCGCGATAGGCAACCTGTCCTTCGATGCCCTCGGGGACGAGCTTGTCGTCGCTGGTCACGTCGGCCTGGAAGTAGCGGTCCTTGGAGTACGACTTCTTGCCGCGCGAGGACATCGCACCCAAGGAGCCCATGCCGCGGTAGGACTTGAACTGCTTGCCGTTGACGAAGATGAGCTCACCGGGGCTCTCCTCGCACCCGGCCAGCAGCGAGCCGAGCATGACGGTGTCAGCCCCGGCCACGAGCGCCTTGGCGATATCACCGGAGTACTGCAGGCCGCCGTCGCCGATCACCGGGACGCCTGCGCGCCGACAGGCCAGCGAGGCGTCGTAGATGGCTGTCACCTGCGGCACGCCGACTCCGGCCACGACCCGAGTCGTGCAGATGGAGCCAGGCCCGACGCCCACCTTGACGGCGTCGACACCCGCCTCGACCAGCGCTGCCGCCCCCGCACCGGTGGCGATGTTGCCGCCGATGACCTGGACGTGACGGGTGGCCGGGTCGGCCTTGAGCCTGCGGACCATGTCGAGCAGGAGCCGGGCATGGCCGTGGGCCGTGTCGACGACGAGCACGTCGACCCCCGCCTCGACGAGCGTGGTCGCGCGCACCCAGGCGTCACCGAAGTAGCCGACCGCCGCGCCGACCATGAGGCGGCCCTGGCCGTCCTTGCTCGCGTCGGGGAACTGCTCGGACTTGACGAAGTCCTTGACAGTGATCAGCCCCGCCAGCCGGCCCTGCTCGTCGACCAGGGGGAGCCGCTCGCGCTTGTGCTGGCGCAGCAGCGCGGTCGCGTCCTCGCGGGAGATGCCGACCGCTCCGGTCACCAGGGGCATGGGTGTCATCACGTCGCGCACCCGCGTGGTGGCCCACTCGGCCACCGGGGTGAAGCGCAGGTCGCGGTTGGTGATCATGCCGAGCAGGGTGTTGACCGGGTCGACGACCGGGAGGCCGGACACGCGGTACTCCCCGCACCTGCGGTCCAGCTCCTCGAGGGTGGCATCGGGGCCGATGGTGACGGGGTTGGAGATCATCCCGGTCTGGGTGCGCTTCACGAGGTCGACCTGGTAGGCCTGGTCCTCGATCGACAGGTTGCGATGGAGCACCCCGAGGCCACCCTGGCGGGCCATGGCGATGGCCATGCGCGACTCGGTGACGGTGTCCATGGCGCTGGAGACCAGCGGGACCCGCAGAGAGATCTCGCGGGTGAGCCGGGCGGTGGTGTCGACCTCGGACGGGATGACATCGGTCTCGCCGGGCAGGAGCAGCACGTCGTCGTAGGTCAGTCCGAGCTTGGCGAACGGGTCGTGCTCGAGGTGCTCGGGCTCGGACTGGGGCGAGGCGGAGGGCTGGGAGGTGAGGTCGGGCAGGCGGTCATCCACACCAAGACTCATTGCCCCATGGTAACGGGCGTCTCTGAGGCTCCCGGACCCGCGGTCGAGGAGCCCACGGACCGCCACCGGACCGCCACCGGGCTTGAACAAGTCCTTACGTTTGCAGTCTGTTTCCGCAGGTCAGCCGAGGGTAGCGTCCCAGTCGAGCGGCATCGTGCCGCGAGGATGCGAGGACGACATGGCTGAACTGTCGCGACTCCCCGGGCCGGTGGCGGACCTGTGGGACTGGCAGCTCGAGGGCTCCTGCCGTCAGGTGAACCCCGAGGTGTTCTTCCACCCCGAGGGAGAGCGCGGGCCGGCTCGACGGTCGCGGGACTCCGAGGCCAAGGAGGTGTGCCTGGCCTGCCCGGTGCTGCGACAGTGCCGCGAGCACGCCCTGAGCGTCCGTGAGCCCTATGGCGTCTGGGGGGCCATGACCGAGGACGAGCGCGAGGCGTACTACGCCGGTCAGGCCGTCCCGGCGGCCAGCTGAACGAGGCTGGCGCCCGCCTAGACTGCGCGGGTGAGCCCTTCCCTCGAGGTACCGATCCGCGACGAGTCGATCCGGCTCGGTCAGCTGCTCAAGCTCGCGGGCGTTGTGGACGACGGCGCCATGGCCCGGATGGTCATCGAGAACGGCGAGGTGACCGTCGACGGCGTGGTGGTGCTGCGCCGAGGCACCCAGGTGCGGCCAGGCCAGAGCGTGACGTATGCCGGCGAGTCGCTGATCGTGGTCGCAGGCAGCTAGCCGCGGCCCAATGCAGAAAGCACCATCTCGTACGAGCCGCGAGACAGCACCAGCTGGTCGGCGAGGTTCCAGTTCACGGCCATCACACCTCTGTTGCCGCAGAGTTCCACCAGGCTGAGCACCCGTCCGTTCGTCGTCCTGACATGGAGCACCACCCGTCCTCGCACGATCGGTGCGCAGGTCGCCCTCCCACGGCCGGTGACCGAGGAGCCGGACCTGGCCAGGTCGGCGTTCAGCAGCGCGACCTCCTCGACGCCGAGCACCCGGCGCGTCACGGGGAGCACCTGGACGGGTAGGTCAGTCGGGTCGGGGACCGGGTGGAAGCAGGCCGTGGCCTGGCTGACCGTGGTGCCCTTAGGCAGACCGGCAGCCAGGTCACTGTCCCGGGTGAAGGCCTTGCTGAGCACGGAGGTGCAGGGCAGGAACGGGTCTGCCGAGGCGGTGCCCCACTGCGCCGACAGCTGGTCGCCCAGGGCGATGAAGTACCGGTCCAGGGCGGGCCAGCCGTTGCACGCCAGCCGCTGGTTGTCGTACGCCGCCACCCGGCCGTCGAGCCCTTGGACCAGCATCCGGTACGCCACCCCGGAGGGCAGCGCTGCACAGGGTCCGTCGACGCCGCGCGGGTCGAAGCGCAGATAGTCCAGCGCTACCGTCCCCGACACCGGGTCGTCGGGCGGTAGCGAGCCCACCCAGGCCGAGGCGTCGCTGCGGTCGGCACACACCAGCACCTCACGCACGCTCGCACTGAGCGGCCGGGCACCGGACAGCGGCGCCAGCGGCAGGTCCGGTGAGTCCATGGCGCACGACAGGCGAGGCAGCGCGGGGCCGACGACGTGGTCGCGAAATGCCCCTGACGCGGCCACGCCGCCGGCGGCCAGCACGGCGACCAGGCCTGCCACGCCGGCGGCTCGCACCCGACGGGCGCGAACGGCATACCGGCGTGCATCGTCGGCCAGGCCGTCGGTGGCCGGGCTCTCGGGCACCGCCTCCACGAGCGCGTTCCCGAGGTCCAGCCCCTTGCGGACCGCGGCGCTCCTCGAACGCACGGCCCTGACGGAGCAGTCCAGCACCTCGGCGGCCTGACGCTCGTCGAGGTTCTCGTAGTAGCGCAGCACCGCGACGGCACGATGGGCTGGCCTGAGGGCGGCCAAGGCGTTGTGCACGTCGGGCTGCCCGTCGGTGGCGTCCGGCACGGCCGGTGACCGGCGCCTCCACCGACCCCGAGGGTGCTCGAGAAAGGTGGCCATCATCGCGCGGCGGACATACGCGTCGTACAGGCCGTCGTCCTGCTCGCTGACGTTACGCCAGTGCGGCAACGCACGGGCGAGCGCCACCTCCACGAGCTCTCGAGCCCCGCGGGAGTCACCGGTCAGCAGCCACGCCATGCGCAACAGGTGCACTCCCCGCGCCGCGACATAGTCGTCGAAGCTGGGGTCGACAGCAGCACGCGCCATCTGCACCACCTCGCCCATGCCGGGCACGCCGACCGACCTCGCTCGGCGGTCCCCTCCCAGGGTGACACCCCGCCGCGCCCGCGCCTACCCCTCCCCCGTAGGCGAACCCCCTGCAGGGACGACCGCGGCATGGCGAAGGCCCGCCCCCGCAACAGCGGGGACGGGCCTTGGCGACAGGAGCGGGTATGCCGCGTCCTGACCTCGGTGACGCCGGTCAGCGACCTCGGTCAGCAACCTCGGTCAGCAACCTCGGTCAGTGGCCGTGGCCGTGACCGTGACCGCCCGCGGCGCCCTGGTCCTCCTCTTCCTTCTTCTCCACGACGAGTGTGTCGGTGGTCAGGACCATCGACGCGATCGACGCGGCGTTGCGAAGAGCGGAACGGGTGACCTTGACCGGGTCGATGACGCCGGCCTTGATGAGGTTGACGTACTCGCCCGTGGCGGCGTTGAGGCCGTTGCCCGCCTCGAGGTCGCGCACCTTGGAGACGGCGACGTAGCCCTCCAGGCCGGCGTTCTCGGCGATCCAGCGCAGCGGCTCGGCCGCGGCCTTCTTGACGATGAGCGACCCGGTCGCCTCGTCGCCCTCGAGGCCGAGGCCGTCGATGACAGCGGAGGCGTGGACGAGAGCGGAGCCGCCACCGGCGACGATGCCCTCCTCGATGGCCGCGCGGGTCGCCGAGATGGCGTCCTCGATGCGGTGCTTCTTCTCCTTGAGCTCCACCTCGGTGTGGGCACCCACCTTGATGACGCAGACGCCACCGGCGAGCTTGGCGAGGCGCTCCTGGAGCTTCTCGCGGTCCCAGTCGGAGTCGGTGCGCTCGATCTCGGCCTTGATCTGGTTGACCCGGCCGGTGACGTCGTCGCTGGCGCCGGCGCCGTCGATGATCGTGGTGGTGTCCTTGGTGACGACGACGCGGCGGGCCTGGCCAAGCACGTCGAGGTCGGCCTGGTCGAGCTTGAGCCCGACCTCCTCGGAGATGACCTGGCCACCGGTGAGGACGGCCATGTCCTGGAGCATCGCCTTGCGGCGGTCGCCGAAGCCGGGGGCCTTGACCGCGACGACGTTGAACGTGCCGCGGATCTTGTTGACCACGAGGGTCGAGAGCGCCTCACCGTCGATGTCCTCGGCGATGATCACCAGCGGCTTGCCGGACTTGACGACCTTCTCGAGCACCGGCAGGACGTCGGCGATCGCAGAGATCTTGCCCTGGTTGATGAGGATGTAGGCATCCTCGACCACGGCCTCCATGCGCTCGGCGTCGGAGATGAAGTAGGGCGAGATGTAGCCCTTGTCGAACTGCATGCCCTCGGTGAACTCGAGCTCCGTCGTCGCCGTCGAGGACTCCTCGACGGTGATGACACCGTCCTTGCCGACCTTGTCGAAGGCGTCGGCGATGGTCGCGCCGATGCTCTGGTCCTGAGCGGACAGGGCGGCGACCTGGGCGATCTCGTCCTTGCCCTCGATCTCGCGGGCGGTCTTGAGCAGCTGCTCGGAGACGGCCTCGACGGCCTTGTCGATGCCGCGCTTGAGGCTGGCCGGGGCAGCGCCCGCGGCCACGTTGCGCAGGCCCTCCTTGACCATCGCCTGGGCGAGCACGGTGGCCGTGGTGGTGCCGTCACCCGCGACGTCGTTGGTCTTGGTGGCGACCTCCTTGGCGAGCTGGGCGCCGAGGTTCTCGTAGGGGTCGTCGAGCTCGACCTCACGAGCGATGGTCACGCCGTCGTTGGTGATGGTCGGCGCGCCCCACTTCTTGTCGATGACGACGTTGCGACCCTTGGGGCCGAGGGTCACCTTGACGGCGTTCGCGAGCGCGTCAACACCACGCTCGAGCGACTTGCGAGCCGAGTCATTGAACTCCAGCGTCTTAGCCATGAATGTCCTTCTCTAGCAATGAGTTTGCGGGGTGGAGGCAACGTGCCCCGTATGCCGGTCAGCCGGCATACGGGGCACGTCACTCACATGGTGCGAATGCTCAGCCGACGACGGCGAGGATGTCGCGAGCGGAGAGGATGAGGTACTCCTCGCCGCCGTGCTTGATCTCGGTGCCGCCGTACTTGCTGTAGATCACGCGGTCGCCGACCTTGACGTCGAGCGGGACGCGGTTGCCGTTGTCGTCGATGCGGCCAGGGCCGATCGCGAGGACCTCGCCCTCCTGGGGCTTCTCCTTCGCGGTGTCCGGGATGACCAGGCCAGACGCGGTGGTCTGCTCGGCCTCGACGGACTTGACGACGATGCGGTCTTCGAGCGGCTTGATGGAAACCGACACGGTGAGGACCTCCCCTTCGGGAATGTCGAAAGTTGGACAGGTGGATGGTGCGGTGCTGCGGTACTGCCGAGCCGCCTCGCCCGGGCCGCCGTCGCGGGGGTCGACCTGGTGGGGCGTTAGCACTCGGCGAACCGGAGTGCCAACCGCAAATCTAGGCTCGCTGTTAGCACTCGGTCAACTCGAGTGCCAGAGTGTGTCGCGGCGTTCGCCGTGGGCGGACACCGGTGGCACATGCGACACAATGCGGCGCATGGATCTCGCCCTGCTGCGCCAGCTCACGACAGGCGAGGGCTGGGGGCTCCTGCAGTCGCTGCCACCGTACGACGAGGGGCAGGCGATGGCTCTGCAGCAGCGGCTGCGCGAAGCCGGGTTCGACGCGGAGCTGGTGGCCGCGGCCCTGAACCAGTCCCGCCTGCGAGCCCGGGCCGTCGACAAGTTCGGTGAGTTCGCCCGGGGCATGGTCCTCACCTCCGACGGGCTCGAGCAGGCCACCCGCCTGTCCGTCGCGGCGCAGCACGCCCAGCGCTTCCGTGCTGCCGGCATCCACACCGTGTACGACCTGGGCTGCGGGATCGGGGCCGACGCCATGGCGATGGCCGGGCTGGACCTGCGGGTCCGCGCCATCGACGCCGACGAGGTCACCGCGGCGATCGCCGCCGTCAACCTCAGGCACTGGCCCGACTCCACCGCGGGCCACGGCAGCGTCGAGGAGTTCACGGCACCTGCTGGCGGTGGAGCGCGCGGCGTCGGCGCCTGGCTCGACCCGGCCCGCCGGACCCCGGGTGTGGCGGACGTCGCCGGACGCACCCGTCGCCTCTTCAGCCTGGCCGACATCTCACCGTCGTGGGACACCGTGCAGGCGGTGGCCCGGGCGTTGCCCGCCACCGGGGCCAAGCTCAGCCCCGGCCTGCCCCACGCGGCAGTGCCCGCCGGCGCCGAGGCGCAGTGGACGTCGTGGGACGGCGAGGTGGTCGAGTGCGCCGTCTGGTGGGGTCCCCTGGTGCGGCACGCCGGTCGCACTGCAGCCGTACTGCGCCACGGGTCCCCGGCCGTCATCGTGACGGCGGGAGCGCAGGAGCCTGCCACCCTCGGCAACCTCGCCGAGGTAGGGCCGTGGCTCTACGACCCCGACCGTGCCGTGCTGCGGGCGGGGCTGGTGTCAGCCCTGACCGACGCGACCGGCGGGGTCGAGCTGGACACCGGCGTCGGCTACGTCACCTCGACCCGAGCGGTGGACGTGCCCTTCGCGCGCCGGTATGCCGTGGTCGAGGCGATGCCGTTCAACGTCAAGGCCCTGCGGGGGTGGCTGCGGGACCGCGGCATCGACCGGCTCACGATCAAGAAGCGGGGGGTCAGCGTGGACGCAGACCTGTTGCGTCGCCAGCTGCGGCTGCCACCCAAGGGCCGGACCGAGGCGACGGTGGTGCTCACTCGTGTCCGCAGCAACCAGGTCGCCCTTGTGGTCCGACCGGCCTGAGCTCGGCGCCCCAGGCGCCGTGGAGTGGATGACCAGCACGAGACACCCCAGGACCTCGAGGAGCCGGCGACCCACGCCGGCACAACCCGAGGAGGTGCGGTCGTGACATCGCGCCGCACGGCTCCAGCCAAGGTCGCCAGCTCGCCGAACGAGAGGCATGAGTCCCCGATCGGCTCGTAGCCTGTTCACCATGGATGACGTGGCGGTCAGCCAGGCTGACCGTCCTGACCCGGAGGTGACGAGGATGAGTCCCACGATCGCAGTCTGGTGATCCAGGCGGCCGACGAGGGCGCCAAGACCGGCTGCCTCGTGAGTCAGGCCCTCGCTGCAGTCCCCATCACCCTGACGGTAACGCTGCAGAGCTAGCCGACCGAGGCCCGGATGGCGCATCAGCCATCAGGGCAGCCCGCAGCAGTCGGTCGACGAGGTCGATGTAGTCGCGAGCCGGCCAGCCGGCCCGGTCGAGGAGCGGCTCGGGCAGGTGGCCCGACACGGCGAGCATGATGTCGCGTGCCTGTTCCACCGAGACCCCGGGCCGCAGCTCCCCCGTCGCAGCAAGCAGTCGCGCGTTGTGGGCCATCCGGGCGTTGCGGGACTCCTCGATCCGTTGGTAGAGGTCGCCGACCGCTGGGTCGACGACGGCGAGGGACCTGATGAGCGCGAAGAGGCGGCTGCTCTCGCCGGCAACCTCGGCGGACAGCCGCGCCCAGGTGGCGATCATCGTTCGCGCATCACTGTCACCAGCCGCAGCATCGGCTCGCCGCTCGGCCGACTGCTCCCCGCGCCCTTCCAGGGCGCGCCACCAGGCCGCCTCCAGCAGCCCCACCTTGCCCCCGAAGCCCTTGTAGATGGTGTCGACCGACACCTCGGCGTCCGCCGCCACGGCCGCGACGGTCGTCGCGGCATACCCGTCGCTGAGGAAGCGAGCGCGAGCCGCCGCGATGATGCGAGCCCTGCGTGCGGCTGCTCGTTCGCGTCGCCCGGTCGCGTCATACGTGCGGCCCTTGACGTGCGGTGTCGACAAGCGGATCATCCTCCTTATCCATTCCAGTGTACTGGAACCAAATAGGAGTCGCTATGACTGACTCACCCGCCACACCCTCAGAGGCGGTCGCCCGGCTCTTCGACCGGACCAACGCTCACGACCTGGACGGTCTCGTGGCCTGCTTCGCAGCGGACTACACCTTGACCAACCCAGCCCACCCCGCTCGCGACTTCGTCGGCACCGACCAGGTGCGCCGCAACTGGAACGGGCTGTTCGCTGGCGTCCCTGACCTGGTCGTCACGGTCCACCGCCTTGTCGCCGCCGGCGAGCACGTGTGGGTGGAGCTGGCCATGGACGGCACGCGAAGGGACGGCACACCTCTGCGTATGGCGGGGGTTCAGATCTTCACCGTCCGCGGCGGGCTCGTGCGAGGTTGCCGGTTCTACCTCGAGCCCGTCGACCCGGTCGCCGCGGCCGCCCTCGACGCTGACGGCGCCGTCCGGCAGGCGGTCAGCCAGCCATGATCGCTGTCGTGGGCGGGACCGGACGCCTCGGCACACAGGTCTCCGCGATGCTCGCCCGCAAGGGCGAGTCGGTCCGGGTCGTCTCCAGGTACGCCGACCCCAGCGCACGAGACAGCGACCCTGCGTTGGCCGGCGCAGAGCTGATGGCCGCCGACGTGGCCGATGCCGGTCAGGCCCGGGCGGCCGTCTCAGGTGCCTCCCACGTCGTCGCGGCGCTCACCGGCATGGACCCCCGACGCGGTGCCGGGCCGCGGGCAGTGGACCGCGACGCGGCCATCGCTCTCATCGATGCCGCCGACGAGGCCGGCTGCCACCTCGTGCTGGTGTCCATCGTGGGCGCGGCTGCTGACAGCCCGATCGAGCTGTTCCGGATGAAGGCCGCTGCGGAGTCGCACCTCCGGGCGACCCACACGCCATGGACCATCGTGCGGGCCACCGCCTTTGCCGAGCTCTGGACCGAGGTCGTCACCGGGTCGGCGGGGCGAGACGGACGCGCCCGACTGCTGGGTCCGGCCCGCAGCCCGATGAACTTCGTCCGCGTCGCCGACGTGGCACGAGCGGTGGTGCGAGCGACTGAGGACGACGCCCTCATCGGCCACTGCGTCGAGGTCGGTGGGACAGAGAACCTGTCACTCACCGAGTTCGCGGCACGGCTCACCGGACGCCCACCACGGCACCTGCCCCACCCCCTCGTTCGGGCCATCGGCCGGGTGGCCGAGCCGCTTGCTCCGGGGATCGCGCGAATCGCCCAGCAGGCGACAGCGATGGACACGGTGGACCTGACCTTCGACCCCGGGCCGGCTCGGGCGACCTACCCGTGGCTCACCACGACGTCGCTGGCGCTGCCCGCTGCGTGAGATGGGGTGACCCGCCACGGCTGAGCCTCGGTCACCCAGGCCGCCTACCCTTCCGGCACCCTGTACCCGCACCGCCATCTCCTCGTGCGGATGGCTGGTGACTCAGTCGGGGTCACGGAGAGCGCATCAGCAACGCGTCCGGCTGGGCTCCTGGGTAACGCACTGCCGCAGCTCCGGCCCGGCCTGCCCTGGTGACGGCCTCGGCTCGGTCGGCCCCGGCAGCGAGCGCGGCCGCCAGCGCTCCGCAGAAGGCGTCGCCGGCGCCTGTGGTGTCCACGACCTCCTCGGGGGGCACCGCTACCGCGTCGAACCGCTCCCCGTCCCACTGGCAGCCGGCGGCGCCGAAGGTCACGAGCACCGAGCCCGGCATGACGCCCGAGTCCGCAAGCAGAAGCGCCTCGTGCTCGTTGACCACCAACGGGTCCGCGAGAGCCGCGACATCGGGCGGGAGGGCGGCATACGGGGCGGCGTTGACCACCACTCTCGCGCCCCGCGCGTGCGCGGCCCGCACGGTCTGGGCGACGGTCGTCAAGGGCACCTCGAGCTGGAGCAGCACGACGTCACCCGTCCCCACGCTGGAGAGGTCGGGTGGTGAGACCTCGGCGTTGGCCCCAGGGATCACCACGATGGCGTTCTCACCATCCGCATCCACGGTGACCCAGGCCTGTCCGGTCACGGCTCCAGCGCGCGTCTGTACGCCGGATACGTCGATGCCCCGGGCCGCCAAGCGGCTCAGGTAGGCCCGGCCCCCCTCGTCGTCCCCCACCGCGCCGACCATGACCACGTGCGCTCCCGCAGCCGCCGCGGCAACGGCCTGGTTGCCCCCCTTGCCGCCGGCATACCGGCGGGGTTGCCCCTGCGCGAGCACTGTTGCACCGGGTCCCGCGTGGCGCTCGACCTGCACCACGAGGTCGAGGTTGAGCGAGCCCACCACGACGACCCGACCCATCAGCGCATGCCGCCGCTGACCGTGTCGAGCCACAACGTGGCATAGCGCTGCGCGTCGACCCCGAGACACACGTCGATCGTCGAGCGGGCCGGTCCGTGCGGGTCGTGCGACAGGTCGCCACCCCAGTCGCGCCGGTCGACGATGGTCCGTCCGCGCGACCAGGTGCCGGCCAGCTCGACGCGCACGGGCAGCCTCTCGCGCCTGACTCCGGCCGGCTCGATGACCGTGCAGACCGCCCCCGCGTCGCCGATGGTCGCACTGTCGGCGCCGAACCGCGCGCACTGGAACCCGACCAGGCGCCCGGCGAGCTCGCCGGGCCCGTGGCCGCCTGCCGAGACCAGCTTCGCGGCGGTGGCCTTGGAGATCCTCGGCGCGTAGAAGACGTCGAGGCCGTACATCGTCACGCGCACCCCCAGGGCGGCACAGGCGTCCAGCACGACGGCCGCCGACTCGGGGTCGTGGAACACGTTGAACTCGGCCGAGGCCGTCGCATTGCCCACGTGCGCCGCGCCGCCCATGAACACGACCTCGCGCAGCCCCCTCGCCGCCTCAGGATAGGTGCGCAGCAGCAGCGCGACGTTGGTGAGCGGCGCCAGTGGCACCAGCGTGACCAGCTGGTCCTCGCCCCCGGCAGCGGCCTCGAGCAGCACGTCGCGGAGCACCTCGACGGCATGGCGTGCGTCGGGCTCGCGGGTCGACTTGGCCCAGTCGAGGTCGCCCATGCCGTCCTGGCCGTGCACGTGGCGGGCGTCGACCGCCTCCTCGAGGAGTGGTCGCTCCGCGCCACGCGCGACGACGACATCGGGCCGCTCGGCGGCGTCGAGCACGGTGAGGGTGTTGGCCACGACAGAGTCGACGTCGGCGTTGCCTCCGACGCAGGTGACCGCGCGCAGGTCCAGCGCGGGATGCAGGGCGGCCAGCAGGATGGCGCAGGCGTCGTCGACACCGGTGTCGACGTCGAGAACGACGGGGAGGGCCATGCGCCGATCCTGCCAGAGGCCGTGGCCGGCCCGACGGGACCGAGCGTGAGGGCGTAGGTTCGAACGATGTGGACACGAGGCGTCGCCGCGCGCCGGGGCCGCCCCGGTGGGACGGCGGCGGTCGCGGTCCTCTCGCTGCTGGCGCTCGGCATGAGTGCGTCGTGCTCGACCACGCCACCAGCCCCACCACCCCGGTCCACCGCCCCGCCGAGCACGACGGGCCCACCTCCGACCGCCATGCCCTCCTCCGCGACGAGCCCGCCCACCCCGGCAGGGCCCACCACCGCTCCCCGCCCCCGACCCAGCAGCCCGCCGACGACGAGGGGGGCCACGGCGGGAGCCCGACCAGGCGACGGCTGCGGCCAGCGGCTCGCCGCCGCCATGACGCCGGCCCAGCGCGCGGGACAGCTGCTCATGGTCGGCCTGGAGCCCACGATGAGCTCGCGGACTCTTGCCGCCCAGGTGCGCGCTCAGGGCATCGGCGGGGTGATCTATGTCGGCGGGTGGTACACCGGAACCGCTTCTGTGGCAACGGTTTCCGCACGGCTCCAAGCGGCTGCGGCAGGCCACCTGCTGATTGCGGCCGACCAGGAGGGTGGTGCGGTGCAGCAGCTGCGGGGGGCCGGTTTCTCGCGGATACCCTCGGCCCGCACCCAGGCGACGATGGGCACCCTCGCCGAGGAACGGGACGCCCGGCTCTGGTCGCGCCAGCTGGCCGCAGCAGGGGTCAACGTCAACCTCGCTCCGGTCGCCGACACCGTGCCGAGCTGGATGGGCGCGGGGAACGCGCCGATCGGCCGCTACGAGCGCGACTTCGCCCCCGGCGCCCCACTGACCAACGGCCGGTATGCCGCCGCCTTCGTCCGCGGAAGCCTCGCCGGGGGGATCGCACCGACCGCCAAGCACTTCCCCGGCCTGGGTCGCGTGCGGGGCAACACCGACACGACGAGCCAGGGCATCACCGACACGACAACCTCGGCGGCCGACCCCTACCTCGCATCCTTCAGGGCCACCATCGCCGCGGGGGCGCCGCTGGTGATGGTCTCGTCCGCGTTCTACCCGCGGCTCGACCGGGTCGCTCAGGCGGTGTTCTCGGCGCCGGTCGTCACCGGTCTGCTACGGCAGCGGATGGGGTTCGGAGGGGTGGTGGTCAGCGACGACCTCGGGTCTGCCGCGTCGGTGGCGCGCGTGCCCGTGGGTCAGCGAGCGACCCGGTTCGTCGCCGCGGGGGGCGACATCGTGCTCACCACGGTGGCCTCCCAGGCGCCGGCCATGGTGAGCGCTCTGTTGGCGAAGCGCGCCGCGAGCCCGGCGTTCGCGCGCCGCCTCGACGCCTCGGCGGCCCGGGTGCTCGACCTCAAGGCCCGGCTGCGTCTGGCCCACTGCCCCTGAGCGGTGGCGTCCCGTCGCGCGCTGTGGGGCTGGCGGAGGCGTGCCCGAGGCGTGTGCCCGAGGGTGTGCCCTAGGCCTGTGCCCTAGGCCTGTGCCCTAGGCCTGGACCTCGGTCACCGGCATGGAGGAGTCCGCCGGCAGTCCGAGATCGGATGGCGCCCGCCCCTTGAGCACCATCTGGGCGCCGAGGGAGGCGACCATCGCGCCGTTGTCCGTGCACAGCCCGGGCCTCGGCACGCGCAAGGCGATGCCCGCCGCGTCGCAGCGCTCCTGGGCCATGGCTCGCAGCCGCGAGTTGGCGGCAACCCCACCGCCGATCTGGAGGTTGGCGACGCCGTGCTCCTTGCAGGCCAGGACCGCCTTGCGGGTCAGCACATCGGTCACCGCCTCCTGGAACGACGCCGCGACGTCCGCCACCGGCACGGGCTCTCCCGCGGCCTCGCGCGCCTGCACCCAGCGAGCCACAGCCGTCTTGAGCCCCGAGAACGAGAAGTCGAACCGGTGCCGCTCCATGTCACGCCCCGTCGTCAGCCCTCGCGGGAAGTCGATGGCGACGCTGCTGCCCTCGCGGGCGGCCCGGTCGATGTAGGGGCCACCCGGGAACGGCAGGCCCAACACACGCGCCACCTTGTCGAAAGCCTCACCCGCGGCGTCGTCGATCGTCGAGCCGAGAGAGATGATCTCGTGGGTGACATCGGGCACGAGCAGCAGGGAGGAGTGACCACCCGAGACCAGCATCGCCAGGGTCGGCTCGGGCAGCGGCCCGTGCTCGACGATGTCGACGGCGACGTGGGACGCGAGGTGGTTGACGCCGTAGAGGGGCTTGCCCAGAGCGACCGCGAGCGCCTTGGCCGCCGCGACGCCCACCATGAGCGCACCCGCCAGCCCGGGACCCGAGGTCACGGCGATGGCGTCGAGGTCGGTCAGCCGCACGCCGGCCTCGCGCGTGGCGCGTTCGATCGTGGGCACCATCGCCTCGAGGTGGGCCCGGCTGGCCACCTCGGGCACTACCCCGCCGAACCGCGCATGCTCGTCCACGCTGCTGGCGATGGCGTCGACCAGCAACGTCTCGCCGCGCACGATGCCGACCCCGGTCTCGTCGCAGGAGGTCTCCAACCCCAGCACGAGGGGCTCGTCAGCAGCCATCAGGCGTCCCCTCCCAGGCTCAGCCGCATGATCTCGGCGTCGACGTCGCCCGGCTGGTAGTACCTGCGGCGGACGCTCACGACCTCGAACCCCCGGGAGCCATACAGTGCACGCGCCGTCGCATTGTCGGCCCGCACCTCGAGCATGAGGTATGCCGCGTGGTCGGCCTCGGCGCGGGCCACCAGCTCCTCGAGCAGGCGCCGCCCGAGGCCGCGCCCCTGGGCGGCGGGGGCCACGGCCATGGTCATCACGTCGGCGACGTCACCACCGAGGTCGAGCCCGGCATACGCGAGCAGGTCGCCGTCGGCAGACTCCTCGACCACGTAGGACCGGCGCGGGCGGCCGGCGAGCTCGGACCACCAGGTGGCCTGGCTCCAGGCGTCGTGGGGGAACAGCTCGGCCTCCAGCTCGGCGAGCCGCTCGATGTCGGTCCAGGCCATGTCTCTCATGCCCGTCCCCGCTCCGCGGTGGTCAGGGCGTCGGGGCGCCGGAGGTAGAGGGGCTCGACGGGCATGGGTACACCGTCGGCCAGCCGCCGGAGCGCCAGCCCGGCCAGCGAGCCGGCCTGCACGTCGAGGAGGGCCAGGGGCTCGGGGAAGAGATCAGGGAACAGGACGGGTCCGCGCCCCGCCGTGGGGAGCGCGCGCAGGTCCGCAGACAGCTCGGCCGGGCGGTCGACCGCCGGCTCGCTCAGGGCCTGCGGTATGCCGTCGACCGCCAGGTAGCGCACCCAGTAGACCTCCTTGCGGCGGGCGTCCGTCGCGACGAGGAACTCGCCGTCGCGCACCTGCGAGGCGGCGTCGACCGCGAGCGCGTCGAGGCTGCAGATCCCGTGGACGGGCAGTCCGCGGGCGTGGCCGAAGACGAGGCCGGTGACGATGCCGACACGCAGCCCGGTGAAGGGACCCGGCCCGGTGCCGACGACGACGTCGGTCACCTCCTCGGCCGAGCGGCCGGCCTGCGCGAGGACGTCGAGGACCAGGGGTGCGAGGCGTTCTGAGTGGCCTCGGGCGTCCAGCACCGAGACCTCGGCGGAGGTGCCCGGCCCGCGCAGCGCCACGGTGATGGCGGTGGTCGAGGTGTCGAGGGCGAGCAGCAGCATCAGCAGGGCTCCGTGAGACTCGTCAGGCCATGGAGGACGTCCATCGTGTCCGGTTCGCCGTGCTCGTGCTGGCCCCCAGGGTTAGCTGACCAGCGGGGGCCGTGCGTGGTGACCGTGGCGGTGCGGACGTCCTCGCCGATGAGGCTGACCTCGAGCCGGTCCTCGGTGAGGTCCTCGGCCAGGCCGTGCCCCCACTCGACGACCGTCACGGAGTCCTCCAGAGAGGTGTCGAGGTCGAGGTCGTCGAGCTCGGCGAAGCCCCCCAGGCGGTACGCGTCGACGTGCACCAAGGCGGGACCGCCCACCAGCGAGGGGTGGACTCGGGCGATGACGAACGTGGGCGACGTGATCGGCCCCCGCACTCCCAGACCCTCGGCGACGCCCTGGGTCAGGGTGGTCTTGCCGGCACCGAGGCCCCCGGTCAGCACCACGAGGTCGCCCGCTCGCAACAACCGGCCCAGCCGACCACCCCAGGCACGAGTGGCCTCCGGGGTGGTCAGCGGCGGGCTGACGAGGTCAGCCACGGCGGCCCCCGCGGCGCGCCTTGGCGACGCGGCGGCGCTTGGCGACATCGGTGATCGTGCGGCGGACCCGCGGCTTGAGCGCCACGGCGACGCCCTCCTGCGCCGCCCGCATCCCGCGCTCGACGAGGGCCAGCAGCTGCTCGTTGAGCACGTCGGGGTGCTCGAGCATGATGATGTGTCCGGCGTCCTCGACCACGAGGTGCTCGGCCCCCGGGACCAGCCGGACGATGGCGTCGGAGTGGTCCGGCGGGGTGAGCAGGTCCTGCATGCCGTTGACCACCAGCGTCTCGACGCCGTGAAACTTCTCGAGGGCGTCGCGCTTGTCGTGGAGGTTGATCGACGGCAGGAAGTCCGCCATGACCTGCAGGGGCGTGCCCATGATCATGTCGCCGGTGTAGCGGACGGTCTGCTGCGAGACCGCGGACGCGAAGCTGTAGTGCTCGACGATGAGGTCCTCGACATCGCGACCCAGCCGGCGGGCGGTGTTGACCAGCTGCTGACGCGAGCCGAGCCGGGCGAGGAAGCGCGGCCCGAGTCGGCCGAGCAGGCGGCCGACCAGCTGGCCGAAACCGAGGTTCATCATGTTCTGGCCCCCCGCGCTGGTGGCGACGAAGGCGGCGGCGACCACGCGGTCGCGCACCACTTCGGGGAACTGGTGAGCGAGCGACATCATGGTCATGCCGCCCATGGAGTGGCCGACCAGCACCAGCGGGCCCTCGGGCGCCGCCTCCTCGATCACGCGGTGGAGGTCGGCCCCGAGCTGGTCGATCGTGCATGACTCGGCCGGCGCTCGCTCGGACTGGCCGTGGCTGCGCTGGTCCCAGAGCACGACGCGGTACCCGGCCTCGACGAGGGCCTTTCGCTGGAGCACCCAGCTCTTGAGGCTGAGCGTGTACCCGTGCGAGAACACGACGGTCGGCCGGTCGGGGGACGCCGTGTCTGCCGCCGGCTCGTCCGCCTCGACGTGCAACGGCACGCCGTCGTCGGCGATGACCGCGAACTCCTTGTCGGGGGTATGGGCATAGCTGCCCGCGGGGGCGAGCACCGCGAGCCGGGCATGACGGTCCTTGGTGGCCCGGCCAGCGGCGACGCCCACTGCAGCGGCCGCGCCGGCGGCCGCGAGGCCGACGCCCAGCCCGACCAGCCCGCGAGCCGACCGGCTCAGCGGTGCGGGCACTGGAACGCTCACTGCCCGGCTCCGACGTAGACGCGCGGCACCCGGGCGCCGACCCGGGTGACGATCTCGTAGTTGATCGTGTCGATGGCCGCCGCCCAGTCCTGGGCGGTCGGCTCTCCTGCCGCGCCGACGCCGAAGAGCACGGCCTCGTCGCCCGCCTGGGCGACGGTGTCGGGACCGAGGTCGAGCACGATCTGGTCCATGCAGACCCGGCCGGCCACGGCGTACGTCCGGCCGTCGACCTGGACGGGACCCACGTTGGTGGCGTGCCGCGGGATCCCGTCGGAGTAGCCCATGGGCACGAGGCCCAGCATGGTCGCCTCGGAGGTCGTGTAGACGTGGCCGTAGGAGACCCCCTGGCCGGCGGGCGCACGCTTGACGCTGGAGAGCCGTGCGAGGAGGCGCATCGCCTCGCGCAGGCCGAAGTCCTCGGGGGCACCGAGGTCCGGCACCGGCGACAGGCCGTAGACGGCCACGCCCGGGCGCACGAGGTCGTAGTGCGCGGACGGGTTCGTCAGCGTCGCCGCGGAGTTCGCGAGGTGCCGGACCTGGGGCCGGATGCCGGCGCGCTCGGCCTGCTCGACGATGCCTTCGAACCGCTGCTGCTGGGCCTTGACCGTCGGGTGCTGCGGCGCATCGGCGTAGGCGAAGTGGCTGAACAGGCCCACCACCTCGACCGCCCGCTCTGACTGCGCCGTGGCGAGGCCGGCCAGCAGGGCCTCCAGGTCGGCATCCCAGGCGCCGTTGCGCCCCAGGCCGGTGTCGACCTTGAGGTGCACACGGGCCGTGCGACCGGTCGCGTTCGCCGCGGCCAGCGTCTGGTCGAGGGCCCACCTGGTGGAGAGCCCGAGGTCGATGCCCGCCTCCACGGCGGGGGCGAAGTCCTGGCCGGGGACGTGCAGCCACGACAGCAGGGGCGCCTGGACGCCCGCCTCGCGCAGGGCCAGGGCCTCGGGCAGCTGGGCCACCCCGAGCCAGGTGGCCCCACCCCGCAGCGCGGCGCGGGCGCTCGGGACCAGCCCGTGACCGTAGGCGTCGGCCTTCACGACCGCCATGACCTCCGCGTCGCCGGCGCGGGCCTTGAGGGCGGCCACATTGCCGGCGATGGCGTCGAGGTCGACCTGGGCGCACGAAGGAAGCCCCGGCGGAGCCGGGGCGACGGGGCTGCTCACGGGGTGCTCGCTCATCACTGGCAAGTCTGTCAGAACTGGGGCGTGGGGGGTCGGCAGGCCCCACTCGGATGCCGCTGGCGGCGGCTCAGCGGGTGAGCAGGTGCGCCACGGTCGTCGGTATGCCGTGCGCCACCGCCAGCGCGCGCAGCGGGCCACCGGGGTTGGCCCGATCGGCAGCCACGCCGTGGACCAGGGCGCCGAGGCTGCCTGCGTCGAGCGGTGAGAGCCCCGCGGCGAGCAGCGCACCGCAGAGACCGGCCAGGACGTCACCCGCCCCGGCCGTGGCGAGCCACGGTGGGGCGTCGTTCTGGCTGCGCACGGGCAGGTCCGCCGAGGTCGGCGGCACGACCAGGGTGGTCGACCCCTTGAGCAGGATCGTGGCGCCCGTGAGGTCGGCGGCCCGGCGGGCGTGCGCCAGCGGCGTGATCGAGACCTGAGCCCGGGTGACCTCGGTGCCCGTGAGCCGGCTCAGCAGCCGGGCCAGCTCGCCGGCGTGCGGGGTCAGCAGGGTCGGGGCCTTGCGGGAGCCGTCGACGAGGTCCAAGCCGCCGGCGTCGACGAGGACGGGCAGGTCCGACGCCAGCGCCTCGCGACCGGCATCGAGCTGGGCTCGGGCGGTGTCGGTGTCGGACGTGGCGTCGATGCCCGGGCCGACGACCCACGCCTGCACCCGCCCCACGCCGATGACCGCCTCGGGAACTGCGGCCCGCACGAGCGAGACGGGAGTCGGCGGCCCGACATACCGGAGCATGCCCAGGCCGGCGCCGACGGCCGCGGTGCAGCACAGCACAGCCGCCCCGGTGTAGTCCTCACTGCCCGCGACGACGCCGAGGACCCCGCGGGAGTACTTGTCGTCGGTGGCGCCGGGCCGGGGCCACAGCAGCGCCACGTCGTCGTGGCCGAGGCGCTGCACGTCACCGGCGCGCTCGAAGGTCAGGCCGATGTCGACGACCGTGAGGCGCCCCACCGCGAGCTCCGTCGCGGGGAGCAGGTGCACCGGCTTGGCAACACCGAAGGTCACCGTCTCGTCGGCGAAGACGCCCTGGTCGGAGGCGTGCTCGCCGGCGGGGTCCTGTCCTGACGGCAGGTCGACCGCCACGACGAAGGCGGACTCCGGGATCGCGTCGACCCAGGTCACGGCCTCGCCCGGCAGCCCCGGGCGCCCCCCGATCCCGAGCACCCCGTCGACCACGAGGTCCGCGCCTGCCAGGGCGGCGGCCTGCCCCTCGGCATCGCCACGGAGCACCCTCACACCGGCCGCGGTCGCGGCCGCCAGTCCCCCCGGGTGGGCGTCCCAGTCCCCTTGGAGCACCACGCAGTCGAGGCCCTCCTCCGCGAGGTGGGCCACGGCATACAGGGCATCGCCGCCGTTGTTGCCCGGACCGACCAATGCCACCACCGAGGTGCCGCCACGCTCGGCGAGACGCGCGCGGCAGACCTCCGCCAGCCCGGCGGCGGCGCGGCCCATGAGCTCACCCTCGGGTAGCTGCTCCATCAGGCGGGACTCTGCAGCCCGTACCCGGTCCGGAGCGTAGGCGTCGAGCACGGCTCAGCCCTCCGCGACCACGACGGCCGAGGCGATACCGGCGTCGTGCGACAGCGACACGTGCATGGCGTGGACTCCCAGCGCCTCGGCCCGCGCCTCGACGGTGCCGGTGACCTGCAGGTGGGGGCGGCCGTCCTCGCCCCGCCGCACGGTCGCGTCGTGCCACTGCAGGCCGACCGGGGCGCCGAGCGCCTTGGCGATGGCCTCCTTGGCGGCGAAGCGGGCAGCGAGGGAGTTCAGCGGGAGCTCACGCTCCTCGGGTGTGAAGAGCCGGTCGCGCAGGCCGGGGGTGCGCTCCAGGGTCGCGCCGAAGCGCTCGATGTCGACGACATCGATCCCGACTCCCACGATCATCGGTGCTGCGCCCGATCCGGACGGCGGGTCACTCGACCGTGACCGACTTCGCGAGGTTGCGCGGCTGGTCGACGTCGAGGCCCTTGGCGGTCGAGAGGTGCAGCGCGAACACCTGCAGCGGCACCACCGTGAGCAGCGGCGCCAGCAGCGGCGAGGTCGCGGGCACCCGGATCACCTCGTCGGCGAACGGCACCACGTCCTCGTCACCCTCCTCGGCGACGACGAGCGTGCGGGCGCCGCGGGCACGGATCTCCTGGATGTTGGAGACGACCTTCTTGTGGAGCCCGTGCGGCGTGCCCGGGCCGGGGACGACGATGAAGACCGGTTGGCCGGCCTCGATCAGGGCGATCGGACCGTGCTTGAGCTCGCCGGCGGCGAAGCCCTCGGCGTGGATATAGGCGAGCTCCTTGAGCTTGAGCGCACCCTCGAGGGCCACCGGATAGCCGACGTTGCGCCCGAGGAAGAGCACCGACCGGGTGTCGGCCATGAACCGCGCGATCTCCTTGACCCGTGCCATCCGGCCGAGCAGCTCCTCGAGCTTGCCGGGGATCTCGTGCAGCTCCTTCATCACGGCCTGTGCGTCGTCGGCGAAGGTGCCGCCGCGCAGCTGTGCGAGGTAGAGGCCGAGGATGTAGCAGGCGGTGATCTGCGCCAGGAAGGCCTTGGTCGAGGCGACGGCGATCTCGGGACCGGCGTGGGTGTAGAGGATGGCGTCGGACTCGCGCGGGATCGTCGACCCGTGGGTGTTGCAGATCGACAGCGTCAGGGCGCCCAGCTCACGGGCGTGCTTGACGGCCATGAGGGTGTCCATGGTCTCGCCGGACTGGCTGATGCTGACCACGAGCGTGCGGTCGGTCGCGATGGGGTCGCTGTAGCGGAACTCGTGGGCCAGGGCGACCTCGACGGGGATCCGCGTCCAGTGCTCGATCGCGTACTTCGCGACCATGCCCGCGTAGGCCGCGGTGCCACAGGCCACGATGATGATCCGGTCGACGTTGCGGAGCTGGTCCTCGGTGATCGACATGTCGTCCAGCACGAGCCGGCCATCGGAGTCGGTACGGCCGAGCAGGGTGTCGCGGACGGCGTGCGGCTGCTCGTAGATCTCCTTCTCCATGAAGGTCGCGTAGCCGCCCTTCTCGGCGGCGGCCGCGTCCCAGGTCACCTCATAGCGCTTACCCTCGGCCGGGCTTCCGTCGAACCCGATGACGTCGTAGGAGTCGGGGGTGATCGTGACGATCTGGTCCTGGCCGAGCTCGAGAGCCTGACGGGTGTGCCCGATGAAGGCGGCGACGTCCGAGCCCAGGAAGTTCTCGCCGTCGCCCAGCCCGACCACGAGCGGGCTGTTGCGGCGTGCGCCGACGACGACGCCAGGGCTGTCAGCGTGGACGGCGAGGAGCGTGAAGGCGCCCTCGAGGCGGTTGACGACGGCCTTCATCGCGCTCGTGAGGTCGCCCGTCGCGGCATACTCACGCGCCACGAGGTGAGCGGCCACCTCGGTGTCGGTCTCGCTGGCGAAGTCGACGCCGTCGGCGAGCAGCCCCTGCTTGAGCTGGTGGAAGTTCTCGATGATGCCGTTGTGGATGAGCGCGAGCTTGCCATCGACCCCACCACGGTGGGGGTGGGCGTTCTGGTCGGTCGGGCCGCCGTGGGTCGCCCAGCGGGTGTGACCGATGCCCGTGGTCGAGCCGGGGAGCTCGTCCGCGGCCAGCGCCTCCTGGAGGTTGACCAGCTTGCCGGCGCGCTTCTCGCTGACGACACCGCTCTCGGTGACGAGCGCGACGCCGGCCGAGTCGTAACCGCGGTACTCGAGCCGGGCCAGGCCCTCCATGACGACGTCCAGCGCTGTGCCGTCGGCGACGGGTCCGACGTAACCCACGATTCCACACATGGCGTGCAGCCTAACCGGCGACGGGCGTCTCACCGGCATCCGACGCTGCGCGCTCCAGCGGCACCCGTGGGCCACAATGGCGCCCGTGAGCCACCCCGCGAACGGCACCGGCGCCCTTCCCTCGCCCTACGTCGAGCTCGACCGCGCCGCCTGGGCGCGGTTGCGGCAGAACCAGCCGCTCAACCTCGACGCGGCCGACGTGGCCCGGCTGCGCGGGCTCGGGGACCGGATCGACCTCGCTGAGGTCGAGGAGGTCTACCTGCCCCTGTCGCGGCTGCTCAACTTCTACGTCGGAGCCACCGCGGGCCTGCACCGCATCACCGGCGACTTCCTGGGCGAGAGCCCCGCCAAGACGCCGTTCGTCATCGGGGTGGCGGGCTCGGTGGCCGTGGGGAAGTCGACGACCGCGCGCCTGCTCCAGGAGCTGCTGTCCCGCTGGCCAGGAACTCCCGAGGTCGAGCTGGTGACGACCGACGGGTTCCTCTATCCCAACGCCGAGCTCGAGCGGCGGGGCCTGTTGCAGCGCAAGGGCTTTCCCGAGTCCTACGACCGGCGCGCGCTGCTGCGGTTCGTCGCGGAGGTCAAGTCCGGCAAGGCCGAGGTGCGTGCCCCCGTCTACTCCCACCTCACCTACGACATCGTCCCGGACCAGCAGATCGTCGTGCGCCAGCCCGACGTGCTGATCGTCGAGGGGCTCAACGTGCTGCAGGCGCCACGGCTGCATGCGGACGGCCGCACGGGGCTGGCGGTCAGCGACTTCTTCGACTTCTCGGTCTACGTCGACGCTCATCTCGACGACATCCGACACTGGTACATCGACCGGTTCCTGCGGCTGCGCGAGACGGCCTTCGCCGACCCCGACTCCTACTTCCACCGCTATGCGTGGCTGTCCGACGACGAGGCGCGGGCCACCGCCGCCGACATCTGGGCGAAGATCAACGAGGTCAACCTCCGCGAGAACGTGCTGCCCACCCGGAGCCGGGCCACCCTGGTGCTCGCCAAGGGCAAGGACCACAACGTCCGCCGCATCCGCCTCCGCAAGCTCTGAGGACGCTGCTCGGCATACGGGCGGGGCATGATGGTTGTATGCCGCCCGCTCAGGACCCTGCCTCCGCCCCCACCCGCACCGAGCACGACTCCATGGGGAACGTCGAGGTGCCGGCCGAGGCGCTGTGGGGCGCCCAGACGGCCCGCGCCGTGGCGAACTTCCCGATCTCGGGCCGACCGGTGCCCGCCGGCGTCATCCATGCCCTCGCCCTGCTCAAAGGCGCCGCTGCGGAGGTGAACGCCGAGCTGGGTGTGGTGGACGACAGTCGTGCGCAGGCGATCCGCGAAGCCGCCCAGGAGGTGGCGCTGGGCAAGCATGACGACCAGTTCCCGATCGACGTCTTCCAGACCGGGTCGGGCACCTCCACCAACATGAACGTCAACGAGGTGCTCGCCCGCCTGGCCCACCTCGCCACCGGCGAGGCCGTGCACCCGAACGACCACGTGAACGCCGGACAGTCCAGCAACGACACCTTCCCCAGCGCTCTGCGCATCGCGGCCACGCTGGCCGTCCACCGCGACCTCGCGCCCGCCCTGGTCCACCTCGCCCAGGCGCTGCGAGCCAAGGAGTCGGAGTTCGCCGACGTGGTCAAGGCCGGCCGGACCCACCTCATGGACGCCGTCCCGGTGACGCTCGGCCAGGAGTTCGGCGGCTATGCCCGCCAGGTCGAGCTCGGTGCCGAGCGGGTGCTCGTGGCTGCTCAGGCCACCGCCGAGCTGCCGCTGGGCGGCACCGCCGCCGGGACCGGCCTCAACGCCGCCCCGGGGTTCGCGGCCGCGGTGATCGAGCGGGTCAGCGAGCGCACCGGAGTCGCCTTTCGCGAGGCGGCGAACCACTTCGAGGCACAGTCGGCGCAGGACGCCGTCGTCGAGCTGAGTGGCGCGCTGCGGGTCGTGGCGGTGAGCCTCACCAAGATCTGCAACGACCTGCGCTGGATGTCCTCCGGGCCCCGCTCGGGACTGGGCGAGATCCACCTGCCCGACCTGCAGCCGGGTTCGAGCATCATGCCGGGCAAGGTCAACCCCGTCATCGCCGAGGCGACTTTGATGGCCTGCGCCCAGGTCATCGGCAACGACACCACCATCACCCTGGCCGGCGCGTCAGGAGCCTTCGAGCTCAACGTCATGCTGCCCGTGATGGCCCGCAACATCCTCGAGTCCGCAGAGCTGCTGGCGGCCACGTCCCGGCTGCTGGCCGACCGGTGTGTCGACGGCATCGAGGCCGACCGGGAGCGGGCGCTGGAGCTGGCCGAGGGATCGCCCTCGATCGTCACGCCGCTGAACCGCTACATCGGGTACGAGGCCGCCGCGGCCGTGGCGAAGCAGTCCATCAAGGAGCGTCGCCCGATCCGGGACATCGTCGTCGAGCGGGGACATGTGGCCAGTGGCGAGATCACGGAGCAGCAGCTCGACGACGCTCTCGACGTCCTGGCGATGACCCGGCCGCCGGTCTGAGCTCAGCCCGGCTCGAGTCGGGCCACGGCCGGACTCGGGTCCGACCAGGTCCGCTCAGTACCAGTGCGGCGAGCGGCCTTCCCAGGTGTTCCAGGCGTTGCAGGGGGTGCCATAGGAGGACTTGATGTACTGCAGTCCCCAGCGAATCTGCGTCACCGGGTTGGACTGCCAGTCGGAGCCTGCGCTGGCCATCTTGGAGCCGGGCAGCGACTGCGGGATGCCGTAGGCGCCCGAGGAGCCGTTGGAGGCGTTGAAGCGCCAGCCGCTCTCGCCGTTCCAGAGGTTGTCCAGGCAGCCGAACTGGCCGGCGTCGAAGCCGAACTCGGACAGCAGCGCCTGTGCCGCGGCGCGGGGGTCGGCCTGCGCGTTGGCCAGGATGGCCTGCTTCTGGGCCTCGAGCGCCTGGCGCGCCTGGTCGCGGGCGGCCTTGGCAGCCGCATCCTGACGGGCCTTGGCGGCGGCCTTCGCGGCGACGAGGGCCGTGAGGCGGTCCTGCTCCTGGGCCGCGGCGAGGCCGGCGTTGGTGGCGTTACGGTCGGCGGCGAGCCTGGCCGTGTCCTCGAGCTGGGCATCGGACAGCTCGTTGGCCTGCGCGACCGCCTCGGTGCTGACAGTGAACCCGGCGGACCCGGTCTGGTGCCGGTCTGTCGCCTGGTAGCCGGCGGCCGTGGTCGCGAGAACGGCCAGCAGAACGCTGGACGTGACTGCGGGACGCCTGATGGCCCTGGTGAGGCCGGAGGTGTGAGAGGCGGTCCTGCCGGGGGCCTTCACCTGACGGTGTCGACCCTGGTAGGGCTGGCTCATACAGGTTCCTCCAAAGGAAAGACCACCGTGGAGGTGGCCTCAGTCGGTGCCGGGACAGATGCTGCGGGGAGCGGCCAGTCGCCCCATCAGGTCTGCGAGCCGGCACGTTATGAAACCGAGACCTTAGCCTCGATGGCCCTCGATCTCCAATTTGCCCCATCTCGATGTGACTGGTGTGACAGATGTGACGCCAATTTCAGCCGTTCGGATGACCCGTTCGTCGGTTGGGGCCCCCCGACCACCACTACGCCCCCCCGACCGCCACTACACAGACGCCCGTCCCACTGCGCTGAGAGCTGCTCGGGGCGCAGTGGGACGGGCGTCTGCTCAGTGGGAAGCGGACGGGGTCAGACCTCCAGGCCCTCCAACAGGTCGGTGACCAGGGCGGCGATCGGGCTGCGCTCGCTGCGCGTCAGCGTGACGTGCGCGAACAGCGGGTGCCCCTTGAGCGCCTCGATCACGGCGGCCACCCCGTCGTGCCGGCCGACCCGCAGGTTGTCGCGCTGGGCCACGTCGTGGGTCAGCACCACCCGCGAGTTCTGGCCGACCCGGGACAGCACGGTGAGCAGCACGTTGCGTTCGAGCGACTGCGCCTCGTCAACGATGACGAACGCGTCGTGCAGCGAGCGCCCCCGGATGTGGGTCAGGGGCAGGACCTCGAGCATGCCGCGGTCCATGATCTCCTCCACCACCTCGTGCGAGACGAGCGCACCCAAGGTGTCGAAGACCGCCTGGGCCCAGGGCCCCATCTTCTCGGACTCACTCCCCGGCAGGTACCCGAGCTCCTGGCCGCCCACGGCATACAGGGGTCGGAAGACCACCACCTTGCGCTGCTGGCGACGCTCCATGACGGCCTCGATGCCTGCGCACAGCGCGAGCGCCGACTTGCCCGTGCCCGCTCGGCCCCCGAGCGAGACGATGCCCACGTCGGGGTCGAGCAGGATGTCGAGGGCGATCCGCTGCTCGGCGCTGCGCCCGTGCAGCCCGAACGCGTCGCGGTCCCCACGGACCAGCCGCACCTGCTTGTCGGCCCCGACGCGCCCCAGACCGCTTCCCCGCGGCGAGAGCAGCACCAGGCCCGTGTGGCACGGCATCTCGGCGGCGGCGGCGTTCTCGATACGGCCGTGCTCGTAGAGGGCGTCCATCTCCTCGACGCTCACGTCGAGCTCGGCCATGCCGGTCCAGCCGCTGTCGACGGCCAGCTCCGCCCGGTACTCCTCGGCGGCCAGGCCCACAGCCGACGCCTTGACCCGCATCGGCAGGTCCTTGCTGACCACCGTGACGTCGTCGCCCTCGCTGGAGAGGTTCTTGGCGACCGCGAGGATGCGGGTGTCGTTGTCGCCCAGCCGGAACCCGGCCGGCAGCGATGTCGGGTCGGTGTGGTTGAGCTCGACCCGCAGGGTGCCCCCCTCCTCGCTCACCGAGACGGGCGAGTCGAGACGCCCCTCACGGATCCGCAGGTCGTCGAGCAGGCGCAGCGCCTGGCGGGCGAAGTACCCCAGCTCGGGATGGTGCCGCTTCGCCTCGAGCTCGGTGACGACGACCACCGGCAGGACGACCTCGTGCTCCTTGAAACGCAGCATGGCGCGCGGGTCGGACAGCAGGACCGAGGTGTCGAGGACGAACGTCCGGCGAACGGCAGGTGAGCCGGTCGTGGACGGGGTGGAGGCGTCGTGCGTGGTGGTCGAGGCGCGACCGGTGGTGCCGTGGTTCGAAGCGTTGCGGGCCAATGTCTCTCCTTGGCACAGCGCGCCGCAGCCCGGCGCTCTGCGCCTAATCGCGACCGAGGTGCCGGGTCCATCTCCCACCGCGGTGGGACCGGATCCGGCCCTCCGCGCGGAGCTCGAACAGCTCCATAGTGGGCCTCCCAGGACGCGGGGCGGGTGCTCCACGTCACTGCCGACGCTACGACTCGCGGGGCCCCCCGGCGGGATGCCACGCCCGAGCCGAGACGAGTTCCCCCAAGAGTTCACCTGTCCGTCGGAGGGGCGACTCAGACGGTCGTATGCCGGCGGGTCGGCCGGGCGGGTCGGCGGGTCGGCTCAGCCGCCGAAGCGGCGGTTGCGCTCAGAGTAGGCGCGCAGGGCGCGCAGGAAGTCCACGTGCCGGAAGTCGGGCCAGTAGGCCTCGCAGAAGTAGAACTCGCTGTGCGCGCTCTGCCACAGCAGGAAGCCGGACAGGCGCTGTTCCCCCGAGGTGCGGATCACCAGGTCCGGATCGGGCTGGCCCTTGGTGTAGAGGTGCTCGGCGATGTGCTCGACCTGGAGTGTCTCGGCGAGCTCCTCGATCGTGGTGCCGTGGGCGGCATGGGCCATCAGCATGGAACGGACCGCGTCGGTGATCTCCTGGCGCCCGCCGTAGCCCACCGCCACGTTGACGGTCATCCCGTGGACGTCCTCGGTGAGGTCGGCACTCTCCTTGAGGCGGCGAGCGGTCTCGGCCGGGAGCAGGTCGAGCGAGCCCACGGGGTTGATCCGCCATCGCTTGGTCGCCGCGAGGTCTGACACCGTGGTCTCGATGATCGAGAGCAGCGGCACCACCTCGGCGGCGGGCCGGCTGAGGTTGTCGGTCGACAGCAGCCACAGGGTGACCACCTCGACCCGGGCCTCCTCGCACCAGTCGAGGAAGTTCGCGATGTTGTCCGCGCCGGCCTGGTGGCCCTCTTTGGTGCCGTGACCCCGCTGGGCGGCCCAGCGCCGGTTGCCGTCGAGCATGACCCCGACATGGCGGGGCAGCGTGGCCGTCGCGAGCCGACGTCGCAGCCGCCGTTCATATGCGAGATAGAGGACGTCCGACAGGGCCACGGCTCCACGCTACCCCCGCAGGCTGGGAACGGTGGCGCACCGCCCGAGACGCGGCATACCGCCCGGCGATGAGGCGCAGCCCACAACCTACGCATCAGTAACCTACGGGACCGTAGGTTATAGTCCACCCATGGCCACGACTCCCGCCGCCCCCGACCAGGGCCCCCTCGAGACCGTCGTCACCGCAGCCAAGCCCCACCTGCGGGGCTGGCTCCATGCGGGCATGGCTCCCCTGACCGTAGCCGCCGGCATCGTGCTCATCGCCCTGGCGCCCACCACCTCGGGCCGGGTCGCCGCCGTGGTCTTCTCCGTCACGGCCTGGATGCTCTTCGGCACGTCCGCCATCTACCACCGGGGCAACTGGTCACCTCGGGTCGCTGGGGTCCTCAAGCGGATGGACCACTCCAACATCTTCCTCATCATCGCCGGCACCTACACGCCCTTCGCCCTGCTCCTGCCCCGGTCCGACGCGCGCACGATGCTGCTCATCGTCTGGATCGGCGCGGTGGCGGGCGTGCTGTTCCGCGTCTTCTGGGTCGGTGCCCCGCGCTGGCTCTACACCCCCGTCTACGTCGCCCTCGGATGGGTGTCGGTCTTCTACCTGCGCGACCTCCTGCACTTCGGCGGCCCCGTCATCGTCACCCTGATCGCGGTCGGCGGGCTCCTCTACACGGCGGGCGCTGTCGTCTACGGCATCAAGCGGCCCAACCCGTCCCCACGCTGGTTCGGGTTCCACGAGATCTTCCACACGCTGACGCTGGCGGCGTTCACGGTGCACTACATCGCCGTGTCGATGACGATCTACGGGGCGCACCCCGCCTGACCGCCGCGGCGTTCGCACCTCACCGGCGCCGCGCTAGGACGAGCGCTTGGTCTCCCACAGCCCGACGACGTTGCCCTCCGGGTCGGTGAAGTAGGCCGTCCACCCCATCTCGCCGACGGGCCGCTTCGCCAGCAGGAGCGAGCCGCCGTTCTGCTCGATCTGCGCCAGTGTCTCCTCGATGTCGTC
This sequence comes from Pedococcus sp., assembly GCF_036000045.1. Classification (GTDB taxonomy): domain Bacteria; phylum Actinomycetota; class Actinomycetes; order Actinomycetales; family Dermatophilaceae; genus Pedococcus. The sequence continues at coordinate 87,403 of NZ_DASYGF010000060.1, forward strand.
CACGTCCACGACCACCGTGGGACCCGAGAAGCCCTCGCTGCGCTGGGCCATGCCCCCGTTGATGAAGCCCGGCTCGGTGGGCCCGGTGTCGCCAGACGGCCCAGTGGACACCATCGAGTAGTCCATGCCGGGGTAGCTCTGGATGTCCCAGCCGAAGATGCCGCCGTAGAACGCGCGAGCCCGCTCGGCGTCGTCGTAGGGAAGCTCGAAATGCACGATCCGACCGCTCATGACACGACCTCCGACGTCAGCGCACTGGCCGACTAGCTCTGGGACTGGGTGCCCGGCTTCTGTCCGGGGTCCTCAGTCTGCTCCTGCGCAGGGGTGGCGTCATCCGTCTCGTCGGCCTCCGCCTGAGCGGCCTCGCCCTGGCCCTGACTCCGGTCCTCCGCCTCGCGCTGGAGCTCCTCGGCACGGTAGGACATCCGGCGCATCCGGGCGTTCATGTTGCGCATGAGCAGATAGAGAGCGACCGCCAGGACGAAGAAGGCGATGAAGCCCCAGATGCCTGGCGAGACCAGGGTGGAGGGTTCGCCGTTCATACGGTGGCCTCCGTACGGCCGTCGTAGGCGATCGCGAGGTCGGTTCGGGTCGCCAGGGCGTCACCCTCTGCGGCGTCGCGGATGCCGGCGAACAGGTCGTCCTCGATCGGCTCCACCGGGACGTAGGACAGGGCCGCCTCGTAGTCCTCCGTGGGCCAGGCCTGGGCCTGCAGGTCGCGCGGCACGCGGAACCACGTGCCGTCAGGGTCGACCTGGGTCGCGTGCGCGAGCAGCGCCTGGTCCCGCTGGTCGAAGTAGTCGGCACAGTGGACGCGCGTGGTGATGGTGCGAGCGGGGCGGTCGCCCCAGTTCTCCAGCCACTCGGCATACGGGCTCTCTTCACCGAGGGCGGTGAGGGCCTCGTGGAAGGCCACGATGCGGTCCTTGGTGAAGGTCTGGTGGTAGTAGATCTTCAGCGGCTGCCACGGCTCACCCGCATGGGGGTATGCCGCGGGGTCACCGGCCGCCTCGAACGCAGCCATCGACACCCGGTGGCACATGATGTGGTCGGGGTGGGGGTAGCCGCCGTTCTCGTCGTAGGTCGTCAGCACGTGAGGGCGGAACCTGCGGATCTCGCGCACCAGCGCCTCGGTGGTGACCTCGAGCGGCTCGAGGGCGAAGCATCCCTCCGGCAGCGGGGGCAGCGGGTCGCCCTCGGGCAGACCGGAGTCCACGAAGCCGAGCCAGGTGTGCTGGACCCCGAGAATCTCCTGGGCCCGCTGCATCTCCTCGCGGCGCACTCGCGGCAGGTCGCGGGCGATGTGCGGGTCGTCCTTGAGCCCGGGGTTGAGGACGTCACCGCGCTCGCCACCGGTGCACGAGACGACCAGTACGTCGCGCCCGAGGGCGACGTACTTGGCCATCGTGGCCGCGCCCTTGCTGGACTCGTCGTCGGGATGCGCATGCACAGCCATGAGCCGCAACCGGTCAGCCACGTGCAGAACCTCTCTCGCCGTCACGGACAATGGGGTTGCCCACCGAGACGGGCACCGAAACCGCTTGCCATCCTCTCATCTGTCAGAAGGACCTCGTCATGCCGCTCCCCCGCCCCGCACCCGGCACCGGGAAGTGGTGGGTGGTCGGCATCATCGGCTGCGCCATCGGTGTCGCACTCGCCGTCTGGCTCGGGCTGGCGAACACCCTGGGCCAGATCACCCCGACGGTCACCGGCTACAAGGTGCTCGACGACCGTTCCGTGCGCGTCGACTTCGACGTGGACCGCTCACCCGGCCAAGCCGTCGTGTGCACGGTCCGCGCCCTGGACCGCACCTTCGGCGTCGTGGGGGTCCTCAACGTCACCGTGCCCGCAACCTCGGAGCGCGACGTGCACCAGCGGGTGGTCGTCAAGACGGCTTCCCGGGCCGTGACGGGCGAGGTCGAGAGCTGCTCGCCGAACCCCTGAACGCGGCCCCGTCCAGGCGCCCGAGATGGACCACGGTCGACCCCGGCTGTAGAATCGTCGTTTCACCCAGCGGTCTGGAACCGGCGACGTGCGCGTGGTCGGGTCCGGGCCGTTACGCGTAACAGCCTCCCCATCGCGCAGCCGCGTCCCGGGGACCCCGATCAAGGAGTACGACGTGAGCGACACCGCGACCCCCACCGCGAGCTACCTGACCCAGGAGGCCTTCGACCGTCTGAAGGCCGAGCTGGACCAGCTCTCCGGCGACGGCCGTACGGAGATCGCCAAGAAGATCGAGGCGGCCCGCGAGGAGGGCGACCTCAAGGAGAACGGCGGCTACCACGCGGCCAAGGAGGAGCAGGGCAAGATGGAGGCCCGCATCCGCCAGCTGACCCAGCTGCTCGAGAACGCCACCGTGGGTGCCGCTCCGGCCGACAACGGGGTGGTGACCCCCGGCATGGTGGTCACCGTCGACATGTTCGGCGACGACGTGCAGTTCCTCCTCGGCTCGCGTGAGATCGCCGACGGCTCGGACCTCGAGGTCTACAGCGAGAAGTCGCCGCTCGGCGCCGCGATCAACGGCAAGAAGATCGGCGACACCGCGTCCTACACCGCCCCCAACGGCAAGACCATCGACGTCACCGTCAAGGCCGCCACGCCCTACGTTCCCTGAGCCGGCGCCCCCGCGGATGCGGACGGGGCTCAGCCGAACTTGAGCTGGTAGCCCTTGCCCCGCAGGGTGCGCAGCACCTCTTCACAGTGCTGCGGTCCGCGGGTCTCGAGCTGCAGGCCGATCTCGACCTCGTCCACGGTGATGGTGGTGCCGGTGCGGATGTGCTCGACCTCGAGGACGTTGGCGTCCACCGCCGCGCAGTCGGCGAGCAGACGTGCCAGGTGCCCGGGGCGGTCCGAGACGCGCACCCGGAACTGCAGGTAGCGCCCCGCCGCTGCCATGCCGTGCCGGATGATCCGCAGGAGCAGCAGCGGGTCGATGTTGCCGCCGGACAGCACCGCCACGACGGGCCCGTCCATGTGCTGGCCGGCCCGCTCCAGCAGGTGCGCGACGGCGGCCGCCCCAGCCGGCTCGACGACGAGCTTGGCTCGCTCCAGGACGAAGAGCAGAGCGCGGGAGAGGCTCTCCTCGCTGACCGTCTCCATGCTGTCGACGAGCTCGCGCACCAGGGCGAAGGGCACCTCGCCCGGCATACCGACCGCGATCCCGTCGGCCATGGTCTGCATGTTCGCGAACGGCACCGGCTTGCCCGCCGCCAAGGACAAGGGGTATGCCGCGGCCTGCTCGGCCTGCACCCCCACCACCCGGACGTCAGGGCGGGACGCCTTGACCGCCACGGCGATGCCCGCGAGCAGGCCCCCGCCGCCGGCGCTGACGACGATGGTCTTCACGTCGGGGCACTGGTCGAGGATCTCCAGGCCCGCTGTCCCCTGCCCGGCCACGATGTCGGGGTGGTCGAAGGGGTGGATCAGCACCGCTCCGGTCTCGGCCTCCCACTCTCGGGCCTTGACCAGACACTCGTCGATGGTCGTGCCCACCTGCTCGATGGTCGCGCCGTACGCCTTGGTCGCGGTGAGCTTGGGCATCGGCGCGCCGAAAGGCATGTAGACCTTGACGTCGATGCCCAGCAGCTGACCGGCGAGGGCGACACCCTGCGCGTGGTTGCCGGCGCTGGCCGCGACGACACCCCGGGCCTTCTCCTCGTCGGAGAGGCGCGACATGCGGGTGTACGCGCCGCGGATCTTGAACGACCCGGCGCGTTGGAGGTTCTCGCACTTGAGATAGACGTCAGTGCCCACGCGGTCGGCGAGGGCCCGGCTGAACTCGAGGGGCGTGGGGCGGACGACACCGCTGAGCAGGTCTTGCGCAGCGCGGATGTCGTCCACCGAGACGGACAGCAACGGTGATGCCATGGGCGCAGGCTATCGCCCGAAGGAACGCCCGCCCGACGCCCCGCCCGAGCGCCCGGGACTACTGCTGGGTACGCCGCCGGAAGGCGCGGACCGACAGGGGCGCCGTGACCACGGTGATCCCGATGGTCCACAGCAGGGTGGTCAGGACGGGGTGGTGCAGCGGGAGCGCCGCGTCGGGTGGCGCCGCGGCGGCGTTGCCCCACAGCTCGCGGACCGCCTGCACGAGCGAGGAGATGGGGTTCCACTCGGCGATCGTGCGCAGCCACGGGGTCATCCGCTCCGTAGGCGCAAACGTGTTGGCCAGGAAGGTGATGGGGAACAGCGTCGTGAACATCATGCCGTTGACCGCCTCGACGGACCGCAGGCTCGAGCCCACCAGGATGCCGACCCAGATCATCGCGAAGCCCCAGAGCAGGAGGAGGCAGTAGGCCAGCAGCGCCGCGCCCACACCACCGTGGATGCGCCAGCCCACCGCGAGCCCCGTGACGGACATGACCAGGATGCCGATGCTGGAGTGGATGAGGCTGGACAGGCTGCGCCCCACCAGCACGGCGGCAGGGTTGATCGGCAGCGACCGCATACGGTCGACGATGCCGTTGCCCAGGTCTGCCGTGAGCCCGATGGCCACCACGGCCGCCGCGAAGGCGATGGTCTGGCCCATGATGCCGCCCATCAGCCATTCGCGATAACCGGCGGCAGACCCGTTGACGGCGATCGAGCCGCCGAACACGTAGGCGAAGAGCAGCACGAACATCACGGGCTGGATGGTGACGTCCATGAGCATCTCAGGCATGCGCTTGATGTGGATGAGGTTGCGTCGCACGATCGCCAAGGACTGTCTCAGCAGGCCGGTCCGCCTGATCTCGGCACGGGCCGTCCCACTCGTCACTACGCGGGCCTCGGTGTCGGTGCTCATGACGCCAGCTCCTCACGGTCGGCGGTGTCGTCGCCACGGTCATCGGCCTCGGCGGCATTGTCGGCACGGTGGCCGGTGAGGTGCAGGAAGACGTCGTCCAGGCTCGGTCGCTTGAGCCCGAGGTCGTCGAGCTCGATGGTGCTCCCCTCGAAGACGGCCGCGATCCGGGTCATGTCGCGAAGCCCCTCGGCAGGAGCGGTCAGCTGCCTGGCCGCCACGTCGACGTGCACCTCGGTCACATGGTCGCGCAACAGCTGCTCCGCGGTGCCCAGCTCGTCGGCCTTGGAGACCGTCAGCACGATGCTGGCGCGCCCGCTGCGGTCCTTGAGCTCCAACGGTGTGCCCTCGGCGATGACCCGGCCATGGTCGATCACGACGATGCGGTCGGCGAGGTGGTCGGCCTCCTCGAGGTACTGGGTGGTCAGCAGCAGTGTCGTGCCGTCGTTGACCAGACCGCGGAGCACCTCCCAGAGCTCGACGCGACTGCGCGGGTCTAGCCCGGTGGTCGGCTCGTCGAGGAAGAGCACCGGTGGGGTCGCGATGAGGCTCACCGCGAGGTCGAGCCGGCGTCGCATGCCCCCCGAGTAGGTCTTGACCGGCCGGTCACCGGCATCCGCCAGGGAGAACCGGTCGAGCAGGTCACCGCCGGCACGCCTGACGTAGTCGCGCGGGAGACCGTAGAGGGAGCCGATGAGGCGCAGGTTCTCACGCCCGGTGAGCAGCTCGTCGACGGTCGCCGCCTGACCGGTCAGGCCCATCGACCGGCGCACCGCGTCGGCCTCGCGAATGACGTCGTGACCTGCCACCCGCGCGGTGCCGCTGGTGGGCGTGGTCAGCGTGGTCATCATGCGGACCGCGGTCGTCTTGCCCGCTCCGTTGGGACCGAGCAGCCCCAGCACGGAACCCTGGGGCACGCCGAAGCTGACGTCGTCGACCGCGGTCTGGTCGCCGAACCTCTTGACCAGGTGGTCGGCCTCGATGGCCAGGGGCGTCATCGCTCGACCCTAGGCCGGACCTGGGGGATGAAGCCAACCATTTCCGAACCCTTCCCATCTCGCGTTATATCGCGTTCATAACACGTTATATCGCGAGCACCTACTCGCACAAGCCCCCGGCGGCGTCACTCGGCGCAGAGGCAGAACGGATGGCCGGCGGGGTCCAGATAGACCCGGAAGCTGCCGGTCTCAGAGGGCTGGTGCTCGTGCACAGTGGCCCCCGCGGCCAGCACCCCCGGCTCGGCCTGCTCGATGTCGGGCACCGCGAAGTCGAGGTGGAACTGCTGAGGTCGAGGACCCTCCGGCCAGGTCGGCGCCTGGTGCCGCTCGACCTGCTGGAACGCCAGCCCCATGGGCCGCGACGCTCGGCCCTGCTCAGGCTCAGCGCCGGGCGGACGGAGAGTCACCCAGTCGTCGGAGGAGTCGTCCTCGGCCGGCCAGCCGAGGATCGTGGAGTAGAAGGCTGCGAGCGCCCGTGCGTCAGGGCAGTCGAGGACCACGAGGTCGAGGAGCGGCGTCACCATCGATGTGTCGGTCATGCAGCGACGCTACGACCGCCCACCGACAACCGCCTCGGCCAGCCGCCGCGCCACCTCGGGGTGCCGCTCCCCGAGCAGCCCCACGGCGAAGAGCAGGTATGCCGTGTCGGTGACGGCCGCCGCCTCGCGGGGCACCCGCCAGCCGCCCGCATGGTCGGCCACCACCGCGCCCAGCACGTGCGACCGGTCCTGATCGCTCGCGTGCCGCAGCACGCCACCCGACCCCACCAGCAGCCGCACGTCCGACAGTGGTCGCGGACCGGCCCCCTGCGCGGGTGGCCGAGCATGGCGGCGCACCGCCACCACGGCGGCAGCCCGCGCCAGCGCGCAGTCCAGCGCCTGCTCGGCCGGCCCGGACGGGAGGCGACCCGGCTCGCGTGCCACGGCGGCGGCATACCTCTCGGCGCCCGGGGGCAGCGACAGGTGCTCGCGACCCGCCGCCTCGACGACACCCTCGGCGTTCCAGCGCATGCCGAGGTCGGCCTCGACGGTGCGGGCGTGCCACAGGGGCGCCACCACGTCCTTGGCCAGCTCGGCGTCCTCACCCTGGGGGCGCAGCACCGAGTACACGTCCGTGGTCGCGCCACCGATGTCGACCACCATCACGTCGGCGTCGAGCTGCTCCGCGAGCAGCTCGACCCCGCTCAACACCGCGTCCGG